>PBTY01000080.1:0-79323 GCA_002729235.1 Rickettsiales bacterium | reverse complement strand
AGAATCGAAAACTACCNTAAAANGGGTAGTTNNNAGAGGCTNACNATATGGTTTTGAATAGCAAANTTNACNAAACCNACNGCNTTCTTNGCTTCAGTCTTTTTCATNAGATTCTTTCTATGNGTATGAATNGTNTGTTCACTGATNNAAAGTTTCTCACCAATCTCCTTCATNGTGAGCTCCTGNCAGATNAANTCCANAATTTCNATNTCACGTTTNGTCAATTGNTTNTTGTCATCNTCCAANANNTTGTCTGCTATTNCCNNANCNTACTTTTTGATGAAGNGCTNTAGCCACNANNTGATTGTANTAGAAATCATTATTGATNACNGANATCATNGCNTTCTGNACCTCTTCNGGTTCNGCNCTTTTAAGAAGNTANGAGTGAACACCTATTTCNATNAGNTCAGAAATNAGTTTTANAGAATCATGCATGGAGATCATGATNATGTAGGTATNNGGAAAATTNTTNACCACTTTTCTGGAAGTNTCCCATCCATCNAGNACNGGCATTTCCAAATCAAGNAATAAAATNTCNACNGGATTTTCTCCAAGATAATCTAGCGCCTTCTGGCCATTCTCCACATCATGTACAGAAACCACACCTGGAAAAGTTTTGACCATCATGGACATACCTTTTCTAAACAACGTATGATCATCTGCAATTAAAACCTTTATTGCTTTATCATCCATATCTATTCACCGTGGGTTAAATTTAATTAATAAATGATGATATAACGTTTAATTTTTACTGATTCCTCAATTACTGAAAGAAATGAATTTTCGAAAAACCCACATTTTCATCTGGTTGCTATTACTGATTTGTGCTTGCCATCCTGATAAAACCAAGACAGTGGATGAATCAGAGATTCGAATGCAAACGACAGATGCCTCAGAACTGTATTTTAAGAATGTTCGTCAATCAGAATATGTAATCGAGGAAATGCCTGATGCAGGAATGAACGTGTTTAGTCTTGACCAACTGAAGCTGGTGAATGGCCTCCAACCAGTGATTATTCTTAATTGGAGAAATGATATGGCCTTTTTCTTTTTTAAACAGCCAGAAGATGAAGAAACAATGATTCTAATAACTATTAATGGAGAAAAATTCTCGCTTGATCTAGCTAACCAGAGAAACCATTTAGAATTAGGTCGGAAGATATACAATGCCACGCTCAATGAGGAAGAAATTCTAATTGGCGATAAGCCCATATTTAGCAAGCCAGAATCTAAAGATTCTTTCTGTCGTATGTACTTTGATTATCTCAGGTTAGTTGACATCCGATAAACACAACATTCCAAAAATGATAACTGATTGATGCTGAATGACTACTTCATTTTACATTAAAGTTCTCTAATGTTTAATCCATGGGGCGAATAATTTATAATTTGGATTACTTTTGCGTATCTTTTCAAGACATAAATAAGAAGCAAGCTTCGAATGAGCAATATCCCGCTTAAGACTCGACTCAATTACAAGTTTGACAGCTTTATCTCAAAAGGTACCGTAGCAATGATCTACGGTCTGGGGATTCTGTCATTTATACTGATTTTATTCTTCGGTACTTTACTCTTGGTATTTGGACTACATCCAGATTCTGACAGAGATTTTTCCTTTTTTGAGTCATTGTGGGTCAACCTCACACACGTACTTGATCCTGGTGTTTTAGGTAACCATGAAGATAATTGGCCATTCCGATTATTCATGATGATTACCACATTCCTGGGTCTAGTCATTGTTTCAACTCTTATAGGTTTGGTTTCCAATGGTATCCTTACAAAAATGGATGACCTGAGAAAAGGTAGATCATTCGTAATAGAGAAAGACCATGTATTGATCTTAGGTTGGTCTTCAAAAATATTCACCATTATTTCCGAGATCTGTATTGCTAACGAAAACCAAAAAAGAGGGGTGATCGTGATTTTGGCAGATATGGATAAGGTGTTGATGGAAGATGAGATTCGAGATAAAGTAGGAAGCACCGGAAATACAAAAGTCATTTGTCGTACGGGTAACCCAATTGACGTACACGATTTATATATCGCGAATCCGTTTGATACCAAGTCAATTATTATTCTCGATAAAGACAATGAGAACTCAGATTCTCAAATCATCAAAACCATTGTTGCAATTGTAACTAATCCAGAAAGACGACCTGATCCATATCACATCACAGCGGAGATGGAAGATAAGCGAAACTTTGAAGTCGCTAAAATGGTAGGCAAGGATGAAGTAGAATTGATTCTGTCAGATGAGATTATCTCCAGGATCATGGTCCAGACATCCAGACAATCAGGTTTGTCCGTGGTGTACATAGAGTTAATGGATTTCGGTGGGGATGAAATCTACTTCATGGCTGAGCCAAAACTAGTAGGGAAGACTTTCAGAGAAATCTTATTCTCTTACGAAGACTCTGCTATCATGGGTATCCAGTTTGCAGATGGTCATGTGGAGATTAACCCTCCAATGGATACAATTTTCACTGCAGGAGATAGAGTAATCGGTATTACCGAGGATGATGACACTTTGGTACCAAATGCACCAGAGCACCAGGATCTGGAAGAAAACAAGATTGTTTACACGGAACCGTTGATACAAGAAGAAGAGAAAATATTGATTCTTGGATGGAATAACCGTGCAAAATACATCATCAAAGAACTTGACAATTATGTGCCGCCGGGATCGGAGGTAAAAGTAATTAGTAAGTTTGACGATGCAGCCAAAGCAGTTAATAAGCTTCAGAATAGTGTAGAAAATATCCGACTTTCATTTGAAGTGATGGATACCACTGATCGTGAAACATTGGAATCAATGAATCTAGGTCAGTATGACTATATCATGCTATTGTGTTATCAAAACTACTTCCCAATTCAGGAGGCCGATGCACAAACATTGATTACTCTTCTTCACTTGAGAAATTTCACCGAGAAAAATGGTGAAAAATATAAAATCGTGTCGGAGATGCTTGACATCAGAAACCGACAATTGGCAGATATCACAAGTGCTGATGACTTCATCGTAAGTGATAAATTGATTTCGTTATTGATGAGTCAGGTATCTGAAAACAAATACCTGATGCGCGTATTTGAAGACTTGTTCGATGCTGATGGTTCGGAGATTTACATCAAACCAGCGCGAGAATATGTGAAAGTTGGAGAGCCAATAAACTTCTATACCATTCTTGAATCTGCTGCCAGAAAGAATGAAGTAGCTATTGGATACCGTGTAATCAAGGAGTCTAAAGATATGAACAAAGGATATGGTGTTTATGTAAACCCTCCTAAATCAGATCCTTTCACCCTGTCTCATGATGACATGGTAATCGTACTTTCAGAAGATTAAGAATATCTTTTCAGTTTCCTTTAAGAGCTTCTCTTATTTGTTTCATGGCTTTTCTTCTATAAAGCCTCGTGCTATGACTGACGTGTGGAATATTTTCCAAGTAGTCTAAGACCTCATTTTTTTGGTCTTTGTTGAGTCTTTTCAACTTAGTGAAAATCTCATTGTCGATTTGTGTAGTGTACATAACTTGGTGGTTTATTGTTCACTTTCTAATTTAACGTACGAAGGTTACTCACTGTTTAGATTACCATCACGATTAGGTTAAGGATAACGACCAATATTAATTCTACATCGACGAAGCTGATATATTATGTTTTTGATTAAAATCGGCTAAATTGATCTTACGAACCCATTAATTGAAGTAACTATCTATGATAAACCTATCAAAAGAGGTCTCCAGTTTTGTTGACCAAATTTCTAAGCGAAATCCCCATGAACCTGAATTTATGCAGGCAGTTACAGAAGTAGCTGAGACAGTTATCCCTTTCATAGAAGACAATAAGAAATATAAAGATGCCAATGTACTTGAGCGAATGTGCGAACCAGAACGTGTGGTTATGTTCCGAGTACCTTGGGTGGATGATCAAAATAAAATTCAGGTCAACCGTGGTTTCAGAGTACAGATGAATTCTGCGATTGGACCATATAAAGGAGGTTTACGCTTTCACCCTACCGTAAATCTTTCTGTCTTGAAATTTTTGGCTTTTGAGCAAGTATTCAAAAACAGCTTGACAACTCTTCCGCTCGGAGGAGGTAAAGGAGGAAGTGATTTTGATCCAAAAGGAAAATCTGATGCTGAGGTGATGCGATTCTGTCAGAGTTTTATGACGGAATTGTCCAAGCACATTGGGGGATATACAGATGTTCCTGCTGGAGACATTGGTGTTGGAGGAAGAGAAATCGGATACTTATTTGGTCAATACAAAAGACTAAATAATGAATTCACTGGAGTTCTTACCGGAAAGGGCTTGTCGTATGGTGGATCACTCATTAGACCAGAAGCCACAGGTTATGGTTTGGTGTACTTTGCTAAAGAAGTAATGGATGCCAACGATGATTCTCTCGAAGGTAAGGTGTGCGCGGTATCTGGAAGTGGTAACGTAGCGCAGTATGCGATGGAGAAACTGATTGAATTTGGTGCGAAACCAGTAACAGCCTCTGACTCTGGAGGATCTATTTATGATCCCGATGGAATTGATACGGAGAAGCTTGAATATATAAAGGAGCTTAAAAATGTGAAACGTGGACGAATCAGCGAATATGCTGAGAAATATAAAAGTGCTGAGTTTCATAGTGGATCTACTCCATGGAAATTTAAAGTAGATTTTGCTTTTCCATGTGCCACCCAAAACGAGTTACCACTGGAGGATGCCAAAACACTTGTTAAAAATGGGTGTAAAGGTGTTTTCGAAGGAGCAAATATGCCTACTACAGAGGAGGCTGTGGCCTATATTAAGTCTGAGAAAATATTCTTTAGCCCAGGAAAAGCATCCAACGCTGGAGGTGTGGCCACTTCTGGTTTAGAAATGTCGCAAAATGCTCAACGTATCTCATGGACTCGTGATGAAGTGGATTATCGACTGAAGATGATCATGAGAAGTATTCATAAGAACTGCGTGGACTTTGGAACAGAATCTGGCGGGCATGTAGACTATGTGAAAGGAGCCAATATTGCTGGCTTTGTAAAAGTAGCAGATGCCATGATCGCACAAGGGGTTGTTTAAGACCCCTTTTTTGTTGGTTGTTTCGGTTGGACTCGATTATATTTGCTCCTCATTATAAATGAATTGAAATATGGCAATGTTAGTTCTTATCGGTGTATTGTTCGTTTTCGCAATGGTATGCCCTATGATTCTTCCAAACAATAAAGTAAGCAACCACAAAAGAGATCACGTTTAAGACCTAGTCAATATTCTGTTGACTGTAGAGTTTCATAGAGTCCAAATCAAGGCATAGTAACTCTCCCATATTTTCTCGGATACGAGCATAAACACAGCCATTGTCTAATGGGATGACCTTTTCCCTGTTTGCAATGGCTTTTTCAATTATTACTTTTTCTTTAGGATAGTGACCATGCACGATGGTTTTGTTTCCAGACTGGTTAGCATCGTAATCAAATTCTCTGATAGTGATCATGTCTGCTTTTGATCCGAAAGGATTCGTTAAAGAGAAATTAAAACCCGCATGAACGAGCAAAAATTCTCCTAAATCCAAAAAACAGGACAGTTTCGATAGTTTATTAATATAGAATTCCTTTTCTGAATTCGTTAATCCAAAGAAATCATTGTTACCTAGTTCGAGTAGTTTCTGATGGACCTCTGAAGTAGGGTTTTCCAGATAGTCAAGCAACAAATCATCGTGATTGCCTAGAAGAGCGAAATAATTAGGTAGCGAATTTAATTCGAGGATTAAGTCCAGAGTGGTTTTACTTCTTGGACCTTTGTTGATATAGTCTCCCAGGAAAAAGACCTGATCGGTCTTTTGAATAGCAAGTGATTGAAGAAGAGCATTTAGCGTATCATAGCATCCGTGAATATCCGAAATAACTAATCTACGTCCTGTGGACTGACCAATGGATTTGCCTAATGACTTAGGCATTTAATTAGTCTTCGCTTTTTTGTTGTGTTTTTCTGAAATCAACTAATGAGATAGCTGCTCCAAACGCAACAAGAATAACAACGATGTTTACGAATAAGTCTACTCCGCTTGTAACTGCAGGATTTGTAAGCTGTTCCATAATTAAATAGTATTTGTTGCGAATATAAGTCATTTCGATTCAATCAAGAATAGAGATAATGATAACTTGTAACTAATGGAAGAGATTATTCTATTTAACAATAGAGTCCAATTGATGGAACAGGTAAAGGAACGCTCGATTGTGACCATTGCAATTGGTCCAAAAAAATACTGCCTGACCCGTGTTGGTGAAGACGTGTTTGTTTTCGAATCAAAATGTCCTCATTTTGATCACCCAATGAATGATGCGAAGGTGAGTCCACTCGGAAAAGTCACTTGTACCTGGCACAATTACCAGTTTGACCTAAACCATGGTAAAGAAACAGAAAACAGATGCCGTTCTCTAAAAACTAGAAAAGCTTATTGGAATCCATCAGGTCAATTAGCTGTTCAGCTCTAAGAAATACTGAACCAACGAACTACCGAGACTAGCCAATCAGCGATCATCTGCGCAAATTCGTTTCCAGATCCTCTTCCAACTACATACAACACAAATAGTAAATAAAGGACTAAAAGTATAGCAGCTTTAAGCCGTCCGATATACCCGCCAGTGATAAAAATGATCAGCACGAGAGCAGTCAATAACCAAAGTAAGAATCGGAGTTCACTACTGAGATCCACCATTTCTTGGGACATTGGTATTGGCCCATATGCCAGAGTGAAAATGAATAATGGAAATCCCAGAGCAAAACAGATATCGAAAATATTGCTTCCGAGTGCGTTGGAAATGGCATCGTCATATTGACCTCTTTGAGCATCTTTTATGGATATGATCGTATCTGGAAAAGAGGATGCAGCTGATGCCAGGATTAATGCCACAAACATTACTGGAATTCCTAAACCATGAAATGTTCCTAAAAACGGGACTTCATAAGTTTCATGACCAATCCATTCACATGCTAATACCAGGAGATAGCAAACTGCAGCAATCGAAAGAGTGGCAGCAATTAACAGCATCCACGCATTGCGATCGTTGATTTTATTCTTGCCAATAAAAACACGTTCTAAGTCCAGGGTCAATAATCCAATGATGAAAGGCTTTTGCTTCACCTCATCACTTAACTCAAAATCTTCTTCACTTACATGTGATTCTTCCAGCATCTCCTCACGCTGCGATTTGTCCATGGACCAGAACATATAAACGATGTAAACCACATAAACCAACATAAGGAGTAGGCCATGGTACCAATCTAGCAGGGAACCACTAATCAGAACAATAAAAATAAGTTCAGCAATTAATAGACTCAGACCATCTCTTAGCATTACTTTTTTGGAGACTCTGACCCTTTTAGTCAATCCGATTCCAATTACGGCAAGCACTGCAACAGCGGGAATTACCATACTATTGAATATTGCAGATCCGGCGGTAGTACCGATACCTCCAGAAAACCCTTCGGCATCTTTCATGATGAACAAGAAAAACAGAGAAGTAAATACCTCTGGCATGGAACTGGCCACAGCATTGATCGTAGCGCCACGAACACCATCAGATAAGTTTCTGCCGACGTATTCTGAAGCGGTCATGAATCCATCTCCTGCCCGCCAGATTACCAAACAGCATATACTTATCAATATTAATGGAATAACAATCCCCATATATGTAAATTCTAGGTGGAAAAAATGCTATAAAGCTGTGGGTTGACTAATATAGTAATTTTATTCCGTGTGCTTCAAGTAATTGTTTAAATACCGTGTCTTATCACTAAAAAAATCAACGCTGCATATAGAAAGAAGACATTATATTGCCTATAAAGTGTTGTAGGCACATTAAACTTTTCTGAACTTACGTTAAATTCAAAAAGTCGCTTTATGTACATTAACCTTTCAGGACTCAATATCTTAGTAACTGGTGCTAGCCGAGGAATAGGGAAAGCCATTTCTACCAAACTAGCTGAAGCGGGAGCAACGATTGCGGTGCATTACAATAAGAATGTGCGCGAGGCAGAGAATCTGGCACATATTCTGGGTAACGAATCCAAGCCATTCCAGGCAGACTTATCCAAACCAGATGAAGCTGCTAAGTTGTTTGAAAGGGTAACTTTAGAAATGGGCAGTGTAGAGGTTCTGATAAACAATGCCGGAATTGCCGTATCTTCACCCATATCAGCTTCTGACGATGAGTGGATGACAGCATGGGATCAGACAATGATGGTCAATCTGACCTCATCTGCCATGTTGTGTAAAAAGGCGGTTCACCATTTTTTACAAAGAAAGGCAGCCGGAAGAATTATCAACATTAGCTCTAGAGCAGCCTTCAGAGGTGATCAGGCAGAATACCTGGCATATGCAGCATCCAAAGCAGGGTTGGTTTCGTTAACAAAATCCATAGCGCGTGCATATGGTAAAAACGGCATTAAGGCTTTTGTGGTAGCTCCGGGTTTTGTGAGAACCGATATGGCCCTGGAATTCATGGAACAATATGGTGAGGAGCATGCTAAGGGAGATGTTGCCTTGGAACGCCTTACCGAACCAAAAGACCTGGCACCATTGATAACATTTATCGCTAGCGGAATGGCGGATCATTCAACTGGCTCCACATTTGATGTTAACGCAGGGAGTTATATGCACTAAGTCGACATATTTTTTTATATTTAAATTAAACATACTAACCGCATGGATAATTTCGAAACTCACTTAATGTCTCTCATACAGCTGGCTGTCTCAGATGAAAACTTTGACCCGGTAGAGAAAATGTTGATTTATGGAATAGGTAAAGCACATAGTGTCCCGGAATCCAGAATTGACGAGCTAATTAAAGAACACCTGGAAACAAAGCCACCAAAGGATCTGGTCTTCTCCTCTCTTTCATTTGATGAAAAATTTGAATTTCTATACAACATCATTCAATTGATGAAAATAGACAATGAAGTCTTTTTAAGTGAAATCAGATATTGTGAGGATATGGCTCAGAAACTGGGCTTCAAACCTAAGGTGGTTAAGACCATGTCAGCACGAATTTTTTCAGATCCATCCATTACAGCAGATAGAGAAACCTTGAAAAAGGAAGCAAAAAAGATGCTTGCGTAATTTCATTTGTTTCTGAACAATGGTAAATCTATCTTTAACGCTGATTAAAAACGACCTGACTTTATCATGAGTATAAAATCCCAACTAAGTACACTTATACAACTGGCGAAAATTGACGGTGAATTTGCAGGAGAAGAACGCGAGTTGATAATGATTCTAGGCAAGGCCAATGGTCTTTCTGAAGATGACATTTTACATCTGGTAGATAATCCAGAGCCACTTCCGGCTTTATCAACCATGTCTGATGATGATCGCTTTGAGTATTTATACAACATTGTGCAATTGATGAAGATTGATAGCCAGGTGTACTTGAGCGAGATTAAATACTGTGAAGAGCTAGCTGAAAAACTTGGATTCAAGAAATCAGTTATTTCTAAATTGAGTTCTAAGGTATTTAGCGATCCATCCATTACTTCTAATAGGGAGGCACTTAAAAGAGAAGTTAAGAAATTCCAAAACGAATAATAAACAGGCCTCAGAGAGGCCTTTTTTTTGCACCAAGCTATGGACACCTTTTCCTGGATTCCTCTGACATCCATTGATCCTGAGGAGATAAAGTATGCACGAATCCAATTGCATCAGTCGATTCAAAACGTATCGGCTGTTGGTAGGAAATTTCTGGATCAAAGTGCTGGTGATGTTAATGCTACACTCTCCTGGGTGCCGGGTCACAGGCGAATGGCTGGCAAATGGGTCAAGGGAGATATTTCATTCCGCAGTAGTATAAGTCTGGAGGAGTTTACCATTTATTTAGTAGATGAAAAAGTGCAGACTTTATCTTCTTTTGAATGCAATGATAAGACTCAAACTCAACTAATGTTATGGTTAGAGGAGCAGATTGGAAAGTTCGGTTTGGAAGCAAAGAACCTGACGCTTAATTTACCTTACGAATTACCAAATGAAGTACTTGAGGTGGGTAATCCTTTTGACCTGGAATCTCTTCGTGGAGCAAAAGAACTCACTAAATACTTTCATAATGCATACATCACCATCCGTGAGTTCAGAAAGCAGTTTTCCGCGGCTGGTGAAATCAATATTTGGCCACATCACTTTGACATGGCGATGAATGTGCTTTTGAGAGATACTGGTGATCCAGAAACTAACACACAAATTTCTTTAGGAATGTCTCCAGGGGATGATCAGTTTGAGAGTCCTTATTTTTATGTGAACTGCTGGCCGCATGTAGACACACGGAATCTACCGCAACTATCGAATAATGCGATGTGGATTAGTGAAGACTGGACTGGTGCTGTGCTACTTTCAAAGCATTTACAAAATGCGAAAAACCAGGAAGACATTACCAGAACTTTTCTAGCTGAGGCATCTACCATTTTAATGAATGACCTGACGAAGTAAATCCTGAACACGAATACCAAAGTGTTGTTCCAATTGAACCAAGAAAGCATCCTCATTCAAAATTTCTTTTGTTATCGGTTCCCCTTTCAGATTAATAATTAATTGATGTGAAGTCAGTGTTATTCTCCCTTCAGGAAATAACTGGGTAATTAATTTCTCTTGATGATAACTGGAGTCTAAGGAATCCTGATGTTGATTCAACCGTGGAATAAACTCAATTTGCCCACGCGGCTGATCAATAAACTGGTACACAAAATAGAAAGTGGAATTATCGGATGAGGTTTTCAAAATCCAATTATCGTCCACATCTTTTTCAAACCGATAATACTTGGTAAAGTCTAATTGTGAATAATTGAGTTTCAATTCTTTCGGGAAAAGAATATGATCGCCAAACCCAACATCACAGATATAATCTGATCCATCAAGGCTTTTCACTAAAACAATCACATGATCGAACTCCGGAGACAATTGACCTTCTAATTTATGTCTAGCCGAAATCAGCTTAGCCTCGAAACCAAGTTGATCTAAAAGGTAGTAGAATAGAATATTTAATTCGAAAGAAATTCCACCACGATGACGGTTGGCCACTTTGTCAAAGAGTTGGGGAATATCGAGAACGATGGTCTTCTTGTAATGAAAATCAAGGTTTTCATACGGAACAGTTAACAAATGATTTCGATGTAGCTCACGTAGATATTTTAATGAGGGTTTTTGTCTGGATAAACCAATTCGTTGAAGGTATTTATCAACATTTATATTTTTTGATTCAGCCAACTTTTTTCTGGTCAGATTTCAAACCCTATTTAATGAATGCTTTATTGATATTTTCCACAAAGTTGTAAAGTGATAGGTCCCAGGAAACATCAGCGTCCCACACTTCCCCTACATGAATATCATTGACCGCTGTTTGTTTGATATAAAACTTGGTCAGATTGGCATTTGCTGGAATTTTTTTAAGCTCCACCTCTCCGTTCATTTTGTAAGTGGTACTCATTTGGTGAGTCTCTGAATCTGAATTGGAAAAGTTCAAAATTCTCTTGATTGACCTACCAGTACTCTGCAATGGAAGCATTACATATTGGAAGCCTTGTTTATACAATTCTTCCGAATCCACAATGTTTACCAATTCATATTTGAAAGGATATTTCTTCAATATTTCTACCAGGAGCGCATTCTTTTGATCCACTTTGTTGTTAAAATAGTTCACTTCAGCTTGAGCATCAGCACTAAGCTGACCTTGAGGTGTTAACTTTTGAAAGGCTACCACAGCAATTTTATAGTTTTGGATTCTACTCGGATAATTTTCAAACCGAGTTCCAGCAATCACGGCAAAATCACTTATGTATTCGGGAACTTCTGGAATTAAGAAATTTGATCTTTCTATCTCCTGTCTCAGAACCTGTCGACCTAAATTCACCATAACCTGCTCAAGCTCATGATGCGATTGGTTCCATGCATCTTGACCACTGGATAAGTAACCATTTTCAGATTCAGAAAATGGCGTCACCATAATGCTAAATTCTTCGTTTGGTAGTTCACCAGTCTTAGTAATCAAAACCAGATTGGTCACCTTGCGTGTGCGCATTAGGTTAAGGAAACTGAATTTTACTTCAGGTCCGGCATTGAGGTCATCTATATAAACATAACCTATAGGGTCTACTCCTATTTGTCGTAGAAACTTGTGACTTCTTACGGCTAGCTTTTGCCAATCTCCTCGCACCTGGTATCCAGACTTCTCCTGCACGGGAGTGGAGATGATAACCAGAGATCGCTGACTAGTCAGATCTTCGGGTAATTCATTTTTCGCATTGAGGAATTTTGGCCCTCCAATGTCGAAAATTTTGGTTTGAGCACGAGCGCACAATCCTGATATGACAAAAACTAAGAACAGAAAGATTCTGGGTGAATGCATAAAACTCAAGTGAGATTTAAATTTATATATTAACCTCCAAAGCACAAGACTAGTATGATATTACTAGGAATTTGTCATTTGATTTATCCGAAGAATTTCATCCGAAACAACGAAATCATATGTTCAAGGGTCTTAAATATATGATTGACCTAAAGAAACTAATAGTGCTACTTGCCATTGCTTTTACCTTCTCCTGTTCGGATGACTCGAATGATTGCATTACCGACGAGAGACCATTCCAGGTTTGCACCAAGGAGTATTTGCCTGTTTGTGGTTGTGATGGCAAAACATACGGTAATTCTTGTGAGGCAGAAAACGCTGGAGTTACCAGTTACTCAGAAGGAGAGTGTGTAAAATGAGATACTTAATTTTTATAGTGTTACTTGTCGTATTTTCATGCAAAGAAGAACAAGAATGTATCATTGTTGAGGTGACAGATCCTAAGCCGTGTACATATCATTACCAACCAGTTTGTGGGTGCAATGAGGTAACTTATGGAAATGCTTGTGCTGCCGAGAGTGCTGGAGTTATGACCTATTCTGAAGGTGAATGTGAGTAACTCGTTATATCTGATCCACCACCGTTTTCTTAGGAATAATCAATCGCCACATGCCTCGTAGGTCGCCGAGATTGTATCCCGTGGCTTGATCATTTGGGTAGAGACTTTTAATCAATTGATAATTTTCGTTAGTTATTTCTGCTCCTACTCCGCCATGGCAATTCAAACATACACCAGAACCAATCATGATCGGCTGAGTAAAAATCAATTCAGTATCGCTGAACTCTTGTAGTTGAGCTGTTGCTTGACTAGGGTCATAACTATATGCCTCCCAAATTTCTTTTTCGATGCCTGTAAGTGAGTCTGCAGGGTTTCGGGTTTTGTTAGTGACTCGTTTAATGGAGATCTGAAGGCTATCTTCAAGTTTCTTAACTATTTCCATAGCATTGGTATTGCAATACTGAATGGCTCCAGGAACCCCTTCATTTTGGATAGCATTCATTAGGGAAGATTGAAAAGTCTGTGTAGATACTTTCAACGCAGATTTTGCAATCTCCTCTCCCCTGGACATGATTTCTCCATCTGTTATTCTCTTGAATTCCCGAGCTGCCATTTCTTTCTTGACTGCCTCTCTATCTACAGGTTTGTCAGGTCTGCAGCTAAGAATGGAAAGACATAGAATCATTAATAGGCCGGGAAATAGTATGTTTTTGGGTGTCATCACAAAAGTCGCTTTGCTTTGTATAATTTTGCAGACTAAAGTTAAAGGAGATGATTGATAAACTTGAGGCAATCAAAAAAAGGTTTGAGGAGGTAAGTCAACTAATTGTGCAGCCGGACATTATTGCGGATATGGACAATTATGCCAAGTTGAACAAGGAATATCGAGACCTGGAAAAAATTGTCAATAAGTACAACGAATACCTTTTGGTGACTGGAAATATCAAGAGTGCCAAGGAAGTGCTGGAAACGGAGAAAGATGAAGAGTTTCGTGACATGGCCAAAATGGAACTTGATGAGTTGGAACCAAAAGAGGAGGAACTGCACGAAGAACTCAAGTTTATGTTGATCCCGAAGGATCCCAATGACAGTAAAAACGTTATTTTGGAAATCAGAGCTGGTACCGGCGGTGATGAAGCGGCAATTTTTGCAGGAGATCTTTTCAAAATGTATCAATCCTATGCTGCCTCCCAAGGCTGGACTTTCGCTGTGATGAACGTAAATGAAGGTTCCGCTGGTGGATATAAGGAAATTGTAGCCAGTGTGGAGGGCGAAGATGTGTATGCCAAACTCAAGTTTGAGTCGGGGGTTCATAGAGTACAGCGAGTACCTCAAACTGAATCGCAAGGAAGAGTGCATACATCCGCTGCTACAGTAGCGGTGTTGCCAGAAGCTGAGGAAGTAGATGTGGAGCTGAATATGGGAGATATTCGAAAAGATACTTTCAGAGCATCTGGAGCTGGTGGTCAGCACATTAACAAGACCGAATCAGCTGTTCGTTTGACTCACGCACCAAGTGGTTTGGTGGTGGAATGTCAGGATGGTCGTTCACAACACGCCAATTATGACAAAGCGCTGAAAGTTCTTCGATCAAGACTATATGAGATTGAATTAAAGAAGCATAATGAGGCGATTAGTTCTCAGCGTAAAACGATGGTAGGTTCTGGAGATCGATCAGATAAGATTCGTACGTATAATTATCCGCAGGGAAGAGTGACGGATCATCGAATTAACCATACCGTATATAACTTACCAGCTATTGTTGGTGGCGATCTGGAAGAATTTGTTGAGCTATTGAGAATTGCAGAAAACACCGAACTCCTTAAAGCGGAAGGCACAGAATAAAGACGTCAAGCCAGCGTTGCTTCAATCATGAATAGAATCTTTTATCTTTTTCTGTCCGTCAGTGTCATTCTGATCCTGTCTTGCGAACCAAATGAGGAGCAGATCAGTAGTGATCGCAATTTGGCATTGACATTTAGTAATGACACGGTTCTATTCGATACGTTGCTGACTGCAAAGAAAAGCTTGACTAAGCGATTCAGAATTTACAATCCCAATTCAAAGGCGATCAACGTTTCTGATATCCGTTTGGCTATGGGAGCTGAATCGGACTATTCGGTGATCATCAATGGAAAAACCAGTACCAGTATACAGAATGAAGTGATTTTTGGTGGAGATAGTCTGTTGGTGTTGGTGGATGTAACGATAGACCCTCATGATCAAAACATGCCCTATTTGGTAAAGGACTCTGTCATCGTGGAGTGGAATGGTAATTCTGATCATGTGAAACTA
This sequence comes from Rickettsiales bacterium, assembly GCA_002729235.1. GTDB lineage: Bacteria > Bacteroidota > Bacteroidia > Cytophagales > Cyclobacteriaceae > Marinoscillum. The sequence goes on along the minus strand of PBTY01000080.1, from coordinate 64,155 downwards.
GTAGCATGGGGTCAGGATGCTCATTTTATCAATTCGGAAGCCTTCTGTGATGAAATATGGACGGCAGATAGACCCTACGTGATTTACAACTTGGCGCTTGTGGATTCGCTTTGCACTTTAACGGTAGAGCCAGGCACTCAAATTTATTTGGACAATGGAGCTTCTCTCTTTGTGCAGGGAACACTTAAGGTTTTGGGAGATTCTGGGAATCATGTAACGATCCGTAACACCCGCTTTGATGAAAACTACATTACTGCTCCCGGACAATGGGGAGGCATTTATTTTCTGGAAGGAAGTACGAAAAACGAAATCAGATATGCGGATATCGAAAATGGGCAGGTGGGTTTAAGAATAGGTTCACCAGATGATGATGATGAATATGACGTCCAGATTTCACATTCTACAATCCGCAACATGTCTGTAGCAGGTATTCTTTCCTATACGTCAGATGTTTATGCCTACAACACACAGATTTACAATGTCAATCAATATTTGGTAGCAAACCTGGCTGGAGGAAATTATAAATATGAGCATTGCACTTTTGCCAACAATGCTAGTTTCTTTTTGAATGATGATCCATTGTTTGTTTTCACGGATAACATCGAATTGTCGTCCAATGAATTGCTTACTGACGATTTGTATCTGGAAATGACGAATTGCATCGTTTGGGGACGTGGCGATGAAATGCTCACATTTAGTGATGCAGGAGGGGCTGATTTTGAAGCGTACTTAACAAATAATATCATCAAGTCTAAAGAAGATCTTGAAGGAAACTTTACGTCAACAGAGAGTAATTTTCCTGGGTTTGTAGATCCTGTCGGCTTTGACTTTAGTTTGGATTCTTTGGCTTATGCTCGTGACAAGGGTATTGATATCAAAATAATGGATGATATCAATGGAATTTTGAGAGATGAAAAACCAGACATTGGTGCATTTGAACGAGTAGACAAACAATGACCTTTATTCAGAAAGAAATATCACTACCTTCCTATCGTCGAGGATTTCATTTGATCACTCGGGAAGTTCTTCAAGCAATTCCAGAGATTTCGGAATTGAATATGGGGATTCTTCAAGTGTTTATCAAGCACACTTCTGCCTCATTGACCATCAATGAAAATGCTGACCCGACAGTTCGATCAGACTTTGAATCGCATTTCAACAAAATGGTGCCTGAAAACGCTCCATATTATCAGCATACCTACGAAGGACCAGATGATATGCCTGCACATATCAAAGCCTCGCTTCTAGGCCCATCGGTGCAAATTCCAATTACGAATGGCAGACCAAACCTGGGAACCTGGCAGGGAATCTATTTGTGCGAACACCGAGATTATGGTGGTTCACGAAAGTTAGTGTTGNCTGCCTGGGGNGAATAANCNCTGACGAANTCTGTGNNTTGTCNNNAGNANAGGATAACCAAATCCTANTACANNTAGTTGCGNCNCCATGAAAACATCNATNGTTTGGTTTCGTAACGATCTAAGGCTTCGAGACAATGCNACNTTAACTGAGGCAATTACGCATTCAGATCAGATTATTCCTGTTTATGTATTTGATCCATCGAGGTGGNGAANTTTGGATCTNGGATTNCAAAAGACAGGNCCCTTNCANACNNAGTTTTTACTGGANTCNGNNCAATGCNTGAAAGAAAACCTCCAAGAAGNNGGTTCTGANCTNNTNATCAAANCAGGNGATNCNGTAAAAATCATCTCTGAATTGGTACGTGAATATGAAGTAGATGCNGTTTANNCATCCAAAGAAGCAACCTGGGAAGAAATCAAACAAGAGAAGGAGCTTCAAAAAGAATTAGAATCTNAGGCTGTTGATCTTCAATTAATCTGGCAATCAACTTTGTTCCATGTAGATGATCTAGTTCAACCCGTTTCGGAGTTGCCAGATGTGTTTACTTCTTTTCGGAAGAAGCAGGAAAAGTACGCTGACATTCGCAAAGAGATGGCTGTTCCAAACCAAATAATCTCTCCAACCTTACCATTGACGATTGTCCCTGGATTAAATGAGTTTGGTTTTTCGGAATCCGGTGCTCAACAAGATGAACGAACGGCCATTCACCTGGTAGGTGGAGAAAAAGCCGCATGGAGTCGATTAAATCATTATTTCTGGGATTCTGATCAGTTAAAGAGTTACAAGTGGACCAGAAATGGTTTGCTTGGTGAGGACTATTCTTCAAAGTTCAGCCCCTGGTTGGCTCATGGATGTATTTCTCCAAGAAGCATTTATCATGAAGTAAAGCGCTATGAAAGGGAACGTAAAAAGAACGTTTCGACCTATTGGCTGGTATTTGAATTAATCTGGAGAGATTATTTCCGTTTTGTTTGCTTGAAATATGGACGGAAAGTATTCTATAGAGGAGGTATTAAGGATCTAGACCGAGAATATTCGAATGACCTAGAGCTTTTTGAGAAATGGAAAAATGGAGAAACGGGTCAATCTTTTGTGGATGCGAATATGAAAGAGCTCAAACTAACAGGTTTCATGTCTAATCGTGGAAGACAAAATGTGGCGAGTTTTCTCGTAAAAGATCTGAATATCGATTGGCGNTGGGGTGCTGCNTGGTTTGANCACATGCTNACNGACTATGATGTGTGNAGNAATTGGGGCAACTGGATGTATGTGGCTGGNGTAGGAAATGATCCAAGAGAAAATCGCTATTTCAATGTTCNGAATCANGCGGAGAAATATGATCCAAAAGGAGAATTTGTACAGCATTGGCTNCANCCAAACTTNTTTTCNGAAGCAGAANTANANANNCTTNTACAATTCAATACATANTCTCGACAGTTCAATACATTCCATTTTTAATGGAGTAAGAGTCAATACATCTTTGGATTATCAAAAACCTAAAGATCTAATGAACTCAAAGTACAGGAACTTAATCATTGCCATACTTACGGTGCTTTCACTGGCAGGTATCGCCTTTACTGCGGAAGCCCAGATGGCTTTCAACTTCACCAATGGCAAATCTTCCTATCGTGTCAACAACTTGATTGCTGAATTTGATGTGGAATACGAAGGCAAAATCCAGTTGTCTGATGATGACCGAGACATCATCGGTATTTCTCCTGGAGGTTATTTCGAGCTATCAAAATCATCATTTGGAGCATCTCGCAAAATCAAGATCGAATCAGATGGAGACGGGCTGAGCAAACGTTATTATGTTGGCTGGTCAGAAAAGGAATATGAACCTGAAGGCCGTAAGTGGTTGGCAGAAGTGCTTCCAGAATTGGTTCGAAGCACTACGATCGCTGCGGAATCCAGAGTAAACCGCATTTACAAAAAAGGAGGAGCTTCTGCATTGATCAATGAATTGAGTTTGCTCAATAGTGACTATGTCAGCGATAAGTATTTTGAATTGGCATTTGAGAAACCACTTACTGATCAGGATCAGGCGAAAGCATTGGAAGTAGCTGGAGAAACGGTCAATTCGGATCATTATCTCTCACAGATATTATCCAACTATTTAAAGAAGTTTGGCTTATCAGAAACTACAGTCTCTAATTTCATAGAAGCTGCCGATGAAATCTCTTCGGATCATTACAAAACCAACGTACTTACTGTAGTAATGAAGTCTGATCAAATCAAAGGCGCTCAACTTACTCAATTGATCGCTGCTTCTGATGACATTGGATCAGACCACTACAAGTCCAATTTGTTAATGGAAGTGCTGGAAAGAAAGGACCTGACCGATGAGCAATTGGAAGAAGTGCTAAAGCAGGCAGGGTACATGGGTTCCGATCATTATCTGTGCAATACTTTGCTCAAAGCGATCAAATCCCAGGAGTTAAGCACATCCAATGTCTCCAAAATTGTTGGTGCAACAAAAGAAATTAACTCGGATCACTACAAAACAACGGTGCTAGAAGAGCTATTCAACAGATCATCTTTGACCCCAGAAAACACAGAGTTGTTAATGGAGTCTTTGGCTGATATTAATTCTGATCATTACCTGACCAATGTTCTGACAAAACTGCTAGATGAAAAACAAGATGAGCAAACCTTATCAGCGATTTTCAAATTGGCGACCAATTCAATTAATTCCGATCATTATCTAACTACCGTTCTCAATAAAGCGGTGCGTAGACAAGACTTGAAAGGAAGATCTATGGAAGAATTTGTTGAGGCAATCGGCTCTGTGAATTCTGGACATTATGCCAGTGAAGTGATAAAGGAAGCATCAAGACTAGAGTTAAAAGAAGCGCAGGTCATGCAGCTATTGAAAGCAGCTGCGAATTTGTCATCCGATCATTATTTGACTGAGTCTTTAGTCGCACTATCGGATAAAGTAAACGCCATGGGAAGTGAAGCGAAGAATGCCTATAGAGCAGCAGCAAAAAACATTTCGTCTGACACCTATTATGGCAAAGCAATGAAAGCTTTGGACTATTGATAAATTTCGGTCCACTGTGGTAACTTGTATCTCAGTGGACTATGAAAATCTTCAAGGCACATACTAACCAAACTTTGTTTAAACACCTAACCTATTTTGTAACAGGGAGTGTTCTCGGCGTTTTGCTGTTCACTTTCCTGTTTTACAATGAGCCAGATCTATGGATGGCTTACAATCATGTCATTCTCGGCGCTGGTTTGTTAGGTGTTGTGGCGTCCTATCTACTTGCCTTTACTTCCAGAATAATTAGCAAATGGACGAGCTGGGACCGTCAGCCAGGTTTGGGTTTGTTTCTTTCCCTTCTGATCAATTCCATTATTCTGTTTTTATTGTCAGCGGTCTATGTTTATGGGTTCAGTATTTCTCTTAGTGAGTCCGTTCAAAAAGATGTTTATATCAAGTTGGCTATCGTTGATTTCATCATCATTCTGATTTATTCGGTGATTAGCCTGTTAATTCGAAGTAATCAACTCCTGCAACAAAGCCAGTTGGATTCGGTAAAGTTGGAAACCAGGCAAATAGATCTGCAGCTAACTGCACTGAAAGCACAATTGACGCCTCATTTCTTATTCAATAGTCTTAATACCATTTCTTCTTTATTGCATAAAGATGTTGATGCCACCGAACAGTACATTAGAAACCTTGCCAGTGTCTATCTGTATACCCTTCCATCTTATGAAAAGAGATTGGTGACTTTCGAGGAGGAGTGGTCATTTGTAAAAGCTAATGTTGAACTAATTCAAGTTCGTTTTGGTGGACATTTAGCGATTGATTTGGATCAATCTTCTGGTTTACTGGAAGTAAAAATGCCACCACTTACTTTGCAGTTGTTNCTAGAGAATGCGTTGAAGCACAATCAGATTGATGAGAAGAATCAATTAGATGTAAAAATTAGTCGATCAGGCAAATGGTGGNCGGTATCTAATAATCTGACCAGGAAACCAAATCAAGTGGAGTCATTTCAGGTAGGACTAGGAAATATAAANGAACGATATCAGCTGCTAGGCAACAAACAGATACAGGTGACAGAGAATGAACGATTTACCGTTAAGCTNCCGGTCTTATGAAGCAACTGTTTGTCCATCGGCCTCTTTTCAGAATTCTCAGTCCACNATTGAGTGGTACNNTGGTTTANCTGTTGATTTTATTGGTCAACAATAACGTGATGGCTCTCGAACAACAGTTTCTAGGTCAGGAGCTATATTTCTGTATTGGTTTGGCTTATCTCATTCAGGAAACTTCCCGACTTTCAATACTTGCATTTTCCAGATCTCATCGTTTAGCACCTTCGTTATTAGGAATTCTTGTCCCTACCTTGATTTCATCTTTGCTGACTGTTTTTCTGGTAACGGCTTCCATGTATGCATATTACGAGATGATGTTAGGCTTCTCGCCTATCATGACTGAACTGATCACCTTTAATCTCATCTTTTTGGTGATCACCTGGGTGTATTTGATTTTGTTCATCAGTTATGATTTACTGAAGAAGTCTCATGAGTCTTATCTCCAACAAGAAGAAGAGCTAAAGCAACACGTCCAAAAAGATTTTGCGGACTTCAAACAAGGAATCAACCCCGAGCTACTTTTCGAAAGCCTGGAGCAACTGGTTATCTTATCAAAACTTGATGCAGAAAAGGCAGAAGAGTTTATAGATCAGTTTTCGACTGTTTATCGCTATGTGCTCTCGAAAAAGAAGGAATTGGTGGACATTAAATCCGAATTGGATGCTTTGATGCACCTGGTGAACCTTTTAGATGAGTTACCAAATCGAACAATCGAACTTTCAATTGAACTTTCATCATCATTCCTTGTCGTGCCTGGAGCCATTTTAAAAATNGTGGAGCAAATGGTTAGAGGAGCGATTGTCAATGAGACCAATATGATATCGCTTCAATTATTTGAGGTAGATGATTCAGTCGTTATTAAAGCTGAAATGATTGATAAATTGATGGATGAAGATTCAGCATATAACGCATTCAATCAATTAAACCGAACATATTCCTTGTACACAGATAAGCCGCTTTCAAAAACCAAAGAATCACACAGAACCACCGTCACCATACCTAAACTAACCCTTGCCCGATGAAAGTTTTAATTGTTGAAGACGAACAACCGGCCATTGAGAAACTGGAACGATATTTACTTAAATACGACCCCACAATTGAGATTCTTGATCGTTTGAAAAGTGTTTCGGATTCCGTCACTTGGTTTAAAGAACATTCTGAGTGGCCGGACTTACTTTTTCTGGACATACAGTTGGCTGATGGATTGAGCTTCGAAATATTTAATCAGGTAAATGTTCGATTGCCAATCATCTTCACAACTGCCTTTGACGAGTTTGCCCTGGATGCATTCAAACACCACAGCATTGACTATCTACTCAAACCAGTAACGTTTACGGAATTGTCTCGGTCCCTGAAGAAGTTCTTAGACATGAAGCAATGGTCCGATGCACCAAATGTGAGCGGAGTCATTCAGCAAATTGCTAATCCATCTTACAAAGACCGGTTTATGGTGAAGCAAGGGCAACACATCCATACGCTGGAGACCAGCCAGATTCAGCTGTTTTATGCCGATGGCCGAACGGTCTATTTGGTCACCAATGAAGGTAAGAAATATATAATCGACTATAAAATGGAAGATTTGGATCAGTTGTTAGATCCCAAGGCCTTTTTCAGAGTCAACAGAACATTTCTGGTCAATATCACGGCAGTGGCCGATGTGCTGGTATATTACAATAGCCGCCTAAAGATTCAGACGAGTGCTTCTATTGATAAAGAAATCATTGTGAGTCGGGAAAAAGTATCGGATTTCAAGAGGTGGTTAGAGGGAAGTTATTAAACGCCCTATTTCTTCTTCAACTTTTTCAGAGGGAGCTTTTTGATCATTCCACCACGGATGTCTTTTACTTTAGACATCACCAGGAAGGCACTTGGATCGATTTGATGAATTTCCGATTCCAGGCGAGTTAACTCAAGTCGAGTGATTACTGTGTAAATGATGTTGGTATTGGCTTCGTTTTGCTGCATTACACTGAAGCCTTTGCTACCATGATAGATGGTAGCTCCTCGTCTGAGTGTGGTCAGGATCATTTCTCTAATTTCTTTGTGCTTATCAGAAATGATTGTCACACCGATGTATTCATCAAAGCCTTCCAGGACAAAATCCACCGTTCTGGATGCTGCGAAATAAGTGATAATGGAATAGAGAGCAGTTTCGATTGACAACAGGTATGCCGCAACAGAGAAAATAATGATGTTGAATATCAGAATAAGTTCACCTACTGAGAACCCTGTTTTCTTTCCTAAATAAATGGCAAGAACTTCAGTTCCATCAATAATGGCTCCACCTCGGATGGAGAACCCGATTCCTAACCCCAGGAAGAATCCTCCAAATACAGCCACTAACAATGCATCATCGGTGATCACCGGAAAATGGAAGTTATAAATCACCAAAGCCAGCAAAGTAATCGACAGAAAACTTTTGATAGCAAACATTTTTCCAATCTGAAACCAACCGAGGATTAAAAATGGAATGTTGATTAAGAAAATAAAAACAGAGGGTCTTCCCTGTGTAATTAAGGCTAAAAGCAAGGAAATACCAGTTACGCCTCCGTCCAGTACGTCATTGGGCAATAAAAAACTCTCTAATCCCAATGAGGCACACAGTACCCCAAGGACCATTAGAAATATTTCTCTTGATGTCTGTCGTACAGACCCAATGGTCAATTTTTTAGCCATAATGCAGATAGTTGGGCTAAAGATATCAACCAAAAAAGTAAAAAGACGGAAGATTAGGGCAAGAGCAAATAATTTAACCTGAAAGGCGACTCATTAATGCCGCTTGCAGTTTTTCTTGCTGGATTGGTTTCGTAATAAACCCATCGAAGTATTTGTTATACTCCATGTTGTTTTCTCCCATTACATCAGCTGTTAGGGCAAAAATTGGAGAAAATTTGTTGGGCCCACTGGTCTCGCGAATGGTTTTAGTCGCGGTGAATCCATCCATTATCGGCATGTGTAGGTCCATTAGAATTACATCAAAGTGTTTTTCCTGGCAGGCTTCTACGGCCACCTGGCCATTTACAGCTGTTTCTATTTTCAACCCCCAGTTTTGAAGCAGTTTTGAAGCGACCATGGCGTTTACAGCATTGTCTTCTACCAGCAGCACGCTTTTTTCATCAGTGATTTTGAATTGCTTGTTTTCGGGTTGCTTAATTTTATTGGTACTCTTCAATTTCAATGAAAAGTAGAACTTACTTCCCTTGCCTGGTTCACTGACCACACCAATATCGCTTCCATGGAGTTGTAGTAGCCGCTTTACAATAGCCAGTCCGAGTCCTGTTCCTCCAGTATTTCTGGTAAGTACTGATTTGATTTGAGTGAAGCTTTCAAAAATGTTCTTCAAATCATCAGCAGAAATACCAGATCCCGTATCAATTACTTCGAAACATAGCTCGTCAAACAAGCCTTCATTCTTATATTTTTCTACTCGAACGGTCACTTCTCCTGAGGAGGTATACTTGATGGCATTGGAAATGAGGTTACCAATAATCTGACCAAGTTTTACTTCATCAATTTTATATGTTTTGCCAACCTCATCCTCTACATCCAGTATTAATTTCAAGCCTTTTTCATCAGCCAGACTGCTGTACGTTTCTACTATTTTCTTAAGCGTACTTCGAATGTCCAGGGCTGTCAACTCGAGTTTCATTTTGTTGGCTTCTAACTTGCTGAAGTCGAGGATATCGTTAACGATCGACAATAAATTGTGTGAAGAGTGCTTCAACAACTTGAGGAAGGTAGTTTTGTCTGGATGCTCCGGGTTTTCGTCCAGAAGTGAACTGATGGTTACAACCGCATTTAGTGGCGTCCTCAACTCGTGACTCATGGTTGCTAAAAATTCTTGCTTGATCTGGTGAGCTTTTTCCAATTCCTGATTGGTTTGCATCAACCGTTCCTCATTCTTGATTAGAATCTGATAATTGGTATAGAATAAGATAAACGAGAAATACATGACTAGCAATAAAATGGTTAATCGGATCGCCAGGGTCATTTCTGGTGTAAAGCTAACTGTTTGTAATATCGTGAGATCACCAAATTCGTAGTATATATAGCACAACGAATTGTAAGTAAACAACGTCAACGCCAAATGCTTCTCGGTAGGTTTTAAGAAGAAAACAGGAAAAGCATAAATCAGAATAAAGAAGTATTGTACACCGAATCCCTGACCAAGCAGCAGTGAGAAACCAAAAACAATGAATGAGCAGACGAATACATAAAGTATTCGTGAAATATCATATTTATACAGTCTGTTAAAGACCATCGGTATTGCTGAAACAACACCGAGTATAAATACACCCGTGCCAAAAAAAGTATCCCCGATTGCGGTGAAAATAGATCCATACACCAAACAAATCAGGAAAATAATGATTCCAAATGAATTGATAAAGGAAGTTCTGGCTACTTCACGTTTGGTAAAATGAGAAGGTAACTCACCGGTTAATATGAATCTTATTGGGTCGATAATTGGATTATTACTTGATTATATTTAACTAAAGTAAGCGGTGTGCTATTGATGCACATGACCATTTCGACAAATGTGGCTTGTCAATCGGCGGATATCTCCGTTAAGAAGAACAAAGAACTAAAGCAGCGCTAATCATAACTTTTCGGGGGAAATTGTGGTTCACTGGATAGTTATGAATTATATGGATAAGAATAGCTAATTTCATTGATAAAAACCAATCTTGGCGACTAGTAAAAAGACAAATAATCTAACAGAGAAATTCAGGGAACTTGGTTTAGGCACTAAAAGACTGTCCTCGGATCGCTTTATCACCAAAAACGGTCAATTTAATGTCGTAAAAAAGGGTATTGGACTGAAGGGGTTCTCTTTCTACAATTGGATGATCAATATGTCCTGGACACGATTCTTTGCCTTTGTGACCATTAGCTATGTTTTGGTCAATCTTTTCTTTGGATTCATTTACTATTTAATCGGAGTGGAGTATTTGACAGAATACAATGATTCCTCCTACAATGAGTTTACACATTGTTTTTTCTTCTCTACCCAGACGTTGACGACCGTTGGTTTTGGTCGAATCAGCCCTGTAGGTCCAGCATCCAGTTTTGTTGCAGCGTTTGAATCGATGATCGGCGTGTTAGGCTTCGCTTTTGCGACAGGTATCATGTATGGTCGATTCTCTAAGGCACGATCGAAAATCATGTTTAGCAATAAAATACTGGTCAGCCCATATCGCGGGATCAAGGGATTAAAATTTAGAATAGCCAACATGGTAGATAGTCAGCTGATTGATATGGAAGCACGCGTGATGTACTCTTTTTTACAGCAAGACGGCAAAGATATAAAGCGGAGATACCTATCACTTGACCTGGAGATCAATTTTATCAATTTGTTTCCGCTGCCCTGGACCATTGTTCATCCAATAGATGAGAAGAGTCCATTAAATGGCAAAGGAGTATTGGAAATGAGTAAGGAAAAAGCAGAGTTCCTCATTATTCTTAAAGGGTTTGATGACACGTTCAACACGTATGTGCATCAGATTCACGAATACAACAATGATGAGATCGTATTTGATGCGGATTTTGATCCGATGTTTGATCCTGCGGCTCAGGGAGAAACCCATGTGTATCTAAACAAGATCAGTGATTTTCATAAAGTGGAAGCTAAGAAAGACTAGCCTCCCTTTTGCGAATCCTCACCTTCTTCCGGCTTTCCAGAGAACTTTTCCTTTTTGGCTTGCAGGTCCTCCTTCACCTCTTCCAGGTTGAGGCGGTACTTGAGTCGTTGCCAGATGCCTTCACCAATTTTGCCAACTAAATCTCCAAAGGACTCTACTTTATCCTCTTCTTCGTTTTGTACTGGAATAGGCTGGCTTTGTGTAGCGGGCTTTTTATAGGAATTGGCAAAAGAGGAGTCCACTACGATCTTCTGAGCAGAAGCCTGGTAGCTAAAAGCAACAAAACAGATGCATACGATGCAAAAAGTTTTCATTTACGCTGCAACCTCTTATTTTAGTTTTGAATCTTATTGTTGTGAACGAGTCTACTGCTAAAATATGCAAGAATTGTGGCTTTCTCCTGGAATCCACCCATCATTTCTGTCCCAATTGCGGTCAGGAGCATAAAGAGCGGATTATATATTTCAAGGAGTTCTTCATAGACTTTCTGGGAGATTACTTCACTTTCGACTCCAAAATCATTCGTAGTGTTCGGCCATTGCTGTTTTCACCGGGTTTTTTAACCAGCGAATATCTGGATGGAAGACGGGTCCGATACATTCCTCCACTGAGAATGTACATTTTCATCAGTATATTCTTTTTCCTGATGCTGAGTAGTAGCAAGGAGCCAATTCAACTGGATGGTGAAAATCTGGATGCGGCCTTCTTTGATGCCTATTTTGACATCTGGATGCCGCGGCTGTTTTTCTTTCTGTTACCACTCTTTGCTTTCTTCACCTATTTCCTGTTTCGGCAGAAAGGACGCTATTACCTATCCTCTTTCATCTTTTCAGTGCATTTTCATGCGTTCGTTTTGCTATTATTCACCGTATACATCTTCATTTCTTCATACTTGTCCCAGGCGATGTATGGAGTGAATCAATGGATGCTTTTAGCATGTGGATTGATTGTAGAAATTTATTTGCTTGTGGCGTTGAAGCGGGTTTTTGATAAGAAATGGTTGACCATCTGGTTTCGGTTGATCTTGCTGAATATCTTCTACATTTTTTCTGTGGCCGGCGTCTTCCTGGCTATTGCGGTATTGATTTATAAAACGCAGTATTAGAAGCCTAATGATGGATGTTAGATTTCATGATTCAAGATGATAGTTGGAAATAAAAATGCTTTTGCCATAGATTTAGGCGCCTGTTATCAAGGAAACCAACTTAGAAAAATAGATGTGGTAATCAACAATCAATACTTATGCGTTGATGATAATTTGGCTTTTGTTCCTCAGTTTATGACAAGTTTAGAGCTGAATATTGATCGACTTAGAAAAACTGATTTTAATAAATTCGATAAATACTTTGAAGGCTTATCTGTAGCTGAAATACATCAGTTTATTCTCAAAACAAGAACTGAAGGAGCGGAAGAGTTTGATATAGAGGATGATCAAATTTATCCGCTTCATTGCTTTTTGGACTGGGGACCGACTACTGATAACCTTACCTCTTTTCTCATACCTAAAGACAAGGAGATTTATCTAACTCATCAATTCTGGATAGAAGAGCATATTAACAAAAAAGAAATTGGGGTTATTTATGTAACAAAGGTTGAGATTGAGGAGGTTTTGGATGTGCTCGAAAGAACAATCATAGTTTTAAAAGAGGAAAACGAAAAACGCTAGTATCTTGATTTATGAACATGAATTCGAAGCAACATATCTCACCAATAAGAACAATAAGCTCATTTTATTAGAAGATGATTTTTACGGAGACCCAACCTGTGGTTTCATTGCTGATGATGAAACTTATGCCTTAATTGGAGGAGACCATTTAACCATTTGGACCCCAAGGAAATCAAAGCGATTTGATGATGGGCCTCATTGGACACATGCCATCCGAGAAAAAGATCAAATGACAGCAGAATTTCTAACGGATCCATGGCATAAGGACTCAGCCATTTGGGAAATTGATATTGAAACGCTTGAGTTAAAGAAGATCCGCGATTTTCTGGATTATCAAGGAAAAGAGTATACTGAAAATGTAAAAGTGGATCTTTAAATTATTCATCAAGGAATCCCCCGCCTCTGTGGGTGGACAACACCAACAGACATGATACCGCTGACCAACATGATCCACAAGAAAATTAACCTTATTATTTCGCAGGCTAGTCAAGAAATAATGCTTGTTGGAGACAACTTCAACGAAGGCAAAGATATTTTTTTCAACTCCCCTGTAACCTTCCCTCCACTTTGAGGTAACTTATCCGAATTCACGAAAACCTAAACCGATTACAACTTGAGTGAAGCGAGTGATGAACTGTTGATGATGACGGTGCAGCGAGGGCAGCTAGATGCACTCAATGGACTGGTGAGTCGCTATCAGCAGCGGGTGTACAACTACTTTCTAAAGTCAACACTAGATGGAGACGATAGCGCCGATCTGACGCAGACAACTTTCATCCGTGTGTTGAAGTATAGAAAGTCGTACAAGCAGGGAAGCAGCTTCGAGACGTGGTTATTCCAAATCGCTCGCAATCAGGTGAAGGACCATTTCAAAAAAATGAAGGTTCACAAAGATCGGTTTACGGTGGCTGAGGTTCTACCTGATCGGGAAGATGACCAGGACGAGTTACAGCACGAGCGTGAGCAGTTGCTCATGAGAGCCTTGCATCAGCTACCGGAGGAAAAACGCGAATTATTGGTTTTGAGCAAGTTTCAGGGAATGAAATATGAGCAAATAGCCGAGCTAAAAGATGTATCAGTGAGTGCGATCAAGGTGCAGGTTCACCGTACGATCAAGCAACTGAAAGACATTTATTTTGAATTAGAAAATCATCTTAACTGAATCGGGATGAGACATATAACAGAAGAAGAACTAATTGAATTCCTGGAGTCAGGAGCATTGGAGGAGGAATTGCAATCGCATTTGGAAGAATGTGAAGCATGTCAGCTATTGAAGTCCGAATTGGAAGTAGTGATGACCACCATGAGTGGAATTGGACACAAACCAGTTCCAGATTTGGTGCAGTTGGATATTGCTCAGGCTGTCGCGGAGGAAATTGCCAAAGAGAATAACCGAGGAGGATTCCAAATTTGGTACGTGGCAGCAGCGGTGGCGTTGTTAGTCGTTGGGTTCTTCGCGGGTAAACTTTCTGTAGAAGATCGTTCTGCGGAAATTCTGGCATTGCAATCACAAGTGGATGTGCTGAAAGAAGTATCTCTAATGAACACTTTGAAAACATCTACTGCGAGCGAACGCCTGCAAGTTGTCAACCAAATAGAAACAGGGACTTCTAAGTCAAGCACCAAATTGTTGAATTCTCTTTTTCTAACGCTCAATACCGATGAAAGCCCGAATGTGCGGTATGCTGCCGCACAAGCGCTTGCCAGATTTATTGATGAGGAGGATGTACGCTTGCGTATGGCGGAATCCCTGGAAGAACAAACAGATCCGTTGATTCAGATATCGCTGATCAGCATTTTGACAGAAGCGCAGGAGAAACACGCCATCAAACCATTAAAGAAAATACTTGATCAGGACTCGATCAATATGGACGTGAAAAGGCAAGCAGAAATTGCTTTGGAAATCCTCATATAAAATATTCAAGAAGGCCAATTTGAATAAATCAATTTTCAAAAACTCTTACAAAACATTAAAAGAATGAAACGAATAATCATTTTATGGATAGCATTTTTGGCCATCCAACAATNATACGGACAAGACCTCAATGTTAGAGGAATCGCTCGATCATCAAATAAGGAAAAATCGTTCACACTAACTCCGAAAGGATCTGCTTCAGAAATCATATTGCACATTGAGAATTTCTACGGAGATGTATTGATCGCTGCGGTGAATACTCCTGACCTGGAAATTTCTACTAAGGGGTATGAAGGAGTTCCAGAGAAAGCTAAAGGGTTAAAGCCTCTTTCAGCAACAGGTACTGACAATACGGATATTGGTTTGAGTGTGGTTCAGGAAGGAAACGTGATTAAAGTAAGCGGAGCAAGTCGCAAAGCAGACGGGCACTACACCTTTAAAGTGCCTAAAAACATGAAAGTAAAAGCGGATTTGAATTCCTGGCAAGGTGGAGACTTTGTGGTGAGTGGATTAGCCAATGAAGTGGATGTAAAAACACAAAATGGCGATATCATTTTAAGAAATGTGACCGGTCCTATTGTGGCAAGTTCCCTCAGTGGTGACATAGATGTTATCTATGAAACGGTAAAACCAAACGCACAAAACTCGATTACATCTACCAGTGGAGACATTGATGTGACGATCCCTGCGAATACTAGCAACGGCTTTAAGTTAAGTACTATTTCAGGTGAGATTTATACNGATATCGACTTTGATGTGCAGGATAAAGAAGGTATGAANCGCATNGGGGGTGGTTACGATATGAAAGTAACACTGAATAATGGAGGNATCAATATTCTCTTGAAAACCATCAGTGGTGACATCTACATTCGAAAAGCAGAATAAACTTCACATCGGCGCAGCTTCTGCGCTGTAAAATCAAAACATCATGAAAAACCTACTAACGATGCTGCTATGCACAGCAGCCTGGGTGACCTATGCCCAAACTAAAGTGACAGAATCGGCTACAGTAAATGGCCAGGATCTTTTAGAATTGAAATTTGACTTTGCTGATGAGATCAAAATCGAGACCTGGGATAAGAATGAGGTCTATGTGGAAGTATCTGTGTCCATCAATGAAGGAGAATACGATCACATTTTTACGCTAGAGAAATATGTTGGTTCCAGATCGATCTCCATTGAAATGGATAAGAACATGTGGGATAAAATAGATCGGAAAGACAACAACTGTTCGTTTAATTCAGACATTTATTACACGGTGAAGATGCCTAAAAACATGAAAGTGGATGCCTACACGATCAGTGGTGACTTTACTTTGAGCAGATATCCTCAGGATATGAAATTGAAAACCATTTCTGGAGACATAGATATCATGGTTGGGTCCACTGGTATCGATTTCCAGGCCAAAACCATTTCTGGAGAAGTTTATTCAGATCTGAATATTACCTATCCAGAAGGCAAAGACGGTTTAAGACAGATGGTAGGCATGAAAGTACATGGTCGAGTGAATAATGGAGGAACCCCCATGGAATTGGAGACGATCAGTGGGAATATCTACCTGAGAAAAGGATAATTCGATGATTAAAATCCCTGGCATTCGCCGGGGATTTCTTTGTAAACACCTCATTTATAGCTTTTTAAGCTAATCTTTTAGGTGACAAACCTATTTTTCATTCATTTTGTAAAAAAGGGAGATTTTTTCAAAACAGCCAGGCTAACACTCTGTTAGCGATGCTTATGTTCACAACTAAATGAATCTATCATGAGTACACAGGTTAAAACAAGCCCCTTTGACACGTTTGTCAACAACATTTTGAATACAGTGAATGGCGTAATCGCTGTTTGCGTAGTGGAAATAGATACTGGAATGACTCTTGCCAGTCACTCCTATACGGATTTTGACCCGGAAGTAGCCAGCGCTTACAATGTAGAAGTGGTCAAGTCAAAGTTTAAGGCAATCAAGGCCTTAGGAATCAAAGAATCTATAGATGATATTTTGATCACGCTTTCTTCCCAATACCATATTATTAGTGTATCCAAAAAAGGAAAACATATGGTGTACCTGGCTGCCGATAGGCAACAAGCAAATCTTGCTTTAGCTAGAAATACGATGAGACTAGAAATACAGAAATTAGAAAAGTCATTTTAATACCCTGTGTACGGCCCTGGATTTTTTTTAATGAAGGGGCCTTTTCTTATTTCATCTGCCAAACCAACAGGCGCTCATCCATCACGTTTCCGATGTACACTTTTCCATTAAAGGGTATAGCTACCGTGCTTGCGGAAATGTTTTCACCAGTATCTACAAATACCGATTCAACAGAGTAGCTAGACTTGCTTACATAATCTATCACGATGATTTCAGAAGGTGATGTGTCTACTTTTCCCATGGCGTATCGTGTGAAATGCATCAAGTTTGGGTGAGAACCTATCCACAATCGTCCTTTTTCATCAATCTCGATGTTGTCTACCCCAGATCCGGCATCAATATCCTCAATGAATTGCAATGAGCCTGTAGTTAAGTCAGGTTCAAAAACCTTTACCAAAAATCCTCGTGGTGAGGCAACAAACAATCGGTTTTTCTTCGAATCGTAATTAATACCATTTGCATAAGCAATTCCATCAGCCACTTTGGTGAATTGGTTACCGTCGTAATACTGCACATCAGAGATTGCCAAACCCATATAGTCCTCAGCCATGCGTTTCCACCCATAGCGGCATTGGTGATCATTGGTGAAATAAAATCGGTCTTCGTCAATTGCAATCAAATCATTTGGACTGACGATGGCCTCATCTGAAATGGTTTTTTGGTGAACCAGCGAGTCTCCNTACAACATGAATACTTCCACCGTATGTTGATTTTTCGGATGATTGATCACCCAAAGNTTATANATNNCTGANTCCAGTTTCANCATGGAAATACCATGTGGGTAAAATGGGAANGACAAATTTCTTGTCAGTTTTACAGGTTTTACTTCGGAATCTCGGAGATCAAGTTTGTATAAGTGACCAATTCGATTTCGTGGGTGGAACCTAGCCGCTCGATCATCACTACTNATAATTAGGAAAGAGTCTTGACGTGAAATAGCCAAATCCTCGGCACCNCGCATTTTGATATGGGNNAGTGTTCCCTCCATTTTTGGCGTGATGGTTCTGAAATATCCTGTGGAATAGAANGTGTTAAGCACAAAAATGAGCAGTAAAAGCACGAAAAGACCCAACCCAANGAAGNACTTTCTCACGGTTATTGNTTCATAAAGTCGTCATAGTCCAACTCNTCTACCTCACCGAANTTTTTTAGTTCGTNCATGTCTATNCGGCGCTTGTCACCCATTATGGTGATGATGTATGACTTGCCTTTGATTCNATCCTCGTAGAATTGATAGATNTCCTCCATGGTCAACTCNNNNTANGCCTCAAAAGCNGCTTTATTCGGATCTTCCTCATACCCNAACCACTCCANTGAAATGATATCNTCAGGNATNTTTCTAAAATCTGGNTAATCNGTGACGGTCTCNAANTGCAGGTTNTTNCGNAGNGAAGGAATNCGCTCTTCTTTNTGNGGCATATCNTCGATCAATCCNACCATCACNCCAATNGCATCNGTTGTTTTNTCTGCCTGNCATCCNATATAGGTAATCANTCGNCTNTCNACNNCNGGNAANGGNGCTAATTGATACCAACCNGCAGCNGANTANGCNANTGANCNNTATTCNCTGATTTCCTGAAGNACCAANCCNGAGAANCCTCCACCNAAATANTGNTTAAANGCCTGNAAATCNGGATATTCTTCTTTTGCTACNGGTTTNCCTGGCATGTAGAANTACACCTGACTTTGCACTGCNTTCTTATTGTTGACAAATAGCACCTTGGTTTTNGGAACTTGNTTNGTGGATCGNACAACAAGCGGTTCTTCTTTCCCTTCGTTAGAAAGGACCATNGTTTTTTCAATTAAAGAACCAAGNTCATCGGCGCTNAATTTTCCNGTGTACACNATATCCGATCGATAGTTNTTNACTATTTCTAAAAACTCTTTTTGNACTTCTTCAACNTCCAGNGNTTTTATNTCTTTCANTTTCCAGCGNTGGCGATAGTANGACTNATCACCNTAGCTNGCATAGTTGACCAANGCNATACTCATGGATTGAGGTGTNCTCTTTTCNANTCTTCGGTTNGTTTTTTCGCCATTGTAAANCACTTTCAANGAGTTNTCATCTGGTTTGATNTCNNTCAATAGGANGTTNGCTAANNGCAGCGTTTCTTCGAGNTTATCTTCNGANCCTTCCAGTGANANGATGAAATGGTTGAGNCCAGCAGAAACNTTNTANGTGCTACCNAGNGCNGCAAAAGCACTNTTNAGTTCATTTAGGGAATANTTGCCAGCACCNGATACNGTACCNATATCGGCGATGTACTCCAACTTAGGGTTGTCAATNATNCCGGTTTTGAATTTGATGTCCAGNTTAAAAATGTTGTTGAATGGGTTATTNGAGGTAACAACCAGATGCCCNCCTTCCANCGTAGTGCGTTCTACNTCATTNTGNAGATCTAAAAACTGNGGCTCNAAAGGCTTAGNAGGTATGTTTTCAAACTNTTCNGCATAACTGGATTCTTTATCTTGCTCNGCCANAACTGGCTTGTATGGTGGNTTATCAAGTTTCTCTTTTTTNGGAAAACCNGTTCTTGANACCATTTTNANNCGGTTTTTTCCNAGGTATTGATTGGCTACTCGAAGCACATCTTCTTTNCTCACCTGNTGAATGCCNNCAGGATAGGCCAATACATCNTCCCANGNAAGACCNGCNTTGAAAGATCCGCCAATCAATACACCACGTTCCTCCAGNTCTTCCAGGCTTTCCTGATAGTGTCGGCTGATTTCGTTNTTCGCTGCTTGNAGCATTTCNTCCGAAAAATNNCCTGNNCGNANNTTTTCNANTGCNGCTTCNATTTTNTTNTCTGCNTTNCCNAANCTNTGNANCANNATTTTTGGAACNAAGAANANNACAAANGCACCNGTNTCATTGTANACCGAGTTGAATGANCCNGCATAAATCATNTCATTGTTNAGCTCTATTTGNTTNATNAAACCNGTTTCNCCCTCATTGTACAGCAGGTANTCNACCACNTCCATNNNCANNCGNTCNGGNTGNTTGTANGCNANNGTNTGAAANCCNANAAAACCNNCCTTNACTGGAGTNATNCGNACTTTNTCNACNTGCTCCCCAACAATTGGCTTGGGTGCTGGCAGGTTGGTAACCGGAACTTCTTTGGCTTCCCAGTCCCCAAATTTTTCTTCTATCGAGACCTTCACCGCCTCCTTATCATAATTCCCAGTAAGGATCAAAGCCATATTACCAGGCACGTAGTGTTTTTCGTAAAATCCGTACATTTTGGTAAGTGATGGATTTTTCAGGTGCTCTGTGGTACCCAGAACAGACCACTGCCCATAGGGAAGGTTCGGAAAAATCAAGGACTCCATTTTTTCGAAAACTCTACGCTCGAAACTGTCCTCCGCTCGGTTTTTCTCTTCATAAACGACTTCTAATTCCGACTGAAAAGAACGAAATACCGGGTTTGCGAAGCGCTCAGAATAGATGTCTAGCCATTTATCTATCTCATGTGCAGGAAAGAAGTTGTGATAAAAGGTCATTTCCTGATTGGTGAAGGCATTGACACCTGTGCTACCAATGCTCTTCAGCAATTTGTCAAACTCGTTGGGTAAACCATATTCGGAAGCTTTGACCGCCTGTTCATTGATGGATTGCTGGATTTTGGCCTTGGAATCATCATCTTTTGCCAGAGCCAATTGCTCATACAAGAGATTCACCGAATCCAGGTGTGGTTTTTCAGCCTCATAATTCCACGTACCCATTTCTTTTGTTCCTTTAAAGAGCATGTGCTCCAGATAATGAGCCATTCCAGTAGCTGTTGGATCTTCATTTTTGGAACCCGCATTCACCATCACGGCACCAAACACCTTTGTGGTAGTCGTATCTACATTGAGAAACACCGTTAGTCCATTGTCGAGTTTATAGGACTCAACAGCTAATAATGGATTGTCTTGAGTGAAGCCGGATAAGCTGAAAAAAGTTAAGATTAGTAGAGGGGCTATTCTTTTCATGGCTAGTTTGGTCGTATTCTTAAGGAAAGATAACCTGTTTAACGTTGAAAATAGCGCTAACTTATGTGACCGGATAAAAATCAGCTAAACATGGAATTTGACCTGAACAAAACCATCGACATACTGGAACGAACACCACGCGTTTTGAAGGCACTTCTATCAGACTTACCAGATGAATGGACTATGCACAATGAAGGACGCGAAACGTGGAGTCCGTTTGATGTTCTGGGTCATCTGATTGTTGGAGAGCAAACGGACTGGATTCCTCGTATGCAAATGATTTTGTCTGATTCAAATGTGGCGTTTCCTCCTTTTGATATGAAAGCACAGTTTGAAGCAAGCCGAGGCAAAGCATTGACAAAATTGCTGGAGAAGTTTAGTGAATTGAGAGCTAAAAATATGGAAGTTCTCAAAGCGACTCCTTTAGATGAAGCACAATTGAATAAAACTGGAATCCATCCAGAGTTTGGAGAAGTGAAGCTTAGGGATATGCTAGCTACCTGGACGGTTCATGATTTGGGGCATATTGCTCAGATTTCTCGTGTGATGGCGAAGCAATACAAAACGGAAGTTGGTCCGTGGATTCAGTATTTGGGGATATTGAAGTAAACTAATGAGAAACGCGAGGAAGGTTTAGTTTGTAAGAATAGTTCGTCTTTAATATTTCAGAGGAGGTTATTTCTAGTTCAATATGAGATTTTTTAGCAACCACTGAATTATCAATGGTGTTTAATAGTGGCACCAATGATTTCCATTCACCTGCATCTTTTTGATATAAGGCTAATTGATAGCTTGTAAAAGAAGTATCTACAGCTTTTCCGTCAATTATTGACGCAATAGATTGATGAGAGGTAAACCAGACTCCAAATTTTGAATTTGAATTGAGGTCCAATGTAATAGGATTCTGACTATCCAGCGGAACATTGATGGTCAAAGAGTCAGTATTGTCAAGAAGTTCTTCACCAAAAGACGACAACTGATGAAAAGTGATTTGCGCAGAGTTTTCTAACCTTTCTGTATTCGGAGAACAACTAGTTATTAAAACTCCGAGCATTATAATCAAAGACCATTTCATGTAATGAATTTACGAAAACTCTTGACAATTAAGCAAACCTTACTTCATAGAGATATAAATCTATACAATATACCTTCACTTCCTTTGAGCCAGATTTGTGTCATAAACTCTTAGCAAGCGTCTAGATTCCCTTAGGATTTCACATACTCAGTCTAATCGATTTTATTCCTTAATGAAATTCAGGGCATGACCTCTTTATTGAGATTTCAACCTCATATGCAGAATTGGGTAGGGTTTACCAAGAGGATCTTTTTCTGATCGGCCGATCACTGTAAATCCAGAATGTAAGTAGAAGCCCGTTGCCCTTTTGTTTTGCTCATTCACATCCACTTTGGTTATGCTTAATTCGTTGATTGCATAGTCTAAGAGCATCTTCCCAACACCTTTACTGAAATACGTTGGATGGATAAACAGCATTTCCAGGTTTTCTTCTGCGACACCCAGAAAGCCCACGATCTCATTTTCTTCATTTCTGGCACTGCGCAAATTCACTGCATCCAAGTACTCATTGAGTATTAAGGGCTTGAAAAAGGCAATATCTTCCTCTTGTAGGAAATCGTGGGTAGCTCTCACAGAGGCTTCCCAGATTTCAACTACAGATTGATATTCCTCTTTGTTAATGATGTCTATGTGGTAAAGCATGCTTTAATTATAAGTTGTGCAAGTTCTCCAAATACATTAATCAATACAAGTTGAACCCAATCACCAAATCAATGGCCAGGTTTTCTCGTCTGTCTTGGTTGTCAAACTCAATATTTCCATACAGCACTCTCAATTGAGCGTCTAATGTTTTGTTGGTAGACCATTGTACTAATTCAAAACCAATTGAGCTGGTCAATCCAATGCCGGTATTGAATTCTGGTGTGCCTTCTGAATAATTCACTTTGTAAAATGGAGTTGTTTCTATGGCCAGACCCACGCCAGCATTGACGTAGAAGCGATCTGTCAACCAATACTGAGCAGAGGGTATTACCCCTTCAAAAGCCCGATCTTCCCCGTTGAGTTTATAAGTTCCACTTGGAGCCATTAATAGAATCGCTAGCTTAGGATTCAGCATTGCTCCAATTTTGATGTTTGGTGTGGTAAATCGCCCGTGAGCTACTCCATCCACCAGATGAACTCCTCCTCCCATACCAACTCCGAAGACAAATCCTTTTCTGGTCAATTCTTTCTTGCTTTGAGCGAAAGTTGTCGTAGTGATCATTAGGATCACAACAAATAGTGTTAATCGATTCATTTTTTATTCGTTTTGAGTTTTAGAAATTTTTAATTGAGAGTAAAACCCACCTGTAAGAACAGGCAGGCTTTGGTTGGTTAGATATTCCAGATGCCAGTTTTAGCAGTTTGAGAGACATAATCAGCAAAGTCTATTGGCTTACGCCCGAGCACTTTTTCTACATCTTGTGTTATGATGTTATTTCCTTCAGCATCAAGTACTTCTGTGAATAGGTAGTTGATCAGCCAGATATAACCCTCCGGGACACCTACCTCCTTTAGTAAGTTGTTATAGGCGTTTTGAGTGATCGGTGTGAATTCAATCTGGCGAGATGTTGCTTGCGAGATTTCGTGTACCACCTCTCGAAAAGTCAACTGTCTTGGCCCGGTGAGTTCATAGGTTTCTCCATCGTGCTTGTCATTAACAAGTGCTTCCACCACTACATCCGCTATGTCATCGGTNTTGATNTATGGNACCTGAACATCTGATTTCGGAAGNGCCACGTGACCTGCTCGGATAGGGTCCAAAAAGAAGCTTTCACTGAAGTTTTGCATGAACCAACTAGCCCTCACGATTGTAAAATCGATTCCAGAATGAATGATTACTTGCTCACATAGTTCAGCTTCCCGCTCACCTTTTCCAGATAGCAGGACCAATTTTTTAACACCTGCTTGTCGCGCGGTTTTTACCAGTACCTCGATTGCTTTAAGAGCTCCAGGAACGGCGAGATCCGGTTGAAAGGTGATATATGCTTTGTCTATTCCTTTTAGTGCTGGGGCCCAGGTATCAGGTTCTTCCCAGTCAAAAGGAATCTCAGCTGATCGGGAGCCGATTCGTACCTGTTCGTTTCGTTTTTGTAGTCTATCTACTACTTTTCGGCCAGTCTTTCCTGTACCGCCAATTACTAGAATTGTATTAGTCATTGTTTTTTGATTGAGTTCGTATTTGATTTAATGTGTTGTGAATGAGTTTGCTGTAAATGCAGCTATCAGTGAGGCGATAAAAGCCAATACCGAAAAGAAGGTCCTGATCTGATGAAATAGATTCCATCTGGCTTCGTAGTATCTTCTGAATTCTTGCATCTGCGACGGATTGAGNTGTCCTAANNTTANTCCNTCCAGCTCATTATTGAGAGGGACATTNCCTAAGCCAGTTACCACAAATGTCCCGAGGATATAAGCCCCNGTCGCGANNAGCAACAACCAAAACGANANACCACTACCATAATGCAGTACNGNACTAAATGCTAACAGAACCATGCTTCCAATGAAGACCAGGAAGAACTGAGGNTTCATGATCTCTCGATTGATCTNTTGCATCACTTCCAGATAAGATGAATCGATTACTTTTTTTGTGCCCGGGATGACAGAAACAGACCAGGCGTAGAATAAACCAGCTGATAGTCCGGTTAGGACAATTGCGATGAGTAGCGAGATGTTTTTTAATGTTAAGTCCATGATTACTTATTGATTTCAGTTAGTAGCCAATTCTTGAGGAGGCTGTACTCCTCATTGGTTAGCTTGACTTCATTTCCTTTAGGCATTCGTTGTTTCACGAATACTTGCTCATAGATTTTTTCAGACCTTTTGCTCATGTTCTTCTCAGAGAATACCATGAGAGGATTCTGTTTCTTGTGACAGCCATTACACTTATGTCTCAAGATGTTGTAAGCCTGGGTTTTCAGTAATTCAGATTTTTCCTGGGTAGGTACTATGGTTTCTGAAATGACACCAGGAATCATGATTTCTATAAGTAGGAACCCTATCAAGGACAGGCAGGCTATGACGACTTTCATGATTGAATGGTTTTTGCCTTAAGTCTCCAATAACCATAGACTACCAGGAGGTATTCTATAGCGATGAACCAAAATGAGGCGGTGCCAAAGAATCCTAGATAACTGCCTCCTGCTGGGAGAATGAAGAACGGCACTGTGATTAAGGCATCTAACAGAATGGCAGTAAGTAAAACAACTAATCCCACGTGAAGACCGTGAGTGTTTGGTTGCCACTTGTAGTACAATCGAGCACCCAACCAGGCATTAGGAATCAATGCTATGGCTAGTGTTAGGTTTGCTTGCAACTCCACATTCTTCAGGAATGGGAACAGGTAAGAGGCTGTATAAAAACTAGCTCCTAAGAACCAGATTAATACGCCAATAAGAACTGCTTTAAGTGATTTCATTGCTTTGTCTTTTATTTTGATGAGACAAAGCTGCTACCTNTCTTATTGGNTGATTTGTTCGAGAGGGATAGTGATTTGTTCGAAAAGGATTATCACTTTATTTCNCTTGGTCGGAAGCCAAACTTCTTCGCAAAAGCATTNGAAAACGAACTNAGACTGTCATANCCNACGTGCCAGGCGGCTTCCTGAATGGTCATNTTCTCCGATCGAATTAACTCGTTNGCGGTATTGAGNCGCTCGTTTTGNAGGTATTTGAATACNGGGACNCCAAACAGCTCTTTAAAATTCTTTTTNANCTTGAANGTNTTGAGTCCNATCTCTTTNGANAGNTCTGTNAGNGATGGNGGATGCTCCAGATTATTGATCAGGATGTCTCGGGCCTGTTGAAGCTTGGCCCTTTCGTCGGATGGAATAGTATCCTCTGAAATCAATGAAAGCTGCCCAAAGAAGTGTGCGAGCAAAGTGGTCATTTGGCTTCTGAAAAACATCATTCGTGCTTTGCCTTCATACTGGTTGTTAATAACCTGATCCACGATGGATTGCATTTCAGGAGTCATGAAAAAGCTAGGGCCCTCCACATAGTGATCTTTTGGATTCACCAACTGTTGCAACATTTCACCAAACAATTCACCTTCTTGATTGGGAAGTTTCTCCAGATTCGGCATTGTGGTGGCAATAACGATGCTCTCAAGTGGCTTCCCAGCGGAAACAGTATGTTCAAACTCCACCTGTTCATCAGCATAAAAGGAGAGAGCTAAGCCATTGGTATAATTGAACTCTTTATGAGTATCAGGGTATTTTACCGCGAGCTCCACGTTGCCTGAACCGTAAAAAGCCACTGCAATTACGGGCTCGTCAAAGAAACAAGAGTCTGTAGTAGGACTTTCAGCATTTGCGGTTTCAACCAGAATAGTGAAGTCATTGATGTCGATGATGTCGCGAGTCATAACCTAAAGACGAGTTATGTGATGGGAAGTTCTTTATGTGAATATAAAACTAAGTCTCCGAAACAGGATTTAACTTAAAATTCATTTCTTAACATTTGGTAATTGTGATGGTGATCAGTCTGATCAACTTTGATTGAAACAAAGATCATAATCATGAAAAAAGTACTATTGACCGGCGTAACCGGGTTTCTTGGCTCGCATACAACCATTCAATTATTGGAAAAGGGATATCACGTCACAGGAACGCTCCGAAACATGAGTCGAGCAGACTCTATGAGAGAAGTGATTGCCAAACACACCTCCAAAGTGGAGAATCTTGCTTTTGCTGAGGCAGATTTGGAGGATGAGTCCATCTGGTTAACACTTTGTAAGGACAAGGATTTTGTGATGCACATTGCGTCTCCATTTCCTAGAAAACTACCTAAAAATGACGATGAATTGATCAGGCCAGCAAAGGCGGGGGTTCTAAATGTACTTAATGCATCTTCCAAATTAGGTGTGAAACGAGTGGTGATCACCTCATCGACTGGAGCGGTTGTTTATGGTAATTCGAAAGGGAAACATAATGAATTCACTGAATCGGATTGGACTGACGTTTCCAACAAAAAGGACACTACACCCTATTTTCGGAGTAAGACCATTGCTGAAAAAGCAGCATGGGATTTTATTGAGCAAGATAACTCAGGGCTAGAACTGGTTACCGTTTGTCCTGGAGCCATACTCGGACCTGTTTTGGAACAAGATTTCGGTACTTCTGCCAATATTGTCATCAAGGCGCTCGATGGCAGTTCACCAGCTTTGCCCAATATTGGATTCGATATGGTGGATGTTCGATCTGTTGCCGATCTACATGTTCGGGCCATGGAAAATGCACTTGCAGCCAATCAACGCTACATCGGTTCTTCCGGATTTTCTAAGTTTAGTGAAGTAGCCGATGTGTTAAGAAAAGCTTATCCGACTAAAAAAGTACCAAAAGTCACATTGCCAGACTTTATGGTGCGGTTGTTCAGCAACTTTGACAAAACATTGAAGCCCATTTTGATTGATCTGAGCGCTGAGCGCCGAGTCAATCATTCCAAAGCGGTCAACGAACTTGGATGGAAACCGTTATCCAATGAGGAGGCGATTCTTTCCTGTGCCAGATCGGTAATTAGTCATGGAATCGTTCAATAAATGAATAGACTTAGAGCCGTTTTAGGGTTTGGCGGGATTTTGCCCGAGTCAGATATTGACTTGCTGATTCAGAATTTCCAGTTCCATAATTTGAAAGCTGGAGATTCGTTTCACACCATTGGAAACATTGCCAACAAACTAGGGTTTGTCGAGAAGGGGGCCCTTAGAGTGTTTGGTTATGGAAATGATGGGCTGGAAGTAGTCAAATATTTTGTTCGTCCAAATCAGTTTGCCGTGGATCTTGAGAGTTACTACAGTTTGCAACCCAGCGAAACGGGCATTGAGGCGGTATTGGATACTGAAATGTATTCAGTGAAAAGAAGTGTTTGGGATCAACTGAATGAGGAGGTACCCAAACTATTTCTGCTGAGTAAATCATTAACGGAAGCCAATCTTTTGAATAAAATCAAAGACAATGACTTCCTCAATTTTGGTACGGCAAGTGAAAAATACCAGGAGTTTCTGAGACGCTATCCTGATTTAGCTCTCTCTGTACCGCAGCAATACATTGCATCGTATTTGAAAATTACTCCACAATCGTTGAGTAGAATTAGAAGTCAGATGACTAAATAAGATTCCCTTAGAATTTTTGTTGATTGGACATTAATAGTTCAGTCACTCTAAAAATTCAGGGAATGACAATTCGGGATTATCTGAATAAAAAACCCCAGATATTGCTATCCAGGGCTTTGACCGAAAGACTATTATAATTTATTCGTTATCTGCTTTCTCAATTTTTCTGGTGATGAAGAACCCAGCAATCATGCTTAGGCCACCAAATATGAAAATGGTTGAGAACATATAAACCTCAACATTATTTCGACCACCAAAGGATTCTCCAAGTACCCAACCCACGAAAATTCCAAAACCGATTCCAACGAACAGAAGGGCAATGTTTAGAATGAATTTAGCGATTGAGAATTTGGTCCCTTTTCTCTCAAATAAAGTAGCATCAGCTCCTTTTTCGATCATCATAAGGCGCTCTTTGTTTCTTGTGGTTAGAAATACATAGGCAATTCCGAATATCGTTGCGAAAAGTGCCAGAAATACAATCATTGGTTCCATATTAGTCAATTTAGATTTTGTGATTTGCCCTTATTGACTACCTGGTTTTAAATCCGGTTACAACATTTCGAAAAAAAAATGTAACCGCTTCGTAAATTAGGTAGTCTAACAAGTACAAATGCACCAGACCGACGATACCTATTTGATTGAGCAAATCCTGGCAGGGAATAACCGTGCCTTTGGAGATCTCGTGGATAAGTATCAGGTGCGTGTGTTCAATTTTGTATTGAACATCCTTCGAAATGAGGAGGACGCATATGAGGTGGTTCAGGATACCTTTTTGAAAGTACATAAGTCATTAAATACCTTCAGAAACGAATCCAAATTGTCTACCTGGATGCTTCGAATAGCTTATTATGCCTGCCTGACTCGATTGAGAAAGGTGAAACCGAATTTGGTGGATATTGATAATCACTCGGGGCATTTGAATGAAAACAATGTAAATGAGCAGTCGGAGCTAAATGATATGCGATCTGTTTTGACAAAAGCAATGGATCAATTGTCAGATGACGAAAAGGGAATTGTAACGTTATTTTACTACAATGAGCAATCCGTAAAAGAAATATGTGAGATCTCGGGTTTGACAGACTCCAACGTGAAGATTATCTTACACCGATCTCGAAAGAAACTGAATCAGGTCCTATTGAAAATGGGCATAACAGAGTGGGCATCATGAGAGAAGAACAAAATATGAATCCTGAAGATCAAATGCTGAAAGACCTATTTCGGCAAGGTGAAAAGACACCCCAAGCCTTTCTCAAGGAGCAAATTATGGCTTCTATTGAGCCAAAAAGCACTTTTGAGTATCAGCCGGTGATCAGTAAAAGAG
This sequence comes from Rickettsiales bacterium, assembly GCA_002729235.1. Lineage (GTDB taxonomy): Bacteria > Bacteroidota > Bacteroidia > Cytophagales > Cyclobacteriaceae > Marinoscillum. The sequence continues at coordinate 34,859 of PBTY01000080.1, read as the reverse complement.
CCTGGTGGTTTATTGGCTCTGGTTTCATTTCTTTGATGGCATACTTACTGTTTGGTTATAAAAATGAAGCTGGTAAACCTTATTTTCAAGTGGAGTTGCCTTCTATGGATTTCAATAGACTAAACCAATGGTCCAATGACTTTACGCAGGCGTTTGATGGATTGAGTTTTCAGCTTCCAGAGGTGCCATTCAGTCTTCTTGCGGCTCTCTCAGCATTGATTATCATTGGAGTATCCTTCATGATCAGTTACCAAACCAGGTTATTTCACTCCAGCCATTAACATTTCGTTTGGTCTCTTTAACACTTCATTAACAGCGCTGCCGTTTGGTTTGACGTTTCTTTACCGAAATCAAAAACCAAACTATTATGAAACCTATCCTTTATGCCGCTATCCTGGTGATAGCTGGAAACCTTATTGCTCAGAATCCAGAAACCTATGTAAACAGTCGAGAGGAGACCCATTTGTGTGGACCTGTGTCTATTACTGATTTGATGAATCATGGAGATTGGTACCAGGAGCATTACGATGAATTTAAGCCCACCCAACCATCTTCCACCTGGAAAAAGAACCTGAAAAAGACCCAAGTTGATATTTATCTCGGGTCATGGTGTGGAGACAGTAAAAACTGGGTTCCACAATTCATTCATCTATGGGATGAACTTGGCCTTAGTCGAGATCAACTTAACATTATCGCCTTGTATGATGGCGAGGAAAAGTACAAGCAAGGACCGAATCAAGAAGAAAAAGGGCTTGATATCCATCGTGTCCCGACATTCATATTCAAAGAAGAGGGAAAAGAGATTGGGCGAATTGTGGAGTTTCCTGTGACGGATTTGGAAACTGATCTTGCACAGATTGCCTTGGGTTATCCGGTTACTCCAAACTATCGAGCAGCTACATATTTACAGGACGCTTTAAAAAAGATGACAGTCGAGGAATTCTATAAAGATGCCAATGCTCACTACTATCACATGTACAAGAGAGTAAGCAAAAGTGCAGAATTGAATACGCTGGGTTATGTCTTACTGCGTAGTGGAAGAATTGATGAGGCATTGGTTGCATTCAATTTCAACACCTATCTGTTTAGAACCAATCCCAATGTTTATGACAGTTATGGAGAAGCATTAGCGATTTCAGGGGATACGGCAAACGCCATTGTCAATTACAAAAAAGTACTGGAACTGGACTCAGACAATGAAAATGCGCTGAAACAGTTGGCATTACTCGAGGACTAATCAACAAAAAACCCTGACGATTTACCGTCAGGGTTTGATACGATTATAAGAAGCTAATTACTTAGCTATAAGACTAACGGCAAAACCGCCAGCTTCTTTCATATTTACTGGAATCTCATCGCCTTTTGTCACTTCCATCTCCACAATGTCAATGGAAGTTGGGTTATCCAGGTAGTGCGTGTCATCGGCATCACGGTATACTTTGGCTGTGTAAATTTTGCCGGCTTCAAGGAAATCTAATTTCAAAGTATAAGGACGAGCATTTTCATCAGTCATTCCTCCAACAAACCAATCATCCGTACCTTTTTCCTGACGGGCAGTAACTAAGAAATCTCCAGGCTCTCCATCAAGCACTTTACTCTGCTCCCAGTCTACTCCTACATCTAAAATGAACTGGAAGGCCGGATTTCCTTTGTAATAATCAATCAAATCAGCGGCCATTTGGATGGGGCTGTAGATGTTGACATACAATCCGAGCTGTAGTGCCAGAGTTGATTTGATTGGGTGATTTTCTTTGTAAGGTTTTAAACTCAAATTGAAGATACCCGGAGTGTAATCAAATGGACCAGATAGCATTCTTGTAAATGCGATGGTTGGTAAATGTGAAGGTGGACTTGCTCCTTCACCTGCCCAGGCATTGTATTCCTGACCCCTGGCACCTTCTCGAGAAATCATGTTTGGATAGGTTCTTCTCAAGCCTGTTGCTTTGATTGGCTCATGCATGTTGATTGCCACCTGGTATTCTGCACCCTTATTCAACGTATTTTGGTAATGGTTCACCATCCACTGTCCATGGTGGTATTCTCCAGCCGGGATAACTGTACCCACATACCCGGTTTTCACTGAATGGATACCAAGTTTGTTCATCAACTGGTAAGCTGGCTCCATTCTTTCTTCGTATCGAGCCACTGCGCCGGAAGTTTCATGGTGCATGATGATCTGAACACCCTTTCCTGCGGCATACCCTGCTAGATATTCCAGGTCATAATCTGGATAAGGTGTAGTGAAATCAAAGATGGTATCTCGCATGTTGGGGTCCGTCCAGGTTTCCCAACCGGTATTCCAACCCTCTACTAAAACACCGCCCATATCATTTTCTGCAGCAAAATCAATCAATTCTTTTGTGTATTCGGTAGTAGCGCCATGATTTCCTGAGGCATAATCCCATGTTCTTCGGTTTAGGTGCATGTCCCACCAGATACCGATATATTTCATCGGCTTAAACCAGGAAGAGATATCACCAAGCTCATTTGGATCATTCAGATTGACAATCAGTTTGGATTCTAAAAGATCTCCAGCCCGGTCCGCAATTTGGATGGTTCTCCATGGTGTGACGAAAGGAGCAGCCGTTTTCACTTTTATTCCAGCATCATTACCAACCAGTTCACTGACCATGGTAAGGTTTGAGGTATCTACTTTCAGGGTCATTCCTGCATAATCGGTCAAATCGGCTTCATGAAAACTCAGGTAAATGTCTTCATTGGTTTTCATGGTCACAGGTGTATTTACAGCATTGCTGTTCAGATAAACCTGACCTAAATGATCTCCCTCGATGAACTGGTCGTATGCGTTGATTTCGGAGAATTGACTTTCCGTATATAGGTATTCATAAATATCCCAGTCACCTGGAATCCACCAGACTTTATGGTCACCTGTCAAATTAAACTCCGTCATTTCCTCTGTGATAACCACCTCACTTGGAAATGCTTCTTGTTCAGGAAATTCGAATCGGAAACCGATACCATCATCGTATGCTTTAAAAACTAAATCAAAGACACGTCCTGGTGATGAAGATTCTTGTAGAGTTAAGCGCAACTCGTTGTAGTTATTACGCACTTCGCGCTGTTCTCCCCAGGGCATTTCCCAGGTTTCATCAGCAGAACTCATAGTTTGGTTGATTACAGATAGGTTTCCAGTAAGAGGAGTTTGGTCTTTGAACTCAAAACCCACGTAGGAAGTATCAATTTGAGCTTTTCCTTGATAGCTTACCGCGTATGCCGGTTTACCATCCAGAGTCATAAAACTGACGGTGATTTGATTGTCGGGAGAATTGACCTGATAGGTTAAATCATCAGATTCTCCACAACTGACCAGGATAACTCCTGTCAGTAGGAGGCCTAAATACTTTTTCATTCTTCTTTATACTTAAATTCAATGTTACCTGCCTATAAAGCTACTACAAGGAGGGCTTAACTCCTGATGATTGTGATGCATAAAAAAGAATAGGGCCCCGGAGAGCCCTATTCATAAACTTGCGTCATAACAATTTAAAATGATAACGAAACATTAAATTGGAAAACTTACGACTGGAATATCCATGTGATTGACTACTTCTTCAGTCAAGCTGCCCAGAAATGTCCTGGATAACCCTTTTCGATGGTGGGTGGCCATTGCAATCATACCAACATGGTTTTGTTCACAGTATTTTTCCATTCCTTCTTCGAGAAATAGACAATTAACAATTTCGGATTTGGCCAAATGACCTGTAGCTAGCTTTTCAAAACTCTCCATTCGCTCTTTGATGGTCCATGATCTTTGGAAGTCTGATGGAGTGTTGAGATAGACGAGGTGTATTTTCGCTCCCAGCATCTTCGCAAACATCACTACATTTTCGAACGGTACGGTCATTTCTTCCTGGAAGTCCGAAACAAATAGAATATCTTTTATTTCAACGGTATCTAGTTTGGTTTTCACTATCAAGACAGGTACTTCAGAGTAGCGAACCACTTTTTGTGCATTGGATCCAAGGAAAAATTCCTGAATTCCTTTGGCCCCGTGCGATCCCATCACGATAAACGTAATGTCATTTTTCTTGGCGTATTTGGCTACGGCTCCTGTGCTGTTGTCAAAGTCTACATACGAGTAGGCTGTCACACCTTTTTTCTCAACATATTTGACCAGTTTCTTCATTTCTTTTTGAACCCGATTAACCTCTTCGGTTACATCAGGGTACATAGCACTTTGAGCAAAGTCCAGGTGGACCCAGTCTATCGGCACGGATACAAAATGGTAGAAGTGCAACTCCGCTCCATAGTGCTTGGCAATGTCTATGGCTATATCCGTAGCGTTGTTGGCGCAATCGGAGAAATCGGTAGGGACAAGTATTTTTTTCATGACTTCACGACCTTCTAAGGATCCTGTTGTTTCAAGTAATTAAGGTATGTCCTTTTTCAGCATTTTTTAATGACAGCAGTCAGATGGATTTGTGATACATGTCAAATGACTGATCAGGAAAAAAAGCAGGATGATCTTCGCAAATAAGTGATTGATCGAAGACTGTCTTGTTTTGTCGAATACTCTTCTTATTTTCATCCTTCACAGCGAAATGAGATTTTCAGTACTACATATCGAAGAGAACGGCAAGGACGCCCGTTTGGTCGAGCGCATCCTGGTGATGCATTTCCCAGACGTGGAAGTGCACCATGTCAACAACCTAAAGGACTTCATTCAATTCATTGAAAGTACACCTCCGGATATTATCATATCCGATTACGGTTTGGCTAGTCATTCAGGAGAAATTTTTCTTAAAACCTGTCGAATTGAGATTCCAGAAGCACCATTCATATTTTTGACCAATTCGTCCGTAGCGGCGATCAGATCCAAACTACTTTCTGATGGAGCAAAAGAGGTCTTGAATAAGATGGAGGTGGAGAGACTACCTGAAGTTGTAGAAAATGCGTTGCTTCAAATTCATGTGAATGAGGAGGCAAATATTCTTACAACCATCTTAACACAGATTTCGGATCCGATCATCATTCGCAACAACTATGGATTCATTACTCATGTAAGTGATATCGCCTGCCTGCAACTTGGAAAAGGTAGCGCTGATCTAGTGGGTTCTAGAGACGTGAAAGTACCAGTAGATTTCCGACCAATCAAAGACAATAAAGGAAATACCATCGGTGAAATCGGTCATCTACGGGTAGGAAGCACCCAGATGAAAAAGTACGAGATGAATTAATCTTGTTGACTTTCCTCCGTTGATTTCATAAATCGGTTATAAAGGAAAGAAGCCACAAGCATCAAAATTCCCAGCGAAACAAATACTATTGTTTTTGAGAGGTTGTCCAAATGTGCAATGTCATAGAAAAACAATTTGATTAGTGCTACGGCAAACAACCCTATTGCCACTACTCGAACATGCTTTTTCAATTGGGTAATCCCCAATCCAATCCACGCAAGGGCACTTATTCCCCATAATATTGTCAACGAAAGTTTGTCAGAGGATTTGAAATCAAACAGATCCAACCAATGGATTAGCTCTATACTGGTTATCCACAGGATTAAACCGAGTAGAATAATTTCGGATGTGTTTTTTTGGAGCCTGTTGGTTGATTCTTTCTTGAAATAGGGCTTGATACTAAAACCGAAAAACGCAATTGCGGCGAACAAGAAATACCTCAAGCTCAAAATCATCATGTTGCCTTTTTCCAAATAATATTGACGGATCTCATTTAAAGTATATGAAGTGTTCAATAGCGTCGGAATTGTTAGAATTCCCAGGACCAGAATAACGGCTGTTAGATTTTTACTTTGGATAGTCTTTTGGTTAAACAAAGCCAATATCCCCAGATAGACCAGAGAATAGATCATTAGCCATACCTGCAACAACTCCCCATTAATTATGAGAGGGGACTTTTGCCAGTAACCGGCAATCTCTAAGGCAAAACATGCGTAGACAGTCAATAGTAAAAGACCTGGCTTGATGAATGAGAATAGTCGATCATACCAATGATTGCCATTATCTATCGTCCTATAATTAAGCCAGTTTACCACCGATAGACCAGCAATAGAGAGTAGGTTTACTAGAAAATAGGTGTTAAAAAAAGGCGTGAGAGAACTTGCTTCGCTTCTATTAATCCAGGTGGTGAATAAGCTGAAAGAAGTCAGAAGTATTAACACATAGGACATTCTGCGGTATGGGAGGCCTTCTTTGGGTTGTCCAGCCCAGGTGAGCGCTGCAGCTTCACCTACCCAGAGCACTGTGATCCAGGCACCTTCAAAAATTACTGGGATGGTCAAAGTCAGATAGGCTATTGCTACACCAACAATCAAGCGAAATAATGCCTGATGTTCTGAATTGATTCGTTTTATAGCAAAGGCAACCAGGAAGTGTAAAGCGGAATTTCCCAGGGTGAATAGGCCAAGTGTCATGTCATGTCCAAACCTCTTGTCCAACAACGCAAAGCTGAGACTGTAAAAGATCAATGAGTTGGTTAAAATCAAAAAAATGTCTCCTCGTACAAGCTCCTTTTTGAAGAGCACTTTATTGGCAAGAAAGGAGGTGTAGAAAAGAATAAAGAATACTCCAGCAAAAAGAATGGCAATTGTAAACTCATCCTTGGTATATCGATTGAGGAACCAGGCGGTGTAAATCAGCCAGGTGAAGATCAGAGCGGCATAATACAGTGATTGCCAGTACTTTTTTACACTCACCACGACAATGCCAATATTGATTATGGTAATGTAAATAAAGAGGTACAATACCTGCCCACTTCCATCACTTAGCAAAAAAGGGACGGCATACGAGCCGACCAATCCCATGTGGGCTATAATTGACTTATCATATCGCAATGCGGAATACACCGTGGCAACTGTGAGAATGACCATCACGCCAAAAGCAGGACCTTTTCCGATGAACCCATAAAAGTTGTAAGCCGCAAAAGTCAAAAAATACATGATCGCAAAAGCGCCACTTAATAGTACTGCACTAAAAGACAAATAGTTCTTTTTCAGGAAAATGGCGAAGCCCAAAAGACCAAGAGACACCAGGTAACCGAGAATGATTCTGGTTACTGGATTAATCATTTCATTATCTATCGCGTATTTAGTCCCAATTCCCACTCCAATTACGGTGATAAGTATGCCGAGTTTACTGATGAGATTCTCACCAATGAATTGTTCCAAATCACGCTTGACACGAGGTTTTTTCTCTGCAGCAGATGTTTCCAGAACAGGTTTGGAAGTGGGGACTTGTTCCAGAACAGGGTTTTCTTTTTTGGAAGGTTGTTTCAAGGAATCCACAGCTATTTGTAGCTCACGAATTTCATTTGAGATCTTGTGCTGCTGATGGATTAGTCCTTGTAGCTTTTCCTGTAGTTCATCAATCCGGCGGTCTTCCATAACTCAGTAAAGGTGAAAAAATAAGAGAAGAATACCACGTACCCTTCTCTTCAAAGCTTTTAAAACGCAGGAATGGATTAATTATTGGCTCTTCTTTTTCCAATACCTGATCAGACCAGCCACACTCATCCAGCTTGGATTCGCTGCTTCATATTGTTTGACGCCATGCTCTGATACGCCAAGACCTCTTAGTTGATTGGCGGTGTATTCAGAAAACTTAGGAGTAATTTCATCTGCTGTCAATCCAGACTCCCATTTTTCCTTAATCCAATTGGCCCAGTCGGTCAGCATGTTTCTTAGTTCATGTACATGGTCGCCAATAGCAGTTACCTCTCCATAATGGGTCAGATAAAGTGACTTAGCCTTACGCTCCATCAAGATATCCAACGATTGATTCCAATCTTCCAGATTGATATCCGGAGGAGGACATGGTGGTACTACCGGGCCATTTCCAATTTTCACTCCAGCCACATCTCCTGTAAAGATGATGTCATCTAGCTGCCAGGCAATGTGGTGCTTGGCATGCCCTGGGCTATGTAATGCAGTAAATTTTTTATCTCCAATAGTGATTTCATCCAAATGCTCTGGAGTGATCAAAAGATCTCCTGGAATTTTCTCCATCGCTCCCCACAAGCGCTCCATGTCATCACCATAGATCATTTTTGCAGAGTTGTACAACTTGGTGGGGTCTTCCAGGTGTGGTTTGCCGAATGGATGTAAGTAGATTTTGGCTCCGTGATCAGCAAAGGCCCAGGCTGCACCAGCGTGATCAAAGTGAATATGGGTCAAAAGCACGTGTTTAACATCTTCAGGCTGATAACCATGTTTGGCCAGTTGTGATTTCATCGACTCAAACGTGGAGTGCGGACCAGTTTCGATAAGAATAGGTCCAGCAGATGATTCGATAAGGAATGATGCAATGGCGTGATCAATGCCTAAAAAGTTAAGATCTAAAACATGTATCATTTTGGATTGCTATTTATTTGATTCTTCCAGATCGAGCTCTGAAGTATCAGATTCCGCTTCCGCAAAATCAACAGAACCGTCTGCGCTATAAATATCGGCAATCATATGTTCATATTTTTCGTGAAGTACTCTTCTTTTGAGTTTTAATGTTGGAGTTAACTCTCCAGAGTCTGGAGTCCAGCTTTCAGAAACAATGCGATATTGTTTCACTCCGGCCCATTTACCTAGCTCCTCATTCACTTTTGCAATTTCCTTCTCATACAGTTTGATGACAACAGGGTCTTTTGGCAACTCACTCTGCTCTGTGACAAATACAAACTGCTTGCTTAGCTCCTCTGTTAGTGCTTCGAAATTTGGAACGATCAATGCTGCTGGGAATTTTTTTCCTTCTCCAACAACCATTGCCTGCTCTATGAGTCTTGACTCTTTGAGTTTGTTCTCTATTTGTTGTGGGGCAATGTAAAGCCCTCCTGAAGTTTTGAAAAGCTCCTTTTTGCGATCAGTGATCTTCAAAAATCCATTATCAATGATGCCAACATCTCCTGTTTTGAACCAACCATCCTGGGTCATTACTTCGGCAGTCTGCTCAGGATTGTTGTAGTAACCCATCATCACACCTGGACCCTTCACTTCGATTTCGCCTTCAGCACCAATACGTACTTCTGTAAAATCTATTGGTTTACCAACCGTTCCAATTTTAAGTGCATCAGGAGTATTTGCGGTAATTACTGGAGAAGTTTCAGTAAGGCCATAGCCTTCCAATAGTTTGATGCCTGCTGCCCAAAACACTCGGAGCAATCTTGGTTGCAAAGCTGCTGCACCACATTGTATTTGCTTGATGTTGCCACCGAGAGCTTCTCGCCATTTGGAGAAAACGAGTTTATCTGCTAATTCCAATTGACTGTTGTAAACACTTCCCTGCTTGATGTTGGGGTCATATTTCAACCCAATGGAAACAGATCGATTGAAGACTCCTTTTTTGAGTCCACCGAGCTCATTCCCTTTCTTCATGATTTTGTCAAAGACCTTCTCCAGAAGACGAGGAACGGTATTGAAAGTGTGCGGTTTGACATCTTTGAGGTCATCCCCAATAGTATCCATAATCTCCGAATAGTAAACGGCCACACCTAAATAAATGTATAAATAGACTCCGGTGCGCTCGTAAACGTGGTTTAGTGGAAGAAAACTCAATGCACGATCTTTTCCAGATTCCACATATGAGTATTTGGTGCAAGCAAGTACATTACTCACCACATTTTTATGAGAGAGCATCACCCCTTTGGGCTTATCCGTTGTGCCAGAGGTGTAGATAATGCTCATCAAATCCTCCGGTTTAATTTCTTGACGAATTGCTGCGACTTCCTCTACTTTCTTGTTTTTACCGAGTTCTAGTATTTCCTGCCAGTTCTTCGTTCCGTTGATTTTGTTAATGGAATAAACGCCTGCCACGTCCAATCCAGGAATTGCCGTGTTGATTTTAGCTAGGATCTCCTTATTGGAAACAAAGGCATACTTAATTTCTGAGTGTTGGAAAATGTATCGATAGTCAGATGAGCTGATCGTGGGATACATCGGTACTACCACTACTCCAATTTGCTGACAAGCAAAATCAATAAAATTCCACTCAGGTCTATTTTCAGAAATCAGGGCTACCCGGTCTCCTTTTTTGATACCCAATTCCAGTAGCCCCAGGCTTAGTTGGTTGATGATCTGAAGACTCTGTTTGGTGCTAAACTTTTTCCAATTCCCATTGACCTTATAATTGAAGGCATCTTCAAGCGGAAAGAATTTGAGTTGATGGAATAGTAAGTCAAATGTTCGGAGTTTGTTGATGGCGCTCGCAGACATATTGTATAATTTAAGGCCTTGAAGTACACCCCAAAATTAGATAACAGGATGGAGAAAGATTATTTTCAATTACATATGCCGGAAAATGTTTGTTTCGGCTGCGGAATAAACAACATGAACGGGCTACAGATCAGGAGTTTCTGGGAAGGTGAGGAGGCAGTTTGCCTCTGGCAATCAGAGGAAAAGTACCACGGATGGGCCAATTTGCTTAACGGAGGGATTTTAGCCACGCTGATTGACTGTCACTGTATGGGTACAGCGATGGCTGATGCCTATCGCCGAGAAGACCGTTATTTGGATAGTGACCCAGTTTACCGATATGCCACTGGAACCATTACGGTAAAATACGTCAAACCCACACCAAATGACAAAGTCATTGAATTACGAGCGAAAGTCACGGAAGTAAAAGGCAAAAAGACGGTGATGACATGCACGGCCACAGTGGAAGGTGAAGTTACCGCTGAGGCAGATGTGATTGCTATCCGAGTGTTTGACAGTAGTACCCACAAAGGAGACAATCCTTTTAAGTAGTTGTCTGTTAGTTAGGATCTTACCAATATTATTTAAATTAACGGATCATTCACCAATTTACCGCCCAAAATGAAACTGGAGAAGATCCTTAATAATCTCAATTCCTTTGAGAAAAATTCATTTCTGAAAATAATTGATAATCTAATTGCAGATAAACCAAAGCAGATAAAAGAAATTGATAAAATTCTTAATGATGCAAGTGGTGATTTAAAGGCGATGGATAGTTTAAATATATCCAGAGTTTTTAATCTCTTAAAGAATGAGTTTTCGAGCTATTTATATGATGAGTTTCAAAAATCAACTTCACAAGTAGATATACTAACAGACATTCTGATAAGGGATGGAAATTGTATTATGAAGCAAGATTGGTTATCACGATTGTATGATACCGAACTTAAGCAATTAAAGAAGAAGATAAAGGTTTTTGAATCAGAGTTGAGTGCTGAAAAATCGGACTTAGATGAGAGTAGGAAAAGAGATTATCTCATTTATAAAGCATGCGTTCACACGGCTTATGTCAATGACGACCTCAACAATCAAGAGAGAAAAATCACATTTGACGAGCAAACTATATTAAATACACTCTCAACTAATCTTGAACTTTCGATCGAAGAGATCAAGTTGATCAATTATATGATCATTCCTCTCAAGCAGCTGGAAATTGATGAAATAATTACTGAACTGAGAAATCTTGGGATGGTGTTTTTTTCAAAGAAAACCAACGTAGTATATGTTGCTGATGAAATCGTAACATTGATCAGAAAGATTAAAGGGAAAGAAATTGCGGATAAGTATTTTAGGAGAATTCTAAGACAACTCAGAGAGCCTCAAATTAATTTGGTATGCAAAAAACATAATATTGATTGGAGGCAGTCCATTGATCAAAAGATTAAAGAGATAATAAATGAAGGCATTTCCATGCATGCAGTATTATCGACTGATATTTATAAACCTGATTTGGCAATAACTGACCGTAAGAAGTTTGTCAATGAACTTTGTGATAAGAACCTTGGAATATCCCCTAAAATAGGAGGAGCTACACTTGATGATAAACTTGCGAATCTTGTAAAATACTTTGATGAAATTGAAGCGGATGACAAGGTCGGTATTTCTGTAGATGGATATGAAAAATTACTGACAGAGCTTACAGAGACCCTACCAAAGATTAAAGATCTCATTAAAAAGGAATTTGAGTTACAGGAAGAAAATGTAATGCGAAGCTCTTATCTGCTTGATTATAATATTAAACCAAAAGATGTTTTAGAGATTATTCCTTCTGATTCTCTTACAAAGTTCTGTGATAAGAAAGGGATAAAAACAAGAGGTAGTCTTGTTGAAAATATTCTAGAGAATTTTAAAGATGCCGAAAATCTTTATATAGAAAACTATGAATTAGTAGGATATCGAGATTTAGCGGGTTTGAAAGAAAATGGCATTAAAGTAAAGGAAAGTGAACTTGGAATATTATTTGAGGATTTAACTCGTAAAATTCTTTCCAAGCTTGGCTTTCAGGTCGATGAAGATCTTAGAAAATCGATCAACACCAGTAAAGACAAGGCGGACATTGTGGTCAAAATATCTGAAAAGGACCTTATTTTAATTGAGTGTAAATCGGTTAAAGAAAGTGGATATAATAAGTTTAGTTCCGTTTCAAGACAGCTTAAGTCTTATATTCAATTGGCGGAAAAGAATGGCTATAAAGTAATCAAGTCGTTACTTGTTGCACCGGAGTTTTCTGATGATTTTATTAAGGAATGTGGTTTGGATTATGAATTGAACCTATCATTAATCACTGCAAAATCTTTGAATTTAATTCTTGAAGGATTTAAGGAAACAAAACACAAAACGCTTCCTCATAATTTATTCATGAGAGATGTTTTGATTCAAGAAGATAGGATTTTAAAATCTATAGCTAAATAGATCCAGTGTTGCTGAAAAGTTCTTGGAGCAAGAGGATGCGAAAACTGTTCAAGTAGACGATTCCAACTAAAGCATGCTAATAAGGCTCCAGATAATAGAATGTCCTGTAGTGGCGTTATCTTAGAACCTTGAACCTAAAAACTTAAGACCAAACCATGCACCCGGAACTCTTCAGCATTGGCGATTTTACAGTTCACACCTATGGCTTCATGATCATGCTGGGAGCCACATTGGGTTATTTCTACATGTCCACCACCGTCAAGCGAGAACTGGGAATTACACCAGACAAAATTCAAAACCTGGCGATACTAATCATAGTAGCAGCATTTGTTGGGGGAAAAGTCTTTTTCTACTTTGAAGACCCTGGATACTATTTCGGAACACCTTCCAACATGTTTAAGGGGTTTAGAACCGGGTTCGTTTTTTATGGATCGTTACTTTTCGTGATTCCCACAGTCATTTGGTATTTCCGAAAGCAGAAGTGGCCTGTTTGGGCATTGCTTGATCGAATAGCCATCACAGGTTGTATTATTCACATGTGTGGTCGTTTGGGATGTTTTTTTGCGGGCTGCTGTCATGGTCTACCAACGGATAGTTTTCTGGGAGTGACTTTCACAGATCCTGTAAGCCAGGCAGAGCCATTGAATGTGCCATTACACCCTACTCAGCTGTATGAAGTAACGTGGATTGCCATCATTTTGGTGGTGTTGTTGATGATGAAGCGTCACAATCGATTTGAAGGACAGCTTTTCTTCATTTATATCATCATGTACTCTGTTGGTCGAGGTATTATCGAAATTTTCCGCGGAGACGTACGCAGAGGGTTTATCATTGATGGAATTTTATCCCACAGCCAATTGATTTCACTCATTATCATTGCCGTAACAATAGTCGTAATGATCGTGGTGAAGAAGCAGAAGAAAACGAATTAACCTTTCACTCTTATTTTAAGAGCATTTGGAAGGATACCGATTTCAAATGGAGGATGACCGAAATACTCCCCATCAATATGTGCATGAAGGTCTGGGTTTTCATCCACATGTAGGTGTTTGCATCTCGAAAACTTCACTTCTGGTAATTTATCATGTGTGCCTTCCTGGAGTCGATGAATATTCATGAATCGTTTGAAGCCACTGATTTTACCAATCTCACAAACATCCAGAATACTATCATCAACTTCGGCCTCTGGGGTGAGCTTAAAGCCACCACCAAACGTAGTGCCATTGGCTACCGTCAGTAATATCAATTCTTTTTGCTGAAGATGCTTATCTTGAGTAAATCGGAAGACCCTGGATTTGTAGGTAGCGAGTATCCTTAGTACAAAAGAATAGTATTTCGCCGGGCCTTTTAAAAAGCTTTTCTTCTGTTGCATGTCTGCAACAATCTGACCATCAAACCCAATACCTACGCCATTGACAAATTTGCGTCCATTGCAAACACCCAAATCAATGGAATGAACCTTGCCTGATCTAAGCACCTGAATATGATCTTCCAGGTCCTCACCAATGTTGATGTTTTTGACAAAATCATTACCAGATCCGTTTGGAATGATTGAAACAGGTACCGGATATTTCAGTCCATTGATCGCTTCGTTGATCGTACCATCTCCACCCACTATGACCAGGTCGGTGTAGGTTTCATCAAAATGCTTCTCCACTGTTTTCCAGGCATTCTGAGAAGCAGCAGTCAGGAATATTTCAAATTCAAAGTCCCTAGCCACACAGAAATCCATCAATTCACGAAGGATGATTTCGAGTTGTTTGGTACCAGTTGTTGGGTTGGCTACAATGAAAAGCCTTCTTGTCATACTTCTGTGTCGAACTGTGGTTGCAAAGTCAACCGCCAAAATAACAACTGGTCTCCATAAAAACTATCGTTTCTACAAAGACCAGTCATAATGGTAGGATTTTTATAAATTTTCTAAAATAAAGTCAGTCATCATCTGGTATAGATGACCTCTTCGCCCACCAAGACCGTGTGCCTTATCAGGATAATAGAAAGAGTCAAACTGCTTGCCAGCTTTGATTAGCTCATTTTGGAGAGTCACTGCATTTTGGAAATGCACATTGTCATCACCGGTTCCATGAACCAATAAATACTTTCCTTTTAGTTTCTCTGCATGATGGATTGGGCTATTGTCGTCATATCCAGAAGCATTGTCTTGAGGTCGTTGCAAGTATCTCTCCGTATAGATGGTATCATAGAATCTCCAGGTGGACACAGGTGCTACGGCAATTGCGAGACTGAAAACATCAGCACCTTTTAAAATAGCTAATGAGGACATGTACCCTCCATAACTCCATCCCCACACACCAATTCGCTTGGAATCAACAAACGGGAGATCAGCAAGATAATTACCAGTAGCTATTAAGTCTTCTGTTTCGTACTTACCGAGTTGTTTGTAAGTGATTTTTTTGAATGCCTCACCACGATATCCGGTGCCTCGAGTATCAACCACAGCTATGATATAACCTTGCTGAACCAGGTATTGATGGAAGATAAAGTGACTTCCAGACCATCCATTGGATACGTTTTGAGATCCAGGGCCAGAATACTGATAAACTAAAACAGGGTATTCTTTACCCGCAGAGAAATCTTTAGGCTTTAAGTAAAACCCGTTTAGACTTGTTCCATCCACGGTTTTGAAGGTGAAAAACTCCTTATCACTCAAGCCATACTCTTCAGAGACTTTTGCAAGACCAGAGTTGTCCTCCAGAACCTTGATCAACTGATTTCCTGAAGTTTTGTATAGAGAAACTTTAAGTGGCTGATCTGCTGAGCTGTGATAATTCATGTAATAACTACAGTCATTACTCATGTTGATACGGCTATTTCCACTCTCAGCACTCAATTTTTTCTTTCCTTTCCCTTTAAGGTCAATGCTATAGAAGTGCTTCTCTAATGGAGAAATTTCTGTGGAAGTGTAATACAATACAGGAGTTTTAGCGCTTTGATTCAAACCCACTAATTCCACTGCTTCAAAGTCACCTGAAGTGATCTGGCGGATCATCTCACCTTTCATATTGTATAGATAGAAGTGCTTGAAACCGCTCTTCTCACTACTAAACAAGAACTCTTTGCCATTGTCTAAATAGGTCAAATCATCGCAAAAGGTGAAATCAATGTAAGTATCACTTTTGTCACTGAGGACTACTGAAGATTCACCAGTTGAAGCATTCACATGAAGAATGTCTAATTGATTTTGTAATCGATTCAATCGCTGAACGCTGATCAACTCAGCATCTTGCGTCCAATACGCTCTTGGGATGTAGATATCTGTCTCTTCACCAATATCCACAGAGACTTTCTTTTCTCCGCTTAGATGATAGATAAATAGTTTTATCACCGAATTATCCTCTCCAGCTTTTGGGTATTTGTACACATAATCTTCCGGATAAAGGTCTCCATCATTCCAAAGTTGCATGTTGTATTCTCGCACATTGCTTTCATCAAACTGATAGTAGACAATTTTCTTACTATCTACAGACCATTCAAAAGCTTTGGTGATGTACAATTCTTCCTCATACACCCAGTCACTGCTACCATTGATGATTTTGTTGAATTCACCATCAGTAGTAATTGTGACCTCTTTATCAGAAGAAAGATCCTTATAAAACAGGTTGTTATCACGGGTAAAGGCAATTTTGGACCCATCAGGAGAGAAGGTCGCATAAGACTGTACGCCATCACTTAGTTTTTGTGACTCTTTAGTGCTTCGGTTGTACACATAATAGACTGCCGTAAATGATCTCCTATAAATGGATTTTCTTTCAGTAAGCAATAGAACTTGAGACTCATCTGCACTGAAATTATAGTCATTGATTCGGATGTCCAATTCATCACCATCGACCAACACTTCCACCATTTCACCTGTGGTTACATCATATTTCTGGACTTTATTGTCTGATAAAGCGGAGTAAAACCGACCATCATTCATCCAGTTGACACTACGAACTGACTTTTGAGAGAAGGTAGCGTCTGTTATGTTTTCAATTGTAATTTGTTTTTGAGCTTGGGTCATCATAGTGATAGCAAGCAATAGACAGGATAAGGTATATTTCATGTCTTGTGTTTATTTGATATGTTTCAACTTTTCTTCTTAGAAAGGAAGGTTCGCCAGGTCCACATTTCCTCCAGTGAGGATAATGCCAACATGTTTTCCAGCAAATCGATCCTTATTTTTGAGTAGGGCGGCAAATGGCACCGCACACGAAGGTTCAATAATGATCTTCATCCGTTCCCAAATCATTTTCATTGCATCAATGATTTCTTCTTCCGTTACGGTATAAATGTCCGCCACGTGATTTTTAATGATCTCAAAATTTCGCTCACCGACAGTGGTTTTTAGTCCATCCGCAATGGTATCAGGATTTTTGACAGGAACGATTTTACCTTTTTGCATGGACTTGTAGCAGTCGTCTGCATTTTTAGGCTCTCCAAGAATTACTTCCGTGTTGGGGTCCAAAAGATGAGCCGCCAATGCTGTACCAGCTGCTAATCCCCCACCACCTACAGGTGTCATCAAAATGTCTAAATCGGGAACTTCTTCCATTAACTCTTTTGCTACGGTTGCCTGCCCCGCAATGATTCGATAATCGTCAAATGGAGGCACGAAAATGGCTCCTGTTCTTTCGATTACTTCATCACAAGTTTTGATACGTGATGCTTCATTTGGTTCACAAAGAATGACCTCAGCACCATACCCTTTTGTTGCTTCAATTTTCACCGAAGTACTGTTTTCAGGCATTACCACATAGGCTTTCGTGCCAGAAAGTTTGGCTGCAAGAGCAACTGCCTGAGCATGGTTACCGGAGGAATGAGTAGCAAAGCCATTTTCACGTTCTTCTGGTCGGAACCCAAGAATCATATTGGCTGCACCTCGCATTTTGAATGCTCCTACTTTCTGAAAATTTTCACACTTGAAGTAGATATCACATCCCGCCATTTCATTGATCGAATGTGAGGTCATTACAGGTGTTTCCAGAATAATTTTGGAAATACGCTGATGTGCACGTTTTATGTCACTAAGACTTGGAATTGAGTCCATCTGTTTTACCGCGTTTGTGGTGATATTTAAGTTGCTTAATCTTAAGATCGAAAGTAGCCAAAAACTTGATGAATTCTAACCGATGGTTACTAAACGAGAGCTAATCTGTGGTAAGCGGTACTAATTGTTGATCACAGTGTTGAACCGGATCAAATCATCAGAGGCCTGCATCAGTTTATTCTTTAGAACCTGATTGTATTCCGGGTTCTCCTTGTGAAAAGTGTTTAAAATCTCATAAGCTTTCTGAGAATGGTATTGCCCGATCGTAGCTACCAACCATCTTTTTGGGAAGAAAATATCACCCGTTAGCTGAATTTCCTGGAGTAGATCCAATGATGTTTTTAAATGTTTGATGGAATTCTCTTGATTCAATGGGTGATGAATAAACCCAATTGCCGTAAGCACCCATGCTTCTTTTTCACGATTTCTGGCGTCATTTAGTGAGGTAAAAAATGCATTCTGTACTGCTTTATCAGTAGATAACGCAGGTTCTATGAACTCAAATCGTTTGATTTTGTCACTATTGGTTAGAGCCTCCTTCGCTTCTTTCAGAATCTCCTCGGACTTAGGATGACGGTACAACGACAAGGTCATAGCTAAACCAGTAAAATCATCCTGGTTAAGTTTTAAGTCTTCGATGGAGGAACTTTTATTCCACAACGAGTACAATGTGTTGATCCCTGAATCTGAGTAAGCAATGCTTTCAAACAATCCAAACAACACTTTTTTCTGATTGGCTGGACGATTGTTGTTTAATTCTTCAAGCAGTGTTTTTTCTAATGTTGGTTGATAAGAACTTCGCTCCCCTGTTGATAAGAAATGCCAAAATAGATGCCTTAGTTTAGAAGTCAACAGGGAAAGAACCAACTCATTTTCTTCGCTGGTAATTGCTTTTAAATAGACATCCATTCCTTGAGTTACATCCAGGTTTCCTGAAAGTATGTTCTCGTAAATATTGGTGTAAGCCGATGCGCGAGCTACTTCATCCTTCATTGAGGAGATTAAGTCAAGGCTACTTTCGTCAACAGGGAAAACACCGTAACCATATCCATTGGCATTGTAAATGATTGCTTGTGGTTTCTTTAACCCAACCGCTTTTTCTACAATAACAGACTTTTCTTCCAAGGTCACAGGAATGGTTTTTACTTCATCCGAGTAGATCAAATCCACAGTGAAGACTTGTGGCCATATGAGATCAGTTCCATTTTCTGCTTTTTGTGCTAGATCAAATGATTTGATAGCACCTTCTTCATAATTGATAGATGCTTCAATGATTGGTCTACCCGGTTGATTTACCCAAACCTCACTCCATTTCAGCAAGTCTGCTTCGGTGCGTTTGTCCAGAATGGTTACCAAATCGTTCCATACGGCATTGTCGTATGCATAGGTTTTCATGTATTCTCGAATTCCATCTCGGAAAGGCTCCTCACCAACCAAAGTTTCCAGTTGGCGCATCATGATTGGTGCCTTGTTGTAAATGATTCGGCCATACAGTGTGCCTGCATTTTTCAGGTTGTCCAATGGCTGTCGAATCGGGTTACTACCCTGAGTTCTGTCTTCGGAATAGGCACTCGCATAGTGCGAGGTAAAGAAGTTTAACGAGTGGTTGATCTCCGGAAAAGTAGGGTTCACTATCTTGTCTGCCATGAAGTTGGCAAAAACTTCTTTCATCCACACGTCGCTAAACCAATCCATGGTGACCAAATCTCCAAACCACATGTGGGCTGTTTCGTGCGCTATTAGCTTGGCACGACCCAACTTGCGTGAATCAGTGGCACTTTCATCTAAAAACATGGATGATTCCCGATATTGGATGGCACCAACATGTTCCATCCCTCCATATTGGAATCCAGGAATAGCGGCGAAATCTAATTTTTGGAAGGGAAATGGATAGTTGGTGTATTCCTCTAGAAAACTCAAAGCTTCACCATGATGGTCCATCACTTTTGGAATGCTTAAGGTAATTTTGGTGGAATCGGTCTCACGGTAGAGCATGTTCATGACCCGGTCATTTCGAGTTCCTACTGCCATTTCAAACTTGCCAGCTACAAAAGAGAACAAATAAGTGCTCATGGGGTCACTTTCTTCAAAAGAGTAGATCGTTTTACCATTCAACCCCTTGGTATCAATTAAAGGACCTCCTGCCAGGCCAACCCAGCCTTCAGGAACAGTTATTTCAAGTGTGTAAGTGGCTTTTAGGTTTGGCTGATCAAAACAGGGAAACAGGGTGCTGGCCCTGTCTGGCACCAATAAAGTGTAGAGAAACTCTTCATTTCTGTTCAAAGATTGTTCTCCAGCATGAAAATCTACATTGATGATATTTTCACCTATTCTCAATGACTCTGTTGGGACAATCAAATGCTCTTTTTGATGCTTGATGCTGACAGTTTTGCCATTTACTTCAAGTGCTAGCAACAAAGAAGCTGAAGCATTGAAATCCAGGTACAGTGGCTGTGTTAGGTCTTTCAAGTTTAAGCTTAGCTCTAAACTAGACACTACAGGGTCTTCTAGTTTCTCTGGGATATCGAAAGACATCTGGTATTGGATATCTGAGACTTGCTGTTTCCGGTATTCAGCCATTTTCAGCGGAATTCCTACATCCAGCAAATCTTCTGTTGGTTTGGAACACGACATCATCAGTGTGGTGATCCCCAGCATCCATACCAGTATCTTCATATTAATGAGCTTCTAACCAATTACTTCCACTACCGATTCCGATTTCCATCGGAACATCCAACTCAATGGCTGTTTTCATGAACTCATCTACCTTGGAAGTGAGCAATTCCAGTTCATCTTTATGTGTGTCGAAAACCAATTCATCATGTACCTGCATAATCATCTTTGACTTCAGGTTTTCTTTGATCATCCAATCATGGATTTTGATCATAGCCATTTTGATCATGTCTGCGGCACTCCCCTGAATTGGTGCGTTAATGGCGTTTCGCTCTGCGAAGCCTCGCTGCGTGAAGTTCTTCGTATTGATATCCCTAAGATATCTGCGTCTACCCAAAATGGTTTCCACGTATTCATCCTCATGGGCTTTGGCAATTGTATTGTCCATGTAGGTTTTCACCTTTGGGAATTGCTCAAAGTATGCAGAAATAATATCAGCTGCTTCTGATCTCGGAATGTTCAGGTTTTGACTCAAGCCAAAAGCAGAGATGCCATAAATGATCCCAAAATTGACTTCTTTGGCTTTCCTACGCATGTTGGAATCCACTTCTTCCAGAGGAACTTTGAAGACTTTACTGGCGGTATTGCTATGAATATCTACCCCATTTTTGAAAGCTTCCACCATGCTTTCATCACCAGAGAAGGCAGCCATGATGCGTAGCTCGATTTGCGAGTAATCGGCAGACATAATCACATAGTCTTCACTTCGCGGGATAAAAGCTTTTCGAATTTCACGCCCTTTAGCCGTTCGGATTGGAATATTCTGGAGGTTCGGATTATTGGAACTTAGTCGCCCGGTTGCTGCAATGGTCTGGCGATAATCGGTATGTACTTTGCCATCGGCCACACTTACCATTTTAGGTAAGGCATCCACATAGGTGGATTTAAGTTTATTGTATTCTCTGAATTCAAGAATTTTGGCCGCAATAGCATGCTCATCTGCCAGTTTGGATAGGATTTCTTCACCAGTGGCATACTGCCCAGTCTTGGTTTTTTTCGGCTTGTCTACCAGTTTCAGCTTGTCAAATAGGATTTCTCCGAGTTGCTTTGGTGAACCGATATTGAATTCTTGTCCGGCGATTTCAAAAATTTCCGTTTGTACGCGAAGACTTTCAGATTCCAACTCTTTGGACATAGTTGCCAAAGCTCCCTCATCTATTTTCACCCCTTCATATTCCATGTCGGCCAGGACAAAGGAAAGTGGAGCTTCTACATCTTGAAGTAGACTTACCAGATTCTTTTCGGCTATTTCAGGTTCTAATTTCTCTTTCAGTTGCAGCGTAATATCTGCGTCTTCACAGGCATAATTCTTCAGATCTTCCTCTTCTACTTCACGGATTGAAATCTGCTTTTTACCGGTGCCCACCATATCCGTGAATTTGACAGGCTTGTAATTCAGATAATTTTCCGCAAGAATGTCCATTCCATGCTGCGTCTCAGGATCTATGAGGTAATGAGCCAACATGGTATCGAAAATTTTGCCTTTCACATGCACATTGTAGTTGCGCAGTACCTGGATATCATACTTCAAGTTCTGACCAATTTTCAAGATTTGATCATTCTCCAGAAGTGGTTTGAATTCGTCCACGATTACCTGAGCCTCGGCATCATCTTCAGGGATCAATACAAAGTATCCTTCTCCTTTTTTGATGGAAAAGGCGATGCCCACCAGTTTGGCTTCACGGGTTTCTAAACTATCTGTTTCCGTATCGAAGCAAATTTCTTTAGAGGATTCCAGCTTTTTGATCAGATCTACTCGCTCTTCTTTGGTTTTTACGAGGTGGTAATTGCTTTTTTCTGCATCAAAAGTGTCTTTGGATGTTTCCAACTCAACAGGTTCATTAGCTCCTCCAAACAACCCTAGTTGTGAACTGTCTTTGGCAGGCTTACCAACGACTTGCTCAACAAAAATGCGTTTGGCAATAGTTCTCAGCTCTAATTCCTCAAAGATTGGAACCAACTCGTCTTTCACAGGTTCTTTTCTGCTCAGCAACTCAGCATCAAAGTCTATCGGAGAGTTGATCTCTATGGTAGCTAGCTTTTTCGAAAAAATTCCTTGTTCGCCAAATTCCTGAATTTTCTTTTGAAGAGCACCTTTTAGCTCATCCGCATGCGCTACGATATTCTCGACCGAGCCATACTCTTTCAATAATTTGGCGGCGGTTTTGTCACCAACCCCAGGGATTCCAGGAATGTTATCTACAGCATCACCCTTCAGACCAAGGATGTCAATTACCTGGTCTACGCGCTCGATATCAAATTTTTCTAGCACTTCAGGAATACCTAAAATATCAACCGCATTACCCATGTAAGCTGGTTTGTACAAGAATATCTTTTCTTCTACTAGCTGAGCGTAATCTTTGTCAGGAGTCATCATGTAAACTTCAAAACCCTCTTTTGAGGCTTTTTTGGCTAGCGTTCCGATGAGGTCATCCGCTTCATATCCATCTAACTCCAGGATAGGGATATTCATCCCTTTCAATATTTTTTTGCAATAAGGAATAGCAACTGCTATCTCTTCGGGTTGAGATTCTCTATTGGCTTTATACTCTTTGTATTCAATATGACGAAAAGTAGGAGCGTGTGTGTCAAAAGCAACACCAATGTGAGTTGGGTCTTTTTTAGTCAGGATTTCCAGGACTGAATTGGTGAAACCCATGATGGCACCAGTATTAATGCCGGTTGAGGTGATTCTTGGGTTTTTACTTAGGGCAAAATGGGCACGGTAGATCAGTGCCATGGCATCCAAAAGGAACAGGGTCTTCTTTTCACTCATGTGGGTAAAGGTAAGAAGACAAGGAGTATTTTATGGAACATTTTGGATGGAAGGAGACTCCTTCATTTCAATGCTTATAAAAACGGAAATGGATTTTAAGTTTACGTCGGGTTCATCGATGGGAGTTTGGAACTATTTAGGATTCAAACTATACTTATCAGCAGAATAACTAACTATCAATGGCTGGACACGAAATCATCTTACACAAAGGCAAAGAAATCCTCTATGTGGATTATCAGGGAATGAGCGAAAATGAAATTCTGAAGGAGATGGATGATGCCACTGATTTTGCATTGAAAGAAAATCGTCCGTTGTTACGATTGTCCAATATGACTGATGTTTTTGGAGTTTCAAGTGTGGTTGAAAAGGCCAAAGAAAGTGGTAAAAAAACTAAACACCTGACGATCAAAAGGGCGGCTGTTGGAATAACGGGGGCGAAAAAGGTGCTTTTCAATGCATTTAACCGTGTTTCAGGTAATAATGCCCGTGCATTTGATAGTGTGGAGGAAGCTAAAGACTGGTTGGTTTCCTGAAATAGGTAGTTCTAAGTTTTAGATTGACTCAACCTAAAACTTAGAACACATATCTCAATTATCTACGAGCACTCACAAACTCGAACATGTTGTTGTAAGCATCAATTGCGGCGCTTTCATTGAATTTTGGATTACTTGGATTGGCGAATCCATGATCAGCATCATATGATTTCAATACCAGTTTGTTGTCCAGCTTTGCCATGGCTTTATCAAATTCTGCTGCCACTTCAGGGCTGATCCACTTATCCTGCTCCGCAAAAATGGCCAGCACATCACACTTTAACGTTTTTAATCGATCCATGTCTTTTTCGGGCATACCATAAAACATTACTGCGGCCTTTGCCTGATCACCCATTTCGATAGCCGTTTGTAGAGACCAGCCTCCACCAAAACACCATCCTATGGTGTAGATATTGGCATCTTCACCAACGAAATCCTGGGCTGCATTAATGATGGCGAGCGCTCTTTCGGTTTTTACCGCTTGCATGTATTTGCCAGCATCCGCACTATTGTCAGCAACTTTTCCATCATACAGGTCAAGCGCTATTACGTTCATCCCTTCAAACCGGGAAGCGAATTTGGCTGATTCATTCTTGACATACGCATTCAATCCGTACCACTCATGAATAACAAATAAGTAGTCATTAGAAGCTTTGCTTGCTTTGATCATAAAAGCATTGGCTTTATCTCCACCGTGCACAGGGTATGTAATCATTTCTCCATCACCCTGATACGAGAATGGCTTAGGGTCTTCGTGTTCCGCAATAAAAGAGAGATCGTCTCCCAGTGCAGCGAAGGCTTGTGTGGTGGCATGGCATTGGGTGATCCCGGCATCTAATTTTTCTGGGTTGGAAATACCTGTTTTTGGATTGAGCCCCAGGCTGCCTAACAGCAATATGGCTAATATCGGAAATGAGTAAACATTGATTTTCATGGGAATTGTTGGTTTGTTTCACTTATTCAATCAAATAACCCAACAGATTGTTTTACTCGGCGACCAATGCAGGAAGGGTGATTTTGAAGCAAGATCCTTTATCCAGGGGTTGATAGGAAATTTCACCATCATGTTTTTTGATAATTCCATACGAAATGTAAAGGCCAAGACCTGTTCCTTTACCTTCTTCCTTTGTGGTGAAGAATGGCTCGAAAATTTGGGAACGAAACTGAGCAGGGATGCCCCTACCATTATCACAAATCTCAATGACAGCCGTCTTGTTTTCCTGATAGAGTTTGATGCTTACCCGTGCTCTTCTGGTTGGCAAAGAGTCCACAGCATTT
This sequence comes from Rickettsiales bacterium, assembly GCA_002729235.1. Classification (GTDB taxonomy): domain Bacteria; phylum Bacteroidota; class Bacteroidia; order Cytophagales; family Cyclobacteriaceae; genus Marinoscillum. Next base: position 9,927 of record PBTY01000080.1, on the reverse strand, counting down.
TTAAGAATATTGAGTAAGACCTGATTGATCTCTATGGAGTTGGCACTAACGCGAATATTCTTTTTGAAATCTGTGGAAAAGATGACATCTGGGTGAGCATTTTTGAGCAAGAGGATGGTTCGAGTGAGCAAATCATTGAGTAAAATGTCTGTAATGTTATCATCCTTACCACGCGGTGAAATTTTCAATAGATTGCTCACCACATCCGTTGCACGTCGTGAACCGGTCAGTACATTGTCAAGCAGCTGCTCAATTTCTTCAAATATTGCATGATTTTTTGATTTCAAATCATCGGACATGGAGTTCTTAATGTCTTCCAGATCATTTAAAATGGGCTGAACATTTCCACCTATGAAATTGAGTGGGTTGTTTAATTCATGTGCCAGACCGGCAGTGAGTCGACCAACCGAGGCCATTTTCTCTGAGTCAATCAATTTGGTTTGAGTTGATTGCAGAGTTCGTATTGTTTCTTGTTTATCCCTGATGGCATCCTTCAAAGATTTATTAAGAAAATCAAGTTCTTTGTTTTGTTGAGATGCAATGGCTTTTTCCTTATCATATTCTGATTTCAAATAATTGACGATAAGCAATAGACTGAATAGGACCACCAGGTAATCGTAAGGCAGCGTCTCATAGTCACCAATTTTGGTTCGGACCCAATCGGTATTCTTTTGAACCAACACGAGTGTTGTTAAAAGCCCAAAGTTGATGATTAAAAACAGGTTGCGGTGTTTTGCAGGTAGTAAGATGATGGAAATGATGCCGATTGCAGCGGCTCCAATACCTGTGGGACCCACATATCCGGACAACCAAAACCAAAAGAAAACCAGGCATAGGTTGGTAAATATGACTAGAGGTATTCTTAGTGATTCAAACTGGTTTTTAAACCTGGAAAGATAGAAGAACAAGGCTCCAATAAGAGCAACAATAAATTCTACAGTGGAAAGCAGGTTGAAATGATACAAAATCAAGCCTTGAATCATACCATGCAGCATGACCATGATGATCATCAGGCAGATAATCTCGAATAGAATCTTCTCTAGTTTGTCTTTTCCACTTACGTTTGGAGGCATAACCCTTAAAATAAAAAAGGGGCATTGAATATGCCCCCTTTATTTGTGAAATTTCTTCTAGATTAATTTCCGATCATGACGAATGCACCCCAATAATATGGTGATTTCCACTTGTCTTTTAATCTTTTTTGTGCTGTGATGAATGCCTCTTGCTTGTTTTTACCACTTAACCATTCTTCGTAGAAGTTGGTCATTAATTCTTGTGTGGCATCATCATCTACCGTCCACATGGACATGATGATGGCATCTGCACCAGCTACCTGGAAAGCACGTTGCAAACCATAAACACCTTCACCGTTTTTGACTTCACCGAGTCCAGTTTCACATGCTGAAAGTACCACTAGTTCAGTACCATCCAATTTCAGGTTCATTGCCTCGTAGGCAGTGAGAATCCCGTCTTCGTCATGGCGAATTTCATTGGAGATCGCTCCCTCACTGATGAAACTGTTCGCTCCGGCAAGGATTAGTCCGGATCTAAGCAATGGGTTCTGAACGTATTCGTCTGCTTGTTCTTCTTCGTCATGACTACTTTCCAGGAAGAATCCGTGAGTCGCAATATGTAAAGTTCTTGGGTTGTCTAACCTTTTAATACTGTCCTCTAGTGCATCATTACTTAGATAAGTAGTTGCCGGTAGCGCTTTATGGTTATATAAACTGTCGATTAGATTAACCTCTTTCTTGGTACCAGGCAATAAGGCCAGCATTTGATTAGATCTCATGTATCTGAGTAGGTTACCTCTAAGTCCTCTCGGAATTGCTCCACCTCTACTCAAGCTTTCCAAATTATCGTCACCTCCACGAGAGCCTCTAACACCACGACTTGCCCCTCTAACACTTCTATCTTCTTTAGCAGCTTGTGTAATTTTTGATGCATCAGTTGGACCCTCAGCTTCTCTTTTTTGATCTATTGCTCCCATATTGTAGTTGGGATAACCGAATAGATAGGATTTGTTTCCAGGGTTTGCAGACCCATTGAATGCTACCAGGTCTTTGGTATTGGTCACTACATGAATTTCCAATTCATCTATGGTGAAATTACCAGTAGCTGGATTTCTCAAGGTGTAAATACTTATTTGGTTAAATACGCCATCGGGTGAAAAATACACCTTTTTGATGCCTTCTAGCCTGTTGGCAATTGGTCTCCAAAACAATTTGTAGGAGAAGTCCTCGTCAATTTTATATTTAATCGCATTTCGGTAGTTTGATAGATATCTGGTCTCCATCATTTTACCGTTTCTCATCAACACTAAGTCTGGATAATCTTCGGTTTCAGAAGTGACAATCAATGCAGCATAGTAAACCTCATCAGTGAAAATACCAGCTGAATCAGGTGTAAAGTCACGGAATCTAACCACTTCCACTGCAGCTTCACCAGGCTTTAGTTTTGCCTGAATATCCTGCCATTTCAGGTCACGGTTGGCAAATGTTTGTTTGAACTCAGAAGACTCTCTACTAAGCGCTCTTTCCAGGTCATCAGCCAATTTGCTTAAGGAATCGATTTTAACATTTCTGATTTCTACAGGAATCTCCGACGAGCTAAATAGCTTAGCCAATTTTTCTTTTTGTTCAACCCACTCTTCGTATTGCTTAATCAATTCTTCGTTACCAGAGTTCATGATCGACTCGCGAACCTTATTTGTAGCAGAAAGGATCAATCCTTTGGTTGCCAATTGGTAGTTATACATTTCACCAATAAGCTTTTTATCCTCCACGCTAGTTTCTACAATAAATGAGTTGTATTGCTCGAAAGTTGGTCTTAATCTGTTGTAATAGAATTTCGCTTTTTCATCTTCACTTAGAATTGGGAAGATCAAATTGATCTGATCAAAGTAATTATCAAAAGTCTCATGATACAACTTGATGGCTTCATCCAACTGCTTCTTATTCCAGTTGAGGATGGCCATTTTATTGGTACTTTCTGCATAGTCAATATGATTCTTACCAACTCCTTTTTCTCGGAGCTCCAGTGCACGCTTATGATACTCTGTGGCTTTGTCAATTTCACCATCGGTATAATAGGCGTCACCCAGGTTGTAGTAAGCAAACGAAACCTGATGAAGATCCTCAGATGCTGCTTCTACAAGTTCAATGGCTTTAAGGCCAGTTTCTTTTGCTTTTTCTAGCTGTCTTGTTTTGGTGTATAGATAGGTTAGGTTTTGGAGAACCCTTGCATAGTAAATACTCTCTTTGCCCAAAATTTCCTCAAATATTCCAGCTGCTGTTAAGAAATTCTCTTCTGCTGCTTTGTATTTGCCAGCACGCATATAGTTGATTGCCAAGCTGTAGGCATCGCTACCATAGTAGAAGGACTCACCGCCGAATAACTCAAGGTCTTTCTCCAGATTATCCTTATAGATCTCTTCTGCTGCATCATAGTTGCCTAACAAGTAAAGAACTGATGCCAGGTTTCCACGAACAGCCAGACGATAATCAGAATAATCACTTGGTAAGCGATCTAAAATGCTCAAGGCTTCTCTGTATGCCTCTTCCGCAACTGGTATTTTGCCCATGCTGCTATACAATCCTCCGAGACTACTAAGAACACCTACATACTCAACAGAAGCGTACATGCCATTTTCTTCCAAAATCTCCAAAGACTTCATTAAAGCCTTTTCACTCTTTTTATAGGAGCCAGACATTTCTAAATAGTCTCCTTCATACTTGAGCAGCATGGCTTCATTTACGGAATTGTTAGCAACTGCTTTACTTAAGTCTTTCGCTAAATCAAGTCCTTTTTCATACTCGTTGGTGTACATGTAGTGCTCCATCAATGAGGAGGCCGTTACAAAATAGGAGTCACTTTTCTTTCCCAGATTTTTTTCTTCGATTTCCAATAAATCCAGGTAGATATCCTCTGTTTGGTTGTAGTAGCCGAGTTCATCCAGGACATAACCTAAATTGAAGGCAGACTGAGTGAATGCTTCATCAGTAAATCCTGCTAGTTTACGCAGTTCATAGTCCTTTCTGTAGTAACCGGAACTGGTTTCCAGGTCATTGTATAGTAAGAGATATGCATCTCCTACGAAAAAGTTCATGACCGCAGCAACAGTGTCTGTACGTCCTTCTACATAGGCGAGTATGGCTTCTTCGTTGGCAAGAATTTTTTCATACTCACCGTTAACATAGAGTTTATCAATTTTTTTGTAAAATTTTTCATCCTTCTTATCCTTAAAAGGAGATTGTGCGTGAATCGCACTCAGACAAAAAAGAGTTAATAGGGCTGAAAATGCTATTCGAACCATGGCGGAATTAAATTTTTTTAATAGAAAATATAAAATAACTAATATTTTTTGATGCAACCAAATTCCCATCTCTAGTTTTCGATGGAAGTAAATGTAATAAGTCTGTAGGTAATACATATTAATCTATTTGTCGCAAGACACAATCACTGTGATGACCTACTCTTCTACCGCTACCATAATGAGCAGGAAAAATGTTATTCGATTTACCTTCTTTCTGGCATTTCTGATACTGTCATTCAAAGGGATTTCCCAGAATTTCTCTCTTGAATTTAGTGGAGATGATTTCCTAACCACGCCGGCAAATTCTTCAGGCATATTGAATGGGGATAACTCATGGACAATAGAGTTTTGGATGCAGTCTCCTCCAGGCGGAGCCACACCGGTAGTTCTTACACCGGCAGATTATTTTGTTTTTAATGCAGATGGGTCCATCGTTTTTGTAAGTCCATCAGGAGATGTAGAAAGTGTAGCGGACGTATTTCCACGAGACAATTCCTGGTTTCATTTTACCATTGCAAGTGAAGCAGCTCAGGCACATATCTATATTAATGGAATTTCTGTGGCAACGGTAACCAATCCAAGTACCACCCTGTCAGGGTTAGGAGCTGAGAGTTTTGATATTGGTTCATCAATAAGTGCGAGCACGTTTAGAATTGATGAATTTAGAATGTGGTCTAACTTTAGTGATACCAGTACTGTTTCGTCACAAATGAATTCTGAACTTGTTGGAAACGAAGTAGGACTAGTTGCCTATTACAATTTCAATGAGGGTTCTGGTACTGTGGTAAATGATTTATCTGTTAATTCTAATAATGGATCAATTGCAGGAACCCCGATTTGGTCAGTAGATGTTCCTTTTGCACCAAATAACAATGCACTTGATTTTGACGGAATTGATGATTACGTATCCGTACCATTTGCTAGTCCATCAATTTATACCACCGAAGCGTGGGTAAAATTTGATACCCTTCTTGGTCATATGACTATTTCCAGATGGACGCAAGATGCCGATCCGGCGCAGGTGTCGCAATGGATGAAACTGGATGCAACAGGTACTTATTTTGAGCATTATATCTTTGATGGGGCTGTAAAACAAGTGACAGGGACTACACCTGTCAATGTAGGTCTGTGGTACCATGTGGCTGTTACGGCAGAAAACGGAGGGTTGATGAAATTGTATGTCAATGGAGTTGAAGAAGGTACCCCACTTTCTGTTACCACTCTATGGGCTGTCGGTGATCAACTGCGTTTAGGTGGTGGAGCTGATGTGCATCCTGTATTCGATGGACAGATAGATGAGTTTAGGTATTGGAATACAGTTCGCACTAAAGATCAAATCATCAATAATGCATACTCTAGCCTCACCTCGGGAGCAGGGCTGGTTGCTTCGTACGATTTCAACCAGGGAGTTCCAGAATCTGACAACTCTGGATTAACCACGCTTCCTGACATATCAGGAAATGGTAATAATGGAACACTAAATGGACCTTTTGCATTACTCGGGACTAGTTCCAACTGGGTCACTTCCGGAGCTATGTCTTCAGATATTTTCCCTCCTACCATTTTATCTGCTTTTACTGATGATACAGACCTGGATGGCCAAATAGACTTGATTACTGTTAATTTCTCGGAAGACCTGGATGCAGCTAGTGTTGCTGATGTACCCGCAGAATTTACAGTGGCTGGTTATACCATCTCAGGTAGCGCAATGAACGGAAGCAATTCCGTTGATATCATTTTGACACCTTCTGGTAGCCCTGATACCGATCAGACGCCGGTGGTTACTCTTTTGGCGGCAACCTTACAAGATCTTAATGGCGTGGGTAATGTTACAGAAAGCATCACCCCAGCAGATGGTGCTGGCCCAGTGATGGTTTCGGCAACAACGTTTGATAATGATGTCAATGGTCAGATTGATGGTATTAACATTACTATGTCCGAGTCAACGAATTTTGGAGCTAGCCTGAATAGTTCGGGAGGGGACTTTTTAGTATCAGGATTCACACCAAACTTCGCATCATCATTCAATGCAACCCAAATGGCTGTCACTTTTCCAGAAAGCGGAAGCTCAGATACTGATGTGACACCCACCATCACTTTATTGTCGGGAGCTCTAGAGGATTTAAATGGAGTAGTCAATGGGGGAAATCAGCTATTGACCACTCAAGATTTGGCTCCTCCTGTCTTGATTTCATCCTCTCCTGCAGATGAAGATACGGTCTTTGCCATTTTTAATGACATCATCCTGAACTTTTCAGAGCCAGTAAGCGAAGGAAGCGGTAATATTCTAATAGTGGATACTGGAGACTCTACAGGAACTCAAACCATTACAGTACCATCTGCCGCAGTGACAGGATTTGGTACGTCTATCATTGCTATTAATCCGATATCAGACCTGGACCCTTCTGAAACGTATGCTCTACAAATAGGAAGTACCGTATTTGTAGATTCAAGTTCTGTTTTCTATGCTGGTATAGGAGATCTAACAACACTGAACTTCACGACGGATGTACTTCCAAACTACGCTTTGGATTTTGATGGTACTGATGATCATATTAGGGCGGGTAACAATGCAAGCCTACAATTCGAGAGAACGGATGCATTTACCATTGAAGCATGGATTAAGACTTCATTTAGCTCTGGGCAAATGATTGCGGGTAATATGCTGCAAGGAGGTACTTATCAAGGTTATGGTTTATTGATGGGAGCTGGAGGAGTTGACGGTATTTATTTTACTCTTGTCAACACTGCTGGAACAAATGATTTTGAAGTGTATGGTGGAGGAAATCTCTATGATGATACCTGGCACCATATTGCTGTCTCTTACGATGGAAGTAGTGCTGCTTCTGGAGTTTCCTTGTATGTAGACGGTGTCGCTCAATCACTTACAGTCAATAAGGATAGTCTTACCGGAAGTATTGTAAATGGAAACGAATTCAGAATTGCAGCCAGAGATAACCTGACCAATTCAGCCCTTGGATCTCCTTTTCACGGCCAAATGGATGAAGTTAGGGTTTGGAATACCTCAAGGACTATCGAACAGGTCAATGTCTTTAAGGATGTGGAGTTAAATGGGGGAGAACCCAATTTAGTTGGATACTGGAACTTCAGTAATGGACCTGGGAATGATACGATTCCAGATTATTCTGTAAGTGGAAATACGGGAACCATGATTAACATGGATAATGTGACAGACTATGTGGCTGCCACACATGGAGTCGCTCCAGCTGGTCCATTGGATACCATAGCACCGACACCATTCATAACATCATCAAGCGCAACAACAGATTCACCAATTATTATTGATATTGATTTTGGAGAATCAGTTGTCGGTTTTGATGAGACAGACCTTATTGTTACAAATGCGCTTGTTCACAACTTCACCAACATAGATGGCCAGCTGTATTCGGCTGACCTATATCCTGATTCTGTTGGCACATTGACTGTTGACATTCCTTCAGCCGCGGCATTTGACTACACTGGAAACATCAGCGACTCAACTACTCAGTTCAGTATCCTGGCTAATTCCCCAAATAACGCCCTTGATTTTGATAAGCTTACAGGTTATGTGGATATTGGTGATGTTGTCGATTTTCCAGGAGATTTTACCTGGGAAGCATTTATATACCCAACAACCGTATCGGGATACAATAATATTATCTCGAAGCACAATGGGGGCTCCGAGCCATTACTAACTATTAGCAGCGCTGGTGCTTTGACCTGGTACTATGGTGGAGATCAATCTTTTGGTGGAACAATAGTACCTAACCAATGGTACCATGTGGCGGCTGTAAGATCTTCTGGGTCTTTGCAATTATACCTCGATGGAGTTGCTGTAGGAACTCCTTTTGTGAACTCTGATGACTTGACGAATGCCACTTCACTCCAGTTTGGAACTCAAGCAAATAGTACATCCAATGATTTTGACGGATTGATCGATGAAGTCAGAATCTGGTCAGATGCTAGAACTCCAACGGAACTTCAGGACCATAGATATAATAAATTAGTTGGAAATGAAGATGGTCTTTTGGCTTATTATCGATTCGATGAAACAGCTGGAACCACCCTTCCTGACCTGTCGGGTAATGGGTTTGATGGAGTATTGTCTGGAGGAATGGACGGAACTGATTGGGTGACATCTACTGCTATGACTCCTCCTTCAAGTGTAACAGAAGATTTTGAGTCCTTTACCTTCAATGGTACCTTGATGAACCTAACAACTGGTGATTATCACTTTGCACAACCATTGTCTAATAATTTCCAGTCTTACTCTGGTAGCTATGCAGCGGAATTCTCCTATGGTTCGATGGTTACACCACCAATGGATGGAGATAGTACCCTTGTAAGTTTCTACTATTCTGCTACCGGGACAGGCGAGGCGCACTTCCAAATAGAAAGATCTACAAATGGTGGTGAGTATGTTGTATTTGCACAACCTACAGCTACGAGTACTACTTTTAATCAGTACAATTTTGTACTTGACGAAGGGGTAGATTCATCAGTTCGATTAAGAATTTCTTCTCTGGACTTGGTTAGTGATCAGAACGTAATAATCGATGATTTATCGTTCACACCTTATGCTGGTGATTCTATTTATGCCCCAGTATTGGTCGTGCAGTCTATAAATGCCCTTGACTCTTCAGCGAATATCGATGTACAGGTAGATCTTTATTCGGATGTTTACCATGTCATTTCCACCTCACCATCCATCCCTACACCGGATCAATTGAAAGCCGGACTTGATGGAGACAGCACAGCGGCTGTTTATACAAACAGCTATGGAGGATTGACTGGTACCTCCAATTTAAACACTCCGAATGTGCTTGTGCCTGGACAACAATATTATAGTTTCTGGGTGGCGGAGGATTGGAGTAATCCAGGATTGTATTCTGCTGTGGATTCCGCTGGTTTTACTACACCTGTTACTCCGAGAGTAGCTATTTCAACGATTCCAGTATCCTCGGATACATTACACGCTGGTTCGTTTGATAACCTAATTTATAAGTTAAAGTTTTCCATATATGATGCTCCAGCAAATGTTGAGGGTTTTGTCTTAGAGCCAGATTCAGCTGCCGTTTATAGTCAATCGGATTTTGCTACATTCAATTTCTATGAATCGGTTGGTGTGGATAATTTTGATTCGGCATCATACATTGGGTCAGAACCATTCTTCTCTTCTCACCCAAGTGGTATGCCTGACGGTTTTGTTGGCTATTTGTGGAGCAATTTGTACAATCCAGGACAAGATGTCTATATCTATGTAACTGCTGATATGTCTGACACTATTGCGTCAGACGGCACATTTGCTTTCTTAGCCCCTCTTGCTGACAGTTATTTTGGGTTCCAGGGAGCTACACAACTGGATAGCGGACTGACGGCTAGTAGTTTGTTTTATATCAAATCCTCATCTCCATCGCTTAACATAGACTTTTTCGAGGATGGCTATACGTTATATGATGATACTTATATTACAGGTTATGTAAGTGATCCGACGGCTACTGTTGAGATATCGCTGGATTATGGATCCACCTTGTCATTTGCGTCAGTTGATTCTGCAGGTTACTGGTCTTATGATTTGTCCTCAGATCCAAACTATTTTGGAGATGGATTCT
>PBTY01000079.1 GCA_002729235.1 Rickettsiales bacterium | reverse complement strand
AACAGCATCTACACATCACCATACTTCACTGTATTCTCGTACATTGTCTTCAAGTACCACATTGAATATACTAGGATACAGTCCATATTCTAATACTCCCACTCAATGTAGAATGCAGTGATACGAAAACAACAATGAGTACAGTGATCTTCATGCTATAAACTAGTCTCATAGGTAAAATAGATGTGAAATCTTATCAAGATACATATATAACTAGCAGTCAACTAGATATATAGTTATGTGGGATTCTCACCCACTAAAACACACCTTTAACCTCTTCGGGGTCGCTTCTTCTGCTGCTCCTCAACTCTGGTTGACACACTTCTCTTAACCCCGGTAATAGTTTTCTCATGACGACTGAAAAGTTTCGTTGACAATGCCTTCGTGAAAATATCAGCCGCCATATCATCCGTCGACACATGAATCAACTTTGCCGTAGGAAATTTTCCATTTACATGCTCTCTCACCCAGTGATACTTGATGTCTATATGCTTCGACCTCTTATGATACACAGGATTCTCGGAGAGATCTTTCGCACTCTTGCTATCCATAAAGAATGGAGTCGGCTTCGCAACTAAGAGCCCGAGCTCCTTGAACACCCCCCGAAGCCACACCAGTTCTTGCATAGCCGCATACTCCGCCATATATTCAGATTCCATGCTCGAAGTTGCAACTGTGGTCTGTAGTTTAGACTGCCAGGCCAATGCGCCTGCACATAAGAACACAATGTATCCTGTTGTCGATCGCCGAGTCAGTCTATCACCAGCCCAATCTGAATCACTGAACACATGTAAGTCGAACTCACTCCCACTGAATCTGATGCCCTCATCAATTGTTCCACGCAAATATTTCAATAAGTGAATCGCCAGTTTGCACGATGCATATGTCGGACAACTACTAAATCGAGACAATAACCCCACTGCATAAGCCAGATCAGGTCTAGTATGCATTGCTAGATACAACACTGCTCCAATAATTTGCCGATACGGAAATGAGTCAACCCACTGCTTCTGCTCCTCCGTAAGTTCACGTTCCTCTGCCAACAGATCCTGAACATTAGTAGGTAGTGGGGCCTCCTTATTCTTACTACTCTTTCCCATAACTGAGCTGAATTTCTTGATAATATTCTTAGCATACTCAGATTGATCTAACATATACCAATTTTCTCCTCTGGTTATCCTGATGTTCAGAAATCGCTTACACACTCCCAGATCATGCATCTCGAATGTTTCACAGAACCTACGCTTTACGCTTTCCAAGTAAGTCAGATCAGCGGATGCAATTATGATATCATCAACATATATCAATAATAAATGCAGTTTTCCGTTACTCCATCGCATATACAAACACGTATCCAAAATACACGGAGTAAAATGCAATGATTTAATAAACTTGTCAATATGTTTATTCCACTGTCGCGGTGAAGATCGCAGTCCATACAATGCCTTGATTAGTTGAAAACACCATCCAGCTAGTAATTCCTCATCTGGTGGAGGTGCCATATACACGTCATCCTCCAGATCTGCATAGCAAAATGCGGATGATACATCTAATTGATGCACATGCATCTGTAACATAAACGCAATCGCTAACACTAGTCTAATGGTTATACCCTTAACCACTGGAGCGAAAGTGGACGGCTCCTCCTCCTTCTTCTCTTGGAGATTTCCTAATGCCACTAGCCGAGCCTTGTACTTTACTATATTCCCTAGTATGTCTCGCTTCACCGTATGCACATATTTCGCTCTAACTAATTTCACTCCGCTTGGAATTTTCACTATCTTCAAGACACGTCTTTTCAGCAATGATGTCTTCTCCACCATCCGAGCTTTTCTCCATTGTTGATACTGTGGAGATCTCTCTGCCTCGGCATATGAATTTGGTATCTTGATATCTTCTGTCTCTGCATGGTTAAGATCAATATTATGCGCATCCGGTACTTCAACCATATTAATCTCTCCTAAAACTGACGCGTTTGCCAGTCTCCGCTGCAGCCGTTTGCGTCGAACCCGACCATCACCATCTAGTTCAATCGGTCGACGAGGTATATAAGAACCCGTACCTTGCTCATCCTGAGCACGCACATCGTGCGTTGTGGGAGGAGCCCCGCTCACAACCCCAGACTCATAGTCTTCAGAGGTCTGCAACCTCACAGCTGTCTCCTGACAGGTTGGGTCAGGACTCTCCTGTAACCCTCCAGGTCTTCCCTGGTCCAGCACCCTGGCTGGCATAGTACTCAGGGCGTCCCCCTTTCCTATATATCCGGTATTCCCGGGAGTTTCTGCAGTCATTCGCACTACGTCCTCGACGTGAATCGGCACCCGGTGCTCGATATGCTTCCGACCTGCAGTTACCAGAGATCGATAGGCTACTATTACCCCTTTTCGTTCTACTACTCTCGTGGTCTTGTAGAGAAGACCATCCTCATCATCAATATGATATGTACCTTCTAAGCCCGCATAGTCAGACACAATTTTCGGTCTCTCGGCCTCCTTCACTCGAAGAGCATCTATCTCAGCGAAATAGCTCTCCGAGCGTGACGGTATGGACTCATCAGTTAATACATGTACCGACGTGACGACCCTATCAGTCGCAGGTAGATATACATCATATCCTACCTTTTCATCTGAATATCCTATCAGATATCCGATAAGGGCCTTGTCGTCCCAGTCTTTCCGTCGATCCGCCTTTGTAGTGAGGACATACGCACGACACCCCCATACTCTGAGATATTTCAGGTTGGGAGCCTCACCAGTCAAAAATTCAAGAGGGGACATATACCCCTTCGCTGTCTTTGTAGGCAATCGAATTAATATGTACCTGGCTGCCATGTAGGCATCTAGCCAAAACTGTGAAGGCAATCCTGACTGAATCAGCATCGCTAATGTCATCTCACCACAGGTCCTGAATTTCCGCTCCTCAATCGCGTTCATCTCAGGAGAGTCCGTAGAGCTCCACGTATGTTGATAGCAACCCTGTGACCTAAGATATTGTCGCAGCTCATCACATATTAGCTCCCCTGCTCCATCTGCATGGTAATGATGCATTTCTAATTTGTACCTTTTCACATCTCCTTCAAAAATCTTCTTGAAAACCTGCAGTACCGATGACCCAGTCCTATGAACAAGCCCTTCCGACCAGAACATCCGACTGGCATGGTGTGTTAGTTTGAGCACATATATTTCCCCTCCTCGAGCTGGACAATTTAAGTATACTGCTATATCGGCCGAGAAATTTGGACGAACGGAGTCCTCATCCTTTGTCCGAAAACTTACTCTGGTGATCTTCGCCCTGGCGCATACATCACATAGACACTGTTCTTTGGAAACACGTTTCGAGAGATGTTTTCGTTTCAGTCCAGTCCCAATAATTAGCATTCTTTTGTGGGCTTCTACCAACGCATGCTTGTTAAAATGACCCGCTCTCCTATGTAACAGCTCCAGTTCATCCTCACCCGTACGGTCACTGAGATTTACTTCTGAATCACTGGATGTCGATACGTCTGGAAGCTCCAATAACTGCTGTGTTGGCACAGCAGTCATTCCATTCTTCATAGGTCCCTCCAACACCAGCTCATCCGTATTTCTGTCATATATCTGTATACCATACCATACAGTAAATCGATATCCCATATCGTTCAACTTCCGTCCAGAACAAAGACACCGATTTATCTGACTTGATACCTCAATGTTCTTCCATGCTCCACGGGAACCTACACTCGTGACGCATATCTCTGACCCTTTTTTCGAACCATTAATAACCTTTGATGTGTGCATATGACTATCAAGTATATTCACATCATTTATCAAAAACATTGATGACGAACAACAGGTATCAATGTATGTATAGTGAATATCCTCATGCACACTACTGCATATATTCGTCTCATACACATTACATGACAAGTGATACTCTTCCTGTTGCTCGATCATATTTGCTTCGTCTTCGTCAGACAAATCCGCTGGCTCTCCACGCCTGATGTTTTCAACTGTAAGTAGTCTTTTGTCTGGTTTCCTTCCATCTTGAAACCTCACAGCCTTGCTCTTGCTTTGCGAGTACTTCTTTTTCGATGCTGGACAATCGATGGCAAGATGTTCCTTTGACTTACAATTTCTGCACCCAGTATATTCGGCACTTCCAGGTCGCTGCCCTGTAATCTCTGTATCCTTCTTCATCGGCTTCTTCTTACCGTTGTTCTTCTTACGATGATCCCTCTCTCTGCGATATCGTTTCTTACTGTCTATCAGGTTCAGCTCCTCCACTCTTTTACGCTTCTTCTCCAACGCTTCCTTCCCAGCCATAGTATCATCATAGCCTTCTATCTTACGTGATACAGTTACATAATTAACATCATCATCCATCAAGTATAATCCAACTCTCAGTTGAGCATACTCTTCATTGAGCAAGCCTTCTCGTAGTCGACTTGTTTTTGATACCTCCGAGATATCCTGCTGCTGCTCCTGTAGTTCCTTCAGCAGTAGTTCGAACCGTAGTACGTAGTCCTTCGCCGTCTCCTCCGGACGCATACGGAAAGAACCATATTGAGTTAAGAGGTCACTGATCCTATTTTGCTTCCCTCCAGCAAAACACTTCTTCAACTCATCAATCATTACATGTGTTTTGAACCTGTTTACACCACTCCCTTCTGCCTTGAACGCTTTGTGGGTAAGATGGAATTTACGCAGCGCTTTCGGGGAATGCTGCACCGCATCCCTGCAGTAAGAATAAGCTATGGCGTTCGCCTTCCAATACCTCTTCACAGCCTGTCTGTACGCCTTCTCCTCCATCAACGTAAGTGGCTGCTCCCCGAAGTCGCTCTCCTTAGGTGGCAGTTCCACCGCTACCTCGCTTTGTTCCTTCCTCATAAGGAATGTCTCGAAGTCCTCAATCCATTGTTCAACGTTAGTCTCGTTGAACTGAGGAACTACTCCTCTATCCTCCTTCTCTCCTCCTCGCTCGCTACCATGTTGGGAAATGCTCATTTTACTTAGATCAAAGAGAGATTAAGTTGTTAGACTAGATAGATTTATTAATATCGTTTACACGAATTGTGTTAAACAACACAAGCTCGTTTTGTGCCATGCATAAATCACTACTTCTGTAGACCTTTCGCTACTAAACATATCTTGAAAGAGCAAACTATTTCAGTTTTCTCAATATCATAACAGCATCTACACATCACCATACTNCACTGTATTCTCGTACATTGTCTTCAAGTACCACATTGAATATACTAGGATACANTCCATATTCTAATANNATACTGTGTGATAATGATGTAGCTAGCTGGGTTCAGTCGGTAGCTAGCAAATAACGTGTGGGACATAATCAAGTATTAGTTAGATACCCACCCGGCCCCCACCTGGCTCTACCTAAGTACGCGCTCAGTATGGAGCGCGATCACACTCGAAGTTGCAAGGTTGCAGTATGAAATAGATATGATGTATAATTAATTGCCAATACATTGTAAATTGGCCCAATTAACAGCGAAGTAGCCACAGGAGTGTTTAGTGCTCACACAGTTTCTTGATTCAGTAGTGAATAGCTCATGGAATAATCCTTAATACTTTGTTGGCGAGTCAAAAACATAGCAACCAGCGCACCTATGCCTACTACAGCGGCCACAACAGCACCTCCCCACAACAGTTTCGGGGCATTCCTGCTTGCAGAAGCAGAGGTACTGGAGGATTCTGGAGGGTACTGCGGGGGGTGCCAGAGAGAGCTTCGAGTTGCGTTGGCAATTTGCGGATATGTTGCCTGCAGGGGCATTTCGCGCTGGTAATACTCAGTCGAGAGGCCATCTGACAGCGACACAGCGAGGATATTTATCTTGGTGTATCCTTCTAACTGTTCCGCTAAAAGATCGCAATCCAGTGTTGCAGAGGAGCCTCCATATACACTCTCCGTGTTGCGATCGCACTTTAGGTCATACGCAGAAGTCGTTGGGATTCGACCACCAAAACCCATGTATAAACTGACTATCACATTGCTAATGTCTGTATCTTCAGTATAGCCAGTCAACAACACATCCCATGTTGACTCTCGCGTAGACACATCCAAAACGAAAGAGTAAGATGACTCTTCGGCATAGAAGAGAGTTTGAGGAACGTTGGGTAGCAGCGTAGTAATAATGGGAGAGTACATAGCTGTTAGTTGCATTGATCGATGTAAATAAGTTGTAGAAGTGTCATCGGAGTACGTGTACATAAGGATGTTTACAGAGGTGCAGTCGTCAATATATTCACGTGGAAGACGACAATTCAACGCCGATGGCGAGGCACCGGACGATGTGTAAGTCGACGGAGTACACAAAATATCATACCCAGAGGAGCCCGTAGGCATCCAATCAAATGCGATATAGAGTTTTGCGATAGCAGTGCTCAAATCCGTGTCATCAGTGGTACCAGTAATTAGCACTTCGCTGTCGGATGGCACAGCGGCTGCATTAAGAGTAATAGAATACCATCCCAATTCAGCGTAGTCCACAACCAGTGGTGTACCCGGAAGTAATTCAAATACAGACGACTGATACGTCGCAGACAGAGTCATTTGACGCTGAAAATAGCTATAAGACGACGAATCGCTCTGAGTGTACAATTTAATCGTTATCGAAGTATGTCCTTCCAACGAAAATCGAGAAATACGGCAGTCGAGAGTATCGGTAGATGCACCGTAGGTAGTGTAGCTGGTGTGGTCACACATGAAGTCGTATGAATTGGAGTAAGGCAGTCGACCATCCAGCCCAAAGTATAGAGAAGCTAACACCGTGGTCAAATCGTCATCAGAGGTAATCCCGGTAATGAATAAATCACTATCCTCTGGTCTATTCGATATATCCATCGATATGATGTATGTGGTTGATTCTGCATAATCGATAACTAGTGGTTCGTCAACAACTAAGTCGTAGGCTGCTTGGTGGAAGGATGCAGTGATCGTCATATCACGCAACAAATAATTTGTATCATGAGATGAATACATTAGAATGTACACTGTATTATGGTCACTTAAATCAGCGATGGATATACGGCAGTCAAGCGTGTTTGGCGAAGCACCATACCATTCATAAGAAGAACGTTCACATTTCGAGTTGTAGGCGGAAGTTGACGTAGGCATCCAGTCGTATCCAATATAGAATGTGTTGAGTACATACGTAATATCTGTATCAGACGTACTGCCATGAATGATCAGTTCTTCGCTAGCGGATCGGTTGGATACATCTACAGATAAATATGTGTAGCCTTCGCAATACGAAACAATAGTTGGTTCACCGGGCACCAGAGCAAAAATGGCAGGATTATATTTAAATGTAAACGACATCTCGCGCAGAAGGTATTTGTACGATAAGCCGTCATCGAGAGCGTACACGTACATCGTGATTGATTTTACACCTTTCAATGTTGTCGATGACACACGGCAGTCGAGAGTGGAGGACGTCGCACCGTGAGTGCTGTAGTCGTCACGATCGCAGCGCACGTCATACGACTGCGTTGAAGGAACCCTCCCATTAAATCCGAGGTACACTTCTGCAATGACGTGTGTCAAGTCCACGTCATCAGTAGAGCCGTATAAAAATAAATCATTGTACAATGGTAAGTCAGTCAGGTCTACATATACATATTGCGTCCCACTTTCGCTGTACTGTATGGTCACCGGCTCTCCTATAGTAGCAGTATAATACTGGGTATATTGTGAGACCTCAAGAGTTGCCGAGCGTTGGAAGTAAGTATCTGATTGGCCGTCTGATCCCATGCTAAAAAGAACATACACTTTCGAGTGTGACTGTAGTGACTCCAGGCTGAGGCGGCAGTCAAGTGTTGAAGAGCTAGCGGTGCCCTCGGTGTAAGTTAATTTATCACACTTAAT
>PBTY01000078.1 GCA_002729235.1 Rickettsiales bacterium | reverse complement strand
AGTTCTTTTGCAGCTTCATTAACGATCAAAGCAGACCCTCCATTGGAGTCCAAAGAATCACTAAAAAATCGACCCTCTTTCACTTGAAGACCAAATACGTCATCATAGCTCGGGTCCACCACCATGGTATTGATCAATACAAAGTTTTCATCCCCTGATTTTTTCCAGGAACTCTGATAGGCTCTATTCAATGGCATGATTCCCTGTGTAACAGCAGTAACACCAGGCATCGAATGAAAATGCGATTTCACATAATCCAACTTTCGCTGATGCTCCAAAGCCGCAAGACTATCCTGTGACTGATTTGGAACAATTCCGAAGAAATCAACACTCACAATATTTTCCTGATTCACTCCTGTGTCCATCGTGAGCATGGAGCGTACCTGGAGATACATGATCATAGCTCCACTAAGCAACAAAATGGTAAAACTATACTGCACCACCATAACCAGTCGCTGAAACTGTGGCACTTTTATTCTGAAAGTACCTGTGACGACATCAATGATATCTTGTTGGTAGATATTATAGATCATTGCCAGGAACGACAACAATCCACAACCAATAACAAGCATGGATATGCCAATGATTGATAGCCAAACCAGAAAGTCCAGGTTCAAATCAAGGTAATTGGAAATATCATCAAAAAGCGCATAGTATACAGCAGATGCTAGCGCAATAGCCGTAACTCCTAATAATACTCTGCTCGTCAGCACCTCATGCACCAGTTGCGATCTGGTAGCACCAATGATGCGTTGCAGACCTGTTTTCTTGTATTGGTTTAACTGAACAGTAGTTTGAAGATTCACAAAAGCAACTACCGTAATGATGATAATAATCCATGAAACCCACTGCAAGTTGTCAAAATAGCGTTCACTACCATACTTAGAGATAATCGGAACCGAAACAAAATGAGTCCAGTACAAGTCCGCCAAAGCTGTAGTTCCTAAAGTAGACTCTGGGAAACGCTGATTTTCCTGACCTAGTGTCGCTATTTTTTGATTAAATGACGCTTGATCAAATTCTTCATTCACCATGATCAGGTTTTGTGGCATGCGTCTCCACATGCGTTTCGAATGTCTTGGAATGAGTACATCAAAATTAATGGAGCTATTAGATGGAATGTCGTCTAAAATTCCAGCAACAAAGTACTCTCCTGTTTGGTCACATTGGATGGCAATGCGCTGACCTACTGGATCCTGATCTGGAAATAATTTCTCTGCATAAGATGCCGTCAGAAACACGTTGGCTGGATCAGTGAAAGATGCCACATCACCAGCATTCAATGGAAAATCAAAAAAGTCAAAAAAGGTACTATCTGCCATAAAAGCAGTACCGAAAAACTCTGTTTGGCCATTCGATATTTTGATCTCCCCATTGTTATACCCATGTATTTTGAGCGTATTCGACACTTCAGGCCATTCGGAGTAATCCAGATTAAATATTCGCTGCACATCCAACGCGCTCCAGTCAGAACCTGGATTAAACTGTGCAGTCATGAGGTAAATGCGATCGATATTTTGGTGAAACTGATCAGTGGTTTTCTCATTCGTTAACCAGGCATTCACAAATTGGAAGCTTACGGATCCAATGATTAGGATTAGTAAACTAAGTAAGGTGACGATTTTGTTTGCTTTAAAACCACGCCAGTTGAGTTTGAGTGATAAATTGATGACGTCCATAAAGTTTTTGAGTTTTGGATTGATCGTTGGTTTTTTGAGTAGGTCCGGTCGAACTGTAGATAGAACATGTCTTACGAAGAGTAACTGTCGTTTCGCATAATTCAAATGCTGCACCTCTCCGTAGTACTCGTACAAGTCCCCAATGATTTCTTCAGAATAGTCCTCTTTACAAATTCTTTCAATCAATTGTTCAACCCATATGGATGGTCTCCTACTCATTGAGTATCGTTCTTTGTAATGGCTAATGATGGTATCTGATTCCAAAGACCAAGGCGTAGTTCCTTGCTTTGTCTTAAAGCATCCATTCCTGCTGATGTAATTTTCAAGAAGCGCTTTCTTCTACCACCACGTTCTTCAGTAGCTCCACCAAAAGCTGACTCCAACAAGCCCTTTGACTCCAAACGATTCACCGTACCATGTACTGCTCCGATGGTTACGTTTCTAGAAGTCTCTGATTGAATCTCTTTCTGAATAGCTAATCCATAAGCCTGTTCTTCCAGTTTCAATATGACCAATAAAATGAGCTCTTCTAACTCTCCAAGATGATCTTTAGACATAATTAGTTCTATTTTATAGAACAAACATAAACCTATTTATTCTACTTTATAGAACAAACCTGAATTTATTTCTTCTATTTTATAGAACTTACTATTAAATAGTCCATTAAATAGATAATTTGTACCCTTTTTGAAATTCCATTAAGTTTGAAGCTTGGTTGTCAATAAACAATAAAACTCCACACTCCACCGTGAAGGGAATTATTTCAATTTTCCTGGTAGTCTTACTGGGAATGCTCGTATGGACAAGTTATTTTGAGGAGACTGAAGATTTACCTCAGACTTCCAATCTTTCCACCTCCCTAAATCCGGTTACCAATACTACACAAACCACAACCAAGATTCTTTGGCCATTAAAGCCATCTATCCCAGATGCAGTCATCATACCCACTTATACCACAGACAAGTCTGCACCGAATGTCCGAAAATACCAGGTTAAATACGGGGACTCCTTTCACTTAATCTTACAAGATCTTGGCTTGGATAAGGAATTGGCGAACAAGCTAGCTTATGAAATTTCGAAGGCTATAGATCTCAATCAATTTCAGGTTGGTAACAGTTACCGAATCCAATACAATGAGTCTAACTCCACTCCTATAGCGATGGTTTATGACCTGGAGGATAGAAAAGAACTTCACATTGATTTTGAAGATGCCGAAGTTGCAATAAAAGACAAAGTGGTAGAGATCAGCGTAGAATCATTGGAAGCTGTAATTAATGGTTCATTAGCCCAAACAGTACTTAAACATGGTGCTCCAGAGGATTTGGCTGACAAGATATTAAGTGTATTTGCATGGAAGATTGATTTTCGCCATTTGCAAAAGGGTGATCATTTCAATGTCATTTACGAAAAGGAAACTTCTTTGAATGAAGTATTAGGTACTAGAAACATTCTAGCCATCACATTCAATCATGAAGATGTGGAATATGCTGCCTATGGATTTGACAATGGGTCGGGTCATGAACTATTTGATGCAGAAGGTCAGAATATGAGTTATGCGCCTTTGCAATTTGACATGATTACCTCCTTGTATGCTCAGAAGCGCTTCCACCCTACACAGAGACGATATAAGGCACATTATGGTATGGACTTTGAAGCTGATCTGGGTACTCCAATCGAAGCGATCAAAGACGGTGTAATTACACGAGCTCGCTATGGTCGGGCCAATGGGAACAATGTCAAGATTGAACATAGTAATGACCTGTCTACTCAGTACCTACATCTATCCAAAATTGACTCCAGTATTCATGTTGGCGCCAAAGTCAAACAAGGTCAGGTGATTGGTTATGTAGGAAATACAGGTTGGTCCTCAGGCCCGCATTTATGCCTTCGGGTTTGGTATAAGGGTAAGCAACGCGATCCTTTAGATTTTGATTTCCCTAGAAGACCAGATATCTCTGAGCAAAACATGCCTGAGTTCTTACAGCATGTCAGACGTATCAATAGTCAAATGAGTCAGGCTTTATAGTCAGGAATAAACTTCTGTTCCTCAAAAGGTGGTCTCTCATAACCATCCTGGTTAGGTACAGGTGGCAATTCTATCTCATTCAATTCAAACGGCTGGTAATCGATGTGTTGCAACAAATGTTGAATACAGCTCAATCGTGCCATTTTCTTATCATCACCATTGACGACAAACCAGGGACTTACTTGTGTATCAGTATACAAAAACATATCGTCTTTGGCACGGCTATACTCTAACCATTTCTCTCGCGACTGCAGATCCATTGGGCTAAACTTCCAGCGTTTCTGAGGCTTGCTAATGCGTTCCTTAAATCGTTTTTCCTGAACTTCATCACTGACAGAGAACCAGTATTTGATCAAAATAATACCGGATTTGATCAGCATCTCTTCAAACAACGGACAGGATCTAAGGAACTCACGATACTCATCATTGGTACAAAATCCCATTACCTTCTCTACTCCTGCTCTGTTGTACCAGCTTCTATCAAACAGAACGATTTCCCCCGCAGCCGGAAGATGCTTGGAATAGCGTTGAAAATACCATTGGGTCTTTTCTCGTTCTGTAGGCACGCCTAAGGCTACAACTCGACATACTCTGGGATTCAATGGTTCTGTTATTCGTTTGATGGCTCCACCTTTGCCCGACGCATCCCGACCTTCAAAAATGACAACTACTTTCAGTCCTTGCTTTTTGACCCATTCCTGCAAGTATACCAATTCCAGTTGCAGCTTTTTTATCGCTGCATCATAGGTTTCATTATCAACTTTAGACGCCATAGATTCTAATTTTAAACGAAGCTAAGCGTCTAATTAATAAAAACAACTGATATGAATCAACTCGATTGGCAAGATTTATCCTGCTGATTCCAATAGATGGTAGACCAGGAATGCTGGCCATACCAGTGCCTTTAGAAAACCAACAACTCCACTCCAGAAGCCTATGGAATGAGAAATGTAAAAAATAGTTGCACCGATAAATCCGGTGAAATAGAGAAATCCGCCAGTGGCCTGATTTGCATTTTTAGAAGACATAGTCGTTTGCATTTGATTGTAGTTCAATCTAATGAACCAGGTAACTGCTTGTAATGATCACCATCATCTCACCTCAAGATTTACACCATCAGAGCTTTTTAAATACTTCAGGCATATTCTCTAAATCAACAGCCTCTACATCAATCAATTTGAGTGATTGAACCATATGAAGCGTACTTGTTTTGTACTCCTGGAAATGTGGCGATTGAATATGACTTTCGTAAGCCTCCTGGTTGGCATAAACCTCCAACAATCGAATTTGATTTGGCTGATTTTCAATGAAGGTGGGAAATATACATATTACCCCTGGCTCCAACTCGACTGAGGCTGCTGATTCCTTTTTTAATATCCGTAGATAATCCACTAAATAAGCAGAATCAATCTCTAGTTCGGCAATGCGTATCTTCAATTGTGACTTATCTATCTCCATTTGTTCGGATGGTTCTGATTCTTTTATACATGCAGAAAGAATTATTAGAGTAAATAGAATTGAAAGGTACTTCATGGAAATTGGGTTATGGTTGAAAGATAAATGATTGGTCCCAGACACAAAATCAATGTTTGAATTTCGTAAGTTTTGATTTGATTTCCGTTTAAAATCCACCTTCCATACCTCTTTCCTTTGTATCATGTCAAGTATAAAGAAGTATCAATTAATGGTTGTTTTCTTGTCTCTTTGGACGTGGAATACAGCTACCGCTCAGGAAGAGAGGGAGTCAAAGGTGTATCACTTTAATGGTAGTTTAAGTGCTACCAATAATGGTTTTTCGTTTATCCCAACCTTTTCTTTGGGAAAGCCAGCAACAATTCTCGATGTATCATTAGGTGGTGATCGTTTCAGTTTTGATCCACAGTTCCGCTTTGATCTGGATGGACTGAAACCCTGGTCATTTATTTTCATCTGGAGGTATAAATTACTTAATTCTGACAAATTCATGCTGCGTTTAGGCACACATTTACCAGCTATTGCCTTCAGTCCAACAACAATCGTTGAAAATGGAGTAACCAAAGAAAAAATAACCACCAAAAGATACTTCACTCCAGAACTGACTACCACTTTCAAGGTGAACGATCGAATAAGTCTTGGCACCTATTATATCTGGGGATTGGGGTTAGAAAAAATCGATCAAACCAAACACACCCACTTCATTGCATTTAACCTCCGAGTGAATACCCCACTTGGTGGAAGTCTTTTTGTTAAATGGTCACCACAAACCTATTATATTGATTTAGATGGAACTGGTGGATTTTATGCTGCACATACTTTGGCTTTTGGTCACAAAGAAATACCAATTGTTCTCGCCACAACGATGAATAAAAAGCTGGTTTCTGATCTAAAAACCAGGGATTTCGACTGGAACATCAGTTTGGCATACACTTTCAAAAACGAGTTTGAAAAGAAATGAGTTATGGACAAACTCTGGATAAGTTTATTTGATTACTGTAAATTTCAAGAAATGAAAAGCGTAGAATCACTCGAAGAATTTTATCAACGCAAGTTTGAATGGGTTCCAGAAAAACTGGATCAGGAGCTCGGGCATTTCAACATGTTTCCATTAGAACCATGGCAGGATGGCCAGCCACCCTCTATCCCCTATAGAAGACGTGATTTCTATAAAATCATGTTGGTGAAAGGTAACAGTCGAGTGCACTACGCAGACAAAGTGCAAGAAGTCAAAAAGCAAGCCCTTTCCTTCTCCAATCCTCAGATTCCATACAAATGGGAACATCTGGACGGCATTCGTGATGGGATTTACTGTGTTTTCAATTCGGAGTTTTTCCATCAGTTCGGACACTTTGCAGACTATGAAGTATTCCAACCTACTGGAAATCATTTATTTGAATTGTCAGATGAGCAGTTGGATCAAGTTCAGGCAACTTTTGACCGAATGAAGATGGAGTATGAATCAGACTATAAGTATAAGTTTGATGCGGTCCGAAACCATGTTTTTGACTTATTACACTTTGCACTTAAGCTCGAACCCTCTACTACCCTTCAAGCACGACCAGTGAATGCCTCACAGCGCATATCGCAATTGTTTTTGGAGCTACTGGAGCGTCAATTCCCAATTGATGATTCACACAATGCGGTACAATTGAGAAGTGCTTCTGAATTTGCAGAAAAGCTAAATGTACATGTTAATCACTTGAATCGATCTGTGAAGCAAGCCACTCAAAAGACTACCTCCCAGTTGATCGCAGAGCGCTTGCTTCAAGAAGCTAAAGTACTTTTAAAGCACTCCAAAATGAATGTTTCCGAGATCTCTTATTCGCTTGGGTTTAACGAAGTAACTCACTTCAATAACTTTTTCAAAAAACACTCGGAGACCAGTCCCTTGAAGTTTAGGAATGCTTGGAATTTGTCTTACAATAAACCTCTCAGATAAGGCTGAACTCAATGCCGATTGTATTTGTGAGCAAGGAACGACTGGAGCAATACTGATGTAACCACCAGAGGTAGACCGAGGTAAAATCCAATGTTCAATTCTTCGGCCTCTCCAAAAAATACAAACGCAATAGCAATAGCATAAAGAGGTTCCAGATTGAGGGTTAGATTAACTGTAAAGGCTGAGATTTTCTTCAATGCCTCTGATAAGAGTACATAAGCCACCACAGTACACAGCAATGCCAATAAGACCAAATTAACCACATCCCAAAGAGTTGGTATCCACTGAATGGAGTCGTATTGCAGGAAGTAAACAGGCAACACAATCACCAAGGCCAAAGCCCCAAGTATCATTTGGTAAAAGGTCAAAACCCGACTGTTATAGTGCTTCACGAGTCGTTCATTATAGATGGTATAGGTGGCCGCAAAAACCGGAGCAAGTACTCCTAACACTATCCCAAATCGATAAGAAACATCAAACTTGAAGATCAAACTAATACCAATGATCGTAAGCATACTAAGTGCAAGTTCGGACCATCTGATCCTCTTCTTATTGATCAACGGAGCTAAAATGGCCGTAAAAAAGCTTACCGCGCAGTAGCAAACCACTGCAATGGATACATTGGAATACTTGATACTGGCAAAGAACAACAGCCAGGATGCCGCCATGGCCAGACCAGGTTTACCCATTTTCCATAACTCCTTCCAGGACATGGTTAAGTTAATCCCCTTCCATTTCAACAAAACGAATAAGAGAATGGCCGAAAACACGATGCGGTACCAGGTAATCAAGCCTTCATTTAAGTCTACGAGTTTTCCGAAAATGCCAGACAACCCTAAGAGCATAACACTACTGTGCAACTGTAAATATGATTTCCTCATTAAAACTATCTGTGAAAAGGCATTGTAAAGCGAAGGTATCTGATAATGTGAAGATGTTGGTGATTAGTTAAGTAGTGACTAGTAAATAGTGATTAGTCTATGGTCGACAGTGTCAGTCCACTGATTACTAATCACTGATATTCTGATTACTGATACACTGTTTACTCATTACTGATCACCTAATCACCGACTTTCTTATCATTGTTCACGCACCCTATTGCCAGAATTCCGATAATCTTTCGGCGTAATGCCGATCTTTTGTTTGAAGGTTCTGCTAAAATGTGGAATGTCATTAAACCCTACATCGAAACAAATTTCAGCGATTGATTTCTGAGTTTCCCTCAGCATAATCCTGGCACAATTCACACGATATTCATTCAATGCGGTAAAAAAGGATTTACCTGTCTCTCTTTTGTAAAAAACACAAAAAGAAGACTTGTTCATACCTACATATTTGGCTACTTCGTCCAGGGAAACTTGATTTTGATAGTTATTAAGAATGTAGCGATAAACTTCACGGGCTTTATCTGCGCCTTTGGTACTTTTCTCACAGTATCCAACCACTCGATTATCAGAAGACTCTGCCACCACAGCAAGCAGTTGAATCAGCGTAGACAACTGTTGCTGATCATTTTGTCCGCTCATGTCAGTCATTAGTTGTTGAATTTTCACCAGAGCTTCTCCACTAAAACTAAGTGCCTTCTTGTAAGATCGTATCTTCTCTCCTGCAGATTTGAGCTCTGGAAAAGGGCTGCAAAGTTGACTAAGTAACGCTTCAGGAAAGATGATCGTGATGTTCTCAATCTTACCTTCTTCATCATGATCGAACTCATTGAACAACCACGCGTGAGGCAAATGTGGAGGAAGAAAGATCACTTCTCCACTGCTAAATGGCTCCATTACATCACCAATTAATCGAGTACCACTGCCTGTGATGATATAAGAGATCTCCCATTCCCGCTGCTGATGAAAATCAATCTGCTGATCCCAAAATATACGAACATGATCAAAGAAAAAGGACTTGTTCTCAGGTAGAACTACATGACTATATTTTACTTTTCTCTCCATTTACAGGAATCAGACAAGGTTAATAATACAAATATTCAACAAGTATTATCAAATATTCTACAATTAGCCAGACTAGTTCATTTCTAAATTTGAATAAAAAAAGTATGAATCAGGTTTTGGATACAGCATATAAGGATAGTAAAAATCACTATCATATTCTTGATGGATTGAGAGGTGTAGCAGCAGTAATGGTGGTGCTTTTTCACATATTAGAAATATTCTCTAATGGCGATCATTCCAAGCAATTGATCAATCACGGATATCTGGCGGTGGATTTTTTCTTTGTCTTGTCAGGCTTTGTGATTGCTTATGCCTATGACGATCGTTGGTCAAAAATGAGTCTGAAAGAATTTGCGAAACGCCGATTAATCCGTCTACACCCCATGATCATCATTGGTATGATTGTAGGGGCAGCTACTTTCTATTTCCAGGGAGGCAATCTTTATCCCATGATCGATGACGTACCTGTTGGAACGATGCTTTTGATCATGTTCATTGGATTTACGCTGATACCGGTACCTCCATCGATGGACATTCGTGGCTGGGTAGAAATGCACCCACTCAATGGCCCGGCATGGTCGCTATTTTTTGAATACATTGCCAATATTTGCTATGCACTATTCTTAAGAAAATTTTCCAACACCGTTCTCATAGTTATTGCATTCATTGCAGGTGGATTGCTGATTCACATGGCTGTGACACATGGTGATATCATTGGAGGGTGGTCATTGTATCCTGAGCAGCTTCGTATTGGATTCACTCGCTTAGCATATCCGTTTATTGCCGGTATGCTTTTGTCCAGACTCATTAAGCCAGGCAACATACAACAAGCGTTTTTGATCTGTAGCATTTTGCTATTAGTCGTATTTTGTATTCCCTGGGTTGGAGGACATGATGCTAAATGGATGAATGGATTGTATGATTCACTGATTGTTATTTTGGTGTTTCCGTTGATCGTATATCTGGGTGCATCTGGAAAGGTAAGTGGTGTCTCAGAGAAGGTATGCAATTTCCTGGGCAACATCTCCTATCCTATTTACATCACGCACTATCCATTCATCTACATTTTCATGGCCTGGGCACAAAATGGTGAGCGAACAGCTAATGAAATCATGACCAATGCTGCTGTCACATTTGTGGTGTGCATGGTTGTGGCCTATCTGAGTTACAAGCTTTACGATGTACCTGTAAGAAAATGGTTGAGTAACAAATTCATGAAATGAGATGATGAAGTCTTTAGTTGGTCTCTTGCTCGTTTTTGGTTTGTATACTGGCACTTATGCTCAAAAGGCAACTAAAGACACATTAACTGCTTCAGGTAATATTCAGCTGACTAATAATGGCGTGTCTCCTGTACCGGCCTTTGCGCTCAACGAACCTGCTGTTATTGGCAATTACACCTTACGCAAAGGCCGATTTTACCACCAGGCTATTTTGAGTTTCGCCTGGAATGCCAAACCATGGAATACGCTCTATCGATTTGGTTATGACGTGGTAAGTACTGACAAATGGAAACTGTCTCTTGCTTCTTATCTATCATTTTACTTTGCCCGAAGAGCGACACCACTGAATGACGAAGAATTTCAACTTCAGCGTTACCATGATTTGGAAATCTATCTCACGCATCTTTTCAGTGAGAAATCATCCCTTACCACCACCCTCTGGTATGAGCATTCATTGGATAAAGTAGGCATTGACAATGCACAGCTTTTTATGACTTCTTATAATCTCACCGATCAGGTGATCTTTAAAAACTTGCACGCTTCGCTCGGAGCTTCGCTTTTCTATGTGCACAATGCCTGGAACTTTCAGGGATTATTCGTTTCTCAGGTAGTTAATTTTCAAATTTATGACTGGAAATTCAAAGTATTCATTCAGGCAACCGAGCCAATTCCGGTTAAAAACATGCAAGGCCATTTCCTTTGGAATACGGGGCTTAACTTCTCTTTTTAATTAGCTAAGATCATTACCACAGAACCAGTCAATGAAAACAGAAAGACAAAAAATGCTAGATGGGGAGTGACTAGTTGGTAAGAGGTTAGTTGAAGGCTGATCCTAGT
The DNA here is from genome assembly GCA_002729235.1 of Rickettsiales bacterium. Taxonomy (GTDB): domain Bacteria; phylum Bacteroidota; class Bacteroidia; order Cytophagales; family Cyclobacteriaceae; genus Marinoscillum. The sequence goes on along the minus strand of PBTY01000078.1, from coordinate 75,629 downwards.
AATCAACTCCCCTAGAATGATTTTATAACCAACTTAATTGGTGATGTTAATCTATCATTCGGGGAATGACGCTTTTCATAACAAACAAGTACCCTACCTCCTTATCACCAATCACTAATTACCATTCCACTAATAACTTGTTATTGATATACTGATCACAGACTCACCGAAACACCGAAACACCGATATACTGATCACCGTCTCACCGAATCACTGAATACTGATTACTAATTCACCGACTCACCTGTTAGTGATTCTCCCTAAACTCCTTCGGAGTAATCCCCACCTTCTGCTTAAATACTCTATTGAAATGCTGCGGATACTTGAATCCCAATTCGAATGCGATTTCTTTGACCGATTTATCTGAACCAAAAATCTTGTCTTTGGCAATATCAATGAGCTTATTCTGAATGTATTCTTGAGCCGTCTTGCCTGTTTCTTTCTTGATCAGATCGCCGAAATAGTTGGCCGATAAGTTGAGTTCGTTCGCAAAATAGCCCACAGATGGTAGCCCTTCTGAGTAAGGCTTCTCTGAGTGGAAATAACCTGTCATCAACTCTTCAAACTGACCTAGAATGCCTTTATTCACATGTTGGCGCGTAATAAACTGACGATCATAGAAACGCTCGCAATAGTCCAAAAACAAACTGATATTGGCAGTGATGAGCTTCTTGCTATGCTTATCCACCGGACGTTTGAGTTCATTTTCAATTTTGGATAACAAGTCCAATATGGTTTGCTGCTCGTCAGCTGAGAGGTGTAATGCCTCCGTCAGATTATAAGAAAAAAAACCACACTCATCTATCTGTCTGGCCAGTGGAGTACCCAATATCAAGTCCGGATGAAAAGTCAATCCTCTACCTACTGGCTGATAAATGTCGGTCTTATTGCTTACATCTATAGATTGTCCAGGGCCAATGAATACGAGTGTCCCCTCCTGGTAATCGTAGGTATGTTTGCCATAAGCCAGATCTCCACATTTCACTTCTTTTAAGATAATCGTATAGATACCAAAAGACATTTTGTAGCCATGTCTCAGCTCTGCTTTGGAGAAGTCCAGCACACTTACCAGAGGATTCAAAGTGGGGTGATTGTTAAAGTCGTTGTATGACTTTACCGTATCAAATATTTTCTGATCGCTCATCATTTCTTGCATTTACAACTCTAAACTAAGCCATTTATAAGAGTACACTACACTCATCAGTAATAATGGTACTGATATCCGTAATCCATATACTAACTCCCACTGAACCAGCTCGTAAGATTGCATAAGTAATTTCAACAAGAAATATAATGACAAAATCGGTCCAGTTTAAGTTTATCTCATCAACCAGTAAACTGGTATATCTAATAGGCATTTCAGTACTGCTTTGGGCTTGCAAATCAGGAAAGGAATCAACCAATGGCTTGATGATCATCCAGGATCAAGGTAGCTTTACAGTTGGAGGTAAGGTTGTATCAGATACAGGAGTTTTTGAACCTATTGCACATGGGGCTTATAATCCGACCAATCAAAGCTCCGCAGGGCAAACGCTTCATGGAGACCATGCTTATGTTTCTTATCAAATTCCCGTGGATGCTCGAAAATATCCATTGGTTTTCTGGCATGGGTACGGTCAGTTTTCCAAGACATGGGAAACTACTCCTGATGGCCGTGAAGGTTTTAAGAATATCTTCTTAAAAAGGAATTTTCCGGTATACCTATTGGATCAACCTCGCAGAGGACGAGCCGGTAGAAGCACTAAGTCAACGACCATAACAGCATCTCCAGATGACCAACTCTGGTTTGGTATTTTCCGACTTGGGGTCTATCCTGACTTTTACCCTGGAGTACAAATCGCCAAAGATTCCCATTCCTTGGATCAGTTTTATCGTCAAATGACACCTGATACAGGTCCTTTAGATATCAATGTAAATGTAAGTGCGGTATCAGCCCTATTCGATAAAATCGGCCCAGGAGTGTTAGTCACACACTCGCATAGTGGTGGTCAAGGGTGGATGACTGCCCTGGAAAATCCAAATATTAAGGGAATAGTAGCTTATGAGCCAGGTTCCAACTTCATTTTTCCGGAAGGCGAAGAGCCCGATCCAATGCCTTATGTAGGTGGTGAACTCAAAGCCAGAAGTGTGCCAATGAGTGAATTCAAACGACTCACTAATATTCCAATCATTATTTACTATGGTGATTATATACCACTGGAGCCAACTGTCTACCCAGGTGAAGAGCAGTGGAGAGTTGCCCTGGCGATGGCTAAAAAATGGACTAGTGTGGTCAACCAATATGGTGGAGATGTAACGCTAATACACTTGCCCGAAATAGGCATCAGAGGAAATACTCATTTCCCTTTTTCAGACCTTAACAATAAAGAAATAGCCAACCTAATGGATGATTGGCTTGATAAAAAGGATTTGAATTAACGAATCCTCAAATCAAAATGTGTTAGAACATTCACATATGATAATAAATAAACAGTATAACAATTAAACAATTTCTAAAATGAAAAGATCAATTATCACCATTCTAGTAATCATGACGTCTCAATTTGTCTTCGCACAAGGCGCACAGGAACTTATCGAATTATCCAAACAGAAATGGCAATGGATGACCGACAAGAATGTAGAGAAGCTTGCTGAACTGTTTCATGACGAATCTAAGTTCGTTCATATGAGTGGTTCATGGAAAAAGGACCGTGAACTTGAGATAATTGAAAGCGGTAGCATCTGGTATAAGAATACCATTGTACATGATACAGACGCTGAGATTATTGGAAATACCGCAGTTGTATGGACCAGACTGACACTTGAAGCGCACGTTCGTGGAAATGATGTATCAAATGAGTTTACAGCCACGGAAGTTTATGCAAAAGTTGATAACAACTGGAAATTGCTCGACTTGACTTTCAGCAGTGTAAGAGATACTCACAAAATTGAAAAATAACCTAAAGGATTATGAAAGCATTATTCATTGGATTTTTACTGTTTGCCTTTAGTGGGCATCTGTCCTACGCTCAATCAGGTATGGATCAAGAGATTATTAGCCTGTCCAAAAACAAATGGCAATGGATGTCGGACAAGAATGTAGACAAACTTGGAGAGCTATTTCACGAGAAGGCCGTATTCGTTCACATGGGCGGCTCATGGGGAACAGCGCAAGAGCTGGACATCATCCAAGGTGGTGGCATTTGGTATAAAAAAGCGGACATTCATGAAGTCTCTGTGCAGATAATTGGTAACACTGCCATTTTACTCAATCGCATCACGCTCCTAGCTGTGGTCGGTGGAAATGAAGTGACTAACCCATTTGAAGTCACAGAAGTATACATCAAAGAAGGAAATGATTGGAAACTAGGCTCTCTTTCCTTTACAAGATTAATGACACCTAATGACCATTAGAACTTGTATCCATATTCTTTTGGTTTTGGGATCATTTAGTAATGCAAGTTGTCATGCTTCAAGGGAATATTCTGATAGAGATCTTGCACCCAATAAAACCCTTATAGTTTACTTATCTCGAACAAACAATACGAAAGCTGTTGCAGAGATTATTCAATCTAAGGTAGGTGGAGAATTAGTGGCGTTGGAGTTAGTAGAGCCCTATCCAGAAAACTATCAGGCAATCGTCAATCAGGTAGCGAGAGAGAATGATACTGGCTATTTACCTCCTTTAAAAGCCAAAATCAACATTGATTTATACGATACCATTTTTATTGGTTTCCCTACCTGGGGAATGCAATTGCCCCCTCCAATGAAGAGCTTTTTGAAGGCATACGATTTCAGTGAGAAAGTCATCATTCCATTCAATACCAATGCAGGATATGGCATTGGGAGCAGCTTCGATACGGTTAAAAGACTTGCACCACAGAGTGAAATATTAGATGGATATAGTACCCAAGGAGGAATAGAAAGAGATGGTGTGTATTACGTGATGGAGGGTGATAAGCGTGTAGAGGTAAAAGAAGAAGTCAGTGAATGGCTTGCAGAACTAGGAATACTGAAATAATCAATGATAATGGATTGCCAAAAGATATAATTATGAAAAACAGAAATTTAGGAAAACTGGAGGTATCAGCCATAGGATTAGGGTGTATGGGCATGAGTTTTGGCTATGGTCCTCCAAAGGATGAAACGGAAATGATCAATTTGATTCATCAAGCCGTAGCAAAGGGAGTGACCTTTTTTGATACCGCAGAGGTTTATGGCCCATACATCAATGAAGAGTTGGTCGGTAAAGCACTAAAGCCCTTTCAAGGTCAGGTGGTGATTGCTACCAAATTTGGTTTCAACACTACGGCAACAGATGTTACCAAAGGATTCGCTCTTGACAGTTCACCAAAGCAGATCAGAAAGGCTGTAGAAGGATCCCTGAGAAGGCTAAAAGTAGACACTATTGACCTTCTCTATCAACACCGGGTTGATCCAAATGTACCCATTGAAGATGTGGCGGGTACGGTTAAGGATCTAATTCAGGAAGGAAAAGCAAAGCATTTTGGATTATCAGAAGCGGGTGCTCAAACCATTCGAAGAGCCCATGCCATACATCCTATCAGTGCTTTGCAAAGTGAATATTCTCTCTGGACAAGGAAACACGAACAGGAAATCATTCCAACCATCGAAGAATTGGGTATTGGTCTGGTTGCATACAGTCCGCTCGGTAAAGGTTTTCTAACAGGAAAAATTGATCAAACCACTCAATTTGAACAAGGGGATATTCGTCATATTCTCCCTCGCTATCAGGAAGACGCAAGAATTGCTAATCAGGCCCTGATTGAAGTGATCAATCGATTTGCTCAGGAAAAAGAAGCTACAGCAGCACAAGTGGCACTGGCCTGGGTGCTAGCCCAAAAGCCTTGGATCGTGCCCATTCCAGGCACCACCAAACCACATCGGTTGGAAGAGAACCTTGGAGCACTTTCCTTTTCATTGAGTGCTAACGAATTAAAAGAAATAGAAGTGGCCTCATCTCGTGTAAAGGTGGTTGGAGATCGCTATCCAGAACACATGGAGAAAACTACAGGCCTATAAATCATGAAGAGATAATGAAGACAATAAAACTAAATAGCGGCATAGAAATGCCGATTCTGGGATATGGCGTATTTCAGGTTCCAGATTACGAAGAATGTAAAAACAGTGTATTGGAAGCACTGAAGGTAGGCTATAGAAGCATCGATACGGCACAGATTTATGGTAATGAAAAGGCTGTTGGCGATGCGATCAAAGAAAGTGATATTCCTAGAGAGGAACTATTCATCACCACCAAGTTATGGATCTCTGACTATGGCTATGAAAAAGCCAAGGAAGCTTTTCAAGCTTCTCTAGACAGACTACAACTAGATTATCTGGATTTGTATCTGCTGCATCAGCCATACAATGATGTGTATGGATCATGGCGTGCTTTGGAAGAACTGCATAAAGATGGTCAGGTCAAAGCTATTGGTGTAAGTAATTTTCATGCTGATCGTCTGATTGACTTGCTCAGCTTCAATGAAATTATTCCTGCAGTAAACCAAATAGAAACCAATCCTTTTTTCCAGAGAGAAACTGACAATACCACCATGAAGGAATTTGGAGTGGTACACGAGTCCTGGGCTCCATTTGCTGAAGGGAAAGAAGACTTTTTCCAAAATGAGATACTAAGCAAGATCGGAGAGAAATATGGTAAGTCCATTGCTCAGGTTGCTTTGCGTTGGATGATTCAACGCGACATTGTGGTAATCCCAAAATCTGTGACACCTTCTCGCATCAAGCAGAATTTTGAGGTTTTTGACTTTGAATTGTCGGAAGTAGATATGAAAACGATAGCAGGATTAGAGTCACATACTTCCAAGTTCTTTGACCATCGAGATCCTGAAATGGTCAAGTGGTTTGCCTCTAGAATGCAATAAAAACCAATCGAACTTTCCGTCATAGAACTTCACAATAATCCTAAAACGATGAAAAAAACAATCCTACTCAGTGCCTTACAGCTAGTTATTGCATTAGCCTGTGCACAAAACCCAGTGGTGGAAATAACTACTGGAAAGCTTAAAGGAATCTCAGATCAAGGGGTTGACAGCTTTAAGGGAATACCTTTTGCAGCATCACCTGTAGGTGAATTCAGATGGCGACCTCCACAACCGGTAGTTGCCTGGGAGGGTGTCAGGGATGCACTTGAGTATGGACCAAACAGTGCGCAAGCAGGCTGGGGAGCTGCTCCTGGTACCATCGCGCAGGGGTCATCCGAGGATTGTCTTTACCTGAATGCCTGGAGGCCTGCAGGTGCTAAGCCTGGCGACAAGCTTCCAGTGATGGTTTGGATACATGGCGGAGCATTCGTGTTTGGAAGTGGTTCCAGTCCTGGTCTTGCTGGAAATGAATTTTCAAAGCAAGGAGTAATCCTGGTTACGCTAAATTATCGATTAGGACGTTTGGGGCATTTTGCTTTCCCTGCATTAAGCGAAGAATTTCCCGACGAGCCAAAAGGAAGTTATGCTTTTATGGATCAAATCGCAGCGCTTAAATGGGTAAAGGAAAACATAAGTGCCTTTGGAGGAGACCCTGAAAATGTAACCATTTTCGGATTCTCTTCAGGCGGTGTCTCTATTCACTCCATGCTAACCATTCCCTCAGCGTCCGGACTTTTTCATAAGGCAGTTGGTCATTCTTCAGGTGGACGTGATGGAGTACTGACAGGTAGACCAATTAGTGAAGAAAACGCAGATCCCTTCTATCCTGTTTCTGCAGAAACTGTAGGTATCAATTTCGCCAAAAGCAAAGGCATTGAGGGAACAGGTGCTGAGGCATTGGCCAAATTGCGAGCACTGAGTGTAGAAGAAATCATCGCTGGTGGTCAGGAAACAGATGGTGACGGTGGGCCACGCATTTACTCGGGACCCATTTTGGACGGGAAGTTTGTGGTGGAGACTTCTGAAAGTGCATACAAAACTGGAAGACAAGCCAAGGTCCCATTAATGATCGGGAATAACAGTGCCGAAATTGGTGGTGGTTTTGTGAATGCTGCAATTTCCAAGGAGGAGCTATTCGCACTTTTTGGTGATCTGAAGGAGGAAGCCATGGCAGCCTATGATCCGAATGGAGATAAAGCGTTTGCTGAAGTACAAACACGGTTTAATACCGATTGGGTTTGGGGTGAGCCTGCACGGTTTACAGCGGATGCATTTACAGCTGCAGGACAATCAGCTTATATATTCCTTTTCTCCTATGTACCGTCTCACATGAAAGAGAACATGCCTTATGGACCACCACACGGAACCGATATTGCCTATGCTTTTAACAATTTAGGTATCGGTGGTTTTGGTCCACCGCCTCCACCTCCTACAGATGTAGATAAGCAAGTAGCAAGTTTAATGAATACCTATTGGGTCAATTTTGCCAAGACGGGCAACCCCAATGGTAAAGACCTTCCTAAGTGGCCTAAATACAATCTGAAAACGAATGAAATTCTTGAGATTCAATTGGATGGGATTTCTGTCGGAAAGCCTGATCCCAGAAAATCAAGATTGGATGTAATAGAAAAAGCTTCTGATCTTGGAACAACTATCCAAACAAGAGGCGGAATATAATTGAAGAACAAAGTTATGAATCAACTCCATATTAAACTTTTAGTGATCGTGCTGTCATTTATGCACCTTGGTGTATCTGCACAGGAAGCCAAAGCCAGTAGTACGGGATTATCTGCAAAGCAAAAATCGATTGTCAAAATAGCTTCATTGACGGCCAAAGGAGATTTGAATGCTTTGGAAAACTCGTTGAATAGCGGTTTAGATAATGGCTTAAGTGTAAATGAAATCAAAGAGATCATTGTTCATTTGTATGCCTACTGCGGTTTTCCCAGAAGTATCAGGGGACTCCAAACTTTAATCAGTGTTTTGGATGAAAGAAAAGCCAGGGGCATTGAAGATCAGTGGGGACGAGAAGCCGCCAAAATCAATGACACCCGAAATAAATATGCACGTGGTGTGGAAACATTGGAAGAATTGATACAGAATAAACTTGGTCCGAAACCTGCCTATCAAGAATTCTCTCCGGAGATAGATGTTTTTCTGAAAGAACATCTTTTTGCTGACATATTTGAACGAGATGTCTTAACCTATCAGCAACGAGAACTGACCACTATTTCCGTCATAGCCACCCTTGGAAATCTAGACCCGATGCTCAGAGGGCATCTTAACATCTCAATGAATGTAGGACTTTCTCGCGATCAATTGGAGGATTTTATTTCAACACTTGAATCTACGGTAGGAAAGAAAAAAGCAAAGGAGGCTAACAATGTCCTAAGGGAAGTACTGAACGCTCGAGGATAAAACATGAAAAAAGTGAAAATGACAAGAATACAAGCAATACTAATTATTTGGATACCTATGGGATTAGCAACCATAATGGAAACTCTAGCTCAATCAGTGACTTCATCCAATCCATTTGGCTTGGTCTATGACGGTGCTATTACAAAAAATGTGAAAGGTAAGGTGAATATCTATCCGGTCACTTATCCTCTTAATGGCAATACCATTGCAGCTAATGTTTATACGCCAGCTAATTATGATCCTTCCAAAAGTTATGCAGCTATTACAGTAGCTCATCCAAATGGGGGGATTAAAGAGCAGGCTGCAGGGTTGTATGCTCAGAAATTGGCAGAACAAGGGTATATCACAATTGCCGCTGACGCTTCATATCAAGGAGCTAGTGGTGGAAAACCCAGGCATACAGATAAACCGTTTTTTCGTGTAGAAGATATTCGTGGTATGGCAGATTTTATTCTCCAATATCCTGGCGTGGACGCCAATAGACTTGGTGCTTTGGGGATCTGTGGTGGAGGTGGTTATACACTAAAAGCTGTTCAATCAGATAAGCGATTCAAGGCTGTGGCCACTTTGAGCATGTTCAATACCGGGCTTGTTCGTAGAAATGGGTTTTTAGATGCTCAGTTGGAGACTATACAAGAAAGGATGAGTGAAGCGGCCCAAGCACGAACACAGCAAGTTGCCGGTGGCGAGATTGTTTACGTAGGAGTGGCAAGTATTTCAGATGAAGACCTTGCTAAGGTCAGCACAAATTTTTACCGTGAAGGCTACCAATACTATTTTAGAAGCCATGCCCATCCAAATTCAACATTCCTTTACACTAAAAGTAGTCTTCTGGACTTAATTACCTGGGACGCTACTGATCAGATTGAGCTGATCAATCAACCTCTCCTGATGATGGCGGGCAGTAACGCTCAAACAAAATATATGACCGATGATGCTTTTAGTAAAGCGACAGGCACCTCAGAAAAGGAACTTTTTGTGATCGATGGAGCCACGCATATACAGACCTATTGGAAACCAGAATATGTCAATCAGGTGATTAATAAGTTGATTGATTTTTTTCAAACAAATCTTAAATAACAGTCATGACCAATTCTCATAAACTGACAATAATCGTCTTTGTAGCATTATTGATTTCGTCTTGTTCGAGAGAAAAGAGGGAACCCAAAAACTCTTTGATATTTCCTAAAGGAGAGTTGATTAGGAGTGATCACTTTATTGGTAATGCCTGGTTGGAGATGCTGGTGTTTTCTGATAGCCTGAACCGAAATGCTGTAGGAAATGTGACGTTTGAACCAGGAGCTCGAACTTATTGGCATTCTCATCCAAATGGCCAGATCATATTGGCTTTGGAAGGTGAAGGATTTTATCAGGAAAAAGGTAGTTCTAAAAAAACACTTCATAAAGGAGATGTGGTCAAATGCCCACCCAATACACCGCATTGGCATGGAGCAAGTGAAGATAAAGAATTCATACAAATAGCTATTACCAGTAGAGTGGATGGTCCAACCGAGTGGTTATCACCTGTAACTAAGGATGAGTACAACCATTAGCAGCCATTTGAATCAGTAACATTGGTAGTGAAAACCGTAATATGTATTACATAAAATTACCATCAAATTAGTAAGCTTGTAAGCAATAAACTCAAATGAAAAAGTCCTTCAAATTCATTATATTTCTATTGTTTATCCAGATCATCTTTGGATTTGAGCAAGCATCCAAACTTGAAGCAAGTATCAAGCGAGGAAAAGACCTATACCAGGTAAACTGTCAGTCATGTCATATGATCTCAGGCGAAGGGATTCCAGGGGTATTCCCACCTCTGAAGAATTCAACCAGAGTATCAGATAAAAATAGAATGATTGAGGTAGTGCTAAACGGCATGAAAGGACCAGTTGTTATTAATAATCAAAAATACAATGGTGAGATGGCTGCATTTGATATGTTCTCAGATCAAGAAGTGAGTGATGTACTGAATTTCATAAGGAACTCTTTTGGAAATAAAAATGAATCAATTGAACCAAAAGAAGTGAGAGATATAAGAAACAAGGCTGCTAACTAAAGAATTATTACACGATGGCAAAATCCAATCTAAAAATTAATGGCAATGACATGGAAGTGGATGTTGATCCACAAACACCCATGCTTTGGGTACTCCGTGATCACCTGGATCTCACTGGAACCAAATATGGATGCGGTATTGCACAATGCGGTGCATGCACCATTCATTTGAATGGAACCGCTACTCGTTCATGTATGCTACCCGTTTCTGTGGTAGGTGACAATGAAATCACCACGATTGAAGGATTGGCCAAAGAAGCTGACCACCCGGTTCAGCAAGCATGGTTGGAACATGACGTACCACAGTGTGGCTATTGTCAGGCAGGACAAATCATGAGTGCAGCATCTCTATTGAAATCCAATCCTAGTCCTTCGGATGAGCAAATTGAAGCGGCTATGAGTGGCAACATCTGCAGGTGCGGCACTTATATACGCATCAAGGAAGCAATCAAAACCGCAGCTAAAACCCAAAACTCCTAAGCCATGACTGTATTGAAAACAAAACTAGGAAGACGTTCCTTTTTAAAGACTTCTGCAGCAGCCGGAGGTGGATTGATGATCAGTTTTAGTTGGTTGGCTAGCTGTACTAGCTCTACAACCAAAGCCGAAATACTGGCTATGCCTGAAGAATGGTTTGAGCTGAATGCCTATTTGAAAATTGGTGAAAATGGAGTGACCACCATCTTCTGTCCGAATCCTGAATTTGGACAAAATGTGATGACCTCCATGCCGATGATGATTGCTGAAGAGCTGGACATGGACTGGAAGAATGTGGTAGTTGAAATGGCTGAGTTTAACACAGCATTGTACAATCGCCAATTCACCGGCGGAAGCCAGGGAATTCGGAATGCATGGAATCCCCTGCGTATGGCTGGAGCCACTGCTCGTCACATGCTGAAAGAAGCAGCAGCTAATGCCTGGAATGTTTCTGCAAATGACATTACCACTGACACTGGTAAACTAATCCACGAAGCTTCAGGTAAATCAGCTGGATATGGAGAGTTCGCAAAAGCCGCATCTGCATTAGAAGCGCCAGAAGAAGTAGAGCTAAAAGAAGTGAAGAATTTCAAAGTCATTGGAAATTCTAAGAAGAATGTAGAGGGTAAGAAAATCATTCAAGGCGATAAGCTCTTCAGTTTGGATATCAAAAAGGAAGGAATGTTGACGGCAATGATTGCCCACCCTCCTGCTTTTGGATTGCAATTGAAAGACTTTAATGCTGAGTCCGTCAAATCTATGCCTGGGATTGTTGACGTGTTTTCGTTCAAGACTTACAATGACGATTTTGGCAGAAACTTCTTTGATACTGACACTTTCCCTGAAATGGTTGCCATCGTTGGAAACAGCACCTGGGAAGTGATGAATGCGAAGAAAGCACTGCAAATAGAATGGGAAAAGTTTTCTCAACAGTCCTTCCTCATGAATAGCTGGGGTGGCGGAGAAAAAATTAAAGTAGAAGTGCCTGCTGGACTGGAAAGTAGCCAGTCTCATATGGCTGAAATGCAAAAAGTCGCCAGCAAGCCAGGCACTCAACTTCGCAAAGATGGGGATCCTGAAAAGATTTTCAAGGAAGCAGCCAAGGTAATTGAAAAAACCTACTCTGCTCCTTTTCTGGCACACAACATGATGGAACCCATCAACTGTGTGGCAGATGTTACTGCAGACAAAGCAATCATTTCCGCACCAACACAGGCACCAGGCTTTATAGAACCAGCAATCGCTGATCGTCTGGGGATGACGGTAGAGCAAGTGGAGATTGTCATGTCTCGAATGGGTGGTGGATTTGGCCGAAGAGCCTATTGCCACTACATGGTAGAAGCGGCGGTGATTTCACAGAAAGTACAAAAGCCAGTCAAACTGATGTATACTCGTGAAGATGACATGACTTTTGGAATCTACCGTCCTGCATATATGGCAACTTATCGAGCGGCATTGGATGAAAACAACAACCTGATTGGTTATCATGTGAAAGCGGGAGGCATTCCAGAAAGTCCTTTGGGACGAGGTGCAGCCAATCGTTTCCCTGCAGGTTGCGTTGACAATTATTTAGCAGAAGAATGGTCCATTAATTCTAACATCACCATTGGTGCGTTTAGAGCTCCAAGGTCCAATTTCCTTGGCGGTGTGGAGCAATCCTTTCTGGACGAGGTGGCTGAAGAAGCAGGTAAAGATCCAATTCAGTTTAGACTAGACCTCTTGAAACGATCTAAAGAAAAGCCTGTTGGAGAAAACAATGATTATGATGCTGATAGATATGCAGGAGTGCTGGAATTGGTTCGTGATAAATCCAACTGGGGTCAAACATCAGATGGCACACATCGAGGAGTAGCGGCCTACTTCTGCCACAACAGCTACGCAGCGCACGTTGTAGACCTCAAAATGGTAAACGGAACTCCTAGGGTAGAAAAAGTGACCTGCGCTATGGACTGTGGTGTTGTGATCAATCCAGATGCTGCATCCAACATGGCAGAAGGAGCCATTGTTGATGGTATCGGAAATGCGTTTTTCGGAGAGATGACTTTCCAAAACGGAATCCCAGAAAAGAGCAACTTTGATCGCTACCGCATGATTCGAATGAACGAAGCTCCAAAGGCAATTGACGTACATTTCGTACAAAATGAAATAGATCCAACAGGACTTGGCGAGCCNCCATTCCCTCCTATTTTCGGAGCGGTGGCCAATGCNTTGTATAAAGCAACAGATAAGCGGCATTACAATCAGCCATTCTTGGGTAAGGATAGAATTACACTAGGTTGATATAAAGAGGATTGATTTTATTCGAAAAGCCTGATTGTGATACAGTTAGGCTTTTTTATATTCCAAATAGTATAAGAACAATAAACAAGGTATTCTTTTAATACGAAGCAATGATAAATAAGGAAACCATCTTTGAAGCAATGCTAGCCGGTGGAATTATTAGCAAAGTTGACCCACGAATGAATGACGCCTGGGAGGTTGTCTTCAAAACACAACGACTTATTCCTGCATTAAATAATTCCACAAGTATCTCTGAAGTGAGAGCACGCCTGAGCGAAATAATTGGCAGAACAATAGCTGAATCAACCACTATTTTCACTCCTTTTAATACCAATTTTGGTATACATATCGATCTAGGTGAACATGTATTCATTAATCATGACTGCACATTTTTAGATCTTGGAGGAATCACCATTGAAGATAATGCCCAGATTGGACCGAAAGTCAGTCTGATTACCGAAAATCATCCAATAGACCCACAAAAGAGAAAGGACCTTGACCTTGCATCTATTCATATTAAACAAAATGTATGAATTGGTGCAGCGGCGACAATTCTTCCTGGAGTCACAATTGGTGAAAACTCCATTATCGCTGCTGGTGCAGTAGTAAATAAAGATGTTCCTGACAATTGTATTTACGGTGGAGTACCTGCAAAGTACATTAAAGATATTTGAATTGTATAATTTTAAGAATGAACAATCACTCAAACAACACCTGTGACAATGTCGGTAAGGATTTGAAATTGCAAGGCTTTAAAGCTTACGAAGTTGGTCATTCAATCAACTCTATTCCTTCATACAGTCGTAGGGATTTTTTCAAAGTTTGCATAAGTACTGGTAAAAACAGGATTCAATATGCAAACCGTGGAATTGAAACAGATGGTACCATCCTGTTTTTTGGAAATCCTCATATTCCGTACTCCTGGGATGTCATTTCAATAGAGCATACAGTGTATGCCTGCTTATTTACAGAAATGTTTTTAGGCACAACCAAGTCAGAAAGTTTACACAACTCACCATTCTTCAGAATAGGTGGCACTCCTATCTATTACGTTAACGAAGAACAGCGATTGTTCCTAAACTCCATTTTTGAAAAAATGATTGCAGAACAGTCCTCAGACTATGTTTATAAAGAGGAAATGATGCGCAACTACATTAACATGATCACACATGAAGCACTAAAACTGGAGCCTTCTGACCATTATTACCAGTTCCAAAATGCTAGCAGTCGAATTACTTCCATGTTCATCGAATTACTGGAGAGACAGTTCCCAATTGAATCATCNTCTGACCCGTTAAGGCTTAAAAGCCCTCAGGATTATGCCAATCAATTATCGGTACATGTGAACCATCTCAATCGATCTGTGAAAGAAACAACGGGGAAACCCACTTCTCACCATATTGCTGAACGGCTGGTAACTGAAGCTCGTTCATTGTTAACACACACAGATTGGCCAATTGCGGATATTGGATATGCCTTAGGATTTGAATACTCTACTTACTTCAACAACTTCTATAAAAAGTATACAGGAGAAACACCCAGAGCTTCTAGATCTAAAGTTGTTTGAATTTTATACTTTTTGGTTTCATACGCATATTTCTTTAGGCACTTGCCCTTCTACCTTTGTATTGGTAATCAGTTAACAACGTTTAGTTAAATATTACCTTGACACTTCACCTCGAATGTGTCTTCCAAAAAAGTTTAACGGACGAATATTCCAAAAAGGACTCAGCACCTTAACAGGATAGCTATGTCCAATTCTAAAATCAAAAAAATGGAAACCACAACAGTAAAAGCGTACGGTACCAGTGCTACAGATCAGCCGCTTGGTGCTATGACTATCGAACGAAGAGAGTTGCAACCGAAGGACGTTGCATTTGAGATTCTCTACTGTGGCATTTGCCACTCAGATTTACATCAAATTAAAAATGACTTTGGCGGCACTATGTGGCCAATAGTCCCTGGCCATGAGATTGTAGGTAGAGTAACAGCTGTTGGCTCAGAAGTAACCAGATTTAAAGCTGGTGATCTTGCAGCTGTTGGCTGTATTGTAGATTCTTGCGGACATTGTCAGCATTGTGAAGAGAGCCTGGAAATGTTCTGCGAAAACGGAGTAACATTCTCATTTAACTCACCAGACAGTTACATGGAAGGAGATCATACTTACGGTGGTTTCTCCAAAACTTACGTTTGCGATGACAAATACGTATTGAAAATGCCTGCGTTTGAGGACCTAGCCTCAGCAGCTCCACTCCTTTGCGCCGGCATCACTGTTTACTCTCCACTTAAGCACTGGGGTGCTGCCCCAGGTAAGAAAGTAGGTGTTTTGGGAATTGGTGGATTAGGTCACCTGGCTATTAAAATTGCCAAAGCTCTCGGTGCAGAAGTAACGGTATTTACCAGATCGGAATCTAAAGTAGCTGATGCCAAAAGACTTGGAGCAGACCATGCGGTATTGTCTTCAGATGCAGAACAAATGCAAGCTGCATTAGGCACTCAAGACATTATCATCGATACAGTGTCAGCAAAACATGATGTGAACAGATACCTAACTATGCTGAGAGTAGATGGCTCGTTGGTATTGGTTGGTTTACCTCCAGAAAATCTTGAAGTAGGCTCATTTAGTGTGGTAATGGGAAGAAAAAGCTTCTCTGGATCAAACATTGGAGGTATTGCAGAGACTCAAGAAATGCTCGATTTCTGCTTTGAGCACAACATTGTTGCTGATTCAGAGATCATCAAAATTCAAGATGTGAATGACGCATTTGTTCGTTTAGAAAATGGCGATGTGAAGTATCGATTTGTGATCGACATGGCTTCACTGAATTAATTGGTGAAGAGATGGAGTTGCTCTATTTAGGGCAACTCTCCTTTATTGTTTGATTTTCGTAAGGAATTGTTTGTCTCTCGTTATCAATCCGATAAGGTATCTACGAATTTTGATATGAATCAATAACACCACTGAAAATGGAAAATCAAGAAAACAAATCAGGAATTAGCAGAAGAAGCTTTGCAACCAAATCGATCATCGGACTTGCAGGTCTATCAATGGCAACTAATCTGGAAGCAAAAAATCATACCAATACCAAAGTCACCGTAAAGGAAACTGGTAAAAGGAAACTCGGAACTCTTGAAGTTTCACCGATCGGACTGGGATGTATGAGCATGACTAGTGGCAGCTACAATCCACCCAGAACCAAAGAACAGATGATTCCGGTTATTCGCGGTGCAGTAGATTTGGGTGTTACTTTCTTCGATACGGCTGAGGTTTACGGTCCTTTCACAGACGAAGAAATCGTTGGAGAAGCGTTAAAACCTGTCAGAAACGATGTGGTCATTGCAAGCAAATTCGGATTCAAGTTCGAAAATGGCCAGCGAGCTGGTAGAGATGCCAGACCAGAAAGTTTACGTAAGGCTGTAGAAGGCATGCTTCGTCGACTACAAACCGACAGAATCGACTTGTTGTATTTACACCGTGCTGACCCTAATGTTCCTATCGAAGAGGTAGCTGGCACAGTGAAGGACCTGATCAAAGAAGGAAAAGCTCGGCACTTCGGACTTTCTGAAGTATCACCAGAAACAATTCGCAAAGCACATAAAGAACAAACAGTCAGTGCAGTCCAAAGCGAGTACTCGATCATGGAGCGAGCTATGGAAAATCAGATACTGGATACTTGTGAAGAACTTGGAATAGGTTTTGTGCCCTGGGGACCAGTTGTAAGAGGATTTTTAGGTGATAAGTTCAATGAATTCAGCAGGTTCTCCGATGATTCCAGATTTTCATCTGTTCCATATTTCACTCCTGAAGCGATAGCCAAACACATGGAGTTCCTGTTTTTGGTTAAAGAATGGGGCCATAAAAAGGATGCCTCTCCTGCACAAATCGCGCTGGCCTGGTTGCTATCACAGAAACCGTTTATTGTACCAATACCAGGTACTACAAAGCTTCATCACATGAAGGAAAACTTTGGAGCTAGAAATATTCAGTTCACTAAACAAGAACTAGCTGAATTCAGAAGTCAAATCGAAAAAATCGAATTAATTGGATTCCGAGACCCTGCTTCAGTATTGACCAATAAATGATAGTGAAGCATCCCCTATTTCTTTTCTTCATGTTTTGCATTGTATTGAGCACAGTTGGTCAACATAGCAACAGATTTTCAAGCTACAGCAGCGAGCTGAAGTCAGGATTATTCTGAGTTCTGTAGCTTCTACTTTTTAGTGATCTGACGACAGTCCATAGATTTCAGCCAACAGTCATCTATTGACTATTAATTCACTAACTTATTAATCACTGATAATCTACTCAATGATCAAATGAATACCGTTCATTGTTTACTAATCACAAAAGACAAAACAACTTGTTTGATTTTCGTAAGGTTCTGCTTGATCAGCGTTATCATTGGACCATTCAATCATCCAACTTTGTATTTATAAAAAACACTCTATCATTATGGAAAAGAGAAAATTAGGAACTAGTGATTTGGAAGTATCGGCTCTTGGACTTGGATGCATGGGTATGAGCTTTGGATATGGTCCTGCAAAGGACAAACAGGAGATGATCAAGGTCATCCGTAAAGCAGTAGAGCTTGGAGTGACCTTTTTTGATACAGCTGAGGTTTATGGACCTTACATCAATGAGGAGTTGGTTGGTGAAGCATTAGCACCTTTTAAAGGTGAAGTGGTCATTGCTACGAAGTTCGGTTTTAAAAANGCATTGACGAAGGATGGATTTGACAGTCGCCCTGAAAANATNCGCGNAGTAGCTGAAGCTTCCCTGAGAAGACTTCAGGTGGAAGCTATAGACTTGTTTTACCAACACCGGGTAGATCCCAAAGTACCAATGGAAGATGTAGCCGGTACAGTGAAGGAACTAATCGAAGAAGGAAAAGTGAAACACTTTGGCTTATCAGAGGCTGGACCAAAAAGCATTCGAAAAGCTCATGAAGTTCAACCTGTCACAGCACTTCAAAGTGAATATTCACTTTGGTGGAGAGAACCTGAAGAAAAGACCTTCCCTATTTTAGAGGAATTGGGCATTGGATTTGTTCCATTTAGTCCGCTGGGTAAAGGGTTCCTAACAGGTAAAATGAACGAATCTACTAGTTTTGGCAGTGATGACTTTAGAAGTGTAGTCCCACGTTTTTCTGCTGAGGCCTTAAAGGCCAATCAGGCATTGATTGATTTGATCAATGAAATTGCCATTTCTAAGAATTGTACTCCTGCTCAACTAGCCTTATCGTGGGTCTTGGCTCAAAAACCATGGATTGCTCCTATTCCTGGAACTACAAAAATTCACCGTTTAGAAGAAAACATTGGGGCTGCACAGTTAGAACTAACTACTGATGATTTAAGTAGAATTGAAGAAGCCACGAAACAAGTGGAAATTGTGGGGCATCGCTATCCAGAAAGCAGTCAGAAGATGGTGGATGAGTGAGGTTTGTAATTAGTTAATTATTCCACAGTCGATAGAGTCAGTTATCAATTTACCTTTTGCTAATTTACCAACACACAGACCACTAAAAATTAAATGCAATAGGCAAAAGAAAGCTTGATGTTGGGTGTTGAATGTCGGGTGTTGGATGTTTGGTGCTTGAAGTCTGATGTTGACAGAATCCACTGAACACTGGAATGCTGACTTACCGATTACTAGAATACCCGCCTACTGACACACCAATCACCAATTCACCGACCCACTGAAATACTGATTACTCATCCCTAAATACGGATCACTAAAACACCAATCACCGATTACCAATCACCAATCACTAATCACTAGTTACCGATTACTAATCACATACTCACTGATTCATCGAAACACTATTTACTGAAACTCGAAATCATAACATCCAGTGACAATCATCATCACCAGAAACATTCACTCTGTATAACTTCCAAACAAAAAACGGCATGAAGAGGTCCACTTCTATCCTTTCTTCCCTATTGATTCTACTATCTTGGACAGCTACTGCTCAAAGTACAGAATTGGCTGCCAGTGTCAAAAGAGGACAATCTGTATACATGGTGAACTGCCAAACGTGCCATATGCTCGCTGGTGAAGGTATAGCCGGGGTATTTCCACCATTGGCCAAGTCGCCAAGAGTTTCAGACAAAGACCAAATGATTAAGGTGCTACTCCATGGATTAAAAGGGCCCTTAATGATCAACGGTACCCGATACAATGGAGAAATGGCTTCCTATGAGATGTTATCCGATCAGGAAGTAAGCGACGTATTGAATTTCATAAGAAACAGTTTTGGCAACTCCAATCCAGCAATTGCGCCAAATGAAATCAAAGCCAAGAGAGACAAGTAACAGCTTACTTTAAATTCGGAATTCGAGTAAAATCACTACCTTCATCGGTGATCAACTAACCTGAAGATGAAAAAGAACACCCTCAATCGTCGTGATTTTGCTATCAAATCGGCTATGGGACTAGCTGGCATTGGAATGGCCGATGCTAGTCAAGCTCAACCTAAAGAAGAAACAGCCATCATCGCTTTACTCGAAAAAGAATCCGTACCTGGAGAGCTGGAGATCAAGAAGGACATGCTGCATGCTGGCAGGCACGCCCTTACAGCAAAATCCTCATCACTACGAAAGACGGACAGTTTCTGGATATCCCAGTGGAAGTAATGCTCCATCCAAATCCGGAAATCTTCGGTAAAGGTGGTCGAGCAGAAAACAGCGATTATCGATTTAGTATCAATGGAAAATCAGCCTGGGTGAGCCACAAAGAAGTCTCCTATAGTCCTGATGAAAGTTCGCAAGAGTCGTATGAAATTCGGATGCTAGAAAAAGTGAAAGGCCAATGGAAACTCGTCGGGCAGTCCATACATATCATCGGTTAGTTAGTGATTAGTTAACCAGTCGACAGTTTTCAGTTAACTGTATGAGTACCGCTACAGGCTGTTATCCAATTTCCTCAACTGCGTCCTACCGATTACTGACATACTGATTTACCGATAAACCGACTTACCGAAATACCGATAACTAATTCAGTTTAACCTAAATAAGATTTAAGAAGTGCACCTCCACTTGGGTTGTGCTGAAGCTTGCGAATAGCGCACTCTTTAATTTGGCGCACACGCTCTCTAGTAAGATCAAATCTTTCGCCAATGTCATTTAGTGTCAAATTAGGCTCATCATTGAGACCATAAAAAAGAATCAACACCTCTGATTCACGAAAAGTTAGCACTTTGAAAGCACTGCGAATATCTGTTTTCAATGAATGNGAGATCGAGCTTTCTTCGGGGTTGTGCGCNGAAGGATCAACCATGATATCCAACAAATTNACCGCTTCATCAGCCATTAATGGTGCATCCAGAGAGGATGTTTTAGCTCCAAGCT
The DNA here is from genome assembly GCA_002729235.1 of Rickettsiales bacterium. GTDB lineage: Bacteria > Bacteroidota > Bacteroidia > Cytophagales > Cyclobacteriaceae > Marinoscillum. The sequence goes on along the minus strand of PBTY01000078.1, from coordinate 55,161 downwards.
GCTTAATGTCAGTAATTTGATCTCCCGACACATTTAGCACCTCTGCCAACTCATCGTCTGTTGGCTCTCGTTCTAGTTTTTGTTCTAAGGCAGCAAAAGAATTAATTATCCGATTGTAATTACCCACTCTGTTCATGGGTTGCCTCACAGTTCTTGAATTTTGTGANATGGCTGCAACAATCGACTGACGAATCCACCATACCGCATAGGAAATAAACTTAAACCCGCGAGTTTCATCAAACCGGGTAGCTGCTTTAATCAGACCAATATTTCCCTCACTGATCAAATCCATAAGAGTTATGTTGGGAAAACCACGATCATATTGCTTTGCCACAGAAACAACAAACCTCAAATTGGCTTTTGTCAATTTTTCCAAAGCTTGTTCATCTCCTTCTCGTATGCGCTGAGTCAGCAACACTTCTTCCTCTGCAGAAATAAGCTCTACTTTGTCAATTTCCTGAAAATATCGCTCTAATGAATGAGTCCTTTTCGTGATTTGAACAAGAATTTTTAATTGCTTCATTGAGTAGTGAGATTTGGAAAAGACTGATGATTTTGTTTCCTATAATCAATGCAGACATCTGATGATTTCATCTATCTGCAAAGTCGATTAAAATAAAAAAACCATCTCGCGAGATGGTTTTTGTACATTTTTATGGGATTTAGCTTACAACCTTGACGTTGACAGCATTCATACCTTTCTTACCTCTTTCCAGATCATAGGTTACTTTGTCATTTTCACGGATCTCATCGATAAGTCCTGATTCGTGAACAAACACATCTTCTCTTGAATCTGTGGGACTAATAAATCCAAAACCTTTGGAATTATTGAAAAACTTTACAGTTCCTTCTTGCATTGTATTATGATTAATTAATTACGTTTTGCCTGGCTGCAGATACTACTACGGTACTTCAAATCCTTCTTATGGGTATCCCATAATGGAAGTGTCACATGATCAGTCTAGTTGTTACTCAGTATTCGGGGCTTTCAATGAACCCAACTGAAAGAGCGATTAGCTTAGTCGAGAGAGGTGCTTATTGATGGGAATTAAATAAATCCTAAAATCCATTTAATTCTTTTGGCTCAAAATGAGAATAAGAAAATTGCCTAATTCTATATGCAGCAGCGCAAAGCTAGTCTTTGAAATTGGATATTCCTATTCATTATGAATATATCCTAAATTCAACTAATTCTAACCTATGGTCTTACAAGAGGTGTTGTTTTTTATTATTGTTGTGCAAAATAGGTTTTAACATTTTAATTGTCGTCCTTTGCACTCAGCAAGTTCAGAGACTTCTCAAGTCAAATCCTCACAACGTTTCCCTTTTGCATTTTCTGGCTCTAAAATTCATTGAGAGAAAATCTCTCGATATTCTTTTGTTACAGAACCAGTAGATCAAGTTTAACAATGATTAGTTACTGCTTCCAAACAGAGACAAACACATAACTTATCATACTTGATAAACTGCCAATTCTCATCCGAGATCAACTCCAATTTTGCTAAGACATTAAAATCCAGAGTCAACTCCTATTTTAATGATAACAACATAAGCAAAGGCGCCAACACATTAATGGTATTAAAAACCATATCCGCTTTAGGAATCTACTTGTTACCGTTCATAGTTTTCCTTACCCTACAAATCTCCTATCTGCCATTAGCATTTCTTCTTTGGGCCGTAATGGGGTTTGGTAAGGCATTTATTGGCATGGCGGTGATGCATGATAGTCTGCATGGGTCTTTTTCAAAAAAACAATCTACCAACCGGCTAGTCGCTTTATGTACCTGGCTTGTTGGCGTAGATCCGAAAAACTGGAAAATTCAGCACAACGTCCTGCACCATAGCTTTACCAATATAGAAGATGCCGATGAAGATATTGAACCTCGCTTTATCTTTAGGTTTTCACCTCATCAACCGAGACTGGCAATTCAAAAATACCAACATCTCTATGCGCTCTTCTTCTATGGATTGGGCACTTTAATCTGGGTTACAGTGAAAGATTTCATCAAATCCTTCAAATACAAAAAAGAAGGATTGATTAAATCAGGCATGCCTTTCTACCTGCATCTCACTCAAATTATTATTCGAAAAGCATTCTATTTTTCCTTTTTTCTTGCACTACCATCCTTATGGACCGGTTACCCATTTTGGATGGTAGCTCTGATGTTCCTGACCATGCACATTGTAGCTGGATCTATACTGACATTTACTTTTCAGTGTGCGCATGTGATGGATACATCAGAGTTTGTGCAGAGCGATGACGGCATCATACATGACAATCGACTCGCCCATCAGTTGAAGACCACTGCAAACTTTGGGATGAACAGTAAACTGTTATTCTGGTTTACCGGGGGGCTCAATCATCAGATAGAGCATCACCTATTTCCTCATATTTGTCATATCCATTACCGGAAGATATCAGGCATAGTACAATCAACCGCTAAGGAGTATAACCTACCCTATCACACCCAACCTACCCTGGCTTCTGCCATTTCTCAACATTTAAACATGTTAAAGTCCCTTGGTTCAGGGGTTTAAAAAACGAAAAATACTATGTACAATAATATATCATACAATCGCAATCAGCGAACAAACAAACCAGTGAACAAAAGGTCCATTAAAAATACTGTGGACGTCAATCAATTCATAAACACTGGCAACCAAGAAACTAGTATTGCACCAGCATATGCGAACAACTACGCTTTTGGTGACATGCCATTGCATCACCAACTACAATCTCTAATTCTGATAAAGGGTTACCAAAAACCATCAGAAATACAGGACAAATCCATTATACCGATCCTGGAAGGAAGAGATATTGTAGGGATAGCCGGAACGGGTACAGGTAAGACGGCCGCATTTCTGATACCTCTGATCCAACAACTGCTTACAGATAAATTGGATAACCACGCATTGATCATTACTCCCACCAGGGAACTGGCAACCCAAATTAACGAGGAATTTAACTCACTAGTCCAGGGATTAGATCTTCACTCTACAGTGCTTATAGGTGGCACTTCGGTCATCCAAACATTGAAAACACTAAAGAGAAAGAATCATGTCGTCATCGGAACACCCGGCAGACTACAGGATATGTATGCTCAGAGAGCACTAGACTACAGCCAATTCAAAGTACTGGTGCTGGATGAATTTGACCGTATGCTCGACATGGGCTTTTCACGAGAAGTACAAAAAATAAATCATGAAATGAAAGGTAAAGAACAGACGCTACTCTTCTCGGCTACCCTGGACCCAGCACAGGACAAACTCGTGCGTGAAATAACGAACAATCCTTTAGTGGTAAAGTCTACGTTCTCCACTCATCGATCTTCAGCAATAGATCAACAAGTGGTGTATACGGAAGGTAAAGACAAGTTTCAGATACTCAAAGGCATTCTCAATCAACCTGTAGATGCCAAAACTATCCTGTTTTGTGAAACTAAGCGACATGCCAATAAACTATTGAAAAAACTCATCAATGATTCATATTCTGCTGATGCCATACATGGCAACAAATCACAAAATAGACGAGAGCAAACACTCAGCAGTTTCAAATCAGGTAAAATAAACATCCTGATAGCCACTGATGTAATAGCCAGAGGCATTGATATCAGCGATGTAGAATTGGTCATTAACTATCAGACTCCTAAGAACTATGCAGATTACGTCCATAGAATAGGCAGAACTGGAAGAGCAGGAAAAATGGGAAGAGCAATTACGCTTATAGACTAAAGAAATAGTATATGGCAAAGTCTCAGAATAAATTCTTAAAAAATCAGCGTGCTCTTGGTAAGAACAAAAAGCGCGAGGAGAAACTCCAAAGAAAACGTGATCATAAAGACTCAAAGTCCAGCAGTAAGCTAGAAGACATGATCGCCTATGTAGACCTCAATGGAAATATCCAGAGTACACCGGTCAACGAACAAAAAAATAATATAACACAATAAAAAAATGGAAAAAGGAACAGTAAAATTCTTCAATGAAGAAAAAGGATTTGGATTCATTACACAAGATGACACCAACAAAGAATTATTTGTACATAAATCAAATACCAAAGAAATACTTTACGAAAATGACAAAGTAAAATTTGTCATTGAAGAAGGTGATAGAGGTAAATATGCCGCTAAAGTAGAAATTATCTAAATCTAACCAAATTTGGGTTACTGAAGGGTTCGGGCAAATGCTCGAGCCTTTTTTAATCCAACACACTTTAGTACTAACCAGCCGACAAAACTCATCATGAAAAACCCAATAGGAAGCGAAAACCTTGAAAGTGATGTATCACAAAAAACGATCAATTATGGCTTTCGCTAAGACATCTGGCAGTTTACGTAAAGATATAACGGGTTATACCTTGGCATTTGAATATGGCGCTAATCTCGGTATATCATTCATTGATCATCGAAACCACCGGATGAAGTCCTTCCAGTTAACTGAAGATGAAATGATCGATTTGATCTCTTTTTTAAAGAAATATTCTATTCACCCAACTAAAAGATCCTAGATGATATTCAACAGACAAATACGTTTGATCTTTCCAGTCTTATGGCGTTATACAAAGTATGTACTTCACTGTTTTGAAACACCTAAAATCGGTCAGAACGTTATCAATAAGCAAATCGAACTTTACATTTCTTGTATTTCTCTATTCATAATCTTGGGCATACTATTTAGCTTTTTTCTCCACCAACTATGAAATCCAACTACCAGAACCGTATTCGGTTTATTAATTCGTTGGGCTATTTCTTCATGACTTTAGGAGCATTAATTCTATTATTTATTGGTGTGAAATCGCTGACTTTCGATAATATCAGTGAAGTCCATAATCAAATCAGATCCTTTCACAATCCATTTTACTCACTTTTCATTATTGCATCAGCAATGATCACATTAGGTTTCGCTATGGCTTTTTTTTCCAGTAGCTTAAGACGCAAGCATGAAAACAAAGCTTAAGTCAGACAGTCACGAGTCCTACAACGACTAATTAACTTAAAAAAAAGCCCCATCATCTCTGACAGGGCCCATTTAAAATTTCATTAGAAATCAAATTACTCTTCCGGCATCAAGACAATCTCGATCAAGTTGTCTTCTACTAAGTATTTCTTAGCCGCTTCTTGCAAATCCTTTGTTGTCAAATCCTCTACCTGCTTTTCATATTCGAAGAAGTCAGTCAGATCACGATCATAAGAATAATATGCCGAAAGCTGATTCAACCAGTACCGGTTTTCTTTCAGGCTTTCTTTGCGATCAATCTTCTGTGCTTCTTTGATCTCATTCAGGTCTTCTTCTGTTAAACCTTCTTTCTTGATCAATTCAATTTCTTCATAAACGGCTTTCTTCAGCTCTGCTACGTTCTCTGGTCCACAAGGGAAAGAAATGGAGAAGGTGTAGTTCTCGTAAGGACGTTCTGAAATGTAGCCATTTGCTCCAACTCCATAGACACCACTCTTCTCTTCTCTAATCAAGTCAATCAAACGATTGGTCATTACCTCTCCCAAACTACTTAAGATGTATGATTCTTCTTTGCTGTACTTAGCCTCACCTTTGTAGTTGATGGATACCTGGCTCTTCGGATCAGTTCCTTTGTTGATCACTTTCTCCAGTTTACCTTTTGGAGGACGGATGCCCAGGTCTTTCCAGCTTTCCTCTCTTTGGATTGTTGGAATACTAGCCAGGTGCGTCTCTAGCATCGGCTTGATTTCTTCCGCTTTAAAATTACCAACGAAGAAGAACGTAAAGTTCGCAGGATCTGCAAAACGCTCTCCATAGATCTCAAATGCCTTGTCCAGATCAATTTTCACCAATTCCTCAGCTGTTGGGAACCCAACACGCTTGTTGTTTTGACTCAGAATCTTAATCATTTCATTCTGGAAATAGTATGCTGGATTCGACATCAGATTTCCATATAACATGGTATTTCTAGTCTTGAATGATTCCAAACTCGCTGCATCTTTTCTTGGACTGGTAAAATACAGGTTGATCAACTGCATCATGGTTTCCAGGTCTTTAGGCGCTGCACTTCCACTAAAACCTTCGCTATAAGTACTCACATATGGAGAAACTCTCACAGTTTTACCTGAGAACAACTTGTCCAAATCCGTTTTAGAGAAGTTAGCGACACCACTCTCTCCTACAATGCTTGCTGAGTAATTGGCATTTTCGTAATTCTCATCGCCATACAAGGAATGTCCTCCATGACTGAAAGCAGTCATCAAAATCTCATCATTTTTGAAATCGGTAGACTTCAAAACTACTTTTACACCATTTGAAAGTGTTAATTCCGTTGCATCTACATTATCGATGCTTTTCTCATTGGAAATGCTTCCTTTCTTTGGTTTAGCTGCCATCAATTCTGCACCCGACATTTCGTCTTTGTAAGGCTCCAGCTCTGCTTCTTCTATTTCTTTTAGGGTCGCCAGAACACTTTCTTTTGTCACATCCGGGTTGTCTCTTTCTGGACCAGTGATTACAACTACACGATCACTTTCTTTGATCCACTTTGGTGCATATTGATTGATCTCGTCAAGCTTGATTCCGTCAAACTGATTTTTAGCAAATTCATAGACGAATTCTGAAGAAACAATAGGTGACTCTTCTAAAAATGCATTCACGTACTCAGAAGCAAATCGACCACTTTCCGTTTTGTCCTCTTCCTTCATTTGTTTCTCCAGTCCATTGAGCATTCTAGCTTTCGCCCGTACCAATTCACCCTCTGTGAACCCGTAACGTCTCACGCGTTCGTTTTCACGAACCAGGGCTTCCAAACCATTCATGATACCATCTTCTCCTACCATCGCAAATGACGAGTAGTTCATTTTGTTTTTAACCATGCTACTATAGCTCGTGCTCCCAAATACGAATGGTGGTTCTGCTGATTGACGAAGCTCATTTAATCGCTGGTTCAGCATGCTATTGAATAACTGATAAGTCAATTGCTGTCTAAGATCTTTTAGCGATTTCTCAGAGCTGTCATCATCTTGCTTGTAGACAACTCTCACCAGGGTGAATGAAGCTTCTTTGTCTTGCTCGATAGCTACATACGTTTCCTCGTGACTTGGTACATCAAACTCCTTGCGCTCCTGTGGCTTCTTTGGGTTTTTCAGTTTACCGAACCGTGATTTGATTTCACTTTCCATCTCTGCTGGATCCAAATCGCCAACAGCAACAACAGCCATCAGATTAGGTCGATACCAGGTAGTGTAGAAACTCTTTACTGTTTCATAATCAGCAGTTTCAATAATCTCTTTTATACCAATTGGTAAGCGCTCTGCATAACGAGAATCCTTAAACATCAATGGGAACCACTTGTCACGCATACGTTGATCAGCTCCCTGGCCAAGTCTCCATTCCTCGATTACGACGCCACGCTCCTTATCTATTTCCTCTGCAGAGAATTCAAGACCGCTAGCCCAATCTTCCAGTACTTTCAATCCTTTGTCCATTACGGCTGGATCACCAGTCGGAATCGGCAACATGTATACGGTTTCGTCAAAGCTGGTGTAGGCATTCAAATCCGCTCCAAACTCTACTCCAATAGATTGGAGGTAGTTAACGAGCTCATTTTTCTGAAAATTCTTACTTCCATTGAAAGCCATGTGCTCTACAAAGTGAGCCAGACCTTGCTGGTTGTCATTCTCCAAAATAGACCCTGCATTGACCACCAGACGAAACTCTACTTTGTCCTCTGGTTTTTCGTTTTTTCGAATGTAATAAGTGAGTCCATTCTCTAATTTTCCCATGCGCACATTAGGATCAGTTGGAATGGGATTGGTTAGTGGTTTTTGGATTTCGCCCTTGATGTCTTTTTCCTGAGCAAAAGTCGTGAGAGCAAACACTCCCATTAACACTGCTGTAAAGACATGTTTAAAAAGTTGGTGAGTTTTCATAGTTTAAGCTTTAATTCTAATTCAATATGGCATTAACGGCTGCTAATTTAAATTATTTCAGTTAATGCCATGAGCTTAAAACTAAATTTCTAGTTAACTCTTCTATCTACCAGGTTCTCTACCTCAATAGATGTGACTTAATCAATGGATATAGCGATTTGGAGCTCATATAATTCCGCAAAATCCATTGCGGTTTCCAACATTTTGATATTATGAAGTGGCACTTTCCATGTGATTTTCAAAATGGCTCCCAGGCTATTCTGAAGCTGTAAAAATTTGAATAAATTGAATAATGTACGAGCTCTAAGTACATTCAGTGAATCCATTTTTATCATCAACTCGCCTGACCCAGTTTGAATGAGTGTATTCTTTAACTCCTCTATTAAGGGTTGATACAGAACATCAAACTGACTAAGGTTATCTATGGTCTCAAGGTATAATTGATTGGAAGAAATCTCCTTTCTCTGAGAGATCTGAAACGTGTAATTCATCTGCTGGTTTTGGTTTTTCTACAGCAAAGATGCCAGTGTACAGATTAAATGCAGTTATGTAAAATTCACCAATAGTTTATGTTTGGTAATCAGTAAATATCGAGAAAGGCTAAATAATTAACATCTCAATAATCCATTGGTCAATTCAAGACATTTCCATACCCATTATGAGCTAAAAGATTAACTTCATAGTGACACCCATATTCTTACTTTGATTTTAGTAATTAACCTAACAAATGAAGCAATCAATATACCTTACCCTACTAGTGTTAATGGTAGTTACAATTGCCTGCGAGCAACCTACCACTAAAGAAGTAGTGCAGGAACCTACTTCCCAAAACACATACCATAACCCTGTTTTTCCCGGTGATCACCCAGACCCTAGCATCATGCGAGAGGGGGATGATTTCTATGCGGTTCACTCTTCTTTTGAGTATTATCCCGGTTTGCTTATCTGGCATTCTACGGATCTTTTGAACTGGGAACCCGTAACAAACGCCTTGCATGAATATGTAGGGTCAGTGTGGGCTCCAGACATCACCAAGTATGAAGACAAGTATTACATCTACTTCCCTGCCAACAACAAAAACTATGTGGTCACTGCTGACAACATTGCTGGTCCATGGACTGATCCTGTAGAGCTGGACATTACCATGATCGACCCAGGCCATGTGGTGGATGAAGAAGGCAATCGTTTCTTGTTTTTTAGCAGTGGTTCTTATGTTCCACTCACCAAAGATGGCCTATCTCTAGCTGGTGATGTAAAGCATGTCTATGACGGATGGAAAATACCAAGAGAATGGTCCATAGAATGTTTTTGTATGGAAGGACCAAAGTTATTCAAACGTGGAGAATACTATTACTTAACTGTAGCTGAAGGAGGAACTGCCGGTCCGGCCACAGGACATATGGTGATTTCTGCCAGATCTAAATCTCTGGATGGCCCATGGGAAAACTCTCCTCATAACCCGATTCTAAGAACACAATCTCCGGAAGAAGACTGGTGGTCTGTTGGACACGGGACCGTGTTTGATGATGCGGATGACAACTGGTGGATGATGTTTCATGGCTATGAAAGAGACTATTACAACATGGGACGCCAGACCATGCTCATTCCAGTAGAATGGACAGAGGATGACTGGTACAAAATTCCTGACAATGTTGACTTCAATGAACCAATACCCTATCCAAGAGACGCCAAACAGAACACCTCGCATACTTTTACCGATGCGTTCGATCAGGAAACACTTAAGCTACAGTGGAAACTGTTTGGCGGAGATGATAAGGAACGCTACCGTATGGACAATGGACTGGTGATGAAAGGAAAAGGCAGCTCTGTGTTTGCCACTGCTCCACTCCTTTTTATACCTAAAGACCACTCCTATTCGGTGCAGGTAGAAATGACCATGGAGAAAGATGCCATTGGAGGATTAATGCTTTTCTATAATAACAACGCCTTCTCTGGAATCATGGCAGATGACAAAAACATACTCGCCAATTTACGTGGATGGCAGTTTGCTACAGAAAAAGACGTTACCGAAGGACATGTATTCTTAAAACTAACCAATAACCAACATCATGTTGATATGCACTATAGTTTGGATGGAATCAACTGGACTAAGATCGAGAACTCATTCGAAGCCTCAGGCTATCACCACAACATCCTAAGTGGGTTTATGAGCTTGAGAATAGGCTTAGTGGCTCTTGGAGATGGTGAGGTCACTTTTAATAACTTCCAATACGAGTCATTGGATTAAATCAATTTGAACTTTAAAACAAGGTACAAATGCGATCATTAACATTTATTCTACTACTGATAGCTTCTGCTTCTTTTAGTCAAACACGGGTCATATCAGTAGATGCCAATCAAGTAAAAGGGCCAATGAATCAAACATTCAACGAATGTATAGGCGCTGGAAGAGCTAACGAAGGCCTTCGTGCAGACTGGCAACAGCAGCTAAAAGAAACTAAAGAAGAGTGTGGTTTCCGGTACATCCGCATGCACGGATTACTAAGTGATGACATGGGCGTATTCAAATACGGATCCGATGGAAAACCTATTTATAACTTTATGTACATAGATGTACTCTTTGATTACTTGCTTAGCATTGACATCAAGCCATTTGTGGAACTGGGATTTATGCCATCTGGAATGGCTAGTGGTGAGCGTACTATCTTTTGGTGGAGAGGTAACGTGACCCCTCCCAACGATTATAATCAGTGGGGAGATTTGATTGAGAATCTGGTGAGTCATTTTACCGAAAGATATGGTGAAGAAGAGGTTAAGAGCTGGTATTTCGAAGTTTGGAATGAGCCCAACCTGACTCCATGGTTTTGGGACGGCACCCAAGAGGAATATTTCAAACTGTATGAATATGCGGCTAAAGCAGTGAAATCAGTGAATTCTACTTACAAAGTAGGTGGTCCTGCAACAGCTGGTGTCGATTGGGAGCCAGAAATGATCGCATTCTGTGAAGAAAACGGTGTGCCTCTAGATTTTATCAGCACGCACAGTTACGGTGTGAAAGAAGGGTTTCTAGACGAATATGGTAACCACGGTTCGGTCCTGAATCCAGATCCATGGAGTGTGAGTAGTGATGTCATTCAATCCAGAAAAGAGATTACTGAATCAACTCAACCAAACCTAGAGCTACACATCACCGAGTGGAGTGCTTCCTACACTCCTGCCGATCCCATCCATGATAGCTATCATGAGGCAGCCTATATTTTACAGAAACTCAAGCAAATAGGCCCTGCGGCACAATCCATGTCTTACTGGGTGTTTACAGACATCTTTGAAGAGCCTGGCCCACGATTTGAAGCTTTTCACGGAGGATTTGGCCTGATGAATACACAAGGCATCAAAAAGTCTGCCTACCATGCCTACAGCTACCTAAACAAGCTTGCTAAGACCGAATTAATCAACGAAGACAGCATGTCCTGGGTAACCAAATCAGATGATGGATATCAGGTGCTTTTATGGGACTTTACATACACCCTCCCGGATTCCACTAACAATCAGAGTTTCTACAATACAGACCAACCTTCAACACCGACAGACCCTGTAAAAGTTGCGCTGAAAGGTCTAGACAAAGGGGATTATGTATTGACCACCTATCAGATTGGATACAGGGTGAACGATCCATACACTGCTTATCTAGATTTAGAAAGCCCAACGCAATTGTCGAGAGAACAGGTTCAACTGCTCAAAGATAAGAGTACTGGTGAGGCAGTTAGGAAAGAAAACATAACCATCAATAAATCAGGAAAATACGAGATGGAACTGAACCTAAGAGAGAATGATGTCTTTCTTATAACACTACAGAAGTTATAAAAAGATAACCCACTTCAGACAACATTGCTGAAGTGGGTTTTTACTAGATATTAAACCTTAATGATCGTCTTGTCTACATAGACCTACGATCTCATGAAACACATCATGTAAGCCCATTATTCCTTGTTTGATTTGCTCATCAGTAGACTTCTTGTCTGATACCAACTTATCCAGAGCCTTCGTTTCTTTCTGAAGCTTTTTCACTGTAGCTACGATTTCCTCTGTATTGTATTCCACAGGAATGGGAGATTTAGCTAACAAATTAGCCTTCTCTACCAGGTCACCACTTCGAGTTTTAATTGGTTCCAGATTATCATTCTCTGCCGGATGAAAAGTCTGTGACATGATCACATGGTACTCATCCAATGCCGACCACTTTTCAAAAATCTCCTGAGCGGAAACTTGAGAGTAGCCGAAAACAAAAAAGATAACTGCTGTTAGAATATAATATTTATGATTCATGATTTTAAAATTCTTAAGTTCAATAAGTAGCAGGATACCTTACCTGTTAATATCAAGGCATAATAATCCTGTGTTATGTGAGGAACAACCCCTCATACGTCTCTCTAATTGCTGGAATTGGACTTAAGAAAGGAACCGTGGTGGCTCGTTCACCTCATTGGCGAACAAGTACGAGTAATTGGATTGATAGACAGCCATAGTAGCCACTAACTCATAACTTAACTTTGGCTGACATGATTCTAGCACCTCAAAATAGAGTGCTGGAGCGTTGTAATTGAAGGTAAAGGAGGCATTTTCACAAGGTACCGATTGATCGTTGTAATATTGATAATTACAGGTTTTACCACAAATGGTGATCGGTTTATGCGTCAATAAAGAGCTCTCCTTGGTGTCTTCACACAGATAATTCTTGTAACCCGTTTGGAGGGTAAGCGAAAACGAGCTAATGAGAATGACTCCAAGCACCAATATGACGGTCAATCGTTGCACGGTGTAAATCTAGAGAATTCAATCTGATTGACAGAATGATAAAAGTCAGAACTTACAAGGAGGTTATTTTATATACACATCGGGAGTCCTCTGCCAATATGTGTTTGACTCGTTCTACCTGATATTCCTCTCCGATTAATTGTTTAAAGTTCTTTAATTCAGCCCTACAAAAGCCTTGACACTCCTTAGCTGCAGCACAAATCGGGCAATGGTTTTCAATTAAATAGTAAGCATTATCTTCCTTTTTCCAGTCGGCCATATAGCCTTCATTTGTACGCAGCTCTGTCAATTTCTCCAATCTAGCTTCCAGTGTTTTATCATCTGACAATGCCTGCTCATATCGATGATACGTCTGCTTTTCCCGATCAGAGATTAGAAGATTCAAGGCATTCTCACCCAATAAGTTCTTAACTGATTGCAATAAATCCACGGTAACCTGGGCATGAGAATCGGGAAACTCCGCTAGACCTTTTTCACTTAACTTGTAATAGGTAACTGGGCGCCCTACTCCTTCACTCTTTGCTTTGCCTCTGATCAACTCCTGCTTTTCCAGCTTGAGCAAGTGCTGTCTTGCTCCCTCCTTCGTCATACCGAGTTCCTCTGCTACAGAAGAAGCTGTGACTTCACCCTGCATTTTAATGGAGATCAGAATCTTGTCGATAGTAGAAGTAATATCCAATTTTACAATTGTTTTATTCCAAGTAAAAATACGAAATATAGCCTAATTATTTCCGAAATAGCCTATTCCCTAAAGTAATACCAAGTAAATATTTGTTTTATTTACATAATATTCAAACCATTTACTTGTTTTATTCGTTCCTCATTATAGATTTGCTTAACAAATTAGAACATAAAACAAGTAATATTATGAGTTACTCATTACCAGAGCTTCCTTATGCATACGACGCATTAGAACCTCATTTCGATAAAGAAACAATGAATATCCACCATACGAAACACCATCAAGCGTATGTTACCAAGCTGAATGCTGCTATCGAAGGAACGGATGCTCCTTCCGATGATATTGAAGCCATTATTAAGAACATCAGTAAGTATGGTGCAGGTGTGAGAAATAATGGTGGTGGACACTACAACCACTCACTTTTCTGGGAAATCCTTTCTCCTACTCCTAAAAAAGCACCAGAAGGTAAACTAGCGGAAGAAATCAATAAAGTATTCGGAAGCTTAGACGCTTTTAAAGAGCAATTCAACAACGCTGGAGCAACACAATTCGGATCTGGATGGGCTTGGCTTTTTGTGAAGTACAATGGCACTATTGGTGTAACATCTACAGCCAACCAGGACAACCCATTAATGGACATCAATGAGACCAATCAAGGCTTCCCTATCCTTGGAGTAGATGTATGGGAACATGCATACTACTTAAAGTACCAAAACAAGCGTCCTGATTACCTAAATGCATTCTGGGATGTATTGGACTGGGCAGCAGTGGAGAAAAAATACGAAGAAGTTATTTCTAAGTTGAAGTAATCAGCGGTTACGGATTATTCAACAGGGAAGAGTCTCAATGACTCTTCCTTTTTTTAAATCTTCTCATGTATTCACCTACAAAACAAAATCCAATTTTATATAAACGTATCTACCCTTAAGATCAAAAGGACGAACATTCTGACTATACACATTCATTCCATACAAAACATTTTCACTATGAGCCATTTTGTCTGGAAATTGATTGGTTAAATTATTACAACCAATAGATATAGTGGATTGGCTATAGATTCTGTATTTAATGTTGGTATTGAATATGTTTTTTAAAGTAAAAATTTGATCTCTGGTTTCCAGTTCACCAGAAAATTCATTCATTACTTCACCTTCCAAAGGATGTAGATACTTTGTTTCTCCAAATAACGTATGCGTCATATTTAACTGTACCTTATTCCAGGTTGCTGAAACAGAATTTCTCCATTTATAACTCGGTACATAACTTTCAATAATACCTTGATCTGATCTTTCGATTGGATCTAATCCAGTCTGACGCGCTTCCAACTCTTCATTTCGCTCATAGGAAGTGATCACACTCCTTAACACACTAAACCGTGAGTCAAGCTTAATTAACGTTTTGCCTAGAAACTGCTGCGCAGACAACACGGCATCAATCCCATTGTTACGTGTACTCATTATGTTAGCAAAAACCTGCAAATAATCGATTTCTGAATCTTCAAAAACCTCCCGGAGGAATGGATCTGAATTGACATCTACTCTACTCGTAAGGCCAATTCGAGAGGAAACATCGGTACGATATGCATCAACAGTAAAAAAGATATTCCGATTAAACGCACATGAAAAACCAAAGCTGATACTTTGAGAAAGCTCCGGATTGAGAGCGTCAGCGTTTGTGAGTAAGTTGCCTAAAAATTCCGTCTGCGTATTAACAATTGCTACGGTACTAAAGCCTTCACGAGTGTTTACATCTGACAC
Source organism: Rickettsiales bacterium (assembly GCA_002729235.1). Taxonomy (GTDB): domain Bacteria; phylum Bacteroidota; class Bacteroidia; order Cytophagales; family Cyclobacteriaceae; genus Marinoscillum. The sequence continues at coordinate 40,060 of PBTY01000078.1, read as the reverse complement.
GCGTTGGTAATACATCTGTGGCAAACTTGGCGCCTTAAACCCAGTGCTATAAGATACTCTGAAGATGAATTGGTTGGTTAGTTTGTAACTCAAAGCCGCCTTATAGTTAGTCTGAGATCCGAAATCGCTATATTCTTCTTGCCGAAGAGCAGCTGAGACTTTGAACTTTCTGTAAGCATAATCCATCTCGAGGTATGCAGAAGCATTGGTTCTTTGTTTTCTTAGAGCATCTTCTGCACTTATTCCCGGATATCCTTGTATACCGGATTCTCTCAACTCACCTAACATTGTGGTGTCGCCTCCATTCTCATATGACACAGTCTCACCAGCCAACAGTGCGTACTCTTCTATCCTGTATTCTCCACCCAGTGATAGATTCCATTTATGTTCAAATGCCTCATAGTTTCGAGTAGCATCAAAACTTAATATCTTTTGTGAATATTCATATCCTCCTGAATAGGCATTTAATGGTGTCAGAGGACCATAGGAAGCATTATTGGTATTTTCCACATTCATATCCATCGAATTAGATCCTACTCCAAAACTTGTGTCCAGGTACCAACCATTGTAAGAACCCCTGAACCCGACAACTAAAGACTGATCTGATGAAATGGGGATCAACGTGGGGGAAAAACCTAAGGGATACCAACCATTGGCTACTCGTTGTTCTTCAAAAGGCAATCTATAAACCTGATTAATTTCTCCCGTTTTCTGAGACAACCCTCCAAACATGTAGAAATCGTAATCCTGTGTCAGTTGAAAATTGCTATTCAAAAATAGGCCGCCATACTCAAATGCACTACTACCCAACTCTGCTAAGGTGCGGTTCGGAAAACCTGACTGATCAAAAAATGATTGAACACTGGCTGGATCTGAGTCAAGACTATCTACACCAAAAATAGGCCCGGTGTAGTCACCTGCAACATTGACAGCCCCTTCCTGAAGATATGAGCCTGTAAGGTTAACAAATGACTTTCGATTAAATTGGAAACCGGAATTAATGGATAAGCTCTTTCTTAGTCCATCACCTCTTTCTGAAACACCTATGTTAGTAGAAATACTATTAGATGTCCGCTCTTTGAGGATAATGTTCATAACCCCTGCAATCGCATCTGATCCGTATTGAGAAGATGCTCCATCCCTTAAGATTTCAATTTTTTCTATAGACAAAATAGGAATGGCATTCAAATCAGGTCCGGCTGTTCCTTTCCCGAACACATCACTCACATTAAGAAATGCACTTTTATGTCTTCTCTTTCCATTTATTAGTACTAACAATTGGTCTGGTCCCAAACCTCTGAGCGACACAGGATCAATCATATTGACCCCATCGTCTGCACTTTGCTTGACTGAATAAAAGTTGGGTAGAATCTGGTGCAACGCAGGGCCCAATTCCACTTCTCCGGTATTGAGCAGATCTTCACCTAATATTAAGTCTATTGGTACTGGTGACTCCATCAGCTTTTGAGATTCGATGGATTTGGTTCCAATACTTACATTGGCATCCAAAAGATTATTGCTAAGTTCCAAATCAAGTTCTTTACGTTCCAGGTTATTTAGTTCAATATTCCGAACTTCTTTGGCATAACCAGTTAACTCCACAACCAACTGGTAATACCCGGTATCAATTTCAAAAGCAAAATATCCCTGGTCATTAGTAAAGCTTCCATAAGGACTGTCTTGAATGTAAACCGGTGCATTGGCAATCGGTCCAAATCGATCATATACTTTCCCGGTGATGTATCCATATTGCGCTTGTACCATTCCTGGCAACAAGATTAAAATTGACAAAATGATCTTTTGCACGACTACTTGATTTTAATTGTTATCGGTTGAGATTTGGCTTGAATACCTTCTTCGGAAACTACCTGAAAAACGTAGCTACCAGACTCTTCTACTCGTAATTCGGATCCTCGTCCTATTTCCTGATTATCCTTAAACCATCGGTAATCTCCGCGAACATTGGACATCCCGTGTATTATTTGATAATAACCAATTGATGCTGATGTGCCTTCCTGTATCCACGATTTAGGCTCTACAAAAGACTTGACACGAACATGAATTGGTTCTGAAATGATGACCTGACCTGCTTTACTGATGCCTTTCACCTGATATTTTCCAGACTTCAAGACTTTTATGGCCTGGCCATGGTCAAACTGCCGCCCCTCAAAGTACCAATGAAATTGAACGCCTTTGAGGTTAGATCTGGCGTGTAATTCGCCATCTCCAGTAAAAGTCACCGAATCATTCTCCAAGACATGAATTTGAATAGGCAATTCTGGCTTTGGCCGAAGGATAACCTCCTGGGTAAGAGAAGTGGACTCCCATGGTAGCTGCACCTTATTGGTCTTTAAAACTACGGAGTTGCGCACATTGGTGAATACGTCCTTTATTTCCACATCAAATGCAGGTAAATATTCTAGAAGTGCACTTGTATAGACGCCATTGGACCCTTCGCCATCGAAAGCCACCTGACCTGGAGCAGTGGCAAAAGAAATAATGGTACCAGGAGGCGCATCCATCAGAGCTAAACCATCATTTGATTGATCAGATGGTAGTAACGTGAATGGATTCTGACGACAAGCATCTAGTATTACGATGTTATTCTTATTCTTACTAAACCGAAGAATCTGTGTGATCGATCCGGCACTCACACAAGTTCTCTTCACCTCCGTAATCGAACTTGCCAATGCGTCTGTCGGAACAAAGTAGTTTTTCCCAGATAGCTCTAACCCATGACCAGCATAATAGAATAAAATGATGTCATAATCTTTAACATTCTTTCCAAATTCAGCAATCGCATGCTTCATTCCCACATGATTCAGATCAATGAACAAGTCCACCTTAAAATCCATCAGAGTAAGCATGCTGGCTATATCCTGCGCATCGTTACCAGCATTTTTTAACGTCTCTACATAGTCATAACTTGAATTGCCGATAACCATGGCATATTTGGACTGTCCTGACGAATGATATCCAGTCAGCAGAAGAACAACAACGAAGTGTAAAAACCATAACTTTTGAACCCTAGACATTCTTAGCTCCTGTAATTGGATCCGCATCTGAGTACTACAAAAGTTCTGTTTATTGCCTCTCAGAATTGGTAAACCAAATAATTAGATGAATTAAACATTTTGACATCCTAATGAAGATGTCTTCTTATTTAACAACGAGTCCAATAAGGTAGAGTGGAAAGAAGCAGGTCTAGGCTGACAGATTGAATGATGAAACGGACATATTTCGAACTGAAGCAGCTAGACCATGTTTAAAACTGTAGTTGAAGGTTATTTGACTTCAATTGTTGCCGCTTTAGCACGATAGGCATGTTGGGTATTCAAACCAAACATCAACAAGTAGACTTTAATTCCATTCGCTGAGCAATTCCATCAATTCCTCTTGCTTCGTTACATTGTGAGCATCACTATGAGGTACCTGCTCCTTCTTATGATAAAAGTACTTCCCAGACACCAAAGCATCGGGTTCGTGACTGGTTGCCAACCAAACCTGGGTTTCAGCTCCTTGATCCAAATCATCGGGAGCTCCCTTACCTCCCATCTTGGTTGGGACCCATCCAGGATCCACTGCATTCACATAACATTCTGGAAACTTCATACTAAAATGAGCCATCAGCATGGTCAGCCAAAGCTTGGAGTCTGAATAAGTTAATTGATCAATCGATTTCGGGAATGAACCACCTTTATGCATCTGAGAACTTAGGTAAATCAACCGCTTTGGGGTTGTTACATTGATAGTAAGTAAATAAGGCGCCAGCACATTTACTTTAAAGAGCTCTTCGGAAGATGACTGATATACTCCAGCATTATGAATGATCACATCAAAAGGTCCTTCACTATTAATATCACTGGCAAGCTTTAGAACTTGCTTTTTATTAGACAAATCAGCTACAAAACCATCTTTTACGTCTGGAATTTGTGCCACTGCCTTATCTAGCTTCTCCTGGCTTCTAGAGTGAAGAAACACCTGAGCCCCTTCTTCAACACATCGCTTGGCTTCTAAAAAACCTAAACCATCATTCGAACCAGTAATCAGTACTTTCGCCATATTCTCTAAACACTTCAAAAACTTTAGAGTTTACCAAAATATGCTTTTTGGCATTTAACTCATCAGAATCAACCAGCGAATGATTCTACAGGTTAACAATTTCCTTTTATTTTCGCGCACAAAGATCAGACTCTATGGCTTCAGGCATATTTGCACTCCTTGATGATATTGGATCCTTAATGGATGATGTGGCAACGATGAGTAAAGTTGCTGGCAAAAAAACCGCAGGTATTCTTGGTGATGACCTGGCAGTTAATGCAGAGAAAGCTTCAGGTTTTGTATCCTCTCGTGAATTACCAGTGCTATGGGCAATTACCAAAGGCTCGTTGCTCAATAAGGCCATTATACTTCCCGTAGCTTTCCTTTTAAGCACATTCCTACCTCAAGCTATCACTGTCATCTTGATTATTGGTGGACTGTATTTAGCTTATGAAGGAGCTGAAAATATCTATGAGTTTTTTGTACCACATGCTCCAAAGGCAAAGGCTGAGGATAAAAAAGGATTAACCAAAGAAGAAATCCTTGAAAAAGAGAAGCAAAAGGTGAAATCGGCCATTGTAACTGACTTCATTCTATCAGTAGAGATCATCATCATTGCTTTGGGATCAGTACCAGGTGAGGCTTTGGAAATTCAAATTCCTGTTGTAACGATTATTGCCTTGATAGCTACAGTTGGAGTCTATGGTATCGTGGCACTCATTGTTCGAATGGATGATTTGGGTATCAGACTGATCAACCTGAATGAAGAGGATGATTCCTTTTCAGACAAGGTTGGAAAACTATTAGTTAGTGCATTACCAAAAGTGGTGAAGTCATTGTCTGTTATCGGCACCATTGCCTTGATGCTTGTTTCTGGAGGGTTGTTTGTTCACAATCTACACTTTGTCCATCATCTGGAAGAGCTTGTACACCTACCTGCCCTGCTATTCGAATTCCTTGTAGGATTGATTGTTGGCTTTGTTGTTCTACTAGTAATCGGTGGTGTTCAGAAGCTTTGGAAAAAGTGGGCCTGATCCCACATTCAATAAAAAAATCCTGAACGCAAGTCCAGGATCTTTACTTTCAATTAATTATCAACAATACTTTATTTATGATCTTACTCGCTTTTGTCTTGCTTCATCATCTCAGGCTAGGACGCAAAAGTCATATAATCCAATAGATCCTTGAGTTGTTTAATGAGTCATATCCTAAGATATTCAATCTAAATCAATAATAAAACCGGTATTAGGTATTTTTATGATTCATTCATAAACAGTTAAATAAACAGCTATAGGAGACAAATTTTCATATTAACTAAGTCTGATTGCAATCCGTTCAAATTATTTAAGATCCAACTTGAATGACAATCTTACCCCTGGCGTGACCTTCCTCCAGATATGCCATCGCCTTATTGGTATCCTTTAATGAAAACACTTTATCAATGACTGGTCTCACTTTTCCCTCTTCTATCAGTTGCTTAAGTTCAATCAAATCACTCTTGGCATACTTCGCGATTACAGGAGCAAACTGCTGACCATCCTTACTGGAATAAAACTTACCAGCGATCATCACTTCAAACAACTGACGATTTTCTCCTCCACACATCACGTATCGCCCTTGAGGCTTCAGGATCTTTCGATACTCTCGCAGTGCACGAGACCCATTTACCGCAAAGACCATATCATACCGCTCAGAAGCACTTATGAAGTCCACTTGTGTGTAGTCAATGACAACATCAGCTCCAAGTTTCTTGACCATTTCGACTTTGGAACTACTGCATACGGCAGTCACATGAGCACCAAAGGCTTTTGCCAGTTGCACAGCATAGGTCCCAACACCTACAGATGCTCCGTTAATCAGAATATGTTCACTAGGTTTTAGTCTACCCTTTTTCAATCCCTGGTACGCTGAAATAGCTGCAAGAGGTACCGCAGCAGCTTCCTCAAGAGTGAGATTCTTTGGCTTGTGCACCAAACGATCTTCTTTCAAAACTAAATACTCGCTACATGCTCCAAACCCCTTAAAATCTCCACTTACCTCCCCGAAAACCTCATCTCCTGGCTTAAACTCTGTGACATTTGCGCCAACAGCTTCGACTACTCCAGCCATATCACATCCAAAACGGTTGTATTTTGGTTTTCTTATTCCAAAGGTCAACCGCATAAAATAAGGTTTCCCTCTCATAATGTGCCAATCAGCTGCATTGAGAGCGGCAGCATAAATTTTCACCAACACCTCATCCGACGCAGGTTCAGGCTTGGGTAAGTCGACATATTGAAGGACCTCTGGTGCCCCATAATTCTCAAAAATGATTGCTTTCATGAATAAATTCCAGGTTTAAAGTTTTAGATTCTAGGTTGATTCGATAAATTCCTAATGCTCCTATGATTCAGGTAAATCCTCACAGTCAAGTCCGAGAGGTCTTATCAAGCGCTGTATATCTGATTCATTTAATAAATCAATTGCTTCGATCCGAAGTACGTGATCACAATCGTCGAGATCGACGGTCCATCTTCGGATCGAAGGGTGATTATCCAATTGTTTTGCTACTCGAAAGACCTCCTCCTCGGATTCTATTGTTGATCGAAGTATTAACAACTCCATAATTTAAATCCAAAAAATGATGGTGGCCATAAAGACTCCCATTCCAAGAGCTATGGTCAAAACTCCAATAGTGAAGGTCATGACCCATTTAAATTGATAACTAGTGGACTTAACAGCTCGGATATAAAACTCCATCAAGATTAATGGTAGAATTGTATGCGATAATGCTAAAAAGATATCAAAGGGACCTTCAAATAAATCCGTATGACCGGGAGCCCCACCATTTATAAGAATCCAAAAGCCAAACATCACTCGAATGAACCAAACTCCGTTAGCGACTATAAAAAGTCTAAGAGCCCATTCTCTATGCTGTTTAAACTTACCTTTCATGGCAAACCACCACGCTGTAATGGCAGCTATGATAATAGAAGTCGCATTGATAATATTTCCACTGGCCATGGCCCAACCACCTAATACAGTGCGGTGTGGACTCAACACCATGATTAATCCAGAAACACTCATAATAAGAGCGGTAACCATGTAGACTTTTCCATTCCATCTATGAAAAGTTCTAAAGCGAGTTTGTGTAGCTGGAATCAACTGCAATGGTGCACCAAATGTGATCAGAGCCGCAAGGAATACATGCGCAAACAAGGCAACGTTACCCAGTCGGTCACCTGTGACTAGTCCATTGTATAAGCGATCATTCCATTTTGCCAGATCACCTGACAAGGTGGTCCCTCCATAAAAGAAGAGTATGTGATAGATGAAAAAGGCAAATCCAACACATGCCACTCCAACCCAAATTTTGGCTGAAAGATCCAGGGCTTTACTCGCGTTCAATTTGGCCTTTCCAACTTCTTTTTCTATTAAGACACTCATACGCCAAGGGATTTTAGTGCTTCAAAAACAAGGAACGCAGGCCACACAAGTGCCTTAAGAAATCCTAATACTCCCATCCAAAATCCAGAGGCATTTCCAATGAAATAAATGGCTGCACCAACCATTCCGAGCAGATAAATACAACTCGCCGGATTACTTTGTGACTTAGTCATTGTTTGATTTGATGTATTCATGATTTGATTCGTTTAATTATTATGTTGATACTTGATATATGTGTTGAATGTGTATTTCCAAGGAATAATTACCAGGTTTAGACCTACTCCTGCCATGCAGATCCAGAAGAATTCTGCTTGTCCTTCTGAAATAATTCCAGATCTATAGGCAGGCCAGTAACTTCCAATTAGCCATGCTGCCTTGTAGAGTAATTGCAACAATAGAATCGGTATGAATCGAAGTGGGTTGATGATACCGATCCCATTCAGCAAGGAAAATGCCGCCCAAAAACTCACTGCAACTGCCGGGTATACTTCCACTGTCAATTCTCCAAAAAGTACTTGTGTCCAATTGTCGAAGAATAGACTGATAAAGTTGAGGAAAAACAGTCCTCGTAATACATGATTTCTCCAATTTGGAACCTTATTTGACGCCATGATTATCTGATTGAGATTACTAGAACAATATCTTTCATGGATGCCTTAAAAGCCATTAACTTTCTCATAATGAAGCATTTATCGATATTAATTCGAAAAATATTTGGACCTGGCTGCATCAGCAGTCTCCTGAGTCAAACGCCTACCTGATTTACTAACCGCAGACATATTGAAGAACCCAGCTACATTCGTTTGAGAAGTAGGATCTGTGCTTTGAATGTTGGTAGACACATTGGAAAGTGGCTGTGAGAATATCTCACCAAAACCTCCAACACGGTTGATTTGGAAATACAATGCCCATAAAAAATCATAAGCTGCTCTGTCAATCGAATGAATCTCCACATATAGAGAATCCCCTACCACATAAGGTGGTTGCTGTTCAGCCACTTCGGGATCATCGTCTGAATATGGATTGACAAAACCTGCTCTTACCGGAAAAACAAATAGCTGTCCATCGATAGGCTGACCAGGACTTACACTAGCATCATAGGCCATATTCAGTTCTTCTGGCTTGCCAAAATAGTTGCCATTTTTCCAGGCTTTGATCCAATAGCAGTCTCCAGAACCAACCGGGTCAATTGCATAGAATTGCGCGGTAAAATGCTCCTGATCTACCAGGAAGTTGGCTTCATTGAATTCGTACCCAATCGAATCAATCGGTGGAACCCGGTTCATTGAAGCCGTGGCTTCAAAAGTCTCTTCGGGAGTTTCTACAACCAACCGATAATCATGCCCCACGACAGCAATTGGCTCAGATACATCTAAATAATACGAGTCAGTACCTTGAGTAAAAGCATAGGACACGTCATCTGAAAGATCTTCCAAAGTGACCGTTAAACCAGTGATTAACTCAGGCTCAATACTTTCAAAATAAGGTTGAGAACGCGTGATATTAATTTCCTGACGACCTGGTAGATCATTTAGGAAAGCATCTACGACCATCAATTCTTCTGGTTCAGCCAGTTCTGGGTTAATGGTAAACTCACAGCTCACCACCAATAAAGTCAAAAGATATAATACGTTTTTCATGAGTTTAGAATTTGAAGTTGTAAGCTATAGCCGGTACGACGGAACCGATAATGGATAGCTGTGTAGCATTCGTCTCAACTGGTTGACCCATTGGGATCCTTCCCTTTTCTTGTGAGAAATAAATACTGAACGGATTCTGACGTCCGTATGCGTTGTAAACAGAAATGGCAATGTTGTCTTCTCCACTTCTACCCTTTTTACCTCTCCAGATATTGTTGATGGTCATACCAAGATCCAATCGGTGATAATCTGGGATTCTGTAATTATTTCGTTCGTTGTTATTGATGTAAGGAATTACATACCCACCAACGGTGATCCGATCAGTCGGGAATGTAGTTGGTGTTCCAGAGATGTAGCTGAAATTGGCTGAGAACGTAATTCGTTCATTCAACTCATAAAAGGCTGCTAATTTAATGTTGTGGCGTTGATCGTATCTTGTAGGATACCAATCACCTTTCCGATCTTTCTTATCACCACCATAGTTTATTCCATCTACTTTCAGCTCTGTCCAGCCAAGTGTGTAACTCATCCATCCTGTTAATTTGCCCTGATTCTTCTTCGCATATAGCTCCAAACCATAAGCTCTTCCCTTACCACTCAACAATTGCGACTCCAGGTATTTATTGACGAAAACATCAGCACCATCAATATAATCCACCTGATCATGCATCCATTTGTAATAGGCTTCAGCAGATAATTCAAATTGATTATTCGATAGGTTCTTAAAATAGCCCAACGCAACCTGATCAGCACTTTGGGGATCGATGTTATTCGTAGAAGGCTGCCAAACATCAATTGGAGTACTAGCCGTAGTGTTAGAAATCAAATGAATGTATTGATTCATTCGAGTGTAACTTCCTTTGATAGAAGCAGATAATGATAACTTGTAGTTGAAGGATAGTCTCGGCTCCAGATTATAAAAATCTGCTATCGACCCCCATTTCCTGTACTTATATTCATCAATGATTGGTTTGGTATTACCCGGAATGGTATCTCCATATTCATAGACAGTGCCTCCCAGGTAATTGAAGTAACTTAGTCGAAGCCCATATTGAAGACTGAGGTTTGGACTGAGCTTTTGATTGTTGCTGGCATAAAGAGCTGCTTCCAGAGCTCTTCTGGACTCTAAACTTGAGTTGGTAGTTTCCCCCGCACTTTTATCAATCAATGTGCCTGGCTGGAAAAGGTAGAGAATACCTTCACCACCAAAAGTCACTTCATTTTGCGTATTGAGGAACCAATTGAATTCAGGCTTGATGTTTACCGTGCTCACCTCTGAGCCTACTTGAAACAAGTCATCCTTATCTCCAAACTTGAAGCCATAGTCATAATTGCTATAGAACATGGTGAGGTTGGAAAAGAGCTTATCACTGTACAGATGATTCCAACGAAATGAAGCAGTCCGATTGCCCCAGTCAAACCCCTGGTTTTCATCGAATTCCAAGACATCACGACCCCAATATCCGGAAAGATAAACCCGGTTGTTCTCGTTGATATTGTAATTGGTTTTGGCTGTCAGGTCATAGAAATACATAGCCGAACCATCAGAAAGCGCATCAGTAAATACCTTGGCAATCACATCCGCATATGACCTTCTGGCTGCTACGATAAATGATGCCTTATCCTTTTTAATTGGACCTTCAACTGCCAGTCGACTGAAAACAGTTCCAATTCCACCGGATACGTCATAAGTCTTGCTATTACCTTCCTTCATACGGATATCCAGTATGGATGACAGTCTTCCTCCATAATTGGCAGGTACACCTCCTTTATACAATTTCACATCTTTGACAGCATCTGGATTGAAGACGGAGAAGAACCCCATCAAGTGCGAGGACTGATAAACAGGAGCTTCATCCAGCAACACGAGATTCTGACCAACAGACCCGCCACGAACGTTAAATCCTGCGGCTCCCTCTCCAACTGTGGTAACTCCAGGCAGCAATTGAATACTCTTGATCACATCCACTTCACCCGCAAAGGCCGGCATTTTCTGGATGGACTTAATATCCAATTCCTCCGTACTCATTTCTATGTTGGAAATATTGTCATCCGCAGCCTTTCCAGAGATAACTACGGCCTCTAGTTGCTGTTCTGAGACACCTAATTCAATATCCAAACGTTGATTAGATGTCAATTCTACCTCCTGGGTGATAACTTCATACCCAACATATCGGTAATCCAACACATAGTTTGCTTTAGGTAATGTTATAGAGTAAAATCCATAGACATTTGTGATGGTACCAATACTTTGTCCGTGTATACGAACAGTGGCTCCGATTAAGACTTCACCATTGGAAGCATCTTTGAGATATCCGCTGATGGTGAATTGCTCCTGTGCATAAACTGGGTTGGAATGAAGCAGGCATACCAATCCCATGATCGCTAAAAGTCGATTTAAATCCATTAGTTTTCGAGTTTGGGAATAAATTCTAGACAATAGAGTATCATTAAGCTCCTGGAGCTTTCAAAGTCATCCTATCTATATTTATTCTATTGAGTGTTAATTTGTCAATCAACAAGAACGTGCCGGTTAGTGGATGTTATACACATTGGAGCATAACATTCCTGTTCAGGTTTAGAACCTGTTGATCTGGTGGTTATTTAAGTTATTTTGTGTTTAAACGATTACATTCCGTCTTCAATTTGAGTTGAAGTCATGGTCAAACCATCACTGGTCGTGACCTCCAAATAGTCAATTTTACAGTTTACCATATCCAATGATTTACTGTCAGCTAACATTACGCTCACTGAGTCTGCTCCAACTGCAACCATTCGCAACTTGGATCCCCCCAGTGATTTAATTGATTCTATGTCATTGACTCGTATAATCAAATCAACTAATTGATTCGAGGAGTCAGTACTATCTCTTTCCAATGAGAAATGAAGCGTGCCATCAATATTCTCAACCTTGGTTTTAATTTTCAATGAATTATCCACTGATACAGCCGGCACAAGCCAACCAACGATGGACACATCAAATCCTGGCCCAAACGTAACCGAATGAAATTCTCCAACATCTACTCTGGTTAAACCAGTTTGCATACTGTATTGTCTTACGACACGTTTGGCTTCTTTCTTTAGGAATACAAGGCTAACTGCCAACAAAACAACAATGAAGATAGAGGCTCCGATCAATATTTTATTACTTCTTCTCATTTTAAACCTCCATTTCGATATTTGGTATAATAAGACTGTAAATCATCAATGGACACATTCAATAAATCCATTGCTTTGAATAACTCTGGTAATTCCTGGCTTACAAAATCATCTTTCTTCAAGGCTTTAGTCAATTGAAACCCATCATCTGACACGAAGTACCCAATTCCACGCTTGTTGTATATGATCCCTTTGTCTTGCAAATAGGTAAATGTTCTCATAACCGTATTAGGATTTACTTCCACGGTCACAGCCATCTCTCTCACAGATGGAATGCGGTCCCCTGGCACCCATTTCTCCGAAAGAATGTTCTCAAAAAAGAGATCTGCAATCTGGAGGTATATCGCCTGATTATCCTTGAACTCCATTACGCATCCTGATCTTTAAGTCCAAAATAGGTCAAGAGCCAGGCTAACGGAGCCAGTACCAACCAAAATAGCCACTTTGCCACATAATACACTGGATGTACAGCAAAGGCATCCACTAATTCACATTCTCCTGTAACTGTGCAATAATGCTCAGACGTAAATTCATCTTTGAGCACAAAGAAGATTACGAACCCAACTATGGTGAGGATACCGATCAGAACGACCATTGTTTTAGGAAATACATAACCCCTAAAATGCGCCGCGCCTACCAAAAATAGTCCTTGCAATACCACATAGGCTTTTATAGCCATCATAGCAGCTGACCCCATCACATCAAAAGACTTGAAGGAGGTATCAGGAAAAAACACCTGACCAACTGGATTGGCTATCATTACATAGACAACAAAACCAATTGAATACGCTAATACCCAACCAATACAAGTGAGTAACCAGGCACATACCAAACGCTCGAGAGCTGAAACAGGCAACATTAAAAAGCCTATTCTTTTCAATTGACGATCAATTCCACTGAATGCAAGGCTACTAACAATGAATCCTCCTATTAGCAAAGCACCAACATAACTATCCGTATGATCATATTCAGCTGGCCGCTCAACGAACAGTGAAAGAATGAATCCAACAAAAAACAATACACCAAAAGTGATGATGAATACCATGGCTATGCCCTTCCTACTCTGGAAAAGCTCCAACTTCAATAATCTTAAGAATCTATGAAAATCAAATCGACTACTCATGATTGCTTAAATATTTCGTGAATACGTACTTTACTGGAGGTCACTGTGTTAAATAACAGCTCCAACGCCATGTTGGTCTCAGAGTGGTCATCATTCTTTTCTACCGATAGGTAGCTACCAAAATTACCCTCTGAATACAGTACAGAATCCAGTTCTGGCATCTTACTACTCTTTACCACCTTCAGTTTATTGGTGATTGATTCCATTGACTCATTCAAAACAATCTCTCCTTCGTCCAGGATGATGATTGGATCTATAAAGCCTTCCATGTCTCGTACCTGATGGGTAGAAATAATAAACGTTCTTTCATCAGACATAGCACTCGCCACCACCTTCCTGAATTGACTCTTTGAAGGAATGTCTAATCCATTAGTTGGTTCATCTAGTATTAGCAATTTACAATTGGTTGCCAATCCAAAAGACAACATAAATTTCTTCTTCTGTCCATAAGACAATCCCGAGATTTGATCTGTACTAATCAGCTTAAATTCCCCCAGGTAATTGGTGAACTGTTCAAGACCAAAATCAGGATAAAACGACCCATAAAAACGTATATACTGATCAATGGTCATCGCTGGTAAATCAAACTCTTCTGTTAATAGAAACACTTGATTCAAGAAATTAGGATCTCGCTTAGATGGGATATGATTCAATACCTGAATTTCACCTCCTTTTGGGAATAGTAACCCAGCGATAATTTTAAGCAAAGTAGACTTACCTGCTCCATTCTTTCCTAATAGACCATAAATGTTCCCTTGTGCCACGTCAAGGTCCAATCGATCAAAAAGCGGCTTTTTAGAGCCGTAGGTGTACAAAAGGTCGTTAATTTGTATCAATTTCTTTTATATATCTAGTGTACTATTTTACTAATACACCACAACAGTACTAAAAGTTGCGTAAATCATCAAAAATTTTCAATAAAAAAACGGTCAGGAATATCTCCTGACCGTTGACCGATTTATTTAGGTATATATATGAACTGCTAAACGAACTTTAAAAGACCTTCAGCGAAGTATGATAAAATTTTAATCACCATGCTGACGGTAATACTTGTAAATCCAATTACAAACAAGACGATTAACCAATCCATTGCTGTGACTTTTTGTGTTAACATGGCTGCTATCCTCCTTTCTTTCTTTGATATGAAGTAAGCTATTTATCTGACCTTACACAAGCTGGTAAATCAGCAAGACCTATGATACAAATCATTTTTGTGGCGTAGGTAGATTCTTCAGGTAGTGGAGTTCCTTTGAGAATGGTAGCCCGTCAGTTGTTAAACCAATCACATGAATGATACTACTCCCCAAATCATCGCTTTCATAAAATGTAAAAGTAGCCTTACCTTCCTCTGTCTTTTGACTAGATACATAATACGAACAAGCTTTAAAAAATGGCATTGACTCGTTTTTTACTTGCTGTTGTGTGAGGTTTTCGAAAGGTGAAACAAACGTCAGACCACTGATGATTTTATTGGAATCGATGGTAGGTCGTTGCTTTCCAAAACGTGTTTTAACGATTACGATTCCATTTTTCCCTAACAGTCCAAAGCGAACAAGTTTACGGTAATTAGATACCACACTCAATTCTTCAATATCATCTTGATTAAGACTCAAAAAATAGTCAGTATCCAGTGTCACCACCCCATCAATCACATAAAGTGGCGAAGAGGTAGCAGTGTACGGTTTCAAATAGCTAACACGAACTATGGGTTCCTTATCCTTAGGTTGTCCATAATAGATTGGTGATACCATTGTCTTCAAAAACTCACCAAAAGTCTTGAAGATAACATAGTCTCTTGGTTGGATTCGATAATCCGGCGCAATCGCATCCAATCGCTCTCCTGTTGAGGTCTCCGTATTTAAACTATCCTTTGATGCATAAAATTCGTAGGATGATTGGAT
Organism: Rickettsiales bacterium; assembly: GCA_002729235.1. Lineage (GTDB taxonomy): Bacteria > Bacteroidota > Bacteroidia > Cytophagales > Cyclobacteriaceae > Marinoscillum. Next base: position 24,770 of record PBTY01000078.1, on the reverse strand, counting down.
CAGTTTCCTTTTTTCTGAGAAAGCCAGATAATCGTTTGTTGATTCCTCTAGAATGACTTTCTCTGCTATCTCAGGATTATTAGTCACCCACTTGACTTCTAAATCACTAATTATATCACCATCAGGTGTCTCCGCAATGAGAAATAATTCCTCTTGTCCATAGTAATCGAGTATTTCTGCCTTGAAATAACCGCCAGGGTCAGTAGTAGCCAAGTAGCGCATTCGAGAGTGTTGCAAATACAGCATCAATGAACTATTCGACGAAATTGGTTGTGCGGTATTCCTATTAACTAAATAACCTTCCAAAGTCAATCTTGGACTTAGATTGGAATGAGTGGTTCTTTCCGTTGCACTCAGCGGATTACCTTTTAAAACTTCTTGATTCCAAACGAGCACTGATAATTGGCCATCCAGTGGATTTCCAGTCAAATTATCTGAAAGATCTACTTCCAGTGTGGTCAATTTTCGAGGGTAATGAGTTTCAGAGCTTCTCAATGTTACGTTGACGGAAGAATTCATTATGCTCTGAATTTCTGCCATCTTTCCTCCAACTGGTAGCTGAATACTTAGTAGTTCTTCTCCATTCTGGGTGGTCAACACAACTGGATAACCACCTATTGTTAGATTCTCTGGTATCGCAAGGCCATTGCGACCAACACCATCTATTATTCTAAACGTTGAGAGTCCTTTTACTTCCTCATTGTCAAGCAAATATGCTTTTAAAATACCATTAACATCCGTTGACTGGTCCGAAGCAACAATTCGCACATTAAAATAGGCCGTATCTCCAGCAGCATAGTAAGGTTGATGAAATGTCATCTGTACTGTAGCCTCCTGCCCCTGAGCCGAGTAAAGTAAATAACAGGAACACCAAACCAACCATATAACCTTCTTTACTATTCCCATAAATCCGGCATTAGGTAAGTTGAATGTTTGATTAATGAGTCGCAAGGAATGGTCATAAAGGTCTCCTCAGGAATATTATAAGGCACATCTGTACTATCTACAAATATGACCTGACGATCAATCGATGTTGCGTAAAAAATTCCCACAACCAAATCATCAGCTCGCTGGGCGATGATGTTTCCTCGAATTTCGCCAGATGCTGGCTGAAAGATACTTTGAGCATTTTCCTTTTGGGCTCTGATCAAATCAAAAAAGTCGAACGCTGCTCTGGATAAGCTCATTTGCTCTACCTGGATCATTACTTTCTTGGCAAATATTCGTGGAGTGATCGGAATCTCATTCACCAAAATATTTCGAAATTCTCCATTATCAATTAATTCGTCATTTGATAAAGTCGGTGCAGCTTCATATAAACGTCCCCAACACTGACAGCAGGTACACTCATCAATTTGCAACAACAATCCGCCACTACCAGGAGGTCCCTCCACAACAATATACCCTGAACAGGGCCAAGGGTCTTTCCACGGTGTATATGGTGGTTCATCCCTCCAGAATAGCTCTGGATAAGTTTGAACATCATAATATGCAGTATACCTCCAGCGAATCAATGGATCAGACACATTACCAGCCTCACTATCCACTAAAACTTTGAGAACGCTGGCATCAGTCTCTCCTGTTTCAGTTAGTTGCGTTCGAAATTCGAACTCTGTTTTGATGGCAGTAATTTGTCCCACACCCTGCAATTCATCTGGCACAGAGTGATACCTATGTCCATCAATCGTTTTAATTTCAATGTGGTATTTACGTCCAACTTCTCCCCTAATCTCTCCTTCGGCCAATACATACTCACCTCTAGAAACTTCCACAAATGATCCTGCTAAGACTCGATCTTCATACAACAGCACCTCAGCTCCTGACACAGGAAGTTTGGAAACCGAGTCAGATTCGATATTGCTGGCTTTGGACAACAAAACTACATGCGGTCCATAGGTATTGGTAATAAATCCCTCCACAACCAATTGAGAATCAGCTGCAGGAACCTCAAAGGATATTGGTTCTACACAACTTATGAGTACACCAACCACTAGTAGATATGGATAACTTCTTATTCCCATAATTCTGGTTGATTATAAGAAGCATTATCATAAATATCCGCACATGGCCAAGTAAGATAGGTAGCAGCAGGAACCTTCACTGGAAGGTCCGTACTATCCAACATCATTGATGCAGTGTTTACAGAAGTAGCATAAAACAACCCAATCACCTTATCAGATGAATTAGTAGCTATTATGTTTCCTTTTAACTCACCAGAAACTGGCTGAAAGATATTCTGGGCGTTCTTTTTCTGAGATTCAATTAAATTGAAAAAGTCAAAAGCTGTTTGGCTCAAGCTCATTTGCTCAACAGTAATCATCGCTCGTTTCTCAAATACCGCTGGACTAATAGGTACCTCTCCAACTTTCATATTGAAATATCTACCATCGTTAATGACTGCATCATCCGAAAGTGATGGATATGGCTCATAAATCTCCGCCCAACAATTGCAGCACTCGCATTCACCTACTTTAATCACTAAACCACCACTGAATACTGGCCCTTCTGTGACGATATAGCCTGAACAAGGAAAAGGGTCTTTCAACGGATCATATGGAGGATTTTCTGTGATATGCCACATTGGAAAAGTTTCTGCTTCGTAAGTGATCTTAAATCTCCACCTTGTCAATACATCGTTTCGCTCTCCAATGACACCATCGACAGTAACTTTAAGAACACTGGCATCTGACTCACCAGTTTCAGTCAACACGGTGCGTTTTTCATATTCAGTATTAATTTCATCTACTGTCCCTACACTTTCCAGCAAATCCGGAATTGAATGAAATCTATGTCCATCAAGGGTCTTGATCTCTATGTGATATTTCTTCCCAACCGAAGCAAAGAATGTTCCTTCAGGCAACTCATATACGCCAGAGTTTACTTCTGTAAACTGAGCAACTCGAACCCTATCCTCATAAAGAATAATCTCTGCTCCAGTTACAGGTTTCTCAGATATTGAATCAGTCACAGAGCTTGCTAATGATAACAGTACTCTATGAGGTCCAGATCCATTCGACACATAGCCCTCTACTACCAACTGCTCATCTGCTGAAGGTGTATCAAAAGAAATCGGCTCCACACAACCAACAGCAGTTCCCAGCAAAATCATATGTAGCCATTTCCTAATCATTGGATCTTCAAATTGTAGCTGATAGATGGAAATATGGTACCAATAATGGATAACTGATATGGCTGCAAAACCTCGTTTTCATTCTGCTTGAAAAAGACGGTATATGGATTCTTACGACCATAAACATTATACACAGAAAAGACCCACGTACCTTGCCACTTCTGACTTCTTCGGTGATTTCCTTCGAGTACAAGAGCCAAATCCAGACGATGATAATCTGGAATTCGGTATTGATTCCTTTTGGAGAAATATGCTACCGGCTGATCCTCAATTGTAACAACTGACAGAGGAATAGTCACTGGCCTTCCTGAATGATAGGTAAAGTTTCCTGTGAATGAATAACGTCTCCCCAGGATTAATCTCCAGTTTAAATTCAACACATGAGGTTGATCAAAGTTGGATGGATACTTTTCTCCACTATTGATTGACTCTCCATCATATTCCCCCTCAATTTTACGGAAGGATCTGGAGTAGGTATAATTAGCATCAGCCAATAATTTTCCGGTGTTCTTATTGACTGTAAATTCGATACCGTAAGCATACCCTTTTCCCTGCAAGAGGTCCGTTTCTAAATGCTCATTTAAGACCAATTCAGCCCCATCCTTGAAATCCAATAGATTGTAGATACTCTTGTAAAAGGTCTCTGTTGATATGCTGTATTTGCTCCTTTTGTCGTCCCAGGAGTATCCAAAGGAAAGCTGATCAGCTCGCTGTGGCTTAAAATATAAGCCACTTGGCTGCCAAATGTCCACTGGGGTCACAGCCGTGCTGTTAGTGACTAAGTGCAGGTATTGGAAAATGGTATTGTAACCCAGTTTAATAGAGGATTGCTCATTCAATTTGTAAATCAATGAGGCTCTTGGAGCAAAACCAACATACGTTTTCATTGGTTGCCAGCTCTTGTAATGTGTGGTATCTGTGATGTTGTTGAGCTCTTTTGGTTCACCATTGGCATATTCATACACTGATTCTTTTCCAAATGAGCTAAATAATGGCAATCTAAACCCATACTCCAGAGTCATTCGATCCGAATAATCCCAGGTATCCGCTATATAAAAGGCATTTTCAACAGAGACTTGTCTATCGAGAGCAAGACGAGCAGCATTGCTTTCCGATGATTCTGGAGTGAATTCACCTGGCTGTATATGATATAAGTTCAAATTCCATCCATAGTTGTATTGGTGAGCACCTTCATCTTGAATAAAATCCGCTTTGAGTACACTCGTCAGAATATCAAAAGACAATCGTGAAGATGTTCTTGGATCCTGATTGAGCACATCGTAACCATAGAGGCTAGAACCCGCTACAAACTCTCCAGAAAGCTTTGGGCTGAACTGCTTGTTATACTGACCAGACAGTTGATAATTGTGCCATTGATAGCTGGTGTCCCCAACCAATTGAAATCCATCATTGCTCGCATAGGATGTAACTGATACTTTCGAATCATCTGATAATCGACTGGACCACTTCAAACTGGCATCAAAAAAATTAACTGTACTGTTTCTGAGATCTGCATATTCCGTGCGAATGGAATGAATCAACCAGTCCGAGTAAGTAGACCGAAAAGAAGCATTAATTGCAGACTTACCTTTTTTTAATGGACCGTTCACACTGAAATTGCTCGTAATCATTCCGATTCCGGCTTTTGCATGCCATTGATCAAAATCTCCATCCTTGGCATGAATATCTAATACAGACGAGACCCTCCCACCATATCTTGCAGGAATACCTCCTTTAAAAAAACTAACATCTCGAATACCATCTGCATTGAAAGCTGAGAAAAACCCAAATACATGAGCACTATTGAAAACGGGTATGCCATCATATAAGATCAGGTTTTGATCTACGCCACCACCCCTGACGTTGAATCCGGAAGCAGCCTCACCTACTGTGGTAACTCCTGATAATTTCTGTATTGACTTCACCAGGTCTGGTTCTCCCAAAAATGATGGTGCCTTTTTAATTCCTGTGACTGATACAGTCGCCTGACCAATTCTGACCTTAGATTGTTCCAGTGAAGATCTATCTTCAATAACCACCTCATTGAGCATAATGGATTCCTTCTCCATTGACACAGTAATTAAAGCATCCTGGTAGAGATCTAGATTTACTACTGTATTTTCATATTCGATAAAACTAAAGGTCAACACATTAGGTCCGGACTCCATCTCGATACTGAAATCACCATACTCATTGGATGTGTATCCTTTGGAACTGGCACCCACTTGAATAGCTGCGTACGGAATGGGATCTCCGGTCTTCAGGTCAACCACCTTGCCCTTCAACTGTAATTCTTGGACATTTAATGAGTTTTCATCACCAAAAGTATAGCTATCTACTCTTAGCTCCTTCTCGTTGGCTTCTTCCAGAAGTTTGTTACGCATGATTTCTTTAGACGGATCTTTTACCAACACCAGTGTGTGTTCATCCATCACGAAATAACCAATATTTCCTGTTCTAAAAGTTCTCTTCAGAAAATCTCCAAGACTCTCCTTTTGCACATTGACAAAAATTGGATCAGTCCAATCTGATAAGTAGTATATCCGATAGTCTGGCAACTGCTGGATCGAGCGAAGCACATTGGTTAATGAAACAGAATCTTGTTTCTGCAGGGGAATGGACAATATCTCCTGGGAATGCAATACATAACCTGGAAGGATCATCACACACAAAACCAGCCATCGCCTCATAACCCTAAACTAAGCATTTTTAAGGCCAAGGGATAACCACTCATAAAATACACTAATTAATTTCGACGCAAGCTGCTTGTAACATCAAGAATGGCCTTCTCAATTTCCAGGGCATCGAACGGCTTTGTGAAGTAATTTTCAATCAGTTTATCTTCTATGGCAGCTTCTATTTCCTGGTTATGTCCATATCCAGTTAATATGTAGTAGAAGATGTTCTTGTACTTGGCTTTTGCCTTTTTGATGAATTCAACTCCGTTCATGTCTGGCATACGCATGTCACTAATCACCACAATAATCTCATCATGATGAAGGTCCAATTCATTGAGGGCTTCCTCAGGGGACAAAGTGGTAATTACTTCAAATTTGCGATTAAAGTTTGCCTTGAATACAAAAAGGTTATCCTTCTCGTCATCAACATAAAGCACTGTTATTTCCGGATGCTGAATCATTCTATCTATAAAGCTACAAATTTGGTAATTCAATCCTAATTTTTGTTCCGTTTTTTACAATTGAAGATACCTCTATTTTACCTTGATGCTCTTCAATTATGGAGTAAGTGATAAATAAACCGAGGCCAGTACCGATTCCTGGAGGTTTTGTGGTAAAAAAAGGATCTCCAATTTTCAACAGATTCTCTTTTGTAATTCCCTCACCTGTATCCTCAATGACTAATTCTGACAATGTTCCTAGAGATTTACCGGTAATTTTAATGGTCCCCTGACCATGTATTGCTTGTTCGGCGTTAGAAAGCAGATTCAACAAAGCCTGATGTAACTTTCCTTCATTACCAATCACCACGCATTCTGGATCAATAGACTTTACAACCTTCACACGGTCGATTAGTCGTGCCTGCAAAATCAACAAACAATTATCAATAATTGTAGACAGATCGCATCGCTCATCCATAGTTTTAACCTGACGGCTGAAATGACTTAAACTATTGATGATCTTGCTAACTCGCTCTACTCCTCCCTCAATAAGCTCTACATATGGCTGCATCTCCTCATTGTCATAGCCTGAAAGTTCTTTTATTCTTTTAAACAATGCAGCAGTTCCATTTTTCACAAAGTTCATTGGATTATTGATCTCATGAGCTATTCCAGCTGAAAGCACCCCCAGTGATGCCATTTTTTCTGATTGAATCAATTGATCCTGAGTTGATTGAAGTTCAGTGAGAGCGGATTCCAATTGTTCATTGCTCCGAACTAAATCCGCATTGCTTGTTTCCAATTCCTTAGTGCGCTCCTTAACGAGTATTTCTAATCCTTCTGCATATTCCTCCAGCTTCCTCTGAGAAACTTTTAACTCTGTAATATCTTCCACGAACAAAGACACACCAGAGATTTCACCTTTGGTATATATCGGATTCAATCCACTCAATAGATGTATTGGCCCGTATGGCGTGGGATATTCTGAGGTCACCTTAAGTTTCTCACCCTTCAATACACGTTTATGATAATCAACATACTCATCAATTCGTTCCTTAGTAATGAACTCCTTAATGTGCATTCCTTTTTTTAGCTCTATTCCATCCGTGGCAAGAATATAGTTATAAAAAGAATGATTGAATTCCACCAACCGATTATCCGTATCATACAGCCCAATGATGGATTGGGTAGAATCAAAAATAGCTTTCAGATTAGCCTGGCTCTGCTCTAATCTCAATTGATCCTCCAGTTTACTGGTAATATCTAACAAGACTCCTTCCAAAGAAATCAATTGACCATCTTCATAAATACCCTGACCATACTCTTCTACCCATACCCAATTGTCCGTTTTGACATTTCTCAATCGATAAGTAATATGAAAGGGTTCCTGATTTGCCAATGCGTCATCTACTTTACTGATGATCTGAGGAGAATCCTCAGGATGATATAGGTCTACAAAGCTTATTTCACCTGCAATAAACTTTTCCTTCGGATAACCAGTAAGACGCTTAACCTCATCATTGAGGTAAATCATACTGTATGATTCATCATTTAAGCAGAGATAAATTACCCCTGGTAAATTATCTGCGATTCCTCTAAACCGCTTTTCACTATTCCTAAGCTCGATCTCTATATGCTTGAGATCTGTAATATCCCGTGAAGCTGTAGTAAGAGAGATTACCTCTCCTTTTGAATCCGTTACAACTTCGGCATAAGAATCAACCCATATCACAGTACCATCTTTTTTGATTGCCCGATACTGAATATTCTCTGGTTGCTCTCCTCGCATCATTTTAGTCCAGGCAGATTCTCTCAGAATGAGTTTGTCGTCTGGATGTGTGAAATCATAAGGATGTTTCCCAATCATTTCTTCTGGTTCATAACCAAGCAGTTGTTTGATAGCCGGAGATATTAATTTATAATTACCGCGTGCATCATGAGTGCAAATCACCTCATGCGACTGATCCAAAAAATAACGATAGCGTTGCTCACTTTCCAATAAAGCGATATCGCTCTTACGCCTTTCAGTAATATCCTTGGATTTTAAAAGATAGTATTGAGAAGTGCCATTGGAAATGTAACTTACGCTGGTTAGATAATCTCGATCCTCATAATAAGACTCAAATTCCCAAACCAATCCAGACTTTATCCTCTCCAGCGAGTCAATAAATTCATTATAGGTCTCCGGCAACCATAGCTGTTTAATATTCAACCCATTGACAGATTTTGGGTCTAGTCCATGATCATCATAACCCATACCTGAGGTATAAACAATATAGAATCGATCATCCATTAAACTAATGGATCCCTGAGGATAATTCACAAGCATAAGCTCCATCAATTCTATTTCAAGTTGATTATGCTGTATATGAATTCTTGAACCGTTGCAATTAAAAACTAAAGACTCAGATATCAAATAAATGACTCCAGCGGTCAGACTACAATCTGTATGAACCGCCTCAGATTGGATCTTTTCTTGCAAACAATAATCATTAATGGATTCTAGTCGATCGGATTCAAGATTGAAGACAATCAATACTTCATCAACCAACTTATTTGGGAATGATTCCTTCCAATTGGACCAGCCTGATCCATCCTTAAGAGTTATTTCCATATGGTTGAAGATGTGTTCTCCGTGAAAGATAGAGCATTCAACCAAATAAATGAATCAGTTATCCTAAAAGCTTAATGATGTATAAATGATGTAGTGTGTGGTGTATTATTGAAGTAGTCACTTATTACCACACAACGTTATATTAAGATAATTTTAACGAACCATTTGTATTTTTTAAACACACTAAATGAAATGCCCATGAAATAAATAAAGTGCAATTATTACAATCCACCCTATCAGAAGCTCTACACGCCATTAATGATTGCACCACATTAAAACTCCAATTATGATGAATTACTCTACTATGAAAGAGATGATCAAATACTCCCTGATCATTCTACTCTCCACAACACTACATTTCACTTACGGACAATGGAATATAGTCTGGCAGGATGAATTTAATGGCAGTATTGGCCCTGACTGGATATTTGAAACCGGCGCTGGAGGCTGGGGCAATAATGAACTGCAATACTACAGAAGCCAAAATGCAACCATTAACAATGGCCATCTGGTTATAACGGCACGCCAAGAGAACTTTGGTGGGATGAACTATACATCAGCTCGAATGAAAACCCAGGGCCCAAAATCATGGAAGTACGGCAAAATAGAAGCCAGAATATCCATGCCTTCCTTCTCTGGTGTTTGGCCAGCCTTCTGGATGCTTGGGGACAACATCACCTCAGTTGGATGGCCTGCGTGTGGTGAGATTGATATCATGGAACATGTCAATACCGAGCAAGCCACACATGGCACTATTCATTGGCAGGATAATAATGGCAACTATGCCAACTACGGAGGCTACACGGGTGTTGATGTCACCCAATTCCATGTGTATTCCATTGAATGGAATGACCAGAATATTCGATGGTTTCTGGATGGCAATCAATATCATGAAGTGAATATTGCAGGAGGTATCAACGGAACTTCTGAATTCCACAACAATTTCTTCATCATCCTCAATATGGCGATTGGTGGTAACTGGCCTGGGTTTAACATCAACAATGGAGCCATGCCAGCAGAGATGCGAGTGGATTATGTTCGTGTTTATGAAGCTGGTTCCAACTCCGCTGCTCCTGTAACTCTGTATCAGCATTGTAACTATGGTGGATATGCCGTGAGTTTGAATCCAGGAAGCTACAACCTTGGTCAACTACAAGCACTGGGTGTATCTAATGACGATATTTCATCTTTGAAAATCCAAAGCGGTTACCAAGTCACTATGTACCAGCATGATAATTTCAATGGAAATGTAATTACCAAATATGGTGATGATGCCTGTTTGGTTGATGATGGCTTTAATGATGACATCAGCTCATTAGTGATATCTACAGGCAGTAGCTGGTCCCAACAAATCGAGGCAGAAAACTATGCCTTGATGGCTGGTATACAAACGGAATCCTGTTCGGAAGGTGGCCAGAACGTAGGCTGGATAGATGCCAATGATTGGATGGTCTGGGATGTGACTGTGCCATCTACCGGACAATACACCGTCCAGTATCGTGTTGCTAGTGCCTCTGGTGGTGGAAATCTACAACTAGAAAATGCTGGAGGAAGCCCAGTTTATGGAGCACTTAGTGTACCATCAACCGGAGGATGGCAAAACTGGACCACTATTTCTCATTCGGTAAACCTAAATGCTGGACAGCAACAAATTGCCATCAAAGCGCTTTCAGGTGGATGGAATCTCAACTGGATCGAAATTAGTAGTGGATCAGCAGCAAGAATCTCTTCATCGTCTATTGAAGACATAGAACCAGAATCGCTAACTGTTTATCCAAACCCGACGACTACTTACCTTAATTTGAAAGGACTTGGTTTAGAAAGTGGCTTTTCTATCGTGGATCTGGGAGGTAGAGAAATGATCAGTGGCACAGTCAGTGAGGTCGATTCAAAAATAGATGTATCCAACTTGCAACCAGGTATGTACCTGATCCGAATTGCATCTACAGGTAAAACCATCTCATTCATTAAGAAATAACCAAAACGAGGCTGTCTCAAAAGCAATAATTAAGTCATCCTGAACTTGTTTCAGGATCTTTAATGTTGCAATAACCCACTATTAGATTCTGAATTGAATTCAGAATGACCATAGGCGAAGACTTTTGAAACAGCCTCATTACTAATTCAAACTCAATACTTATGAAAACTCAACTCATGATGAATTCATGGTCGAAAACCATGAAAATGGCACTTTATTGCCTTATTTTTCTTACCACTCTTGGTTTGAATGCCCAAACACTACCCTATCAAATCACTAACAATTCAGATTACTCAGATGATCAGATCTATGTAGCCATTGTCGGGATCACTGGTGGTCATGTTTGGGTGGATCCCACCAACGGACAAGTCCATCAAATGAGCCAATCAGATAATACAGTACAGGGACCAGTCATTGGAGGTAATCAGGGACCTGGAACCAATGGACTCTATGCTAATTGCTTTCGTAAACTGAGCGATATACCAGGCAACACGGTCAATATTCCTCAAATCTCAGGTTGTCGAATCTTCTTTGCATTCGAAAGCCAATTGTACCTGTACTTCTTTGGCTATTCAGGTGCTCCAAGTGGCTACTCGGCTCCTAACCTGGAAAACCCTACTGACCCTAATCAGGGAATCAAGTTTGAGATTGCAGAATTGACCTATAACAACCTAGGATTGTGGATTAATACCACCCGCGTTGACTCATACCAATACCCCATGGGAATAGAAGTTTGGGGTAATGGTTTCTTCAAAAAAGTAGGAGAATTGAAAACACATCAACAAATACTCAGTGAATGGCAAAATACGGCTCCTTCTGAGTTTCAAGGGTTGTTGGACCAAAACACAACAACTATCCACTTCCCCACCAAATCATCTACTTTTCCACAAAGTCTTATACAAGGTTATATAGATCAAATCTGGTCCAAATACAGCTCACAGCAACTTGTTTTCAATTCTGGAGATGCTGGTGTGTGGCGAGGAAGTGTATCAGGCAACAATTTTGTTTTCACCAGAGATGGTGATGGACAAGTGGCGACTATTCCAGGTAAACCTACTACTGAAATGGCCATGGAGGCCAGTGGTGTGATGGCTCAGGGTGCTCAATGGGATCTCGTAGTACAGGCTCAAATTGCAGCTGCTATCAATAGGCATGCGATCGACTTAAATGTGGGATCCGGTGTCCTACAAGACTTCAGTATTGCATCAAATTATTACCAAACCTGGCCTTATAACTGGTATGCTAAATTTTGGCACCGATCGGATATTTCTAATGAGAGCCAAACCTATGCCTTCTCTTTTGATGACGTATTTAACCAGAGCGCAACCATCCATACTCCAAGTCCTACCAACATTAATATCACCATTGGAGGGTATCCAGGAGGGTCTTCGGGAGGAGTGGCCACCATTTACCAGCATTGCAATTATGGAGGTTATTCTGCATCATTGAATCCGGGTTCTTATACACTTAGTCAGCTACAATCACTAGGTGTAGTCAATGATGATATTTCATCAATTAAAGTACAGAGTGGATTTCAAGTGACTATGTATCAGCACGACAACTTCACAGGTAACACACTAACCAAATCTGGAGATGACGCTTGTCTGGTGGACGATGGATTCAACGATGATGTTAGTTCTCTTGTAGTATCCGCAGTTGGCGGATGGTCTCAGCAAATTGAAGCGGAAGACTGGGCCATCATGTCTGGCGTACAAACTGAGGCATGCACAGAAGGTGGTTTAAATGTAGGCTGGATAGATGCCAATGACTGGATGGTCTGGGATGTAAACGTCCCAAGCTCAGGACAATATACGGTAGAGTATCGAGTAGCTAGTCAAAGCGGAGGTGGAAGTTTGCAACTAGAAAAAGCTGGGGGGAGTCCAGTTTACGGTTCATTAAATATACCTTCTACGGGTGGCTGGCAGAACTGGACCACTATTTCTCATAGTGTTACTTTGGATGCAGGTCAACAACAAATAGCCATCAAAGCTCTTGCTGGTGGATGGAACATCAACTGGTTGAAACTGTCAAGTGGATCAGGAGCAAGAGTAGCTTCTATTACTGATGAGGTTGAGCTGGATAATAGTCTTCGCGTATACCCTAATCCTACCACCGATCATATCTATATCAAAACATCGACTGATGAGATTATTCACACAATTGAGGTTTTGGATATTTCAGGTAGAAGTTTACATCAAATTACCGATCCTAAAACGGCTAAAATAGATATGTCTTACCTTGAAAATGGTCACTATTTCTTCAGAGTAACCACTAGTAAAAAGCAAGAAGTACTTCGAATTATTAAGCAATAGAAGCTACTCAACTATAGTTCGAAATGTAAGGTTCACTCTTGGAGAGTGGACCTTTTTTGTTGGTGGCAAACGATGGAGCCAGTGCGTTTGTGTGGTACCTTTCATGACAAGCAAAGATCCATGTTCTAGAAAAGTAGAAACTGTTTCTTTGGTTTGACGGTGCTTAAAAGCAAACTTACGCTCCGCTCCTAACGTGATCGAGGCAATGGCTCCATCCTTTTTCAAGTCGTCCTCTTCATCCCTATGCCAGGCCATACCTTCTGAACCGTCATGATACAGATTCAGCAAACAAGAATTGTATGTTTCATTAGTCACTACTTCTGCCTTGTCTTTCAGAAACAGAAGTTCATCTGTCCACGGCAGCGCGGTTTTGGTATTATTGGAGTAGGTATATTCAAATGGCAAATCGCCATACCAGGCTACTTTTCGCTTGGTTTCTATTCGCTTACCAAAGATGATAGCCACATCCCGCTCCCATGCAATGTCACTTAGTAAACGTTCAAATAGTTGGTCTGCTTCTTGACGATCAAAGATCTTCCCATGATAATTAACTACACCATCATAGGGCAACAGATTTGCCTTGCTGTTTACTTCTCTATTGAATAGTTCCATAGTTGATATAATTCACGCATGCAATGTCCACATGGTCTATAACCTAAACTCTGAGCCTCTTCCCCTGTTTTGAAAAACACCCGGTTCTGCCGTTTCATTCACTTCCCACTTCTGCAACTCAACAAACCGTAGATTTTGAGATTTTTATTACCTCCAAAGGATATATTACCATTTTTGAGCATCCTCCTAAGTTGTATCTCATCCATGGTCGAATGTTCAATCATTAGCAACCTTCACTCCTTCCCAACCTAAAATCACTTGTTTGCGCTCGGGCCCCCACATATATCCTCCAAAATGTCCGGTGGATTGAATGACTCGATGACAAGGAATTAAAAAGGCTATAGGATTAGCACCAATGGCAGTTCCTACCGCTCTGGAAGCCTTCGGACTTCCAATTTGTTTGGCGATAGTACCATATGTTGCCAATGAACCAGATGGTATTTTCAAAAGTGTTTCCCAGACTTTCACCTGAAATGGCGTACCTGATAAATGCAAATGAATTGACTGATTGCTTTTAAAACCATTCTCAAAGAAATCAATAACCCTGATGATTGTAGGAGTTGTTTTCGGAGTAAGTCCAGCTTTAGGAAATCGATTTCTTAAGCTTGCCACACCATCCTCTTCATCACTACAGAATGCCATGTGACACACACCTTTTTCAGTGGTGCATATAATGAGTAAACCAAATATTGTCTTAGTAAACCCATAATTGATCGTCAAACTGCTTCCTCCATTTTTATATTCACCGGGTGTCATTCCTTCCAGGGTCACAAAAAGATCATGAAGTCTACCAGTCCCGGAAAGTCCCAACTCATAAGAGGCCTTAAAGAGTGTTGTCTGCGATTCCAACAGCACCTTTTTAGCGTGCTGAACAGATAGGTATTGCATAAACTTCTTGGGGCTAACCCCCACCCATTCCGAGAACAATCGCTGGAAATGAAATGGACTCATACTCGCCTCTTCTGCCAGCTCTCCAAGCTTTGGTTGGGATCTGTATGAATCGGAAATGTAAGAAATCGCTTCAGCAATTCGTTGGTAGTTGATATGTTCCTCTAATGATTTAGTCATGGTTCAAAAGTAGCTCTCATCAAATAAGCCTAAAACCCGAATCTTGCTATTCTGACACTCTCATTTGGTTATTTCATGCAGCAGTCCTTATACTTCTTCCCACTGCCACATGGGCATGGAGCATTTCTTGGGATTTCTGTTTTATCTCTATATGAGTTTTCGTCTATCACCCGGCTAGGGTCCTGCTGAAATACTTCACTCAACAGCTCATACAATTCTGGTTGTTTGTCTTCTAATAAATGAGGTCTTTCGAAGAAATACTCACAAGCAACAGCAAAAAACTCCTTCTCATTGTAAGCAGCATATTCATTAATATCACTTTTCCCTTTCTTTATTTCGTCCGTCTTCTTCTTGATCAATTCCATCCATGGAATGCTATGCATCTTATCATGCATTGCGGGCGGAATGCCATCGATTTCGCCATCTTCTTTATCAAAAAGGTGTGCGAATTCATGTATACCCACATTTCGCTTGTCATTTTTAATATCAAACCCGTTGTGCAGTGCCGGTTTGGATAGAATAACCTTACCCTCCATTGGTCCATTGCCCACCATACCCGAGATGCGAGCTTCTGGCCCTCCGATATGATAATTTTGATCGAATGATTCTGGATAGAGTATGACTTCATCCAGGTATTTATAGGTCCATTGAGGAAAACCAAATAAAGGAATAACAGCACTACTGGCTACTAACAGCCGATCCAACAGAGTCACCTCAACTTGAGCACCATTAATGGGAACAGAACCCAAGAAGTGCTTAATATCGGATTCAAACTGTGCTTTTTGAACAGGGTTGAGATTTTGATAAAAATGGACATGCCTTTCTAATAACATTTTCCATTTCTCTGGAACTTGCAGGAGTTGTTCCTTTTTTGGAGTTAACACCCTCCAAACATAAAAAAACAGAGCAATAATCACTGCTCCAAAAAAGTAGATAGCCATACATTCAAAATGAAAATGCAAGATGAGCTAACTAAAATCATCTTCCAAACAAAAAAGCCATCCAATCAATTCTGACTAGATGGCTTTACCTCTTACTATACTGTTGCGTATATCTTATGCTGCTTCCTGTCCTTTATCCGGGTCAATGGCATCGGTGAGCCATGCCTCAGCTACCTCTTCATAATTCGCATATTGAGACGCATCGATGAATCGTTCGTACTCGTATACTCCGGTCTCCTTCGCAATTCTTTTGAACTGTAGGGTAGTTACGGGGTTATTCAAAAGTAGAACTGATCGAACCAGTCCTCCTTATTTAAAAAGTCTTTGCGCCTTGTCAATAATAGCCTTGGATTCTGGTGGAAGGGGTTTTAGGTTTCTATTGTCAACCATCACACAGTATGCGGTCAATCCAGATTCCTTCAAGGTTTTCTCTGCCTTCTCATAATATTCCTGCATTTCAAATTCCTTAATAAAACCACCAAAAGTGAATTTGAAACCGTACTTTTTTACTTCAATCTTATACATTCTAAGGGCATTTGTATTCTAGAGTAAAATACGTTCACAAACGATAGATTGGATGATGATTTTCGATGGACAGTAGCTATTTTTCGTTAATTGGATCTCCCATATTTACAACTACCTTACCTACACTTTTCCTTGATTCCATAAAAGCATGTACCTGTGATAATTGCTCGAATGGGTACTCTTTACCAATTACAGGTTTGATCTCATGCTTCAGAACAAAGCCTAGCAATTCTTTCCATATGGTTTGAGTGATTTCCGCATTATCTGTGAGATATCCAATATGTGTTGCAGCAAGTGAAAAGGATCCAACAGCCATCTCCATGACTCCAGCTTTTGGAGCATCTCTCCACGCCGGCCACCAGGTCCATGGCTTCCATTTTTTTAGAGGTATGCTGGCATATCCAGTAACAACCAGCCTCCCAAATGGTGCCAACAAAGCTTTGCTTTTCTTAAAGACTTCACCACCTACTACTTCCAGACAAACATCAATAGCTGACCATTCCTGACGTACAACCTTTTCAAAATCATCTTCCTGATAGTTGATAGCCAATTCAGCTCCTAATTGCCTGATTAATCCGAGTTTATTAGGTTTGCTTGCGGTACCAGCCACTCTGGCACCTGCTTTAGAGGCTAATTGTACAGCTGCTGTTCCAACACCACCAGCTGCTGCTTGTATTAACACCCGATCACCAGGTTGAGTCTTTCCCAGTTTGAACAATGCTACCCAGGCAGTAATGTAATTAACAAGTAATGCTGCTGCCTCTTGCCATGACCAATCTTCTGGAATTGGATAGACTAAATGGGCTTTGCTCTTCATGTATTCGGCATATGCTCCAAACTGAGCTCCCATGATTACCCGATCACCAATGTTCAAACCTTGAACATTAGAGCCAATTTCCACTATTTCACCAGCGGCTTCCATTCCAGGAACGTATGGTCGGGGTGGTGCCCAGCTATATTGTCCTTTTCTGGACAATACCTCGGCATAGTTGATTCCAATAGCTTTTACTCGGATCAACACTTCCTTAGGTCCAACTTCAGGTCGATTAACCTCGGATAACTGTAGTTTATCAATACCTCCGGGTGATTTGAATAGATAGGCTTTCATGATTCTTAAATTCAACCAAAGTTAACTTCATTGATTGATTCACCCGTACAAACACTATCTCATTTGATTCATTGATTAATCAGATCAGAGTGTGAACTCCTTCATGCTATTTTGTAATTCAGAGGCTAAAGAATTGATCGCTGCACTATTTCGGTTAAACTCTTTCATTCCACCAAAGAGTTCGTTGGCAGAGCTAGCGACTTGCTCAGCACTAGTAGCAGCTTGCTCAGAAATTAATAAGACCGATTCAATGGATTGGAAAACTTTGGTTATACGTTGCGTTTGTACTTCGGTAATGCTTTTAACATTATTGGAGTATTCCAACGTTCTTTTTGATTCATCTGAAATGACCGCAAGGATTTCATGAGTCTTACGAGTGGACTCAACCCCACTGATCACTTTTTTGTTCATCTCTTGAATCACTGTAGAAGTTTGCTTAATATCGGACTGTACATCCTGTACTATCTGCTCAATCATACTCGTAGAGCTCTTGGCACTTTCAGCAAGCTTCTTAATTTCACCAGCCACTACTGCGAAACCACGTCCATTTTCACCCGCCTGAGCGGCTTCTATAGCGGCGTTGAGTGCCAACAAATTAGTTTGTGAAGTAATCTCATTGATCACATTCAGAATCTGAGCAATTTCCTGGGATCGTTTAGACAAACTGTTGATGGATGTCAATGTCTTACCTGCAGACTCTTCAATACTAGTGATATCGTTGACAACTGTAGTAACAACTTGAATACCCTCATCACTACTTCTAGCACCATCTTCTGCTACCTGATTGATGTTATCAACATCTTCTTCCATTTGCTTGGCACTAGTTAGCACTTCTTCTATGATACTAGAGGTATTTTCGATATCCTGCAATTGGTGCTGTGCTCCAGAACTTACTCTTCCAATAGCATCCGCAATCTCATTGGTACTGAGCTCCATTTCACCGCTAGAGGCCATCATTTCGCCTGTGGCACCACCTATTTGCTCAATGCCCAGAGACACTTCTCCAAGCAAACCTCTCAGGTTTGACAAAGCCGTATTCAGGTTATCGAACAACTCCTTGATCTCTCCTTTTGCCTCAATAGTAATATGATCGGTTAATCTTCCATTGGAGAGATTTGCTGCTACCTGATTAATTTGTACTATTGGTTCGGCAACAGCATCTAGCATCTCGTTAATAGAGCTGGCGAGTTGACTCCATACACCAACTTTATTGTCCACAAGCATTCTACTACTTAAATTCCCCTCTTTACCAGCTTTGTCCACCACTTGCTGGGTCTCCACCATGATGTTGTCTATGATATTATTAAAATCTTTACCCAAAGCCATCATAGCATCATTGATAGACTGATCAGCATACGCATCATTGCTGGTTATTCTAGACGCTACCTTTTGCACATTAAGCGCCAAATCATTCATCTCATCCAATTGTGTTTGAAGTTTGGCCGCATTCTCATATCTGCTTTGTGTTTGCTCTTGCAATCGGTAGGACATCCAGGCAGCAGTTATTTCACCCAAAACAGCTAATCCCATATGATACGCAAAGGTCATATTCGTCAACTCATCCATATTGATGAAATACTGCAAATACTCATCTTGACCTTGTCTGACAAGAATAAAAATACTCACATGGTGGATAACAATGATCAGTGCAAATGGGATATAAACGAGCCAATCCTTATAGACTATCAAAAACATCGGCATAATGAAAAACCAAAAATGCATTTCGTACAAGCCGTGCAATTGTGCTAGAAACTGAATCATATACAATGCCATGACCGATGCACCAACCATCCTGGTGATCAATCTGGTAGGAAATACACGCTGTGTGATGATGTAAATAGCCAAATTGAATGTGCCCATTCCCAGACCAAGCTTCCAGGTGTCATAATGTGTTGATATAGCTATACCAAACAACCAAAGCATGATAAGCATGCCGGTTATAATCCTTTCCGATTCTTTGTTGACATCAAGAAGATTTCTTGATTTGGTACTCAATGTGTAATTCATGGCGTATTAATTTATGGGGCAACCCGTAAAAGCAATTTGATAAGGTGAAAACAATGGAGTTTGATGATTGCTAGCTAAAAACCGCAAAGCAACTGCAGGTGCCGAGTTACGAATGGTATTGGCACCACATAGTCCGCTTCCATCTGAATAGTTTCCAGTAAAAAGCAACTGGTTGTCTGTGTTAACTATCAATGCATGTGGAGTGGTTACTACCTTGAGCCTATTGGTTAAAACATGATCTGAATCATCAATTATTTGAATATAGGATGGTAATTGATATTCCTGTCGCAGAGCAGCTGCCTCCAAGTTAGATGCATTAACCACAATATATTCACAGACCTCCTGGTAGTGTTTAGCAACTATTGGAAAATGTTCTAAACTGATTTTGGAATCAGCGCAGTCCTCATCAAAAAAATGAAAATAGATAGGTCTTTTGGAGTTAGAGAAGAATTCGGAAAGATCCACATCTGAACCAACAACTAGCGAGGGTGCATTATCAACCACGTAATATTGAAATTCCTCTTCCCAATAAACAAACAAGGAAGCCGAAAAACAAAAAAGAATGGCAGTGAGGGCAAATAATTGGTGGATGCGCGGTTTCAAATATTCAATTCAATTGTACCACTAGATTAACGGAACTCATTGAATTGAATATAACTTATTCGATAATAGGTTGTATTTTGTCGTTAATCGGAAGATTTCTTGGTAATTAATTTACAGAAGATAATGACCAATAAAATAGACGCTGATAACGGTAGTGTTTGATTATTAATCGGAGCTATTAAATGCTATTTTTTTGGTTTAAATGCACCTTCGATAAGAGCAGAATCATAATCAGATGCTACAATTTTTTCATTGGCATAAACAAACAGAGCAGTCGTAAATACAGTCCCAGCTACTTTAAACAACAAACCAGTAAATAACAATAAGCAGCCACCTATTACTATGCCTGTAATCATTCCTGCCACATCAAACGAGTTAGCCAATAAAATGGTCAGCCCAACGCCTCCAGTAATGACAATTACATATGCAAAGAAGGTCATTAAACCCAATCCAATACTGCGCACAATATTTTCACCCCAGGTCTCCTTCACCGCACTCATGGATTTCTTAACAGCATCTATTGGTCCTAATCCATCATAAACCAATATTGGCACGACGAAGATGGTTGCAATACTCCATGCCGCACCCATCAAACCAATGATGATACGTCCCACTATTTCACCAACCTTTCCAAAACTCGAAACAGCCCGTTCCAGTACATTTAACAACAGTCCAACACTAGCTGACAATAAACTCCAGCGGACTATCAAGCCAATTCTAGAAAAAGCGAATCGAATACTTTCACCAAACGTAGCATTTCCACCTTCGAATCGAATTTTCGCCGTATAGACCACACATACATTGAAGAAAGTGGCGATAAAGGCCAATCCAAAGTAAGTGGCAAAAATGATAATGTATTGATAGACTTCCAGTTCACCGACAGAACGTCCTTGATTGATAACATCAGACAACACTGAAGGCACAATCATGGCAATTGAGAAAACTGCACTGAATACAAAAGAAAGTAAAGCAAACGCCAACAATTCCCTGTCTTTATTGATAACGCTAAAAGACATTTTTGTGATCTGCCAGCTTCGACTGAATACGTTCATAGACTTTGGTTAGGTTAGTATGGATCAATAATAGCCAAAAACCACTGCTTGTCAAAGAATCAAACTAATGTTTGATAACATATCGATCAATGGTAGCAGCAACTCCTATTCCTACCGTGTAACACAAGAGATCACTCCACTTAAATCCATACCCCAATACCAATCCCATTCCTGGAAAATGTCTTAGTTGATTCATCCATTCGGTTTGAATTAGCTGAGAAAACTCAATCAAGAAAGCAAATAATATGGCCAGTGTTATTTTTAAAGAAATCCTCCCTTTCGGATAAAGCACGGCAATTAGAAAATAGACCATTGCAGCCCAGAGAANGTCCCCTACATACGCATCACTCCAATCNGGAAAATCATAGAATGAAGATCGAGAAAACAAACCTAGTGCAATACAAATCAAGCTGGCAACAGCATACCGAATTCTACTATTCATAGTGCTAATATAAAATAAAAGTACTTTGTATATCAAAGTATATAAGTAGCAATAAAAGCATTAATCTATCAACGCCCTTGTGGTCCTTTGCCTGCAAGCACAAATATTTTACTCTTTTGAATGCGAGTTATCCTGGTTTGGACTTGTTTAGGCTGGGTATAATTCAAGATAAACCCTCTCTGACGNCCTGGAGTTAATGCTTCAAAAGCTNTTTGAAATTGTGGGTCTCGTTTAAACTCTTCAAGTAATTCATCTGGATACACCAATTCATCCTTTTGCTTGAATTCTACCTTTAAGCCTAGTCTTTCCACTTCAATCGCTTCATAGACATAAGCTTTCAAGTCCTCCGAAAGCGAGCGAACTTGATCCAATGAGGTTATTTTAATAATTCTTGCTGACTGAGTGTTTTCTCCTGGCATATCGAGAAGTTTTTTGTCATCCTGTAATAGTGAACCTTTGAAGAAACTCAGACAAGCATACTCCTTAAAAGCACTAACTATTGACACATTCGCACCTTCATACGTATAGCAAGGAACACCCCATTTTAACTCTTCAGTTAATCCACAATCCAGGACTATCTGTCTCAGGGCGATTAACTCTTTGGTCCAGTTATGGACTTTGCAATCGGGTGTTCCCCCGAATTTACATCGTCCACATCCCTCCTCTAGATAATTATCAATTACCGGATTCTTCATTTGGCTAAAACTAATGTCTAATTAATCATTCAAACCTTTGCCTGCCAATATGTGATCCCAGTACTTTTCAATTCTAGCTTGTCTTGTTTTGGATTGTTTCGCCTGACTAAAATGGAGCAAGTACCCTCTTTGTCTTCCCGGAGTTAGACTGTCAAATGCCTTTTTCAAATCTGGATTCTCCTTGAGAGCAGACTCAAACTCCTCGACCATTTCAAAATCAGCAGTCTTTTTCATTTCAAATTGCTCACCTGACTTCTCTACTCGAATGGCATCTTCGATACATGCTTTGATGTATGAAGCTCGTCCTTTGACATCTTCCAAACTGACAAAACGTAATTGACGCTGCACTTGTACATTTTCAGTTTGCTGTACCATNTGATTCTCAGGATCCTTGATCAATACGCCTTTATGAAATAGCAGCGCACAATAATCCTTGAATCCATGAATTAAAACCACATTCTGACCATCAAGCGTATAGCACGGTTTCCCCCATTTAACTTCCTCTTCCAGTTTGAACGGAAGGATGAGCTGTCGTAATTCTTCATAGCACAACTGCCATTTAGATTCTTTATTGAAAAAGAAATCAGCACTTGGGATGTCCATCATCGGTTAACAAGTTTTCTAGATTCAGGTCTAAAATACCATGAAATACAGGTTAATAAAAGCAAAAGCACTGACGGAAAGATTTCACCAAAAGGATCAGCGACAAATAAATGTGAGACCAATGCACCTGTCATGGCAAAAAAGAAGCCTGCATACGCCCATTCTTTCAGTAAAGGCAGCTTAGGAGCTAAAGCAACGATAGTCCCCAAAATCTTCCAAACACCAAGAATGATTAAGAAGTAAGCCGGATACCCCAAATGATCTACCGTTCGCTCNATTTCTTCCGGCATTTGAATTAACTGTACAATTGCTGTGGATACCATTCCCAATGACATCCATAAGGTCGCAATCCAATAAATGATTTTGCTTCGTTTTGACATAACTAGTTGTTAAAAAGTGATTCGATTCGATTGTGAGCCATATTGATTCCTTGCACGAAAGGCAACTTGAGTATCTGATCTCTTACGTCTACAGATTGGTAGATCACATGCATGGTGAGTTTGGATTTATTGGTTCCAAGTNATTCAAATTGCAAGTATTCTAACTGCACTGGAAATGGAGCACTCTCCATTTCAAATGTTCTGGTGATCTTTTCATTTGGCACAAATTCATGAATGGTGCCATTGAAACCGTGCTTATTCCCTTTAGGGTCTGTAGTTTCAAACTGGTAAGCTCCATGTCGTCTGTTTTCAAGCTTGATCACTTTAGTTCCCATCCATTGGGCAACGATCTCCGGATCTTCATACGCCTTGAAAAGAAGTTCAATGGGTAGATCAAATTCTCTGGTGATAAACAGTTCCTGCTTGTTGTCTTCAGCGTGAACCTGAGTTTTCATTTCCATAGTTTTAGCCTTTAGATTGATAGTTTTTCATAATATCCTCCAACTTGTTAAAGCGTTCATCCCACAGCTGCCTGAATGGCTCGATGAAATCAGCAATCTCTTTAATCTTTTGCGGATTCAAGTGATAATGCACCTCACGACCCTGCTGATCCTGCTGTAGCAATTCACACTCTGTGAGAATCTGTAAATGCTTGGAAATGGTAGGTCTTGCCGAATCAAAATTGCCAGCGATTGCACCTGCAGTCATAGTTTGTGTAGCCAAAAGCATCAATATCGCCCTTCTTGTAGGGTCTGCTATGGCCTGAAAAACATCTCGTCTTAACTTCATTATGTAGCTATTTGACTACAAATATATACGTAGCCAATTAACTACGCAATAGCGAGATTATTTTTTAATACGATACTGAAATGGATTACGCCCTGGCTTATCCTTAGGCTGTTCTGCCAGGCGTTCAAAAATATCGAGTGAGAGCATTTTCTTTTGGAACCTACTTCTATCCACTTCCTTTTCTAGTATGATTTGATGCAACTGATGAAGGTCGGGCATGGTAAAATACTCCGGTAAGAGATTATAGATAATAGGATTATCAACCACGGTTTGCATTAAATGCCTTTTTGCTGTTAAGACCATTTGTTGATGATCCATCCACATCTCTGGCAGATCGTTCAATGGAAACCAGCCATAAGCCTTGTCAAAGACCCCTATCTTCGGTTGAGTCACCTTGATATTGACAAGAGAGTAATAAACGAGAGAAACAAAACGATCATTTACCCAGGAATTCTTATCCCAGACCATTTGGTTATCCTCAAAAAATCTAGACCATTCATCGGAGAAATTTCGATGAGACTGACCAAAAACAGATAAAAACTGCAAATGCGGTTCGTTTAGACCTGTACGCTCAAACAAAACCTGATGAGCCGCTTGCTCAACACTTTGATCTCGTCTCACATACCCACCCGGCAATAACCACTTGTCACCCACTTGAAGCAGTAAACATTTAAGCTGTTTATCCTCATATCCGATGATTACGGCATCAACAGACAGATTAGGCAAAAAGAACTTCTCTCCCTCAGATAAAAAGTTTTGAATCTCCATATCGCAAAAATAATAATATGTGTCA
>PBTY01000077.1 GCA_002729235.1 Rickettsiales bacterium | reverse complement strand
TTCGAGGCCATCATGAGCACGCCAGCCGCACTGGCGGCGTGACTACAACCTGTCACCTATCCGTGCAGCAGACCCCGACGTTGACAGGGGCCAGTGTCCTCTCCCTCTGACAAGATGAGACTTCTAACACAAATGGAGGTGCTGTGGAATCCGAAGAGCAGGCAGTAGTTGTACCACTGGTGCCGACGGTCTCGAAGCCGAGCACTGAGGTGCTGTTGCGAATGTTGGTTAACCGGGAAGCGATTCTCATTGATCGTGTCTCAACATCGCCGACTGGTAGCCCGTCGGGGCTCGTCGCTCAAGCCTCAGGCGCCTTTGCGAAGGCGATAAGTCAGGCCGCGGGTCAAGTCGGCCGAACCGCCTCGAGCCCGGGGCTGTATCGAGTCATCATGCCAACCGGATCCGTAGCGCGAGACCTTGTTCCGGCGGTCGGTGGTGGCTTCCGCGGGATCGTGCGCGCGGCCGGTTCGACGAAGATCGCAGGTCAAGTTCGGTTAGTTCCTGCTGTAGCCGGCGTCGGTGCGACCGTCGCGGCCGGGCCTCTCATCGCTACCGTCGGATTGGCTGTGGCAGGTGAGATGCTCGCCCAGCATCAGACGCACAAGAAGCTCGACTCGATCAAGAACGCCTTGAGTGTGATGCAGGCCAAGGCCAATGACCACGAGGCCTCGGTGCTGTCAACCGCGGCTCAACAGACTCGCAAGGTTGCGGGGTACCTGCTCGATCAGGCTCACATCCCCTCGATCTCCTCAGCGTCTCATGCTTTCGGGGACCTCGACACGCTCACAAATTCCTACGTGGGTCGTCTCGACCGCTGGCTCGAGGTCACGCAGAAGTATGCAGACGCCGACCATGTCTACGCTCCCGACCTGTTGGTAGCGCTAGTAGGCAGGCAAGACAACCCCGCGCGTGAATTCGAGCGTATGGTGGCCCAAACGTATGAGGCTCTCGCTCTGCGGGCGCGCGTGGTTGTCTTGGAGAAGGTCGCCGCGGAGTTTTCCAACCCAGACCGTTCGTTGCCTCACGTCGAGAGCGTGCTTCGCGACGAGCTGTCGGTGATCGCGGAGCGTCAGGTGCAATTGGTGAGCTTGCTCGACGACTTGAGCGTGATGCCGATCGATTCCAGCAAGGTGCCGGTCAAGTTCGCCGGTAAGGGCGCTCTCGGAGCCCGGACGAGCTTTGCCCGACTCGCGCGGGCACTTCACGCCAATCCTGACAGCCTGCCCATTCTCAGCGAATCCGACGAGACAGTGCTCGAGCTTTCTCCTACTGCTGGCGGTTTGTCGGTCGTATCTCCTAGCGCGACTCCGGCGTCTCCGTAGTTTCATGACGACCTGCAGGCACGATCTTGACGAGGAGCTGTGCGAGTACTGCCAAAGAGTGGTGCAGCGACGTGGCCTTCAAACCACAGACAGCGCGGGCCAGTCCTTCGCACTGATCTACGCGCCAAGTCTTCAAGCCCACTCGTTCATCCACCTAGTGCGACAAGGCGTTCGCTGGAAGATCCGTCACTACTCTTCACCGAACCGCCCATCTAGAGTGATGGCGCAGTCCGGCATAAGGACCACACGAAGAGTTCTGGACCTCGACACAGTGGCAATCGTTCATGAGGTTTCGTACCCGTATTCGACGGCACCTTCGGGTGTTTCGGTCAAGAACTCCCAGTACTGGTTTGACGAGATTGCGAAGGTGAACTCGAAGTTTGACCTCGGAGCCTGACGTTCGTCAACGCGGAGTGTCCGAGACGATAGATAGGGTCAACCGCATGAGCGACGAAGCTGAATTCGACTCCGAGTTCGATCTGCGATCGGACACCCCCGCAGGCAAGGACCCGGACACCTATAGCCCCACCCTGCGGCGATACCACCGAATGCTCTGGAGCAAGGAGCTGCCGAATGGCCAGGTCTTCGACCTAGTTCCGGAGAAGCGCACGGTGTATCTCGCGCATGACTCCGATCTCGGCAGGTTCGTGCTCTCGAGCGACACCATCGCGACGTCTCACCAGAAGCGGCTGAACCACTTCTACTCGCAACTCTCAGATGAGGAGAACGAGCGCTTCCACCGCCAGGGGTACACGATCGGCGGAACGATCGTGTTTCCAGGTGTGCCAGTGAAGGGCAAGCAGACGATCAACCAGCGCCGAGGAACGCACCGTGAGATCGAGGACCGTTTCGACCTCACCTTGGAGTGCATCCGGCGTCACTACGCGCGTGAGTCGAGCCCGCTCTCGGAGACGATTGCCACGTACTCGTCGTTCTTCGCCCTCTTTGAGAACTTTGACGGCTATGTCGACTTCTTCCTGCTGAACGACCTGGTTACCGCCTCAGGCGACGTCGACTTCTTTCATTCATTCGACGAGTTCACGCGCGATCACCTGCCCGACAACGTTGATGACTACGTCGCGTACAGGGAGCGCACGATCGACTTCGTGCGAGCACGCAATCGCCGCCTCTCGGCCTGGGTGGCGGACAACCGCGGCGCCTAGCCACGTCATTCGATGGCCTTGACGGCCGAGCGTCAGAGCACGCGAGCGTGGAGTTTGGGTGCGATCGGTGAGGAGCGCGTTGGGGCTGCGGTGGACGCGATCGCGGGGCAGAGCAT
Source organism: Rickettsiales bacterium (assembly GCA_002729235.1). GTDB lineage: Bacteria > Bacteroidota > Bacteroidia > Cytophagales > Cyclobacteriaceae > Marinoscillum. Next base: position 6,310 of record PBTY01000077.1, on the reverse strand, counting down.
CCGCGAGTTGCATGATCGCAAGATTCCGCGTTCGAGAGCCAACATCGACCACCTTGTCGTCACGCCGGGCGGGGTGTGGGTGATCGACTCGAAGCGGTACCAGGACCGGCGGCCGGAGCTGCGGGTTGAGGGCGGCATTCTGCGGCCGCGGGTGGAGAAGCTGCTCGTGCGGGGTCAAGTCCCTGGAAGTGGTGTAACGGCTGATCCTTCGCTTTATGCGCTGAGCGCGATGAAGGTGTCGGCGACCACCTCGCTTTCGGTGTCGGGCAGGACGCGCATGCGGGAGCGGGCCAGAACGTCCAGCCCGAGGTAGCGGCGCCCCTCGGCCCACTCGTCGGTCTGCTCGGCCAGGACGCCGCCGACCAGGCGGATGATCGCGTCGCGGTTGGGGAAGATGCCGACGGAGTCGGTGCGGCGGCGGATCTCGCGGTTGAGGCGCTCGTTGGGATTGTTNGACCAGATNTGNGACCANACGTCTTTGGGGAACTCGGTGAAGGCNAGGATGTCGGCCCNNGCGGTATCGAGGTGCTCGGCGACCGCGGGNAGCTTCTCGGTCACGTAGTCCAGGGTGCGGTCGAACTGGGCGTGCACGTCGACAGCGGTGGGCTGGTCATAAACGGAGTGCAGCATCGCCTTCACCGCCGGCCACATGCTCTTCGGGCTCACGCTCATCAGGTTCGCCGCGTAGTGGGTGCGGCAACGCTGCCAGGTCGCGCCGGGCAGGTTCGCGGCAATCGCGTCCTTCAAACCGGCATGCGCGTCACTGGTGACCAGCTGCACGCCGGTGAGGCCGCGGGCGACGAGGTCTGCGAAGAACGCATTCCACGCCGACCCGGTCTCAGCTGTCGCGGTTTGCAGGCCGAGCACTTCGCGGCGGCCGTCACCGTTGACGCCAGTGGCGATCAGCACGACCGTGTTCACCACCCGGCCACCCTCACGAACCTTCATCGTCAGAGCGTCGGCGGCGACGAACGTGAACGGGCCCGCCTCAGCCAAAGAGCGGTGCCGGAACTGGTTCACGTGCTCGTCGAGCTCGGCAGCCATCCGGGACACCTGCGACTTCGACAGGGCGTGAATGCCGAGGGTCTTCACCAGCTTGTCCATCCGCCGCGTGCTGACGCCTGCGAGGTAGCAGTCGGCGATCACGGTGATCAAGGCCGCCTCGGAGCGCTTGCGACGCTCCAGAAGCCACTCCGGGAAATACGTGCCCGATCGCAGTTTCGGGATCGCGACATCGATCGTGCCAGCCCTGGTGTCGAGATCGCGGTGGCGGTAGCCGTTGCGGTGAGTGAGGCGGTCAGGGGACGGCTGTCCCCATTCGGCGCCGACCACGGCGTCGGCGTCGGCGGACAGGAGGGCGTTGATCATCGTCTGCAGCAGGTGTCGCATCAAATCCGGGGAAGCGTCGGCAAGGGCTTCACCGAGCAACGTTGCAGGGTCGACAATGTGGGGAGCGGTCATCGTGTTGATGCCTTTCGAGTTGGNGTANGAGANTNCTCGAAGGATCACACGGTGACCGCGTTCACGTCAGCAACGACGTGCGCGACCACCGTGGGTTACACCACTATGCGGGACTCCACTTCTGCGACACATCGGCGACGGACGCCGACCTCCTATGGACCGCAATCTGGTCTATCAAAACTCCTCTCTTTAACTTTGGCCCCTCAGGGGTTATGATCGATGAGTAATGATAATCACGGAGGTGTCCATGGCAGAAGTCGGGTACGTGAGGGTTTCAACCGCAGATCAGAGTCTCGATCTCCAGCTCCAAGCAATGGAGAAGGCAGGCATAGCCAAGGTCTTCAAGGNCCACGGGGTCAGCGGAACTCTCGCATCTCGACCGGCCCTAGACGAGGCGCTCGCCTACGTGCGTGAGGGAGACGTGTTCACGGTGTGGAAGCTTGACCGACTGGGCCGAAGCACGAAGAACGTCCTGGAGGTCATCGACCGACTGAGCGAGGCCGGGGTCGGCTTCCGGAGCCTGACTGAAGGGCTCGACACGACCGGCCCCATGGGGAAGGCGATGCTCACAGTGCTCGCCGCATTCAACCAACTCGAACGTGACGTGATCGTCGAACGCACGAAGGCGGGCCTCGACGCAGCTCGCGCCAAGGGTCGTGTCGGCGGTCGCCCCCGTGTCATGGACGAGAAGAAGATCAACACCGCACGAGCGTTCTACGAGTCCGGTAACCACACCGTTGCTGAGATTGCGTCCATGATGGGCGTTGGCACGGCGACGGTCTACCGCTATCTCGCCTCCGGTCCCGCAGCGACCCAATAGCTCCTAGGAGTTCTCGTCGTAGAGCGAGTTCATCAACTCACCGAGAGGTACGTCGAACGCCCGCGCGATTCGATACCAGGTCTCGACGTTCCCGCGCGTTGCGGGCTTCTTCTCGTTGCGCCTCGGCTTCCCGGATTCCAGGGAGACCAGAGTCGCGCGTCCGACTCCGGATCTAGCGGCCAGCTCGTCGTAGGACCAGCCGCTGTTCCGGCGAAGCTGCACTAGCCGCTGCCGCAGTGCTTCGAAGTTCGCAGGCGGCACGGGGCCTTCGACTTCTTGCACCTACCCAGTGCATCGGGAATTGTGCTCGCGGCTGTTATGGCTAACCAGCAGAATTATGGCTAACCAGCACTCACGAAAGGGGGTCGCAATGACCCTGTACGCACTTCATCACGACTGGATCGATGGGCATGCCGCGCAAGCACCCGTCGGCATCTGGAACGAGCACGGTGAAAGCTACTACCCGCCCTTCGCCGTCCACCTGCAACATCGCGGAGACCGCGCGGGGTCACGCCCGCCTGAGCGGTCCTGGGCAGGGCACTTGGAGTACCTCACGGACTCATCGTCCGCATACAACGCCAACTGGAGTGTCGTCGATTCGGAACGGACCATGCCGGAGGTACTCACAGCGCTGCAGGAGGGCTTCTTCGCAGTAGAGCACCCCCAGCCCACACTCATCTCCGCGACCAACGGGCGACTGAAGCACAAACAAGATTCTGAAGAGCCGAAAGAAGATTCTGATCTGCTCAAAGAAGAGCCTGGCGACGGCGAGCACGGAATCGCCGCCTTCAATCCGGCGCAGCGGTACGTGATCGCCCAGTCATGGTGGGTGGCCAGCGAACTCGCCCGACGGCACCCCGATCTCGTCATCCATGAGATGCACCCAGGGGGCGGAATGTACGACTGCCTCGCGCTTCTCTCGCCGGGCGACTTCCAGCCGTTCGTTCAACTGAACCGCGTCGGCACCATTCACGTCATCTCCACGCCCGAGTACCGCACGACATGGGCCGAGGCGTTGGAGGCAAAGTCGCCGCACGCGGTGGTGAAGGAAATAGAAGAGGCCGCGGGGCTGAGTAGGCCAGCAAAGGCTCCTGCCAGCACCCCTCGCACGCTCGCCTACCGCTTCATAGCGACAACCCTGAACGCGACCTCGAATGACCGACACAAATGGGATGCCCGCAACGAGTTCATCGATTCATCCGACGACATTCCGACTGTGCTCAACGGATACCTCGCGGGGTTCCCCGAGGTGCGCCGGAGCCTGCTCGCCACGCCTCAGATTGGGCTCTGGCACGAGCCCGAGTCGCACTACTGGGCGCTGCTGCGCGACGAGACTCCAGTCGCCATTGTCAGCATCGAGGGGATCGTCTACAGGCCTGACCGCCAGATCGACCTCGCTGCTGAGTACCGGCGTCACGCTGCCCGGATGCTGCCAGTCCTGGCCTCGGCGCTCGCCGACGTGTTGCCCTGACCAAAGGAGAAATCATGGGTGCTGAACTCAACAACATTCCGCAACTCGAAGGCTGGGTCAACCTGACTGAAGCAGCCGAGATGCTCGGCATCACGCGCCAACACGCCTTCAAGAAGGCACGCCAGGCCAACGAAGGTCACCCGAGCGGCTGGATAACCGTCCGCCGTGTCGGGAGCAAGCCAATGTACGTAATCAGCACCGCAGAGATCGCGGACCTGCAGGCTGCCAGGGCTGACAAGACGGACCTTTTGTTGGGCACCCTCTCACGAGCAGACCGCGAGCTGCGGCTGAAGAACCACCGAATGCCGGAGTCCACGCCGGACGACGAGATCCTCATGGCGATGGGTGCGGGAATCAACTAAAGATCGAACTCTCGCTCTGTTTCTCACCACGCGATGACTCCAAACAGGAGCGATCCTGATCGGCCCTTCTGGGTGTGGCTGCCCACGAGAAGAATCACGAAGCCCGCGTGGCCCAGTTGAGGAGACATCAAGTACAGTCGAGCAACACGGAAGATTGGGGGACTTGCCATGAAAGTTCGAAACGGCCTCATCGCACCCTTAGCGGTGTGTGGCGCGCTCATACTGGCTGGGTGCGTCGGCACCTCCGCCACGGAGACGGGGGGACCAACCTCAGACGGCCCCGTCTCTGATGCAGTCACCTGCGCCGCGTTCGGTGACGTTCTGACAATCGTCGACAACGCAGATGCAGGTCTGCGTGATGGCCGCATGGAAGCTCAGGAGCAAGAGGGCTGGTATCGGCTTGCGACTCGGGTGCTGGATCGCGTGCCGACAAGCGGCGATGGAGCAGTGAGCGACGCCGTGCTCGCGCTAAGGGACATTGCGCCAGTGATCTCGCAAGGAGTCGTTCAGCCCTCGGGCATTCAAACGGACGAATGGATGAGCGCCCAGACGCGCCTGGTAGACGCCTGCATGGGTGCTGGCGTTGACGTGGCCATGGAGATGTTCACGGGAGGGTGACTTTCGCGGGACTAGCCTGCGCATCAATCACGAACAGGGTCCGGTCCTGGCAGCGGAGTCGGGACTGGCGATGGCAATGCTGGTCCTCGGCTGTAAGGCAAGTACCACACGACCGTGCCGCTGCTCAGGTTCGTGGCGAGGCAATCGCGCACACGCAAGGCGTCCTGGTTGGTGGCTGCGCCGAATAGTTTGAAGGTGACTCTTGGGAACGGCTCCTGCGCTCGCGTGAGACTGGTCGGGGCCACCATCGGGTCCGTCAGGCAGGGGTTCGCGGCATCGATGGGTTGGGCTTGCGCGAGATCGAAGTAGTGGTTGTCTCCGTGTGAACTCTGCTCGACCAGAAGGTCTGGGTCACGGCCCAAGATCGAATCGAGGTCACGAACGCCGTCTTCTGCCCAATACTCAACAGAGGCGGAGATCGTGAACAGTTGCGTCGCGCCAGTTGCCGTGATGTCTCCGGCGGTTACGTCCCCTAAGTCACCAGAGGATGAGACTCCGCCCCGGAGGGTAGGTGGTGACCAAACATCAGGACGAAACGGCTCAGTCTCTACCGACACGTATACGTCTCCGTCATGTCCGTCTGCGCTCGCGGGCACCGTGTCGAGCGTGTTTGGGTGCTTCAGGACCAGGTCTCTCACGGTGGTGCCATCAATCGGAAGACCCATGGCCAGAACCTGCGCATCAAGAGCTACCGCCGCTTCTTCCCTTGTCAACGCGGCGGGTATAACGACGAGCTGCTTCCATTCCATCGAGCAGGTATAGCCGCTTGGCTGATCGCCGATCTTTCCGGGCCTTGCGTATCCGCAGGAATCAGCTCGACCTGCGCCGAGGATGAGCGCTTCGTCCGAAAAACTCACGCGGTCGATCATGGTTTCCAGGTCCACTTCCGCCAGCGCACGGGCCTCTGGGATTCCGTTGGCATTCGGCGAAGGACGAGGCTCAGTGGCGCACCCCGCCAGGGTGGCCGCGATTGCGACTACGGAAAGCACACGAACCACGAGAGGTTGCACTGCTACTCGCCGACCTCGGTCGTCATTGCCGGAATTCGCCATGCGACAAATGCTGTCATACCCTCACCATCGACATGCAGTGAGATTCGGTCGTACTATCCGGTCGGCTCGACCCGCAGCGCCTCCAGTGCGCGATTCACGTTGTCCGCCACCCTCCGGTCGCGGTCCAGATCCGTGTGCTGGTAGCGGATGGTTGACTCCACAGATTCGTGCCGACCGCGAGCCATGAGGTCCTTGATCGGCGCTCCGGAGGCGGCGACCATCGTCAGTCCAATGTGCCGAATGTCGTGAATGTGGAAGTTCTCGAAACCTGCATCCGCGACTGCCCGACGCCAAGCCTTTTGTAACGAACCCCGAGGCATCCGAGGGCTGATCGCTCCAGGAATCAAGGGCACAGCCCCGATCTTTGCGGGGAGACGGTTGATCGCCGCGACCCCAACATCGAAAAGGTGGAGGGAAGCGCTCACTCCAGTTTTCGTCGGGGTCGTGTGGGACTGCTGAAGGTTCTGGTGACTCTTCTTCTTAGGCCGCGGACGCGGCCCTTGTGGTCATGATCGCTTCGAACTCG
>PBTY01000076.1 GCA_002729235.1 Rickettsiales bacterium | reverse complement strand
TTAATAATTCATTATTTTTTTTAAAATTTGTAATAGGTGCATAACATTGAAAACTTTCAGTTTTAGCACCATTTTGTTAGAAAATTTTTAATCGTTTACTTAATTAAAATATAAACCAGAATAACATGGCAACTCACAAATTGGAGTACATCTGGCTTGATGGTTATAAGCCAACTCAGTCTCTAAGAAGTAAAACAAAATTGGTTGATGACTTCAGTGGAAAATTAGAAGACCTAAAAGATTGGTCATTTGATGGTAGTTCTACTGAGCAAGCTGAAGGTGGTTCTTCAGATTGTATCATGAAACCAGTTTTTGTATGTCCAGATCCAGCAATCAAAAATGGTTGGTTGGTGATGACAGAAGTATTAAATGCTGATGGTACTCCTCACGAATCAAATGGTCGTGCACTTATTGATGATGAAGATGATGACTTCTGGTTTGGTTTCGAGCAAGAGTATTTCATTTGGGATAACGCTACTAACCGACCAATTGGTTTCCCTGAAGGAGGATTTCCAGCTCCACAAGGACCATATTACTGTGGTGTAGGTGGTCAGTTTGTTTTCGGTAGAGAGATTAAAGATGAGCACTTAGAGCTTTGTATCGATGCCGGTCTTGATATCGAAGGTACTAATGGTGAGGTAGCTGCTGGTCAGTGGGAATTCCAAATCATGGCTAAAGGTGCTGCATCTGCAGGAGATCAAATCTGGGTTGCAAGATATATGTTGGAAAGATTGACTGAGAAATACGGCCTTTCTATCAACTACCATCCAAAACCACTAGGTCAACTTGACTGGAACGGTTCTGGTATGCACGCTAACTTCTCAAACTCGGCGATGAGATCAGCAGCTTCAGAAGAATTCTTCAAAAAGGTTTGCGAAGCATTCAGACCAGTAGTTAAAGAGCATATCGCTGTATATGGTGCTTATAACGATCAGCGTTTGACTGGTANGCACGAGACTGCTGCGATCACAGACTTCTCTTATGGTGTATCTGATAGAGGTGCTTCTATCCGTATTCCTCTTTTCACTAAGAACAACGGATGGAGTGGTTATCTGGAAGATAGAAGACCAGCTTCTAACGCAGATCCTTACAAAGTAGCTGCAAGAATTATCAAAACTGTGAAGACAGTTAGTTAAGAAGATAAATTATTGTATAAAAAACCCTGACATCAGCCAATAGTCTGATCGTCAGGGTTCTTTTTTTATATCCACTTCTAAATCGATTTGGATTAGAGCTTACGGATATTTTTATTTCTAATGTAAGCCTCTTGCTCCTGCCACTCAATTTTAGACCATAGGTCGTTTGATTCCAGAATGGTGACCTTGTTCCCTTGTCCGATCAATTCAATAGGCTCAGAGGCTGCAGAAGGACCAGACATAAGCAGTGATTGGTCTTGCTTGACGATTCCCTTGGTTTTGATAAATAATTGATTGTTGATCGCTAAAATAGCTAGCAAAGTTATGGTTTGAACTCCGACGGATATCATTGGTTTTTCCTCCTTTTTCAGCTTTCTAAATGAATAACCAACAAGGAATATGGAGAAAGCCATTAATCCAAGAAGGATTTGATTTTGGTACTTTCGAATAAAGTTTTCAAAGAATTTAAAATCTGAGTACTCATAGCCAATAAGATTGTGCTCCTCAGCTATTTCTCTCATTTTATTCAGGGCATCTCTATCAGAAGAATGGAGGTAATATAGGTTCAGATAGTATAAGGCATTGGAGTAGTTTCCTAGGCCTTCCTGAATAAAAGCCATTCGAGTTAGCATAGCCGCTGATGCAAAACCTTCATTGAAAAGATTCTCATATTTCTCGAACGCTTCCGTGTATTTTTGATTGTTGAAAAGAGAATCTGCAGAGGATAATTCTGAGTTTTGAGACAAAGCCCCAAAGCACCCAAATAAAATGAAGAAAACACTGGCAATATTTCTAACAAAAATTTGATTCATGGGTTGTATTTTGAAAAAAAGCTCTTAGTTTTGCAACCGCAATTTAAGGAAATGGCCTTGAAAATTGCAACCTTGACATTCTGATTCGTTAGCTCAGCTGGTAGAGCATATCCCTTTTAAGGATAGGGTCCTGGGTTCGAACCCCAGACGAATCACTCTTGGCTTCATCAGAATAAGATGAAGCTTTTTTATTTCTTTTAGTTAATTGTAGTGTCACTAATTTTTTCATTTTAAACTGGTTTTCACTGCACTTAACACTTGATTCGTTAGCTCAGCTGGTAGAGCATATCCCTTTTAAGGATAGGGTCCTGGGTTCGAACCCCAGACGAATCACTACAAGCCTCAGCAAATTCTTGTTGAGGCTTTTTTATGCCTATTAAATTACTACAGCCTAACGTTAAAGTAGATCAAAAGGTCTTCCATATTGAGACATTTAACAATTTTTAATCTCATTAGAGTCTGAATGGTCGATCCATATTACCTGGTTGCTGTTCTAATTGAAATAAAAAGGAGTAGCTAGGTAACTTACGGAAATTAAGGAAGTATTTTCTGGTGTGATGCAACCATTTATGGTTTCAATCATCTTTTCAATATAATCTCCAAACCTATGCTGAAAAATTTCTTCCTAATTTCTTTCCGGAACCTAAAGAAAAATGGTCTCTACTCCATTATCAATATTAGTGGCCTTAGTATTGGTATCGTATGCAGTGTTCTAATCCTACTTTGGGTGAACGATGAAGTCTCTTATGATCAATTTATTCCCAAGTACGATCGATTGTTTCAGGTGTATGTAAGTGGTGAATACGACAATCGGGTAAATAACTGGCGCTCTGTTCCGCTCCCGACATATGAGGAGATGAAAACGATCGATAGCAATATTAAAAATTCTGCGGTGGCGGGCTGGGGAAGTCCCAGGTTATTGACAGCTGGGGAAAAACGAGTGATCAAGGATGGGTATTATGTGAGTGAAGAGTTTTTGGAGATGTTTGAGTTTCCGCTAGTGTCTGGTACACATAAGGAGGCTCTAAAAGATCCTATGTCGATCGTATTGTCAGAGTCTCTGGCCAAAATCTTATTTGGAGATGAGGATCCCATCGGAAAGCAAGTGAGACTGTCAGACGAAGGAACATTGCAAGTATCGGCAATCGCAAAAGATGTTCCCGAGAATTCTTCTTTCCAGTTTGATTACCTGGCCACCTGGAAGTATCGAGAGTCTGTGAATCAATGGGTAAGGGACAATAAAACCAACTGGGGAAATTACTCTTTTCAGGTTTTTGTGGAGCTAAATGACGCTTCCAGAGAGGCAGATGTAGAGGAGAGTATCTATCCTGTGATGATGGAGAAAGATGGAGACGATGGCATGCAAAAGTTCCTGTTTCTGTATCCAATGAATCGATGGAGGTTGTATGCCAATTGGGATGAGCGCGGAAACGAAATTGGAGGCAGAAGTGATTACGTTCAGTTATTTACGGTGATCGCCATTGTGATCCTGATCATTGCCTGTATTAATTTCATGAATTTGGCGACGGCTCGCTCTGAAAAACGGGCTAAAGAAGTTGGAATCAGGAAGAGTCTTGGATCCAATAAGAGGCGACTGATATTGCAGTTTATTAGTGAATCAGTTTTTATCACTGCCCTGGCATTCATAACAGCCATACTATTGACCCAGCTCTTACTGCCTTCCTACAATTCTCTGGTGGAGAAAGAGCTCTTTATTGATTATACCTCTCCGCTATTTTGGTTGAGTATTGTTGGAGGGATTTTGGTTCTCGGAATTATTGCAGGAAGCTACCCAGCATTCTATCTTTCATCATTCAGTCCTGTTCGTACTCTAAAGGGATCAGTGAAGTTAGGTAAAGGCGCTACTACACCTCGAAAAATCCTGGTAGTTTCTCAATTCACTTTTTCAATGATCTTGATGATCAGTACTGTAATTATTTTCCAACAACTTGAATTGGTTAAAAACCGGGATTTGGGGTATGATCAGGAGAATTTGATTTCCGTAGAACTAACCAATGACTTGAGGGATAACTATGATGTGTTGAAGCAGGAGATTCTTAACTCTGGGTTGGTAGAATCAATGACACGCTCTAATTCCCAGGTGACCCAAATCAACTCCAATAATTTCCTTGGATGGCCAGGGAAACCTGAAGATAGAAAGGTGCTATTTACGACAGTTACTTCAGAATACGATTATGCCAAAACCATGGGTATCGATATGCTACATGGACGAGATTTTTCGAAAGAATTTGCGAGTGATTCCGATGCCATTGTGATCAATAAAGCTGCTCTCGAACTGATGAATCTAGAAAATCCAATTGGTACCAACCTGGACTTATGGGGAGAAAAGAGAAGGTTGATAGGGGTGATAGACAATGTGTTGATGGGCTCTGTACATGAGCCGATCAAACCCATGTTTATCATTTTGGATAATTGGGGAGGCTATATCAGCATCAGGATGAAGAAGACTCAGGATCTTCAGGCTTCACTGGCGGGATTAGAATCCATCTTCAATAAACACAATCCAGCTTATCCATTCGACTATCAGTTTATGGATGTGGAGTTTCAACAAAAGTTTACCACAATTACGCTTACCCGAAAATTGGCAACACTTTTTGCCGCTTTGGCAATGATTATCACAGGGTTAGGTTTATTTGGATTAGCGGCCTATACGGCAGAGCAACGTACGAAGGAAATTGGTATCAGAAAAGTGCTCGGAGCGTCGGTCACCAATCTGATGCAGTTGATGTCCAGAGATTTTACGAAGCTGGTTTTAGTCGCATTTGTTTTAGCAGCACCACTTGGTTGGTATTTCATGGATCAATACCTGGATAGGTATACTATTCGTATTGAAATCAGCTGGTGGGTTTTCCCGGTGGTTGGGTTAGTAATTCTTGGGTTTGCTATCCTCATTGTATCTGGTCAGGCAAGGAGGGCTGCGAGAGCCAATCCTGTGAAGTCTTTGCGAAGCGAATAATTTTGAGCAATAAATAAAAAGCCCTGATAAGAAGTCTTATCAGGGCTTTTGCCTTTCGGCTCATCTATATGGAGTTGGATTCGTTTCTTTAGAAATCAAATCCTACATAAAGTTGCAATGCGGAGTTTTTAGAATTTTCAGTTGCTTCACCAGCAATACCTTCTTGTCCGATTTCCTGAAAACCATAGTTGTATCTTATTCCTAAAATCCCTGTTGGGAAATCAAAACCTAGTCCTGCTGCAATCCCGGTATCAACCGTATTGAAGTCATCTCTGTCCAACTCTTCAATGTCGTTGATGTTTCCACTGTCGTCCACATCTTTGACATTAGCACCTACCAGGAACCCAATGTATGGTCCTGCGTGTAAGTTGATTGGTCCTAATTTAGCTACTGCTAAAACGGGTACTTCCAGGTAATTCAAGTTGAATCGGTACTTACCTTCCCCCTGAAGGAAGTTGTTGTATTGAATTTCAGAACCTTTTTGAGTAAAAAGGAACTCTGGCTGTATAGCGAAGTTGTCAGTAACGTCTGCTCTGTAATAGGCGCCGACGTTAAAACCGATTTTCATGTTTTCATCATCTACATCATCTACGTACAAGTTGGTGAAATTAGCTCCACCTTTAAGACCTGCTTTTTGGGCCATAGTAGCTGTTGCAAACGCACAAAATGCTGTAAGTATTAAAATCTTGAGTTTCATAATGGTAATAGATTAAAGTGTACATTTATTTAAATGAAAGCGCCGCCAGTTTCTGGCTGGCGCTTTCTGCTGGTTGGGGTCCCCTAGCTTCGCACGGAGATCACCAAATACTTAGAGATTTTCCAAAATTTAGCCGGATCAGTTACCTCCAGGTATTTAACTTTTCCTTCTTCACCTACTAGCTTGTAGCTGTCAGAAGGGTGTTCAGTAACGATTTCCATTTTGTCACTGTCCACATAGAATTTTTTCGTGTTTTGAATATCAACCTCAGTGAATTTAGTCTGTGCGGCATCAGATTGAAGTTCTGTGGTTCTACCAATCCAAAGGAACCCTCCTTCTTTTGTAATCAGTCCTTCATCACGAAGTTTTCTTTCTGTATCCACTGCGAAGTATGCAGTGTTCAGATCATTTTCTCTTTCTACTAATTCCTGATTTTGCACTTCAATGGTCTCAGTTTGTAACTGCACTCTTGTTACCAATGAGTTCACCTCAGTGTTCAGTTCAGCAATTTGAGTATCTTTCATTTCGATTTCTTCTTGCAGTTTAGCAATAGCTGTTTCTCTGCTTTGAAGATCTGTCTTCATGTTTTGCACCCTCTTTTTGAATGCATTCAATTCGAAAGTAGAATTCTCTAGTTGACTGGATAGAGATGCGATTTTGGAGTTGGCGTCATCAATTAACGTGTTGATTCGCTTAAGGTCTCCAACCATCTCATTTTTCTCTTTTGGGGAGAAATCTCCAGAGCTATTAGTGATGACCATATTTTCTTGTTGCTTGATGTCATCAATCTGTGATTCTACCTCAGCCATTACACTCATGATGTTGTTAAATGCTGAGTCTCTTTCCTGTAGTTTATATTCCAGGCTGTCTGCCTGTGCTTGAAGTTTCTCTCTTTCTTGTTTGCCACAAGAGGATAATCCGAGGGCTGTAGCCATTCCTATGGCTACTACCCCTAAAAGTGATTTATGTGTTCTCATAACTATGCTTATTTATAGTTCAAATACTTGTTTGATGCTTTTTTTATCCTCGAATGCACTCAGATTGGCATGCGGGATAAAGGTGGATTTCAAACGTTTCGGAAAACTTTTTCCGGTTGTGGCCTTATATCTTTTGAATGAAAAGACCGTGATAAAAATGATGCCCAAGGTGATGTAAGAAATTGCTAGAGCTTCCATGTGAGTGAGTTTAAAGTGAAGTTTTGTATTTGTACTCAAGCGTGGTTGATCTATAGTATTTAGAATGCTACTTTGATACCTAGCCCTGGATCCACTGCAAGGTATGCGTTACCTGATGTGGTCACTTCCAAAAATGGTTTAACATCAAGACTTACCGCAATTGGCACCTCATTGATTTTATATTCTATACCAAAGATCCCGTCGATACCAATACCAAAGTCACCATCTGATCTTCTATAACCTCTGTAGTTTTCGTAGTATACCCAATCAGTTTCTGTGGCAATGTGACCACCGAAACCATAATACCAGTTAAGGCCTGCCTGATCAAAAGCATTTACATAATTCTCCAATAGGACAGTAACCGAAAAGGCATCAGGATAGAATCCCACAATACCTTCAACCGCTCTGTTCGCTCTTGTAAAATGTTTAATGGTAAGGCCAGATGTTCCGAGTCCTCTGATACCAACTGCAGTATTGTATTTATATGAGTTGGTAGCCAGGCTGTTGAATGGATTATTAGCAAATGTGTATGAATTGCCTGATTCTTTTTCTTTCTCAGTTCCAGTAGCAAATACGCTTGCTGTTCCAATTAAAAAGGCTGCTGTAAGGGATAATAGATTTTTATATTTCATGACTTAATTTCTTTATTTGATAAGTCATGATGCCAATCTTGTGCCGAATTGAGAGAATTTTATAACTATCTGTAAATCATGCACATATGTATCAATGGAAATGAAAAAGTCTCCCAATTTGAGAATGGCTTTCTCAAAAAAGGAGACTTATCTTAAGGTAGTAGTCTCTTTATGCTCGTTGTTCTTCTTCCTTTTTAAGCATTCTATAAATGGTAGACTGTCCAATATCTAGCAGCTCTGCTACCTTCTTGATATCATTGTCATGATTTTTTAGATACATTTTGACGATTCGTAGTTCATAATCTCGCATGGTCATTTGTTCGTCAAAAATGTCTGTCACAGGATCAGCCTGTGTAAATGAAATGTCTTCAGCCGTGATCTCTTCTCCATCTGCCATTACCGCGGATAGTTCCACTATGGACTTGAGTTCTCGAATGTTACCTGGGAAGGTATAAGTCATCAATTTCTTCAGTGCCTCCTTACTGAAAGTCTTCTGTGGCATGTTATTGTCTTTGCTGAACGATTCCACAAANTNCTTGGCCAAAATAATGATGTCCTTGTCGCGATCTCGNAGAGGGGGGAGTTCTACAGGTAGTCCNAAGAGTCTNTAGTAAAGATCCTCTCTAAACTTACCATTTTTCATTTCCTCCAGCAGGTTTCTATGTGTAGCTGCAATTATTCGACAATCTACTTTTACGGATTCAGTACCTCCAACACGAGTAATTTCTCTTTCCTGAAGNGCTCTGAGAAGTTTGGCCTGGAGTTCNGGNGCCATTTCACCAATCTCATCAAGGAAGAGTGTTCCGCCATTAGCTTGCTCAAATTTACCAGCATGTCTATTGGCCGCTCCGGTAAACGCACCCTTCTCATGGCCAAAAAGTTCACTCTCTGCCAACTCTTTAGGAATGGCACTCATGTTTACTGCCACAAATGGCTTCTTAGCTCTATCTGAGTTGTAGTGAATAGATTTAGCCACCATTTCTTTACCAGTTCCTGTTTCACCATTAACAATCACTGAGATGTTGTTGGTGGTGGCTTTCTCCATCATTTGGAAAACCTTTTTCATTGGAGCACTCTGACCGATGATGGAAGACTGGAAGTCGTATTTTCTTTGTACTTCGGACTGCAGAACCTGAATTTGACTCTTGAGAGAGGAGTTTTTGCGAATGTGCTGTACTACATTTAATAACCGATCCCTAATGTCTTCGGTTTTGGTAATGTAGTCATAGGCCCCAGCTTTCAATAGTTTTACNGCNGTTTCGATCTCATTTTGCTCTGAAATGATCAATACCTCTATCGCAGGATCGTAAGCTTTTATTTCTTTGAGTAATTCTTCTCCATTTTTATCCGGCAGTTTGTAGTCAAGCGTAACTACATCTGGTTTGTTTTTCAAACTTTTGAGAAAAGATTCCCCTGAGTCGAAGACTTCAACTTTGTAGTCAGGGTTGAGTGTAAGGTTGTGATGAAGTAGCTTTCTGTACCAATCATCATCCTCTACGACGAATATGGTAAATGGTTTGTCGCTCATACGTTGCTAAGACTAAAAAATGTTATTGCTCTTATAACCCGAAAGTAGGAATTGTGTTATGAATTACCCCAAAGTCTTTTCTTTTTCGAGGTATTTATTCAATGCTAGAATGACCATATCAAGTTCTTTTTGTGTCTTTAGCAGAAGCTCTACAACTGGTGAATCACCTGAGTCAGCTGTCTTTTCTATTTCTTTTAATAAGGGAACCAGGTTGTTAGCCTTTAAATGACGTGCAGGTGCTACAATTTTATGAGCACTGTTGGCTACTGTATCCAGATCATGCGCCTCCAGGGCTAGCTCCAGGATTGTCCATTCTTTATTGGCGCTTTCGATAAAGGTTTCAACCATATCTACGACAAACGACTTGTCTCCCATTTTTTCCAGAGATTCTAGATTAATTTCTGCTGTTTTTGGAATCGATTTAGAGTTGCTCATAGTAGACATGGTCTTGCCAGGTGCTGACTTAGAGATGATTGTAAACAATTCTGCTTCATCGAATGGCTTTCTTAGAATGTGATCAAAACCACTTGATTGTGCCTTCTGCTTATCTATTTGAGCCACTGTGGCGGTTAATGCGATGAGAGGTTGTTCTTTATTAGGATTGTCCGTCTCCCGTACCTTCTTTGCTACTTCCCAACCAGAGAGTTTAGGCATTTTCAGATCTAATAAGACTATGTCATATCTATTTTTTTCAAGTAGATCCATAGCCTCTCCACCATCAACAGCAGTGTCATACTGGGCGTGATGTTTGTCGAGNAAGGTCTGCAGAAGTTTGATGTTAAAAGGTTCGTCATCAGCGATCAAGAACTTTTTATTACTAAAATCTTCATCATGATGATAAGCTTCTTTTACACGCGGAGGTTCGCTGGCCAACTTATATTCCAAATTGACAGTTACAGTAGTTCCTTCACCTTCAGTGCTTTCCAAATTGATCTTTCCGTTGTGGAGCTGTACTAATCTTTTGGTGATGGCAAGTCCTAATCCGGTGCCTTTAGAGAAGGAACTTTGATCTGACTGCTCAAATTCCTGAAACAATCTAAACTGACTTTCTTTTGGTATACCACGACCAGTATCAATTACCTGTATTTCTACCAGGGTATTATTCTCTGAGTTCGTACAGTTTACTCTCAGCTCCACGGTACCAGCATCTGTATATTTGATGCTATTGTTGAGCAGGTTGATCAAGATTTGTTTTAGTCGATAGGGGTCGCCACTCACGTATTTAGGTACATCATTGTAGCTTTGGATGAGTTGTAATCCTCTTTCATCGGCTGGGCCCTGCAAAAGCTTGCAAGTATCTATCAATAGATCGTTCAAGCTAAAAGATTTTTTTTCAAGTTGAAGTTTTAGCGCCTGAAGTTTTGAGAAATCCAGAATNTCGTTGAGTAGCTTGAGTAGGTGATCAGAAGATTTGTTGATGATTTCTACTTGTTCCCTTTGATCCGAATTCAAGTCAGATCTCATAAGTACCTTGCTAAAACCTGAGATGGCATTCATTGGAGTTCTGATCTCATGACTCATGTTAGCAAAGAATCGCTCTTTGGCCTTAGCGACAGTTTCGGCTGATTGCTTCGACCTTCTCAGTAGTTGCTGATATTTTTTGTTTTTCTGGACGTAGCTAAACATGATGATAATAGTGGCAAGCAGCAATAAAAACGTTAGTGACGAGAATGTCATGATGTATTCATTAGTACGTACGGCTAGTTTTTGAGCATCTATAGATCTGATCTGCATTTTCACCGTTTCCCTTGACTCAAGTCTGCCAATCAAATCCATGATGGTTTGTTGCACTTCATCATGTTTAGTCTGTAGCTGAAGTTCTTTAGCTCGCAATTCTTTGGATTGTTCTTTTTTAGCAAGCTGTATTTGAGATATTAGGTCTTTGAGTCTGTTTTGATAATTTTCTGTTTGTGCCAGGTAAATACTATCCGTATTTACATTCTTGTCCTGGATGATTGTGGTTTGAGAGGTTGTCGTGTTTTTCTTTTTGAACAGCTTCTTTAAAAAGCCACCTTCATTATCGGCAATCACTTCAGTCTGAGTAATGGTATCTTTTTGTTCTTTGAGACTATCTGGGATTTTGATGTCAGCAAATTCCTCTATCTGACTTTCTAACGGTTGCAGATCCGTATCTGTACCATTTTGAGGCAGTTCTAAAATGTCGTTGAGCAACTCGGTTTTATGAATAACCAGACTTGCTAAAGAATCATTTAATGAAACCAATTCTCTGTCCTGTCTATTCCTTTTGTTAAGAGAATCGAGCGTTGTAATTACTTTGATAACACTGTTGTCATACTGCTGAAGATAATTTCTATTTCCAGTCAGCTGGAATGATTCTACCTTATTCTCCATATCACTAATGGAGATCATNATTTCTTTGTAGAGAATTAGGTTGTCGGTGGGGCTGGTGTCACTTTCTAAACCTTGTACAATCTCATTTAGATTACGATAGGTAAAAAAGCCAATTCCAGCAACTGAAACGGTCAATAGAATTAGAAGTAATCCTATGAAGTTGGCTATGTGTTTCCTTTTCAAGTATGAAATGATTAATTCCACAAAGGTAACGTGCAACTTCATAGGTTGTTTTAAAATGTGGTTTAGCTTATTTGCTTCTTGGTTTCGTTCAAATCGTCAATCAGGTCGTTTACTTTATCTGCTAATTCACGAATTCGATCATTGTGCCCTTCTTTTTTATAGGCAATCGCCTCTTGTTGAAGATCATTCAGTTCTGATTTTAAATACTGCAGAAAGACTTGATCAAAGTTGTCATCTGATATGGTTTCGAGCTTGTTCAGGACCTTATCGCTTGATTCACTCAGGGCTGAGGCTAATTTGATGCGGTGAATGGTAGCCTCTACCTGGTAGGATAGTTGCAGATCGGCCATTTCTTTTTCAATGTCTTCGGCGAGTAGATATGTCTCTCTTAGTGTGGCACTTTTCTGTGCCAGTTCTGATAAATCCTCTATTAATAGAATCTGATCATGCGTTTCTGTCAGGAATATGGCATTTTCCTCTTGCCAGCCATCAAATCTTTGCTGATTGGTGTTCATGGCATTGTAGTAGCTATTGGATTGGCAAGACGCCATAACAATGGGTATGATTAATAGTATTAGCTTTTTCATGATTATTTGGTTTTGGTGTGGAAAGCAAGAGGGGTGAAGTACCCCTCTCGAGAATTGATTGTTATTTATTCAAAACTGACGTTGAGTAGGATCGAAATGTCAGCATTTGCCTCCAGGTCAAGGATGTCCATAACACTACCATCAAGCATTAATTCACCCTGAGTTGCTGTTTTGAATTCATAAGTATTCTCTGTTTCATTTTCAGTATATGCCACAGCAATCAAATCGTATTCACCTGGTTCCATGAATGCAAGGGTGAATGACCCATTGGTTACCACTGCACTATTTACTGAATTCTCAAATCTTGATTCACCTTCTGCTGGTTCAGCNGCTTCTTCTGCTGTATAGGTTCCTTTGGAATAAGCGTANACTATCACTCTATCCTCNGNATTGGCAGAAAGTAGACCACTAATTNTAGCTGTACCCTGCTCGTTGATCAGTCTGGCGGTTGGTCTTAGCTTGTAAGTTCCTTCACCAGTAAGTACAAATGCTTTTCTTAGATCCACATCAACTACAAGATTGGTTCTGCTATTAGCAGAGATTTGATAGTCACCTTTAATCTTGTAACCGGAAGATGTTCCACTAGGGATGTTTAATGGTTCTGTAGATCCATCGTCAAATTCTACATATGAATTTCCATCGGTGATCAATCGTATCTCGGAATAAATTCCTGCATCAATTTCGCCTTCTCCTAAATCATAAGTATCTCCATTCTGATAGTCCATCAGATTAAATAATCTTGGCTCATCAAAAACGGTAATTGTTCTTACTTCTCCATCTCCTTGGGCAGTTACTTCAGAGACAGATAAATAGACTCCACTAATATTTTCTGCATCTACAGCGGCATCAGTAATTTTCACTCCAGCCGTTCCAGTTCCAGAAACTTCAGAGTCACATGAGTAAAGAAATGCGGTTAATGTTATTAATGATAAAACTGTAAAAAGGATATTTCGAGTTTTCATGATAGATATTTTTTGTTTCGATCTGGATTGTGCCAATAACGTTCCAAAATGCTTAAAACAGCCTTTTTATTGATTTTTAGGGGTTGCTTTTGGTTTTTGTGCTTCATTTTGAGGAATCAATTCTCAATTTGACAATCCGTTATTGTTAGTTTTATGGC
The DNA here is from genome assembly GCA_002729235.1 of Rickettsiales bacterium. GTDB lineage: Bacteria > Bacteroidota > Bacteroidia > Cytophagales > Cyclobacteriaceae > Marinoscillum. The sequence continues at coordinate 15,972 of PBTY01000076.1, read as the reverse complement.
ATGAGTCTGAATAGATATCTCCGTCCTCTGGCTTTATGGCTGGGTCCCTTGGTTTTTTTCCTTTTGCTGTGGATGCGCCCTTTTGAGGATTTGGGCGATCAGGCATTTATGGTTTTGGCCGTGACTGTTTGGGTAGCTATTTGGTGGGTAACGGAGGCTATCCCCATTCCTGTGACCTCTTTGCTTCCAATCGTTCTTTTCCCTCTTACGGGAGCTTTGAGCATTGGCAGTACTACTGCTGCATATGGGCACAAAATGGTTTTTCTGTATGTAGGTGGTTTTATACTGGCGGTAGCTATTGAAAAATGGAATTTACATAAGAGGATCGCTTTGAACCTTATTCGAATAATTGGAGTGAGTCAACGAGGGATTATCCTCGGATTTATGCTAGCTACTGGATTATTAAGTATGTGGATTAGCAATACAGCTACTAGTGTCATGATGCTGCCAATAGGAATGGCCATAGTGATGCAGATTTCTAACTCAAGTCGTGATGTGAGTAGCAGTTTTGGTAAGGCTTTGATGTTGGGTATTGCGTACTCTGCTTCAATCGGAGGGATTTCCACATTGATTGGTACTCCTCCTAACTTGATTTTATCAGGGGTTATAGAGCAATACTACGGTGATGAGTTGATTTTTTCAGAATGGTTTTTCCTGGTTTTTCCGCTATCCATGGTGTTATTAATAATTACCTGGCTATTTCTTACCCGTGTGGCTTTTAAGATATCCAGTGAGAAAAGCACAGATCGGAGCGAGATAAATAGGCAATTGGAAAAACTCGGACCTGTTACTTTAGAGGAAAAGCGAGTTCTTGTGATTTTTTTAATTACTGCTTTTTTGTGGATTACCAGGTCATTTCTGCTAGCAGATCTTCTTCCTGGTCTTGATGATACTGCAATTGCCATATTTGCAAGCATCTCTTTGTTCGTCATTGGGGCAAAGGAATCACCTAAATTGATGGACTGGGAGAGTGCTGTGAAAATTCCCTGGGGAATTGTATTGTTGTTTGGAGGAGGACTGGCTATAGCAGAGGGCTTTAAGACCTCAGGACTAGCTACCTGGTTAGGGTCTCACATGTCGTCCTTTGATGATAGTGGTGTTGGGGCAATACTAATTGGGATTGTTGCTAGTGTCAATTTTATGACAGAAATCACATCCAATGTAGCTACTACATCGATGATATTGCCTGTAATTGCACCTATGGCGGATACTATGGGAATCAATCCACTCTTATTGATGACTGGCGCCACGCTTGCGGCCTCATGCGCATTTATGCTACCCGTAGCAACGCCCCCAAATGCAGTTGTTTTTGGTTCAGGCTATTTAAAAATTAGCGATATGATCAAAGTTGGGTTAGCGCTGAACATTATTTCGATCCTTTTAATTAGTGCCTATCTGTATTTTGTTCTTCCGCTCTTCTGGGGCTAAAGTTTATTATATTCACTATTTTACGACAGGATCACGCTAGCTAACAAATAGACTACTCACGCAACAGTGATCTTTAATGGGGTTCTATAGTGCAATAATCAATCTAGGGGCAGACGGTGTGTCCAATCCTCAGATTAGACAGATTCGAGTAATAAACAAATTCAATTTCCTTTGTTTGGGTATAGCATTGATACTAGTGTTTATCAATGGCCTGTCGGGATTATGGATTCAGGTAATAGCTAATTTGGCTGGGATTTTCCTAATCAATATCCCAGTATTCTTCTTCAACAAACATAGAAAGTATGAACTGAGTAAATGGATTTTCTCCATTGGGTTAATCAGTTTGGTTCTGTTGGTTTCTCTGACCAATGTATTCAATCAACGACATACGAGTACTGAAATACTTATTCTGGCACTTGCCTCCTTTGTAATCATAGTTTTTGAAGGGAAGGGAAAGAATATCCTATTCTTTATCTGTGCTTTAAGCGTTCTTATTATTGAGTACTACAAAAATTTATTTCTCCAAAGTGAAGGTCTCAATTCTAGCTTTTACTTCTCTATTGTTAATTATGGAATAGCTCTGACAGCCGTATATTTCTTTTCTCAAATATTTAAATCGGAACTTCACAGGGCGGTGCGCCGGGTAGAGTTATTGAATCAAGACCTTGCCAGGTCTGAGTTAATCTTGTATTCATTAATTGACGATTCGCCTATGTTTATGGCTCTTCTGGATGCTAAAGGGAGGTATGTGATGGTTAATAAGAAATTCGTTCAAGGATTTAATATGTCCCGTTCCGACATTATCGGCAAGCATTACCGAGAGATTTTAAGTAGTGATCTAATTGATTTTCATGAGCCTTTGATTCACAGAAGCTTTGGAGGGGAATACCTCGATTTCTACCAGGAAATGAGCGAACATCCGGAGCTATATAATCACTCATATGGCAAATACTTCCCAGTGTTTAATGAAAAGGGGGATGTGCAGTATGTAACCGTGTTTGTCACAGATATCAGTGATCTTAAGAAAGTAGAGAGTAAACTTCAGGAGTTAAATAGGACCAAGGATAAGCTTTTTTCTGTTCTGGCTCACGATATCATTAGTCCGATTAACCTTTTGAGAAATACAATTACACTGAGTGAACATCAAGACACTATCGGTGAGGTAGACTTAAGGGCCTTTCTGCAACGGACTAAAGAGCAGTTATTGTTACTGACTCATATGATGGAAAACCTCTTGAAGTGGGGAAAGTCCCAGTTTCATGGTTGGAGTAGCTCACCGCAGGAGGTCAATCCGAATAATGTGATTGAAGAAATATTAACTATTTATAAAGACCATAGTGATGGAAAGAACCTCAGAGTGAACAGGTCGAGCAATTTTGATGGAAATATTCAAGTAGACAAAGGTTTGTTCGAACTCATTCTCAGAAATCTGATTGTTAACGCCTTTAAATTCAGTGAAAAAGGAGGGGAGGTCAAAATATTCCAGGATGCAAAGGAAGGTGAATTCGAATTTCACGTCCAGGACCAAGGAGCAGGGATCTCACAGTCGCTGATTGATCGGATCTCTTCAGGTAGTTCGGTAGAATCGCAGATAGGGACTGATGGTGAGAGCGGTACAGGGCTTGGGTTGCAATTGTGTTTTGAGGTGGCTCGACAAGAAGGATGGACTCTGCAAATTGATTCTGGAAGTAATAAAGGAGCTCATTTTGTACTGAAGATCCCAAAATGATAATCCTTTGAATTAATAGGACGGCTCGAACGAAATAGTTGAATATTCTTAATTGATATTTGAATATTCATAAAAATGCATCAATAACGAAGGGTGTGTTCTTCTTTACTCTTGAATATTCCCAATCATTCGTAATAATTCCTGCTGGGTTGATATTAATTTTTTGAATCATGTGTATAGACAATATTTGTATTGTCCATTAAACGAATTGCATATGATTATGACAGCTACCAACCAGACCAAAACATTAGATTCATTTGAGGGCTTTGATGCAGAAGAACTAGCGCTCTTAGAGTCTACCATCTCAAAAATTAAGGGACATGTTGAAAAAAACATAGAGGGTTCATCTGATCCTCAACAGATCTCTAAGCTACTTAGCGTGAGATGGTATATCAACCAGAATTTCTAAAAGAAAAAATACTTTAAGATAATATTAGCAACCAATGTAAAAAGGCCTGTCGATTTTCGGCAGGTCTTTTTTGTTTTTGGTCTTTGGATATAGGTGATTTACCGAAAGCCGTTTGCTGGCATTATATCATTTGATATATTGTGAGGGATAACTAATTGTTAACCGCCAAAACTATAAAACAACTATGGCTAAAAAAATCGTAATTAACCTTACCTATTCTGATAATGCTCTTTGGTGGAGCGCTGATGACAAAACGAATTGGGCGAAAGTTGGTCCAAAATCTCCCGTTACCAACGTAACGCCTGACACTGATATAGATTGGATTGGTGATGACACTCTTGATGAGGTAAATGTCTTACCAAGCAATGATATTGTAATTGATGCACCCACTGGGAGCAAGAAGGATAAGAAGGCCAAGGTGAAGAGTAATTGTAAGAAGGGTGACAAATGCAAATATGACATTGAAGTGGTAGTTGCAGCAACTAAGGAGAAATTTACTTTAGATCCTGACTTGAATGTATGTGATCCGATGAAAGAGACATGTCCACCTACGTGATAAAAGGCAAAACAGTTTATATTAGCGATCATTCAATGATCGCTTTTTTTATGCTTTTACGTACCATCACGGTTTATACTTTCATTTCAGTATTCTGTACAATAAGCTCTTACGGAGCCTCTATTGATAGTTTAAGAGCAAAATTAAATGAGAGCCAGACACGTGAGCAGCGTATTCAGACATTGGATAGGATTATTAAAATGCATCTAAACTATCCAGATTCAGTGATCAAGTATGGGCAGGAGTTATTAAAAACGGCCTCTGACGATGATATGGATCAAATAGCTGGTGCTAAATTTCAAATAGGGCAAGCATATAAAAATAAAGGAGCTTATGAGTTAAGCATACAGTATTTGTTTGAATCTCTGGACTTAAAGAATCAATTAAATCAGCCAGTTTATGAGATTCAACTGCTTCTGGGAATGGTTTATTCGAGAATTGGTGACATGGAAAAGTCATCCGAATATTTTCATGCGTTGTTAGATCACCCTGTTGATCGAGTTGCTTTCAACGTAAGTGTGATGAATAATTTTGCCGAATCTTTTTATCAAAATGGGATGTATGACTCTTCTCTGCATTTCTTTCAAAAAGCCTTCGCTCTGTCTCATGATAATGAGATGACTCGATTTGAGCAATTTATCAGAGGAAATATCGGAATGGTCAATCTTAAGTTGGGGAATCTAGATTCAGCAGAACTCCAACTAAGAGAAGTCCTGCAATTGTTTGATTCGGGCAGTAACTCTTATATCTCGTTTAAAACAATGCTTGCTGAAGTTTATTTGGAAAAAGGAGATATTTCGGTAGCTGAATCTATGATTAAGGATGTGGTTTCTGAGTCTGCAGCAAAAGATTACAAAGAACAATTAAGAGATGCATATCGCCTTTTAAGTACTTTATNTGGCGTCAAACAGGATCATAAGAAGGCTCTTGAATCNTATCAAANGTATGTGGAGATAGATAATAAAATAAAGGATGTAGAGACTGTACGAAAGATTGGTGACATGCAGACAGAGTTTGCTGTGGGTCAAAAACAAGCGGANCTAGACCTGGTAAATGCTGAACGGCAGAATGAGCGTCTGGTAACTATTGGTGTTTCTTTGCTGGCAATCATTCTCCTAGTGCTTGGATTGGTGATCCTTAAGTACTATCGGCAAAAGGCCAAAACCAATGAAGAACTGGAAAGACTCAACCAGACCAAGGACAAGTTTTTCTCCATTATCTCACATGACTTGCGCGGGCCTGTATCCTCCTTTTTTGGGATAAGTAGGTTGATTAANTCGCTNGTAAAAATGAAGCAAACAGAGCAACTCCTAGAGATTGCTGATGACATAGATGAGTCTGTAGACCGATTATCTGCCTTGTTGGACAATCTATTAAATTGGGCNATGCANCAACAAGGACATTTTCCTAATGTTCCGGAAAAAGTAAACCTAAATGAGGTNACTCAAGATTTAATTCGGACNCTAGATACCATGGCCAAAGGGAAAAGCATCAATCTGGATTCACAGATTGATGGGGCTATCCATCTTTGGGTAGATAAGAATACCACGATGACTATTCTTCGAAACCTTGTCAATAACGCTCTTAAGTTTACTCCAGAGGGTGGTCATGTTACTATTGCAGCTTCCTCCACTGCCAGTAAGGCCGAAATTAAAGTGCAGGATTCTGGTGTGGGAATCCCAGAAGAGAAGCTGAAGAGTCTCTTTAAACTTCAAGACAAGAAAAGTACCTATGGTACATCTGGTGAAAAAGGTCTTGGATTAGGTTTACAGCTGGTCTGCGAATTTGTGGAAATGAATGGAGGGACTATTGATGTTACAAGTACGGTAGGAGAGGGAACTACATTTGCAGTTACCCTTCCTCTTTATGATTTGGAAGAAGAGGTAATTACCAGATAGGATGTATCATTTGATATAGTTTTGGGGATTCTGAGGTTTTGTCAATGCGTTTTTTGCAATTAATATATAACTTCCCCTTATTTTATTTCACCAACTTAAAAACCTAACCACTTATGGCACGAAATGCTGTCGTTAACATTCTTAAGTACAAGAATGGCAAACTCTATTTTTCTGATGATGATAACTCCTGGGACGAGATTACGCCTGATACGGTCACGGGTTATCCCAAACAAAATGAATTGATGTTCTGGATGGCTGGTCCGGGAGTTAAGATTATCACGGGTATTGATTTTGAAGACAATGAAGATTTTGTCAATCCCCCCAAGCCAAAATATACCAACCGGATGTGGATCGTTAAAGTGAAACCGGATGCGATCATTGGAAATGAACCAAAATATACCATTCGTTTTGTCGATAGTGATGGGAAGTGTCAGGTAGTTGATCCGAAGATTAAGATCGAGCATGGTGCGGGCAGCGATGCTGATTAAATATATCTTTGTACTATTTTTTTTTCTGTTTCTTTTAGAAACCGGAGCCCAGGATCAACGTGTTTTTGATAGTTTAAAATATGTTTACCGGACAGGTGATTACAAAGAAAGTTTGGAGTTTGTATTACTGCGGAAATTAACGTTTCATACCAATAATGTAGATACGTCACTTTACTATGCTAAGAAGTATCTGGATAAGTCAAATGAACTAGAAGATAAAGAACATATTGGTATCGCACATGGACACATGGGTAATGCCTATCGTTTGAAAGGAGATTATGTCAAGGCAGTAGATCATTATATCTCTAGTTTGGAATTNGCNAGAGGAATAAATGATAAANAAAATATTGCTTCTGCTTTGGCTGTTCTCGGAGATATTTATTCTGTTCTTGAGAATCATCATAATGCAGTAAAATATTATCAACAATCTTTGGAAATACTCAGAACTGAAGGTGATTCAACTTTTTTAGCTTCTGTTTTATTAAACCTTGGAGATGAATATTACAGCTCTCACCAGTTAGATTCTGCATTGATTTGTTTTGTGGAGGCCGGCAAAATATATAAGCTAAGAGATTATAGAGTTGGCCTGGCATACACTTACGGTAACCTTGGCCTGGTTTACGCTGAACAAGGTAAATCAGCGTATGCAGAAAATAATATTCAACGAGCAGTTGATATTCTTGAGGAAATGAAGGATTACTACGGCATATCAGTATATCTCACCTACATGGCAGATATCTACGAAGAAAAAAACGAAATAGGACAAGCCATAAAATATGCCTCCAAAAGCCTTCAGTTGGCCAATAGTTATGGGTTGAAGGAACAGATACGAGATGCTAGTCTCACCTTATCCGAACTATTTGAGATTCGGAGAGAGATTGACAGTGCCTATCACTATCACAAACAATACGTTGCCTATCGAGATAGTATCAATAATGAAGAAACTATCCAGAAGATTGCTGATTTACGGACCGAATATGAAGTTGGTCAGAAGCAAGCCGAAGTTGATGTGCTTACTGCTCAGCAGCGCACTGAACGAGTGGTCATGGCTGCAATTGGTATGCTTGCGATTGTCTTGTTAATACTGGGATTGATTGTGTACAAGTACTATAAGCAAAAAAGCAAGATTAGCCTTGAGCTAGCACGATTGAATCAAACCAAAGACAAATTCNTTTCCATTATCTCGCATGATTTACGTGGGCCGGTAAGTTCGTTTATGGGGATTAGTCGGATGATTAAGTTTTTAGTCCAGGCGGATGAAAAGGATCAGCTATTGGAGATGGCTGATGATATTGATGATTCAGTAGAGCGTCTTTCTGCGTTACTTGACAATCTGCTTAACTGGGCCATGCAACAGCAAGGGCATTTTCCTAATGTGCCTGAAAAAGTAATGCTGAATGAGTTAGCTGAAGAGCTGGTCAAAACTTTAAAAAATATGGCTCAGGGCAAGCAAATAGCCTTGAAAGCTGAGATCCCTGAACCTATTTATCTCTGGGTGGATCGTAACACCACCATGACTATATTGAGAAATCTGGTAAACAATGCGCTGAAGTTTACTCCTGAGGGAGGAAAGGTGGTTATTAAAGCTATGCAACAAGGCGAGCAGGCAATTATTGAGGTGAAAGACACAGGTGTGGGTATGCCTGCAGAAAAGTTAAACTCATTGTTTAAGCTTCAGGACAAAAAGAGCACTTATGGAACAGCAGGTGAAAAAGGTCTTGGGCTTGGACTGCAGCTGGTTTATGAATTTGTGGAGATGAACAGAGGGCGTATTGAGGTGACTAGTCAGGAAGATCAGGGTACCACCTTTAGAATTACACTACCACTATATGATCTGGAAGAGGAAGCCATTACAACATAATATGTTTAGTGGGTTTGTCAGATTTTCTGATCCAATTTAGCGTTTGAGGTTGGGATCCAATTTGCAATTGAATTTTCGAATTTAGAACTTTATGTATCTTAGAGATTGCATGTTGATTAACTACTCCAAAATTCTAATTCTAAGCTTGTTGATGCTGATTCTTGTGCCTTGTGTACAGGCAAGTGAAGCAAGTATTGATAGTCTCAAACAGGTGCTTTCTCAGGATTTGAGTGTTGAGAATAGATTTCAAACACTGGCCTATTTAACTCGTGATTTCAGATATCAAGAGGACTCGTCCATAAAATATGGCCGCATATTACTGGCTGAGGCTACGGAGTATGACAACAAGCGCTATGTGTCTGTGGCTAGTGTGAACCTTGGGCAGGCCTATAAAGACAAAGGAGCTTATGAAATCGCGACCAATTATTTGTTGCAAGCGTTAGCTGCTGGTAAAGAAGTAGGAGAAAATTTACACAATCAATATGGTCTGCTGGGGGGTGTATATGGTCGGTTGGGAGATATGAAAAAGTCTGCCAAGTACTTCAGAGAGAGCCTGGTGTGGGCTGAAGATCATAAATATCCCTCTTTCTTGAAATGTATTTCCATTAATAATCTGGGAGAAGCTTATTATCTAAATGGATATATGGATTCAGCTGACTTTTATTTTCGGAAAGCATACGACATAGCTCAAGAAAATAAGTATGGAGTAAGGTTTTTTCTGAATGGTAACATAGGTATGATGAATCTAGAGTTTGGAAATCTAGATTCAGCAGGAGTGCAATTGAGGAGGGTCCTTCTTCATCTTGATGAGACACAGACAGCTTATTTGACCTTTAAAACTTTGCTGTCGAGACTATATACGGAGACCAGTCGGTATGATTCTGCAATGGTGATGCTAACAGAGGTGGTCAAAGACGCCCAAAAACTTGGATTCAAGGAGCAATTAAGGGACGCGTTACTCCAATTGTCGAAAGTTCAAAAAATAATGGGAGAAGCATCACTTGCACTAACAAGCTATGAAAAGTACGTGGCTGTTAAAGAGGAATTGGAGAATATAGAAACTTATTCTCGAATCACTAATCTACAATCGGAATTCGATTTGGCTCAAAAAGAAGCAGAGATCCAGGTATATGCGGCAGAAAAGAAAAGTCAAGAGGTAATTTTGATAGTTGTAGGAATTTTTACGCTTGTATTGGTCGTATTTGTATTGCTGCTTGTAAAGCAGAATCGATCAAAAACCAGGCTTAATGTTCAGTTATCAAAGCAAAAAGGAGAATTGGAAATACTCAATCAAACCAAGGACAAGTTTTTCAGCATAATTTCTCACGATCTTCGCGGACCTGTCAGTGCGTTTTATGGAGTAAGTCGTGTGATCAAATTTCTCGCGATTTCCAACCGAACGGATGATTTGGTAGAGATAGCAGATGACATCAACAACTCTGTAGATCAGTTGTCTTCACTTCTAGATAATCTATTGAATTGGGCTATGCAACAAAGGGGACATATCCCAAATGTTCCTGAAAAAATAGATGTTGCATTACTTGTCAAGGAAATCTTGAAATCCTTGAATACGCTAGCTCAAAGTAAAAATATTGATCTGGAGTCTGATTTGGATCATGAATTACACCTATGGGCAGATCGCAATATTGCGTCTACTATTTTGAGAAACCTGATAAATAATTCGCTCAAATTCACTCCAGAAGGTGGTCAGGTTCATGTCAATGCCATCTCTAATGGGAGAATGATTCAGATTTCTGTCCAGGATTCAGGAATTGGCATCCCTGAGTATCGTCTAAAAAATCTGTTTCAGCAACGAAACGATTCTACCACCTATGGCACTTCAGGGGAAAAAGGTTTGGGGTTGGGTTTACAATTAGTCAAAGATTTCATTGAGATGATAGGTGGAAGGATCGAAGTGTCTAGTGAGATTAATCATGGTTCTGTTTTTACCGTGATGATTCCGGCTTATGATTCCAGGCCTCAGTTAGTGGATCATTGAAGTCTGAGTCGCAATCAATTGCACTATTGTTTGCCAGAATGAATTCATTTCCTTTAATTAACTTTGAAGCAAATGCCTGAAAATCAGGTATGAGTGATTAGAGTAATTACATGACAACCAGCTGCCTAAAAAAAATACTCGTTCTCTTAATAGTCAATTCCTTTGGTGTTTTATATGCCCAGGACCAATCTTTAGCAGATAGTCTGGAACTCATCTATAAACAATTGGATGTAAATGATACCTCAAGGTTTGAATTATTAAAAGAGATAGCCAATAATCAAAATGATCCAAGGCTAAAACTCCAATACGCCAGTAAGCTNATTGAAGAAGCAAAGAAGGTAAAGGATCTTCGATATTTACATCATGGCTATGTGAATGAAGGTCAGGCATACAGGCTTCAAGGGGATTTTGATGTAGCCATTTATAGCCTTTTCAAGGCCTTGGCTATTGCGGAAGAGGATAATTATGAACCTGGNATTGCTGCAGCCAACACTGCTCTAGCTGATGTGCATTCAGTAGTAGGCAACCATGGGAATTCCATCCTTTATTATAAGGAAGCTCTTAAGTGGATAAGCGATGAAGACAGCACGCTGTTAGCCATCATCTTGCTTAACATGGGAGATGAGTATTATTTGTCCTCTATGTATGATTCTGCTCTTGCTAGTTTTAGGAATTCGATGGCTATTTATGAATCGCTAGGCGATGACCAGTCTGGGCTGGCATATAATGAAGGGAATATCGGTTTGGTCCAGGCGGAGATTGGTAATTTGAAAGAAGCTGAAGCGAACATTAGAAATGCTATTGAGTCATTGGAGTCTCTCGGAGACCATTATGGAAGTGCTATTTTTCTCAGTTATTTGGCTGAAATCTACAAAAAGAAACAATACCTGATTCAGGCCAAAGTGCTTGCGGATAGTAGTATGAGAATATCGCGTAAGTATGGATTGAAAGCGGAGATCCGAGATAATTCACGAAGATTGGCAGAAATCTATGCAATGAGTTCTGACTATGAAACCGCTTATAAGTACCATCAGGAGTATGTAGAGTTGAAAGACAGTATTTCCAACGACGAGATTTTGAGTCGAATGGAAAACATGGAAAGTGCATTCGAACTTGCCGAAAAACAGTCTGAAGTAGAGCTTTTAACCGCAGAACAAGAGTATCAATCCACCGTAATTAATGCGACGATAATAATATCAGTGATATTAGTGATACTGGCAGTCGTAATTCTAATGTATTACAGAAACAAGGCAAGAACCAATGCCGTACTTGAAATGCAGAAGAAGAAACTCGAGGAACTGAATCAAACAAAGGATAAGTTTTTCTCCATTATTTCTCACGATTTAAGAGGTCCAATCAATTCGTTTCATGGGGTAAGCAACTTGATTAAATACTTTGTTCAGGCAAAGGATATGGATCAGTTGCTAGAAGTTGCTGATGACATTGATAAGTCAGTTGATCGGATTACAAATTTGCTTAACAATCTCCTGAGCTGGGCGATGCAGCAACAAGGTAGTTTTCCTAACGTGCCAGAGAAAGTCGACCTCAATGAATTGGCACAAGAACTGGTGGAAACCCTGGATAATATGGCTCGTGGTAAAAATATTGAGTTGGATGCCCGAATAGATGAACAAATATTTCTCTGGGCAGATAAAAACTCTGCAATGACCATACTGCGTAATCTGGTAAATAATAGTTTGAAATTCACCAATCCTGGTGGAAAAGTAGGTATTGCTGCTGTTGCCAAAAGTGGCTTTGCTGAGATTAAAATCTATGATACGGGATTGGGTATCTCCACGGAAAAATTGAAGCTTCTTTCTGAGGATAAGGATTTGTCCAGTTCATATGGAACAGATGGCGAAAGAGGACTTGGTCTTGGATTACAACTCGTTTACGAGTTTGTGGAAATGAATAAAGGCAAGATAAAAGTGGAAAGTGCTGAAGGTATTGGTACTACTTTCACCATATACTTGCCTCTATTTGAAGAAGTAGGAGAAAAAATCAGTGTCTGATTATTTGACTTTTTCCAGGTTCACTTCATCGAAGAAAATATCTCCATTAGGGACATCAAATTGAAGTCCTTTTACCTTTAAGTTATTATCCAGGAGGAATTGTACAGTACCAAAATCAAACCAGGCGTGTGTTTCATCCCAATTGATTTGCCAGATATTGTAATGCCAGTGTGTTAGTGTAGCATTCAGTTTAGGAGCATCTTCGAATTCCATTTTATAAGTTCCATCTCCGTTTAATGTAATCATCACGGTTCCATGCATTCCGGAATAAAAGGTGCCAGCATAGGCTGATTTTTCCAATGTTGGAGCGATTCTCTTGTTTCGCTTCTCAAGCCTATTATCAATTTCATTTGCCTGATCCTTGTTTTCCTTTGANGCCTCCAATCGCTCTTTGGAATAGTCTTTTACCTCTAGATTCAAGTATCGGTCAACGGTCCACTGAGCTATTGGCCAGGCAATGCCTTTCATCGTATTGGTTAGTACCATAATACCCAGCTTCTGATCTGGAACCAACATTTGATACGAATACATGCCATCATAGCCTCCGCCATGAGTTGCTACCATATTTCCATGGTAATCACTTAGNCCCCAGCCNAGTCCATATCCTGAAAAGTGTTTTCCATNAGTGTTGGTCGTTACTTTGCTGTTGTTGTGTGGAGTCCAAATAATGTTGTGCTGTTCGAAATCAATAATAGTGTCCTCATCCCAAATTCCATGTTCAATATTCATCATCATCCATTTAGCCATGTCGTTAGAGCTACTTATGATACCCCCAGCAGCACCCATGTTATCCCAGTTTACCCAGTCAATTACCAGCTGCTTATTTTCCATTGGTTTGTGAGGCAAAGCAAAGTTTCCTTTGCTGTTAAGGTCATTGGTAGAAGTGATGGTTCTTTCCATTCCCAGGGGATCAAAGAATGATTCCTTCACATACTGACTCCATTCTTTTCCTGTTACTATTTTGATGACCTCTCCTGCCGTAATGAACATCAGATTGGAATAACCATACCCAGCTCGGAATTCGTAGGCTTGTGGAACGAACTTTACTTTTTTGATCACTTCTTCTGCCGAAAGTTCGCTCTTGTACCACATCATGTCACCGCTGAATGTGCCAAGCCCCACTCTGTGGCATAATAAATCTTCAATGGTGGTGTGAGCTGTGGTATAAGAATCATAAAGTTCGAAATAGGGTAAATAATCTAACACCTTGTCTGTCCATTTGATTTTACCTTCTGCTACAAGCTTTGCTAAAGCAGAAGCTACAAATGCTTTTGTATTGGATGCAATGGCAAACAGAGTTTCGTTGGTCACAGGATCTTTAGAATTAAGCGAAAGATTTCCGTAACCTTTGGATAGGACTATTTCTCCATCTTTCACCACTGCTATGGCCATACCAGGTACTTTCCAGTCTTTTTGGGCTTGAGCAAAATACTGGTCAATTTTTTCCAGATCAACCTGACTGTAGCTGGCAAAAACATATATCAACGCAGATGTGAATGCAAATATCCTCTTCATTTCATTTCCTTTTGATGCAAAATAATCATTGGGAAGGAAATGCTACAATTCTTTCAAAATGGAGATTACTTCATTCACGATTTGCGAAGGTGGCTGTTCAATCGAAACATGATCCGCAGTTTCAGGTATTTCAAGAGTTTCAAATTGACTGTCCAGCATTTCCGCTTTAAAAAAATGATTCTTGCGAGCTTTCATTCGTTCCGCAATTAATTCCTTGCTTCCATCCAGGTAAATCCAGGAATATTCATTCGCAGGATCCATCAGATCGCGGTAAGCTTCTTTCAACGCAGAGCAAGCCAAAACACATCTGGGGTTAGACTCTAAAAGTCCTGCTAAAATGAGCAGCCAGGGGTGACGGTCTTCATCATTCAGGGGATGTCCGGAAGCCATTTTTTGTTTGTTGCTTTCAGGATGATAGTCGTCAGCATCAAAAAAGGTGTAATCCAATTCCTTCGCCAACATGGATCCGATGGTGGATTTACCAGAACCAGAAACTCCCATGATGATAATTGGTTTTTCCATAGACAAAAGAATTTTAAACTATTGGTTGGTTAAGGTAGAGAAAATTAGGGATCAATTTGGTTAATGACATTTTGTGCCCACGATTGTTTTGAATAGTTCTAAATAATCCTTCATGAAGTAGCGAGCATCATATAACTTAGCGCTAACATTTTTTGGTACCAGCAAGTTGTTCTTGGAATGATCACCTTCATAGTCTTTCTTCCGTTTCTTTTAGGCTTTGTTGTCATCGGTGTATACGGTGAGCGTAAGATTGCTGGGTTCATACAAAACCGACTCGGGCCAATGGAAGTAGGGCCTGTTGGTCTATTCCAAACCATTGCAGATTTGCTCAAAATGCTGCAAAAGGAAGATATCCGTCCTAAAGCAATTGATAAGATCTTATTTCTGTTAGCTCCCATAGTGGTTTTTGGTTCCATTTTCGCTGGTTATGCGAGTTTGCCATTGACTACAGAGATTGAAGGAGCTGGCTTTTCTGTTGGAGTGTTTTTCCTCTTGTCTATCGTTTCTATAGATGTTTTAGGTATTCTCATGGCCGGATGGGGATCGAATAATAAATACTCCCTTTATGGAGCGATGAGATCCGCAGCACAAGTTGTTTCCTACGAAATTCCATTAGGGTTATCAGTTTTGGCTGTGGTGATGTACTGTCAGACTTTAGATTTACAGATAATCAGTGCAAGTCAGGGGGTATTAGGAAACGAGCCTACTTATTTGTTTGGGATCAAATCATTGGAAGTTACCGGAGTGGGCGGATTCTTAAGTTGGAATGTATTCACCATGCCATTCATGTGGATTGTGTTTGTCATTTTTTTCATTTCTAGTTTAGCAGAGTCAAATAGAGTTCCGTTCGATTTGCCAGAATCAGAATCAGAGTTGATAGGAGGATACTTTACAGAATATAGTGGCTTCCGCTGGGGAATTTTCATGTTGGCAGAGTATGCCATGATGCTTTTGGTGTCATTCCTGGGAGCGATATTATTCTTTGGAGGTTGGAATACGCCATTACCGAACATTGGAGGATTTGCTTTAGCGGATTGGACCACAGGTCCGATCTGGGGTGTAGTTTGGTTGTTTAGCAAGGCTACTTTCTTCATCTTCTTGCAGATTGTTATTCGTTGGACCTATCCAAGGTTGAGAGTGGATCAGCTGATGTCACTTTCCTGGAAGTATCTGACTCCAGCTGCCATTTTGTTGTTGTTTATTGTTGGGATTTGGAAATTGTGGATGGCATGAGCAACTATTTTAAAAACATAAAAGAGGCTATCAGCTCGGTCACATCAGGACTGAAGTTGACTTTTAGATATTTAGGAGAGGCTCGACATTCGAGAGAGCCCATTGGGATTGAGGATGAGAACTATTTCGAGGTAGATAAGGGTATTGTGACTTTGGAATATCCGTTCGAGTCGTTACCAGTTCCTGACAATGGTCGTTACAGATTACACAATGAAATTGATGACTGCATCGTCTGTGACAAGTGTGCTAAGGTTTGTCCTGTAGATTGTATAGATATTGATGCCATCAAGGCACCAGAAACGTATGGAGTTACTTCTGATGG
>PBTY01000075.1 GCA_002729235.1 Rickettsiales bacterium | reverse complement strand
TTTGAGCTTCTTCCAACTTCTCCACTTTTTTCCGATCCTTCTTCGTAAAATAAAGATCGTCATACTCCTGAGCGAAGGAGGACGTTGCCACCATAACCAATGCGAAAAGCATTGTTAATTGTTTGAGTTTGTTAAAAGCTTCCATAATTCCTACGTTATATCATTAATACAATGAATTGGCCCTCTTAGTTTCCGCTTTGGACGGCTATATTTGTGAGCTCATATTCAATGAATTAACAAGCAATTACTATACCAAAAACATAAATCTAACATGAGTAAAGCAATTCCAAGCAGAAATGAAGATTATTCTTTGTGGTACAACGAGCTGGTAAAGAAGGCGGGATTAGCTGAAAATTCGCCCGTAAGGGGCTGTATGGTAATAAAACCGTATGGTTTTGCCATCTGGGAAAAGATGCAACAGACTTTAGACAAAATGTTTAAAGACACTGGCCATTCCAATGCATACTTTCCATTATTCATTCCAAAATCTTTTTTAAGTAAAGAAGCAGACCATGTAGAAGGTTTTGCCAAAGAGTGTGCCGTAGTTACTCATTACAGATTAAAAAATGATGAAGAAAAAGGTGGCGTAGTAGTTGATCCGGATGCAAAACTAGAAGAAGAATTGATCGTGAGACCTACTTCTGAGACTGTAATCTGGGATTCTTATAAAAACTGGATTCAATCCTATAGAGATCTTCCTCTTCTAATCAACCAATGGGCCAACGTAGTACGTTGGGAAATGAGAACCCGTTTATTCTTACGTACGGCAGAATTTCTATGGCAAGAGGGTCATACCGCTCACGCCACCAAGGAAGAGGCTATTGCAGAGACCGAGCAAATGTTGGATGTATATGCAACATTTGCCGAGGAATTTATGGCAGTACCGGTAACTAAAGGAGTAAAGACACCTAATGAGCGATTTGCTGGTGCAGTTGAAACTTACTGTATCGAAGCAATGATGCAAGATGGGAAAGCACTTCAAGCGGGAACCTCACACTTCTTGGGTCAAAACTTTGCAAAAGCTTTTGATGTGAAATTTGCCACTAAAGAGGGTAAGGATGAATTCGTTTGGGGTACATCCTGGGGAGTATCTACTCGTCTTATGGGAGCTTTAATCATGGCTCACTCCGATGATGACGGACTGGTATTGCCTCCAAAATTGGCGCCTATTCAGGTGGTTATTGTGCCTATCTATAGAAAAGACGAAGAGCTAGCTGCAATCTCAGAAGTTGCTGAGAACTTCAAGCAAGAACTTCAAGCAAGAAATGTATCTGTCAAGTTTGATAATAGAGACACGCATAAGCCAGGATGGAAATTTGCTGAGTATGAATTGAAGGGCGTACCTGTTCGAATAGCGATTGGACCTAAAGATCTGGAAAAAGGTACGGTAGAGATTGCTAGAAGAGATACGAAAGAAAAACAATTCGTTGCTCAGGATGAGACTGTAGATTTTGTAACTAACCTTTTGGAAGAGATTCAAAATAATATCTATAGCAAAGCTGCCACGTTCAAAGAGGAAAATACTCGAAGTGTAGAAACCTATGAAGAGTTTAAAGAAGTGCTTGAAAAAGATGGAGGCTTCATTTACGCTCATTGGGACGGCACATCCGAGACCGAAGAAAAAATAAAAGAGGAAACTAAAGCCACAATTCGTTGTATTCCGTTAAATTCAACAATGGAGGAAGGTACGTGCATGTATTCTGGCAAACCGTCAAAAGGCAAGGTACTTTTCGCAAAAGCATATTGATTAATGGAATGGGTTAGTGTACTTCTACTTGTTACTTTAGGAATCGTTCTTATCGTTCTTGAAATTATTTTCGTTCCAGGAACAACGATCGTAGGTATCCTTGGATTCGCCACTGGTGGATTCGGGATATACCTGGGATATGATTACTTCGGAGCAACTACCGGCACCATCATTATGGTATTTTCTGTACTCCTCGGGTTTGGAGCAATTTTTTATAGCTTCAAGTCCAAAGCATGGGAACGGTTCTCACTCAAAGATGAACACCGTAGTAAGTATAACGATGGAATCAAGTTCGATTTACAGATTGCCCAAAGAGGTAAGACGATTTCTTCTTTGAAACCTTTTGGTAAGGCTATCTTTAATGATCAGATCGTAGAAGTAAAGTCAGATGGGGCTTACATCAACGAAAACCAAACCATTGAAATCAAAAAAATTGAACCGAATAAAATTATTGTAGAACCTATTTAACCTAACACACTATGGGAAGCAGTATAATGCTCGTTGTAGTAATTATTGGAGGGATCATCCTCTTTTTCACTTTTCTCTATTTCGTACCGGTCAATCTATGGATCACAGCGATATTTTCTGGAGTAAAAGTAGGCTTGTTGGAATTGGTATTCATGAGAATTCGTAAAGTACCACCATCAGTTATTGTAAACTCGTTAATTACAGCTACAAAAGCTGGGTTAACCATACCCGAATCAGAGGGAACACCTCCAAGACCGTTAAAAACTCAAGAATTGGAAACACACTACCTGGCAGGAGGTAATGTGCCCCAAGTTATTAAGGCGTTGATTTCGGCTGATAAGGCAAATATCAATCTTACCTTCAAACAAGCCACGGCAATTGACCTTGCGGGTAGAGATGTATTTGAGGCAGTCCAGATTTCTGTAAACCCTAAGGTAATCAACACCCCATCTGTAGCGGCAGTTGCTGCTGACGGTATCCAGTTAGTTGCAAAGGCCAGAGTAACTGTGCGTGCCAATATCCAACAGTTGGTTGGTGGTGCTGGAGAAGATACTATTCTTGCTAGGGTAGGTGAAGGTATTGTAACTTCTATTGGTTCAGCATCTAGCCATAAGGATGTATTAGAAAACCCTGATAAAATCTCCAAGCTGGTTCTTCAGAGAGGTTTGGATGCTGGTACTGCATTCGAAATTCTTTCGATTGATATCGCCGATGTGGATGTAGGTGCAAACATTGGCGCAAAACTTCAAACTGATCAGGCATCTGCTGACTTGAAAGTAGCTGAAGCAAAAGCTGAAGAAAGAAGAGCCATGGCGGTCGCCGAGGAACAAGAAATGGTTGCCAAAGCTCAGGAAGCAAGAGCTAAAGTAATCCTAGCTGAGGCTGAAGTACCAAAGGCCCTTGCAGAAGCGTTTAGATCTGGAAATCTTGGGGTAATGGATTACTACAAATTCCAGAACATTCAAGCAGATACCGATATGCGAGAATCAATCGCGGGGACCGGACAGAAAAAAGGCAGCTCCAAGAAAAAAGGAGATAGTTAAAAAATATAAAGCCACTTTCGAGTGGCTTTTTTTATTCTCCCACAAGCACAAATGGAGCCCAATAATACGGTTGATTAAACTCCTCTGATTGAATCAACTTTAGCTTAGCATTACGAAGAGCATCACTCTTTGATTGACCAGAAAATAATCCATCATATACATCTACCATTAGTTTAGCTGTGCTGGCATCATTCACTTGCCACTGTGATACCATCAAATTATTAGCACCAGCATAGAAAAATGCTCTGGTTAAGCCAACAATTCCTTCACCATCTGCAAATCGTCCCAATCCGGTTTCACATGCACTTAGAGTCACTAGATCTGCATTCAATTCAAGATTGTAAATCTCTGAAGCAAAAAGGACACAATCTTCATCAGAATTTGAGTTTTGACTCAAAAATATCCCTGAATAGGCTGGTTTAGCTTCATTTACAAACCCATGCGTAGCGAAATGGATGAATTGATAATCCTTCAACTTCCCAGACTTAATCACTTCTTCCTTTGCTTCGTCAAATACCAACGTCTCTGCTTTACTTCCTTTGCTATTTGCCAGAATATCCAAAGACTCAACTTCTTCCATAGTTCCTGGAAGCGGTGTAATAAATTCACCATTCACACTAAAACCTCTGACCTCATCGGTAGATATGGATCTAGATGCCTCAAAAACATCTAATGCCCCTGCTGTGAGTCTATTTGTGGATTGATCACTAAATACAGGAGCAAAGGCTAAAAGCTGGCCATTTACTAATGACTCTCGATCATCTAAAATCAATGATAAAGTCATTGAATAGGAATAATCAATTGCATAATCCTCGATTAGATACTGACCATTTCTTCTTAAGCTTTCAAATGGAAAATAATTGAAAGGCCCCTCTGGAACAATTGTAAGCTTATCTATTGATAAATTCTTTTCACTGAAATAAGTCTCTACATCCGCAAGGGTAAGTTGATAAAGCTTCTCCGATACGTAATCAAAGGCTGCATCTGACTTAAAAATGATGGCATTCCTCAGTGCGGTTACCAATCCATCAAATTTCTCATCATAGGACTTTGAAAACACAGCAACATCTGAATTTGATATGATGAAAATAAACAATGTGGAATCTCCAGGTGCATACTCAATCACAGCTTCGTTCTCAGACAGTCGATCTTGAATTTTTTCTATTGAGGCGATTTCCATAGCTCCGTTTAGCTGCCTATAACTAGGATTATCCTTCAATTGAGTAATTGTCTCCTGATAAATCCTTTTTTGATCAAATAGCCTGGAAGAAAGCATTTGCATCATTTCTTTTTGATCCTCCTTACCATTTAATTTAAATACTTCCTGTTCTAGCTTTTCAATGTTCGTTCGAACCTCACGTTCCTTGCGCAGCAGATTTTGATCTATTCCTTTCATGGATCTTACATCGCTTGATTGAATTGACTGGACCAGCACATTTGACTTTGATTTTTCAGCATAGTAAAATGCCTGATTTAAAAAACCGTCATCTCCTGTCTCATGATACATCGCTACAGCAGACTTTACTCCGATTATTGTTAGTAAACTCTTAAAGACTGAAAACTGAACGCGATCTTCTTCACTCATCACAGATTGCTCAGCTAATGTCAACCAGTTATCAGCATCTTTTACATGTGCTGTGGACTCTTTTAGGTTGCTCAACGAACCATCTCCTAAGTACAATTGATACAATGCATCCACTTTAGCCACGTGAGCATTGAAAACCAATACTGGTTTAATACCTTGCTCTGAAGACTCTTGTAGCTTAATAATTTCATTAGTATAAGATATGGCCTCAGAATGATTTCCCTTAGTAGCTTGTAAAGCTGCCATTCCTAAATAAACGCGAGCAATGCCATCTTCAAAATGATTAATTTTATAAATATTCAGAGCATCGCTAAAGGCTGTGGCTGCATCACTCCATAGTTTTTTGTCGATAAGTCTATTTGCTAGATTATTTTTCAAACCCGCCACTCGTAAATTATTACCTCCAAGAGTAGGAACTAATAGACTCAAGGCTTTTGATGTTGATGAAATGGATTGATCAGTCAACCCCAACATGTACTGTGAGATGGCCAAATTTTGATAGATCGTCCCTACATTAATTGAATCTAGATTTCCCAATTTAAAAGAATCAAGAAGCTCCTCATATATGTTAATCGCATTTTGATAATTACGTTTACCATCCTCTACCAAGGCAAGATTCATTTTAGTGGTTAGGATCTCTTGATGTCCTTTGGGTAATATCTTTTCATAAATAAGCAAAGACTGTTTGAGATAGTCTTGTGCTATAGAATATGCCTGGTAATCCAAATTGGCCACCCCTATGTTGTTGAGAACAGACGCATAATCGAGTGACCCGATCATTTCGAATCTACGTAAAAGATCCAATGAATTTTCGTAAAGGGTAAGAGCAGTTTCAGTATCACCTTTTTCATGAAGAATCATGGCTTCAAGGTTATTGTTCATGGCCATGTTGACTGATTCCTTCCCATATAAATGATCAATCAAATCATGGTGCTTCATCACATATGTTTCAGCNGCCTCANATTNAGCAAGCTCTATCAGATTGATTGCTTGATTTGAATAGACGCTTTCTATGACGTGACCCTTTNTAAAACCTTCTAATATCTTCTCAGCATCTTCAAGCAAGCTATTTGCTTTGATGTATTGTCCCTGGTCGGAATAACAATTGGCCATATTGACCAAAGTCGCAGCAACTGTTGGGTGATTCCCGCCGTATTCAGCTATTTCAATTTTATAAGTTCGTTGAAAGTAGCTAATGGCACTTTTGTTATCGCCAACTAGATGATAAGTATTGCCCAACCCATTACATGTTTGCGCATACTCTCTGGAGTTATTACCAAACAGTCTTTCTCTTATTTCAAGAGATTTGTTAAAAGAAGTGATTGCTTCATCAAAATGATTCTGATGATGTAACAAGATACCCCTGTTATTCAAAATGAACGCATATGTTTCTTGGTTAGAATTGTTGTACTGATTATTAGTAACTATGGCCTTATTTAACAATTCTTGTGCTTCACTATATTGCTGTTTAGCTTCTTCAATTCTGGCTAGAGCAATGTATGAATGAGGTAATTGGTTTTCATAACCAGAATACTTCAAATCCATTGCTGCCCGATACTTTAACTCTGCTTCATCATATCTACTCAATTGCTCAAGGCATTGAGCAACATCCTCCATTTTTTCTATTTGAAGGCCTTTCTCCTTAGACTTTTTTATATTAGATAGATACTGCTCATAGAATTTAAGCGCATTGGCATAATCTCCAGAATTATAATGAGCATCAGCTAGAGCATCCAAAGAAACCAAAGTACTCTCACTAGCTTTTCCAATCAAATCTTCCTTTAGCTCCCATGATGTCNAGAAATAGTTTATGGCATTCGAATACTCTAATAAACCCTGTTTTGCTGATCCAGCAATCTTTAAATAATTCGCATACTCAAGAGAACTAAGTCCATAAAATCTCTTGCCATAAGTAAGTAGTTTCTGAGCATACGAGTCCATTTTATAAAAATCCTCTAACCATTCGTATGCTACAGCAACCGCTCTCAATGCCAAAACATAATTCTCAGAGTCTTCACCCCAGAGTTCTTTTTTTATTTGTAGGCTTTTAAGAGATGCATTCACTTGTTCATGATATTGTGCCGAATGCTGTGCCACATAAGGAATAGACTCATAAATCCAATCTGTATATGGATGAATTACGCCGAGCTCCACCTCCATTATATCTGCGGCTTTTTTATAGTAAATTAATGCTGAATCATATATGCCATTGTAATCCAATGTATAAGCAAGATTACAATAAATTTCCCCTCTGACTTTTTGATCAGATCCGTTGATTAATTCTAAAGCAGCTCGATAAAAAAGTTCTGCAGTATCGTAACTCTGTTTCTCGTGATAGAATTTACCATAACCAATATAACCGTATGCCGCCTCATTTGCGTTCTCTCCAAACAATTCAACCGCGGTATTCGAAGCCTGTATGGCATAATTTAAGCCTTCAGAAGAATAACCATGTTCATAATATGACATGGATGTATAGTAGTTGGCTTTTATTCCTTGAAGATCCTGTCTATTTAAGAACGACTTAAAACCATTAATAACACGAGAGTACTGGAAATTATAATAGTCATCAATAGCCTTTTCAAAATTTTTATCCTGACTATTAGCAAAAGAGATTACCAATGAAAAGACAACTAAAAACAGAAACTTTAATTCAAAATGTCGCATGCATGGAACTTTAGATTGAAAGTTCCTAAATGCCTTATGTTAATACAATACCGTAGAACCCGTACTTTAGATCGAGATTTTTGTAAAAAAGGCATAAAAAAACCCTGACTAGGGAACTAATCAGGGTTATAATAAGCTGGCGACGACCTACTCTCCCACATGTTACTGCAGTACCATCGGCGCTGGTGGGCTTAACTTCTCTGTTCGGAATGGGAAGAGGTGGACCCCACCGCAATAATCACCATAAAGTCTGCCATGACTGAACGTAGTGAACGTCATGGTCTTAATTTCTTATGACATATATCTGTGAAAGATTCTCTGAAAAATATAAAGCGAGTTCATCATCTCCCCCTGCATAGGGGGGACTCGACAAGAAAGCTTACGGGTAATTAGTACTGCTCAGCTCTGATATTACTACCTATATACCTGCAGCCTATCAACGTCATCATCTATAACGTCCCTTTAAAGAAACCTCATCTTGAAGTGGGTTTCGCGCTTAGATGCTTTCAGCGCTTATCCCTTCCCAACATAGCTACCCAGCAATGCCCCTGGCGAGACAACTGGTACACCAGCGGTTAGTCCAACTCGGTCCTCTCGTACTAAAGTCAGATCTTCTCAAGTTTCTTACGCTCGCAACAGATAGAGACCGAACTGTCTCACGACGTTCTGAACCCAGCTCGCGTGCCACTTTAATGGGCGAACAGCCCAACCCTTGGGACCTTCTCCAG
>PBTY01000074.1 GCA_002729235.1 Rickettsiales bacterium | reverse complement strand
TCAATGAACCGCCGTATACGAGAACCGTATGTGCGGTGGTGTGAGAGGCGCACCGTGGGCTTTAAGGCTCACGGCCGTCTACTCGATTAGCTATCCGTTTTAGGTGTTTCGGGGAAATCAATTTTACTTCCTAGACCTTTCCTTATTGCCTCTCTACATTTTATTTGAAATTTGGAATCCTTCTTTTTATTTAAGTATTGGCAAACTGTAAATAGGTCTGAAGTTAAAATAAGGCCGAGTTGGTGAAAAACACCAACTGAGGGGAAGGTTTGTTCGTCCTTGAAAAAATCTAAAAGCTGTGGTAGTGATTTGAAGTTCATCGTTTTATTGCTCTAATACGATGTGAGGATATATCTTGTCCCACTAAATACCTAATATTGTTGTATATAAATCTTACATTTATATGGTAAAAACACCTATTTACACACAACAATCTAGGATTTCACCCGTTAAATAGCTACATTTGTAATACAAAAACCCCGAAACGGAATGAGCCGAATCGAGGTTTTTCGACCTCCTAAATGAAGGAGGATTTTCACCTAACTAGTGTATTTAATTGCACGCAATTAGGCGGGGTCTTCGGAACCCAAAGAGGGAACAAATGGGGGGAAGCTACCTAGTAGCTCCACACCCTAAAACGAACTATCTGATTCGTTTAATCACAACCCTCATAGGGCGAACTGTGATTGTTCTTCGAATCGTAATAGTCCGAGTTACTCTAACTCGTGTCATGTCGCTAAACATTTACTATTCACGTTATTCGAGCATGTTGCAGGAGGCTCGATTACTCCTATTAAAAAAAAAGGCCTTGGGATGTTGGTAGCATCTTGAGGCTTTTTTAATGCCTAAAAACAAAAAAACCTGCTCAGTTAAGTAGACTGGACTCCACTTTCACTGAATCAGGGTTTACAATTTATAAATCCTTAATTACTCTACAGGTACACACACAAGCATATACAAGCAGCAGTTGTCGAGCTTTTGCTACATTTCGCTAAGGTTTCAGGTTAGTTTAAATCTTTATAAGAGAGTCTGTGGAATTGTATCAAGGTGGTTTATGTCTTTCTACAATTTAGGCGGAAACTCTCCTAATCTTTGCGTTTTCACTTTCGTTCGAACGACGATGAGTCGAAGTTAAGCGCTTTAAATCTCAAAATCAAGCACTTATCTGGTATCACCATAAAATACTTTGTAAAACCATAAAAGTTCCTTATATAATTCTATACAAGGAAGAATAACAAAATGATCTGCTCCCTTAATAACGGCACAAATGCCTTTAAAAGTTTTTGATATGTTTTAAAAATTTAATTCTTTCTTGTCCAATAATGTATATAGTTTCCCATCAGTTAATCGTTATGAATTTACGATATTCCGAACTTCAAAACCAGCTTACGACCTAGAAGTTGTATTTCAGCTTGATTCCACCATAAAAACTCCGAGGATTGCCCGGGTAGTAGTAACGTGGAGCAGCTCCTCCAAATCCCATTGCATTGATCAGGATCATGGATGCATAGTGGGTACTCGTTAAGTTGTCAGCACCTAGATATAAATCAATGTCTAATCGCTTAATGGGAATGAGGTAACCGATTCTGGACCGTAATAAAAAGTAATCTGAGGAATACAGACTGTTGGCATCATCCATCGGCATTTCCCCGGTATAGTTGGCATTGATGTTACCGTAAAATCCCTTCGCAGACAACAGTTCGAAGCCTCCGTTGATAATCCACTGAGGCACACCAGTCAATTGATTGCCGTCATAGCGGATGTCGTCATTGGTAAACTCACCAAACTCATAGTGCATCCACGAACTGGAAAAGAAGGCGTTCAGTTGATAATTTGAATTGATGTCAATGGAGTAGTTCATCAATAGGTCCACCCCAAAGTGATTGTTGACTCCAGCATTTACTCCGACATAGGCATCTTCTGCCGTTCGTTGTGCCACCAGGAGATTTTTGATCTCCATGTAGTATCCGACCAGATCGAACTGAAATCCACCTTTCTGACCCCTGGTCCCCAGCTCATAATTCCAGCCGCTTTCTGGTTGGATATTGGGGTTGATTTGACCATCAGGATAGAGGGTTTCCTCCAGGCTCGGAGGAGAGAATCCATGACTAATGTTTCCGAACAAAGAGAACAACTCTTGCTGATAATTGATACCTAGTTTGGGGGACAGCACCGGATCGAAGGAGTAAGATCCACTGATGTCATTTCCGTTGACATCATATTCATTTGTTAGGTCATATGCTGTGTGATTGAAGTTTAATCCCCCGGAGACCGTGATGTATTTGGTCAGGGAATAGCTGGATTCCCAAAAAACGTTTTGATACGTTCGGATTTCTTTGTTCTCTGTAAGTAAAGCACCTTCTACACTGCCATTGGTTTCTGCGGAATAGTTGTTTTCAAAAGTTGACCACTGATAATTATCACGAAACAATTCAGTGCCCAGGTGTAGTTTGAATGTCTTCCATTCTTTGGAGTATATTGCTCGCGTACCAATCGTTTGGGTGTTCTCAGTAAGTATATTGAAAGGACGAGGTTCGTAGGCATCTCGATATTTTCCAAAAACACTGACTTTGAGGTCAGATCTCTGATTGAATTGCTGATTCAGTGTTAAGCCTACAAGTCCTTTGTTGTATTGTTCATATCCTTGTGCCTGTCCCCAGGTGAAGGCCGCTTTTTCGGGTGACTTCAAGTAATCTTCTTCATTGATGGAGCTTGGAATGTATGCTTTCAGCCAGGTGTATTGTGCAATTGTAGAAATGGAGGTTTTTTCATTAATCTCTGTTCGTGCCGTCATTCCAGCTTGCTTTCGATTGTAGTTACTGTTGTCTCTAAAACCTTCACTGAGGAGGTCTGTAACACCGAGCGTGATTTGATTTTTGCCATCGTTGTGATCTGCTCTGATGGAGAATCGAGACATGCCAAAAGAGCCTACTGTCTGACTAACATCAAGTGATGTTTGCATTGAAGCAGCTCGATGACTGAACAACCGAACGACACCACCTAAACCTGCGCCATAAATGCTGGAGTTAGGTCCCTTGATGATTTCCATTCGATCAATGAAGTTTTGGTCAATGTCCTCGATAGTGGAATTGCCACTGCCATCGGTAAGTGGGATTTCGTCATAATATGCTTTCACCTTATTGGTGCCATACAAACTTCTGGACCCGATGCCTCGAATGGTTAGTCGATTGGTATTCAAAGTGCCCGATTGCATCAAGACTCCTGGTGTTCTGTTCAGTGCTGCTGTAGTGGTGAAAGGTGCATCTCGTTGCAATAGTTTGGTGTCGATGACGCTAATGCTGGTAGGAGAGGTGTAGATGGTTTGGCTGGATGCTCCTGCAGAGACAATGACAGATCCTAATTCTGTGGAGGAGGCTTTTAAGCCTATAACTGATCCATTCCTCGTGAGTGTTACTTCAGTTAATTCGTACCCGATATAGCGTATTTGCACCTCCAGTGGTAGTGTGGTATTTAATTGAAATCGTCCGGATTCATCGGTAATTACCGTATCGTATTGGCTTATGACCACCGCGCCAATCAATGCTTCATTGTTGGTCAAATCGACCACTTTTCCGGTAATGGATTGCCCATAAAGAGACAGGGTAGAAAAGAATACGAATACAATTCCCTGAAGGTATCTGGTCATTAGTTGGGTTTTGTTTGTCAATGAAGAACCAAATGTGTCATAAATAGTTCTTACCCAAAGATGCTTTGAATCATTCAAAAGCAGTTAATTTTATATCCAATAATCTAAAAAGCATACACAATGAATACGTTGAAATCACTAGCAATTCTTGGAACAATCGCGTTTTTATCGGCTTGTGGCGGTGGAGGAAGCTCTACTGAGTCTACAGAGGCACCAAAAGAAGAAGCTAAAGCTGCTGAGACGGTGGTCGTATCGGATTCTATCTCTTTAGAAATCGAGGCAAACGATCAAATGCAGTTCAATAAAGAAGAATTGAAAGTTACCGAAGGTCAGGTAGTCACTTTGACTTTGAAGCATACTGGTAAAATGCCAAAAGAGGCGATGGGGCACAACTGGGTATTGTTGGCAAGCGGAACAGAAGTGTCAACATTTGGAACAGCCGCAGTTTCTGCTCCAGATAATGGCTACATTCCTCAAGACATGGCAGACAAAGTAATTGCGAGCACCAAAGTAATTGGTGGTGGCGAAGAGGTGACGATCACATTCGAAGCACCGAAAGCAGGATATTACAAGTTCCTATGTAGTTTCCCTGGTCACTGGGGTGTGATGCAAGGTGACTTTGTAGTGTCCCCTAAGTAAGAAAGAAATAAGAATTTGATTCTATTTATAAGAATCACGTTATAGGAATAGGCTCTGGCGTAATGTTAGAGCCTTTTTTATTTGCGACT
Organism: Rickettsiales bacterium; assembly: GCA_002729235.1. Taxonomy (GTDB): domain Bacteria; phylum Bacteroidota; class Bacteroidia; order Cytophagales; family Cyclobacteriaceae; genus Marinoscillum. Next base: position 14,998 of record PBTY01000074.1, on the reverse strand, counting down.
TAGTGCGAACAATCCCAGGATGGGGCCAATTGCTAGAAGCATATAGATTGCTGGACTGTCTGAGATTAGAATCAAGGAGTTTAGCAATTGAATACTAAAGATCGTGATCAGGAATCCTATGGAGTTNACGATNGTCAAAGCAGTTCCTTTATTCTCTGAAGGTGCACTCTGGGCNACNANNGTTGANAANAGTGGTGAATCCATGATCACTGCAATTCCCCANACAAACAGGAAGATCAAAATCAATTGATTATTGGCCGANTTCAANACCNAANCTGAAAGCAGACAACAAACTGCAGAGATCNACAGTGCCAAAAAGGCAATTNGNTTAGCTCCAAACCTTTCGGANAGGTAGCCACCNACAATACAGGATAGTGTCCCAATTCCNATNACTGCAAACGACCAAANGGAAACATTNNANCCTTCCAGATAGGTGAAAANGATNANTGGTACGAAAGCCCAAAAGGTGTAGAGNTCCCACATATGTCCGAAATAGCCGAATGCNGGAGNGCGAAATTCTTTNTTNGNAAATACNCGNANAAGNACNNTTGGATCAAANTTNGANGNCTNTTGTCNNTGAGGNCCATCTCCCATNATGAGAATAAGGNTGCCTCCAGTCAANGCCANNCCAGATGTNATCATNANNACTNCTTGCCAGGGNAGGTTTAGACTAAACCCTTTCAGAATGTGTGGAAATGCCGTTCCAAGAACAAGNGCTCCAACCAGNTANCCTAGNGATTTGCCCAATCCTTTGTTGTAATAATCTGANGCGATTTTCATNCCNACNGGATANATACCNGCCAAACAGATNCCGACTAAAAAACGGAAAGTTAGGATGGAATACAAACTATTGAATGGAGAANAAAATNGCNAGATTNAANAGNGCTCCAACNNNNGCNGANACAAAGAATACNTTGGAAGGNGCAAATCGGTCAGCAANAGTCAGAATNGCNAANAGNAAGGTNCCAATGATNAANCCAAACTGAACGGAGGATGTCANGTAACCNAATGCNCTTTCNGGNAGANNNTAAGCAAGAGTNAGNTCACTTAGAATAGCATTGCCAGCAAACCAAAGGGATGTACAGCCAAACTGNCTGAGGACGATAAGNGGTAAAACNTGGTNGGCTANCGAATCATTTTGGGATTGCATTCAGGAAAGATACTAAGCTGTTACTTATCTTGGCGCTTTACTAGAGTTTTCCATGCAATTCCTTCTATTAATTGGCTTAATTGTACTCGGCTTTACACTTGGTCGGCTCGGGTGGTTACAACAGCGACAGATAGGCTGGGGCAATAAGTACATCATTTACATTGCTCTTCCGGTGGTTGCCTTAGCTAAAATTCCTTCATTAGAAATAGATACAGAGTTGAGCTTATTTGTAGCAACGCCAATTGCCTTATTTCTTGCTTCTCTTTTTATGTTTCAGGTGATCCTCAGGCGATTTTTAGAGCCAGATCAGCGCCTTGTGCTTTCACTCACATCAGGATTGGGCAATACTTCGTTTGTAGGCTTTCCCCTGATTATCTTCTATTTTGGTTCTGATTACTTACCCTATGGAGCCTTGTATGATCAGACTACCTTTCTGTTAATGGCCAGTATTGGTCAGGCGATGATTGTCAGAAGAGGAGGAATGGATGGGTTTGTTCATACGGTCAAAAAAGTGGTCACATTTCCCGTTTTTGTAGCTATTGTAGTAGCCTTTATGTTGCCATCTGATCTGTTTTCTGAAGGCATACTGATGGTTTTTGATTGGATCATCCAAAGTTTGACCATAGTGGCTATGGTGGTAGTAGGCTTTTTAATTGCGAAATATGTGACCTTCCCATTTCCAAGGGAGGTATGGTTAGGTTTAGCATTTAAGTTGCTGCTGGCTCCAGCTATTGTATATCTGGTCATGAAGTTGATTAGCATGCCTCAGGATTTGGAGCAGGTGAATGTATTGGAAACAGCCATGGCACCACAGACTTCTATCTGTTTGATGCTGCTGGAACATGAAAAACTTCCAAGCCTGGTGAGTCAGCTATTGTGCTGGGGAGTGGTCTTGTCTCTGGGAGTATCTTTTCTGTGGATGCAACTATAAAAAAAGCCTAAGAAAGCTCATTCCTGAAATCAAGAATGAGCTTTTAGGCCGCCGTAGAAAGTATCTATTAACATATAAGTTAATGATGCTGCAATATCAATTTGAATTCTGTAGAAAATCTGGAGAAACTTCAGAATTACCAGGATAGTATCAATTCGTGGTGTGTTTTCTGATGGTTGTAAGCGATTGACATATTGTTGTGCTCACAGATTCGCTTGATCAATGAGAGGCCGAGACCTGTGGATTCCCTATTGTCCGTATTTCTTTTAAATCGTTCAAATAGTTCTTCTGGGGAAACAATTAGCGTATTTCCTGAATTGGAAATGGTCAACTTGTTTTTTTGTAGTTTCACTTTGATCCAACCGTTGTCCACATTGTGTTTGATGGCATTGCTTAGCAGGTTATTGATCAGTATGTGAGCCAAATCCTGATTGATAATAACTTTGGGTTCTGCCAGGAACTCTTTTTCGAGCGAGATATTTTTGATATCCATTAGCTCCTCAAATGTCTGGAGTTTGGCTTCTAGAAACTCTTTTAAACAAAACTCCTGAGCTTCCACATATTGGTTATTCTCAATCTTGGTCAGGAGGGATAGTCCATCTTTCAAACGGGAAAGCCGTGTAGCGGCTTCATAAATCTTGCTTACCTCGTTCAATTGCTCTTCCTTGAGAGGCTCTTGAAGAAGCATCTCTGCCTTGTTTTTTATGATGGCCAGAGGCGTTTGAATTTCATGTGAGGTGTTTTCGGTATACTCTTTTAGGTTTTTGTAGTCTCTGATGCTCTTGGATATCATTTCTTCCAAAACCTGACCTAACTGATTAAATTCCTCAACATCAGTTTCCTCTTTATTTAGTGGGACAGGATGGGATATTTTGAATGCCTGGAGTTGCAAAATAATATGGTGAAAAGGGGACCAAAGTTTTTGGAAAATGAGCCGATTCAACAATCCAAGGGCTAACATAAGGATCAGTGCTAATCCAATCATGATTTCAGTAACTCCCTGAATCAGGTCCAGATTGGGTAGAAGAGATTTGGAGATGGAAATAATGTAATACTTCCCATTGATCTCGTCTGAGAAAGTAAGCATTCTAAATGGTAGCTCCTTTTTCTCGTATTGATCGTACATGATCGTATCCTTCAACACTGGCGCCAGTTCTGGATTCTGGGTGGCCTCTTCTAATTCTATTACATCACCTATGTTTAGATAATAGGTTCGCTGGAGATTCTCAAAATTTCTAAGTTCATAAACCAACTGGGCTTGTTCGGCATACAATTTCTCGTTGAACTCATGGTTGATAATTGACTTCAAGACATAATATGCACCAAGACTACCTATGGTGAATACAAACACCAATGTGATGAGNTAGTACCGNTTGGCAATGTCTANNAGTTTCAATCTTTAGCGAATTTATACCCTACTCCATAAACNGTTTGCACGTAATCACTTCCACCTTTTTCCTGGATTTTCTTCCTAAGGTTTTTNANNTGAGAATAGATGAAATCAAACGAGTCCGCCATGTCCATGTCATCTCCCCAGAGATGCTCAGCAATGGACTCTTTGGTTACCACACGGTTTTGATTGGAAATAAAGAAAATCAGTAAATCAAATTCCTTTTTAGTAAGGGTTAGGTTTTCTCCATTTACGGTAACTGCCCGGTCATAGGGACTCACACTGATTTCATTGAACACAATCTCATTCTGGGCATCAAAACTTCTTCTTCTGATCAGTGCTCTGATTCTGGCGTTTAATTCGGCCAAATCGAATGGCTTAGTGATGTAATCATCAGCACCAATATCTAATCCCTTGATCCGATCCTCCAAAGCATTTTTGGCAGAGATGATAATGATCCCAGACTTGGATTTGATAGATTTTAGTCGTTCAATTACCTCCAAGCCACTCCCGTCCGGCAATGTAATGTCCACAACCACACAGTCGTACTCATAAGACCACACTTTTTCGCTAGCAGAAGTGAAGCTATTGGCCCACTCACAGTGATATCCTGATTTGGTCAGGTAAGCAACGATGGATTCTCCCAGTGATTTTTCGTCTTCTACGAGAAGTATATTCATTGAGGTTATAGTCAGTTATTCTCCAAAGAAATGAAATTTTCTACAATTAGCCTTAGTTATTCCTGGTTCAACAAAAACTACTGTTCGAATAGTTGTTTGAGCTATGAAATGTCTATATTCGTCGTAAAGTATATGGGTTTCTCAAGAGAATTGAGGAATTTTATATTACAGTTATAGACAGGGGTAAGATAATTTTCGAATCTATCACCGCTGTAAAATAAACCTGCTCTCGACTATGGGAGTAGGTTTTTTTATATCTCGTTGATTCTTACCTTCTTCTTTTTTACTCTGGAATTGTCCAGTGCTTTGATGGCAGATCGTGCTTTGTTTTTCTTTACAGCGATAAAGGCACAGTCCTGCTTGATTTCGATTACTCCAACATCTTCACTTTTCAACCCTCCTTGTTTCATGAACAATCCTGCCAAATCTCCTTTAGAGATCTTATCTTTTCTTCCGCCGGAAATAAACAGGGTAGTCCAATCGGATGGTGCGAACTTATGGTTCTCTGTTAACTCCTGAATAGTAATATTTTCAAGGAAGTCTGGTACGGTTTCTTCCTCCCACTGGACAACATAGGCTGTTCCACTGCTATGCATTCTGGCCGTCCTTCCATTTCGGTGGGTGAACTCTTCCTCTCTGTGTGGGAGCTGATAATGAATGATAAAACCAAGTTCAGGGATGTCAAGGCCACGTGCCGCCAGATCTGTAGCCAACAGCAATTGATGGGTTTTATTTCTAAACTTAACTAGTGCACGTTCACGGTCGATTTGCTCCATTCCACCATAATAGGTAGCATGGCTTATATCGTATTGATTGAGGTGATTGCTCACATAGTCAATGGTGTCCTTGTAATTGCAAAAGATAATCCCTGGAGTATTTCCAATATGTTTTAAGGCAGATATCAGCGTGTCCAGTTTATCTTTTTCAGGACTAATTATTCGTTTGATGGTTAGCTGGTCATTCTTTTCGTGGAGGTAATCCACATATGTTGGATTAGGGATCTTGACAAACTTGGGAATGTTTACTCCTTGAGTTGCAGAAGTGAGGATGGTTTTCTTTACTTTGCCTATCGCCTGAATGATCTCTTTCATTTCATCCTCAAAACCAACTTCAAGAGATTTATCGAACTCATCTAATACGAGGAATGAGACTGTGCTAGCATTCACTTGATTTCTTCTAATCTTATCGGCAATTCGTCCTGGAGTACCAATGAGAATCGCTGGTGAGTGTTGTAGATCTTCACGGTCTTTGATAGCAGCACGACCACCATATATTGCATTCACTTTGTATCCACTACCCATTTCACGAGCTACCTGTTCTATTTGCAAAGCCAATTCCCTGGTAGGAACGAGGATCATTGCTTGAACCTCCTCTGATTCAGGTGAAAGAAGTTTAATAAGAGGTAGTAGAAACGCCAACGTTTTTCCAGTGCCTGTAGGGGAAAGCAATATGACGTGATTGTTTTGCTTTATAGCATTGGAAGCTTCCTCTTGCATTGGGTTGAGGGCATCTATTCCAAGCTTTTTTAGAATTTCCTGTTGGCTTTTGATTGTGGACATGTCTCTTTTGATAATAAGAGTGCAAAGGTCTACAATTTGAATGGGAAAATTAATTGGTTTGATAAGATCTATGCTTGATCTCTCTTCTTCAGTTCCTCTATTAGAATATCAATCTTTTTATGTAGTGCTTCGATTTCATCTTCGATGCCTTCGTTATTGTCCATAACCATTTCATCTACGAAAATGGCATTCATGATGGACATGCCGAAAATACCTCCTGTGATTACCACAAAGAAGAAGAAAACCCTGGTAAAAACAGGTTTCAATGGAGCATCATGAATGTTGGCAATAATGGTGCTTGGAATGTCATTCCATCCTTCCAGAGTGAATACCTGAAAAATTGAATAAAGTGAAATGGCTGGGTTCCCAAACATCTCTGGTGCTTCTTCCCGGAACAGATAGCTTGCCAGCACAGCTAGAAGCACATTGTATATGACCAACGCAACGAGTACAAAAATAGAGGCTTTAAATGCTCTGGCGATACCAGATAACATTCTGGACATATTTGGAATGAAGCGCATGAACCGAAGCATTCTCATTACTCTTAATAGCCTGAAAACCAGTAAGTAAGAGATGTCTGGAATGTCGATAATTAAAACAAAAATGGAGGGTAATGAAATTAAAACGAGGAAAAAATCGAATTTGTTCCAGTTGTTCTTCCAATAAGAGGTCCAGCCACGCATTCCTACTTTGACTACTATTTCGAATAGGAAATAGATGGTGAATGCATGATCCAACAATGACAAGAATTCATTGTTGTGGAGATGCTCGTATCCCATTAAAAATAATAGGATTGAATTGAGCATAATTGCAGAGGCAACTACTATCTCATTAGTAAATAGTTTGACAATCCGTGAGATCATCGGCGGTTAGATTAAATAATAGGGTTGATGATTAGGCGTTGAAATTACATATAAAAATTTTTAATGGCTAATCTTAATGTAGGAACATTGTTTCCTGAAACTGATAATTTGACTATTCGTAAAGTTTTCATTCAATATCCGTTACTCTTGATTTCAGACTAGTTTAAATAGCTCTCATTTGAACCTGTCTGTCAGAGGACATTATAAAACCTCCAGGTCGGGGACCTGGAGGTTAGCCTTAGTAGTACTGACTACCTAGTAGTCAGAGTCTTGCTGCACCACTTCCCATGCCAATCGCTGTAGGTGGATTCTTAGGTCATCGTGCATGTAGTCCAAATCATTGTAGCCTCTCAGCTCATAAATACCTTTGGCTCCAGATTCGACTAAAAGTTCTTGATAGCGCTCGTTGGTGATTTCTTCCAGGGGGTATTGATTCTCTGAGAAAGCCGAAGAAACCAGGTATCTGTTTGATCCAATAGTAAGCCCTTCTGGAGATTGGTTGAAAACTGAAGCATAGATGACCAAAGACAAGAAATAGTGACCTACTGTACTCGCATGGTATTGGTCTTCGTAAAAAATGTAATCTGCCCAAGCCATATTACCACTCGCTGTAATGCCATTGGTCTCCGCCAGGTCTTCGAATCCAGGTACTGTTCCTGCTTCAATTTCTCTAAGTAGCCTTGCCACGGCATAACCCGCCGGAATGAAAACGATATTTGGGCGATTGGCATTTTTAACAAAATTCTCCCATTTCACCCCTTCAAATTCGATACGATCTGCCAATGGAAGGTCTGGAAAACCTTGTCCACTTCCTTGAAGTTGATCAATTTCTTCTACTGTAGGACGCACGTAGTTTTGATCGGAAGGCCTGGTGGCCCCATCATTTACTTCATTGTATCCCAATGACCATGTTTGGTAATAATAAGTGATTGCATCCGGGTTGCCACAAGTAATAGCATCTGTATATCGCTGTAAGGCATAAGGTGAAGGAATCCAGTCATTATCAGGGTTCAACCAAATCGCTGGCACTTGATAGTCTGAAGGAGGACAGTCTGTTACAGGATCGTTGGTGTCCGCACCATATTCTATGGTGTTGTACCACTGGTAGTCCCATTGCTCTGTCAACACGAGGAAGTCATAGTTGCTACTCGATCCATCATTGAATAGTGCGGCAATCTCGGGTACTTCATATTTACTTTCAAGGCTCAGTCCTCCATGATTGGTAATTTCGGTTATTTCCAAAGTAGTGCCTGTCATAGCTTCATGCGTCATCAGTTTTACATAATCGTCAACAATAAAGTTGAAAGCACTGTGTCCTACAAACATGGCATTCAAGTCTCCACTAAGAGTTGGAGTGGTTGTGTTTCCTGTCGTATCAGAAGGGTTTTGATTATCATTTGGATCTACAGGTTGAGGCTCAGTGATGGTGTCACAACTGCTCAATACTAATGAAAGAATGATCGTGAAATAGGTTATTGATTTTACTAAGGTTTTCATGTCTAGTTAATTATTGGATGATGATTTTTTTTGTTACTTGTTCTTCGTTTTGATTGATTCTTAGGAGGTACAGGCCGGGTTCATAATTAGATACATCGATGATTTCGGTTCTGTACTTTAAATTTTCTGATAGTATCAGAGCTCCATTCATGCTGTATAGTTGGATGGAAATAGAGCCGTTTAATTCACTTAGGTTAATATTTAGATAGTCAGATGTTGGATTTGGGAATAAAGTGATTTCTGATTCACTCATGGAGTTACCGAGCACGGTAGCAGGAGGTGTTGTTCCATTCGCCCAGTCCAATGCTGCCTGAAACTTATAGCATTCAGAATCTGGTTGATCAAAATACTCTTTCATCCCAAAAGCTTCACCGCTTTCGTAGTTGCTGTAGCTGGTATAATGAACGAACGTACTGCCACCAAAATCTTCCCATTGCTGGAAGTAATCCATATAGACATCATAGATTTCTTCATCTTTATTGATGGCTGATACCAGATCTGGATCTACACCAACCCACTCAGTAAAGTGTTGACCGCCTTCATAGGCTACTATCGGTTTGTTGTTGGTAATTGCCACCGCTTGATTCTTATAAAGCTCTGTCCCAGCATCACTTGTAGGGTCAAATAGGTTTTCCATGCATTGATTGACAGCATCCATTATGACATCCATACTTTGATCTTGAACAGGTGTCAATGGATCACCATCATAGTGATTCGAGAAATAGGGACCTATGGCAATCACATCGATCACATCCATTCTATTCAATCGATTCAGCTCCGTTGCTGCGGTTTCCAATTGCCAGGCATTGTCTGTTTGACCGCCTAATACTACAACTAAACGATCGCGCTCATTTTCAAATACACTGATGAAATTGTCTGCCGTATTTACAACTTCCCTTGCATATTGAGTTGGAGGGTCTAGCTCTGTACCTTCTATGGTTTCGTATAAGTAGACACAGCCTTCGTAGCCCCATTCCCCACAGTTCCATTGTTCGTTGCCCCATTCCATCCAGTAGCTGTGGTCAGAATTCAAAGAGCTACGGATCAATTCTGCCATTTGCAATTCAAAATCGTTTGAAGCGCGAGGAGGAACACTGACCCAAAGATCTGCATCTGCTTCATTGGCCAGGGCAATCATCGCTTCATACGGAAGTCCTGGATCTGCTGCGTCTCCTGCGGTCCAGGTAAGCTTGTCCAGATGCACTCGCTCAGACCATTCAGACATAGGAGAATACATACCAGCGCCCCAGGCGAAACGTACCAATTCGAAATTGGCAAAGTAGTCTACATAATGATCCGTCCAATAGCCTGAATTTTGGTCATAACCCGGTAGGTATAGTTTCAGATTTCGTACATGGTCTGTACTACTTGTTCTGGTCAATGTCAAAATAATACCCGCTTCACAGCTATTGGAGATTGTAATGGTCTGGGTTTTCTCACTAGATTCTTCGAACTCATAGAATCCATCACAAGTTTGTACTGTCATGGCGCCTTCACCTTCCCACATGAGGGTGTAATCTCCGGTAGGATAGGCGGTAGTTTCAAGGAAGATGTACAAGGCTGCTCCATTTTCGCTGGTGATGGATGTTGGATAACCGTTTTCATCTACCTGAGTCATTCGCTCTCCATCCTCACGAAAACCGCTGCTGTGTTTAATCGCATTGGTAAAAGGTGCGGCTGTTGTGAAGTAGGTGAAGTCTCCCCAAAAGACATTCAATCCGTCGTGAGGTAGAGTGTTTCCCTGTGCCTCAACTTTCAAAGATGAAGTGATGAGAATCAAACTAAAAAAGTAGCAGTAGATTTTTTTCATGTTTGTAATGATTGGATTTGCTACTACATACTGTAGCTTCCAAATCACCCTACCATGAATGCGGAAAAAAATCTAAATTTTTATTTGAAGGCTCAAGTTTGGCGTAAGGCCATAGAGTAAATAGTTGTTTTCTATTATTTCAGTGCTGTTTTCATCATCTGAGATGGTGTATCTTCTATCGAAAATATTCTTATAATTGGTTAGGTTCAATAAGGAGAAACCTACATCGGCTCTAAGCTTATTGGAGCGATGAACGAAGTGATACCAGCAGCTAAAGTCTAGTCTGTTGTAAGTGGGTAAACGACTTGAATTGACCTGATCATAAACGAGTTCCAAATAGGTTGTGCCTTCATCTGATTGAAGTTCTTCTGTTGCAATGGCTTTGGTGTAAGGTCGACCAGATCGAATAGTGTAACCCAATGAAAGTTCCCAGCTATTTTTCTCATAAGTAGTGGCCAGCTGTAACCAATGAGGAATATTGTATTGAGAACTTATCTCTTTCAGGTCTGTTTCTCTAATCTCAGAAGAGGAATGCTGATAGGTATAGCTAATCCAGGTGTTCCAGTTTTTCCATTGTCTTTTGACCAATAAGTCCAAACCGTAGATTTGTTCGTCGCCATCGAAGTAAGGGTCTAGAAATAAACTGATTTTTCTGGCATCCAGGCTAGTGACTCGTTTGGAATACATTTCCATATCGATCAACCAAATTCGGTTACTGAAAACACCACCCAGATTGATTTGGTTGTTTTGGATCATACTAAACCGTTCTTCAGTGTTTCCAAGCATCCAGAATTGCTCTGGAGTATTGGATAAGGTAAAGTCAATCTCATCTGCTCCAGTCAGGAATTGATGATAGATTCCTGCAGATGTCTTTAATAACAGATTATTTGCGAGCTGGTAACTAAGTTTTGCTTGAGGTGCGAAATAAAATTTCTGGTCATTGGATAAAGTTGATACTCGTTGACCGAAAGAAGTTTTCCATTTTTCCCCCAAGACTCCAGACCATTCACTAAAGAATGATGTAACAGACACATTGGCTACTTGCTCATTTTCATACACTTCTGTCTCATCATCTATCATGTCTTCACTGTATGTCTTCAATCTTGTTGTATACCAATTTTGTTGCAAGCCAATGTCCAGATGATGTTTTTCGTTGATATGAAAAGATTGCGTTAGTCTGAGTTCGTTGTTGATTAAATCATTCTGTCGGGTTTCTGAATATTGGTAGTTATTGAAGGACTCTGAGATAATGTTCGTGTATTCTTGTTCGTAATTTGTTCTGGCAAATTCCAATGTTGAGGAGGAACTGTTAGTCCATAGATGTTGCCATGAACTACCAAATCCCTTGTTCCGGGTGTTATTTAGTTGATTTGTTTCACCGATTGCTTCTTCGTCTTGGCTATTAAAGTCGAGTCGTCCGCTGGAGTATAAATAGCTCAATTGAAAGTGATCCTTCGGAGTGAAGTCGATATCCCAGGCGGCATTGTAATCAGCGAAACTGATGTGACTATTGTAATCAAAGCCGTCATTCAGCTGGGTTTGATAAAGCGCTGTGGTACTTCCATCAAAGATCTTGCTGGTCATGGCGTCAAAAGTAGGAGTGACCAATAGATCGTTGTAGGACCTGCGGGCAGCAATCAATACTTGTCCTAGAGACTTTGGTAATTGACTTCCTACAAAGACATCTGCATGCGTCATATTGAGATTAGCTTCGGCCATGAATTGATTGTCCGGCTTTCTAGATTTAGCCAGAAACAGTCCTGAAGCAGCTCCTCCATATTGAACAGGTACATAGCTTTTGTAGATATCCAGAGAGCCGACTGAGGCTGGAATGAAGGTGGAAATGTTGCCGAAATAATGAGCGGGGTTATAAATGGGAATGTTGTTCCAATAATAGAATGTTTGGTCTCGTGAAGCTCCGCGAACCTGAATTCCCGATGCTGACTCATCGTTGGATTGGATACCGGGTAATAATTGTGCAGAAAGCAATACATCTTGTTCCGCTAATCCTGGAAGAACCTGCATTTCTTGTGGATTAATGGAAATCTTGCTGGCATCTACGTTGGTAGCTATTCCCTTATTTAGATATTCGATCACTACCTCGGAAAGTTCTCTGACTGACGGATTTAGGAAAACTTTGATGGTGTCTTGATATCCCACTGTTGATAAATTAACCACCTGTGATTGATAACCAACAAAAGACACTTTTAAACTGGATCGATAAGGATCGGACAAAGTCAACCGTGTCAGACCATCTTGATTGGTAATGGTTCCTGTTGTGGTATTCTCAATTTCTATAGTTGAAAATGGTAATGGCGAGTTTTCGATATCAAAGGATTGAATGTAAACCTGATTGATCTTTTTGATGAGGTAGAAATTGTCTTTGACTTGTTCAGCTTCTAAAAAGAAAGGTTGAAGAATTTCTTTTAGTACAACATCCATGGAAGACTCATGAATAGCGAGATGAAGGCTCCTGGTTGGTAAATCTTGTGAATTGTATGAGAAGTGTGTTCCTGTTTGCTGTTCAATTAGTGCAATGACTTCTTTTAATCCAATGCTATCAGAAGTAATGCTGATCTGACTTGACTGGGCAAAGGAAGTCCAACTAAGAACAATGAGTAGATTAAGACAAATAAGTTTATACACTGACAACAATTCGTATTCGATCAGTGATCAAAATTAAGAATTAGTGCGTTTGGTTCAAGTTTTAATCGTCCAATGTTAGCACCTGGAGGTTCGAATCGTAGGTATACTCGATATCCAAAGGTTCTAATACTAATTTGATGGCTACTTCTACATCATCATGAGGGAACGACCCAGTGTATTTCAAATCAGGCAATTCTTTTGCCACCACCTTAATTTTGTAAACCCGCTTAAGTTCATCTAACGCTTCCTTCAAGGTTACGTCTCTCAACGTTGAAATTCCATTTTGCCAGCTAGGTCCTGATAGCGTATGAGTGCCGTTATCGATAACAGCATTCTCTTCTATGGATAGGAATTCACCTGCTCTGATGTTTTGATCCACGGAAATGGTTTTTACATTAACCAATCCAGTGTAACAGGTTACATCCAGTCGAGAAGATCTTGATTTTACATTGAAACTAGTTCCCAAAACGGCAATTACTCCATTCGCTGTGTTTACTTCAAAACGACTACCCTTTTTTACTTCAAAGAAAGCTTCTCCATCTAGTTCCAATTCGCGATGATTCTGCCAACCACTTTCATCATAAGCTAAGTAGGAAGTTGAATGAAGAGTTACTTTTGAGCTGTCAGGCAGCCACACAATTTTTTGCTCACCGATGCCCGTAGAAACAGAAGTGCCAGACAGTAAGAAATAGAAAGAAATGATTAAAGCCACAGCGGCAGCCACTGCCACCGTCCATACAGGCTGTAGACTTCTTACTTTACCTTGTTTCGATTGATTAAGAGATGATTTTACTTTTTCGAAATGAGCTTTAGCGTCATAGGGAGGAAGTTTCAATCCTTTAGATGCAATCAATAAGTCTAAGAACTCCCTGCCTTCTGGAGATGCTTCAAATTCGGCTCTCTCTTCAGTGGTGAGTTCATTGTTGGCCCATCGGCCTAAAAAAGTATCGTCTTCTTCCCAGATGCTCATTTCAACAATACATACGGTTAGTTAGGAAATACCCTACCTCTCTTTTAAATGTTTTTACAGATTACTCTTAATTTAATCAATGCCTGACTCATACGCTTCTCCACAGCCTTTACACTGATCTCCAGCTGCTCTGCGATTTCTTTATAAGTCTGTCCATCTACACGGTTGAGAAGGAATACTTCTCGCTGACCATCCGGCAATTGGTCTATCGCTTTGCTCAATTGCTGACTTAGTTCCTGATGTCGTAGCTCAAAATCGGGGTCCTCTATGTTGGTGAAGTCCGTTTGTAACTCCAGGTGCTTTTGTCGCACTTTATCCTTGTCCAGTAATTTCAGGAATTGATTTTGAGAGACCTTGTATAGATAGGATTTAGCCATCGAAGGCAGCACCTTCAGACAGTTGTTCCAGAGAATCACAAAAGCTTCTTGTATGATGTCTTCAGCACGCTCCAGGTCTCTGAACTTGTAATACAGAAAACTTCTCAGCTCAGGAGCCAGCTTCATGAATAGTCGCTCGAATAAAGATTCTTCACATACGTTATTAGACTCTTTTGGCATAGAGTGGTGAATATAGAAATGACTTTCTAAAGTGGAAGGCAATTTTGATAAAATAAAAAAGCCCGCCTTCGCACTTTTATTCTAAAAATGCTTTGTAGAGTACTGGAGATGAACCATCTGATAAGAAAGAACATAGGTTTTATATATAGTGCCTTTTAGAAAAAGCTCTTCCTGATCCAGACTTTAAATATTTTTCAAAAGCGAAGGCTTTGTACTTATCTGTAAAATTGGTTGTTATTATCAACTCAAATGGAAGTCTGGTTTTGGTATAAGACACATATCCTTTGTTATGTCTTAATAATCGCTCTTCCAAGTTTGAGGTGCAACCTACATAATAGGTGTCATCGGAACATTTTAGTATATAAACTGACCACATTTTTTAAAAATAGTAAAATGATGGATAAGGTGATATAATCACGCTTGGCACTTTAGTTTTTTACAAATGCTTTGTTGAGGTTGTTATGGTGGAGTGTCTCCGCCGTAGCCCTAGTTGGTGAGTGTTCGAATTGACTGTAAAAAAAAGCCCACCTTCGCACTTTTATTCTAAAAATGCTTTGTTGAGGGTGTTATGGTGGAGTGTCTCCGCCGTAGCCCTAGTTGGTGAGTGTTCGAATTGACTGTAAAAAAAAGCCCGCCTTCGCACTTTTATTCTAAAAATGCTTCGGCGGGCGAAGGTGGAGTCGGAGGGATTCGAACCCTCGTCCAGCAAAGGAAATCATGGACCTTCTACATGCTTAGTTGCTCATTTTATCTCGCAGGTGAGCCGGAGAACAACACCCTACTCGGCCTGCCAGCTATTTGAGTTTCGCACAGTCTTAATAGCATCGTCTGCACTAGTCCTGAAGGTCGACACCCCTTGATCCTGATTACAGGACAGAATCCTGGAGGGATGTGGCAGGGGGAGGCTTTGGCCTCAACCCTAATTAATTACAACATCTAAGTCGT
>PBTY01000073.1 GCA_002729235.1 Rickettsiales bacterium | reverse complement strand
CGTACCACTGAATCTCTTGCTGATACTCTTTCCCTTGGTACTTATATTGATTTTCAACCCCCGAAACATAGCTATTAAAAGTAGCCCCTCCGGGAGTATAATCATTGCAAAAATTTGAGCTTGCGGGATTTTTTTCTGGGAGATACTGGTTCAAAAACGGGGACAGCAGAAAAATCGCATAAATTACTATCCTGGCGGGGCTACTTTTAATAGCTATGTTTCGGGGGTTGAAAATCAATATAAGTACCAAGGGAAAGAGTATCAGCAAGAGATTCAGTGGTACGACAACCATGCTCGTTTTTATGATCCTTATTTAATTAGGACTCCAGTTCCTGATCCCCATGCCGAAAACTACTATGACTTATCTCCTTATAGCTGGGTAGCAAATAATCCTGTGAATTATGCTGATCCTGATGGAATGGATGTTTATGTCATCATAAACGGTGAATCCATATTAGCCAAAAAAGAGGAAGGGGATCATCGCTTTGTTGATAATGAGACAGGGAAAGATATTGATCCATTTGGACAAGATTGGGCAACAGTTGCAAGTTCTTTGGATAAAGCAAGTCAGAATGGTTTTTCACTGGATGATCTGGGAGACAGTGAACAAGCAGGGCAGCTAAGAAAAAGTGTAGGCCTGTATAACTCGATGCAAGCAAAAAATCAATTCAATGATCTTGCAGATTTAATAACTGGATTAGGTGGGCTTAGACAAGCTTTTTCGAAAGGGTTGACTTGGTGGGCCAAACATTTTGGTGATGATGTTGCCGAGCAAGTTACTAAGCAGGCTGCGACAAGAGGAACAACTGTCTTAGGACATTTTCCTGAATACATGGATCTTGCCAATAAGATTGGCGCGAATCGGTTTAGTATACCTACCAAAATTTGGGATACCATGACTAATGCGGAAAGATGGGCAGCTAACTCTAAGTTTTTGGATAGGATGATAAGGAGAGGTGATGATATAATACTAGCCACCCCAATGAATAAGATTAAGCCAGGGAGCTATTATGCAAAGGAAATAGAATACCTGCTGAGCAAAGGGTATAAACTTAGCTCTGACGGGATGAAACTCTTAAAACCTTAGAAATGGAATTGATTGAGCATTTAAAGTCTAAAGGATATCGACAGGTTCTTAGTGAGAAGTCAAACTCATTTGGCGACTTTGTTGAGCAATTTTCATCATCAGTGTTGACCATTAGGTTTAGCAGTTCCAAGTCTTTTGAGATGTTAGATGTTTGCAGTGTTAAAGAAACTAATAACTGGTATGATGTGGCTTTGATTAAGTCACTGATAGATGATCAAGAAAGTAAACTGAATGAGAAAGCAGACATGTCCATACTAGTAAGCTTTTTAAGCGAAAACTTAGAACAGGTAGAAGCATTGTTTGATACTGAAAGTTACAATAGGACAAAAGAGAAATTGGGGGAATTAGAACAAAAACGTGTCTCTCAGATGTTCCCGAATATATCTTGAAAATATCTAATGAGCCCCTTTTTAGGGGCTTTTTCAATTAAGATTTGTTGTATTTACAATGATGGTGTTTGGTCTGGCATCCTCACCATAGATGGTTTTAGCAGCTGATTCACTTACTTTTTCGACTACAGAAACATCAGATTTATTTAGATCATTCAGTTGGCTTTTTGTGGAATCGTTTAGGACTACTCCGTTCAATACAAAAAGATACTCACTAGGCTTTTCTTTAGCCGATTTTAAATGTTCTTGAAGTTCGCTGTAAGGGGTTGAACAACATGTAAGGCATAAACAGAATAGTAAAATGTAGATGTATCTCATTGTGCCAAGTGTTTTTGCATATCCTTCTGAAAGATAAAAGCCTTTAGCATGGCTTTGATAGAGTTGCGATCCTCATCGCTTAAAGACTGAGCTTTGGTGAACATATTCAAGAGTTCGGTATCCTTGATTTTGCTTTTGGCCTTCTCATCCTCCGAGCCGTAGATCAGCATATCGGCAGACACTTCCAATAAGTCCGCAAACTTCTTGACCACATCCACAGACGGGATCGTCTGGTTACGCTCATACCTTGAAATATGTGTAGGATGAATCCCCATCAGTTCTGCAAGCTGCCCTTGCGAGATACCTTTTTGTGTCCGTGCCGTCTTAAGATTATCGCCAAAAGTGTCCATAAATAAGCTCTTGTGTCATCAAAAGTATCAGAAAAGACTACAATATCAATGTAATCATAGACATAAATGACTTCTAGGATGGGTTAATAAACCATAAAATGCTTTGGTGATATAATCATATCTTGTATTATTGTAGTCAAATATGGCTACATCATGAAAAGTGAAGAAAATTTACCCACCACCAGACATTTAGACACCAGCAATCCCGATCACATCCTTTATCAACATGATATGATAGAGATAGCGATCCTGGGCGGAATCAGGACAGACATACTGGATCGGATGCGAGTAACACTGAAAATCAAAGTGGAGCATCTGAGCTTGCGCCACAACCTGGACTTATACAACAGCCTACAGGTGGACAAGCTGGTGAGAATGGTTGCAGAAAGATTAGAGATCGGGACGAGTATCATAGCTGCTGCACTGATGGACTTGATTGATCTACTGGAAGCCTACCGGCTGGAAGAGAAGGAAAAGGAAATCACCACCAAGGACAAAAGGAAAATGCTCACACCCGAAGAAATCCAGGAAGCCAAACTCTACCTGTCCAGTCCGAACCTGATGGAGCGAACGAAAGAGGATATCGGCAAAGCGGGTGTGATCGGTGAGGAAATGAACAGATTGCTTGAATACTTGATCTTCACTACACGGAAAAGAGAAAACCCCCTCCATGTGATCAGTCTTGGAAGTTCAGGAAATGGAAAGACCCACCTGCAAGAGAAAGTAGCCGACCTGATCCCAGCAGAAGACAAACTGGAAATCACCACCCTGTCAGGAAACGCACTCTATTATTTTGGCCAGCAAGAACTAAGGCATAAGCTGATATTGATAGAAGACCTGGACGGAGCGGAAGAAGTGTTGTACCCTCTCAGGGAGATCAAGAGCAAAAAGCGGATCACCAAACGGGTAGTGATCAAAAACACCAAAGGAGAAACCAGAACGGTAAACCTGATCGTAGAAGGCCCGGTCTGTGTAGCAGGATGTACTACCAAAGAATCCATTTATGAGGATAATGCAAACAGGAGCTTCCTGATCTATGTGGACGAATCACCGGAACAGGACGAACGGATCATGGACTATCAAAGGAAGCTGGCAGCCGGAAAGATCGACCTGACAGAAGAAACGAAAGTAAAAGAAGCCTTCCGGAACATGCAGAGAGTCTTGCAGCCTGTGACGATCCGGAACCCCTTTGCCGAATACCTGAAAATCCCCAGTGAAGTTTTTAAACCCAGAAGGACAAACGCCCATTACCTGGCCTTTATCGAGGTGGTGACCTTTTACCACCAGTACCAGAGGGAAAAGCAATACGACAAGCAAACAGGGGAAGAATACATCGAGACGACTTTAGAGGACATTGCAGAAGCGAATAAACTGATGAAAGAAGTGCTGATCCGAAAGTCTGATCAACTAAATGGAGCTTGCAGGGACTACTTTGAAGGGTTGAAAGCATGGATCAGGAAAGAAGGCAAAGACATCTTTATGAACCGTGAAATCAGGGCAAACCTGCGGATCAAAGGGACTACACTCAGAAGATACCACCACCAGCTTTTGGATGTTGGGTTGATCAGGGTCAAGAGCGGAAAGAAAGCAACAGGTTATCAATACGAGATCATTAGTCCTGATGAATACGAAAAGCTCAAACAGAGCATTGCAAGCGTCCTGGATGAAGTTTTGGGACAGTGTAAGCAAGCTAGTGCACCAGGCGTAAGCCACTCGTCAAATGGCTCACCTAAAGGGAAGAAAACCAGTAAGTTAAACGGAGCGAGCCAGCAGAATCAGAAAGGTACACCGGAATGAAAAGACTACCCATCAAAAACCCTTCGTTCCGGTTTATTGAGCAGAGCTTCAAAGAGTGGCTCGATATACAAGGCTTTGCGGATACGACCGTTTATAACCTTCCCAACCACGTCAGGGAGTTGCTCCATTACCTTGAAGGCCAGGGGATCAATCACATCAAAGAACTGGAAATAAAGCACATCAACGCCCATTATGAAAAGCTCAAAGAAAGGACAAGACAAAGACGTGGTGGTGGGCTGAGCAATGGACATCTAAACAAGCATATCCAGGCACTCAGAAAGTTCACCGATTACCTGAGAAAAGTAGGCAGGATCCAACTGCCAGCCCTCAAACTGGACAATGAAGAAGAAAACCACCGAATCACCTTTTTGACAGAGGAAGAAATCAAACTGCTCTTTGAGGCTAGCCACCAGACAGGAGAAAGAAAACCCAATGTACCAGAGGCAGTACTGGCAGCGATCCAAGCCAGAGACAGGGCGATGTTAGCGATTTATTATGGTTGTGGGTTGAGGAGAAATGAAGGAGTACACCTGGACTTATCAGACATCAACTTCGACAAATCAATCCTGTATGTGAGGAAGGGAAAGAACTACAAAGAAAGGTTCGTTCCGATCAGTAAAACCAGCCTGAAATACCTGACAGAATACATCTACGATCACAGAAACCAATTAGTAAAGAGCAGCACCATTGATGCTCTGTTTTTAAGTCAGCGAGGGTTCAGGATGCAGGGACAGAGCTTGTTTATCCGGTTGAAATTATTGCAGCAGCGATCGGGAAACCTGAACCTGCTAGAAAAGGAAATTGGACTCCATACACTCAGACACAGCATTGCAACACACTTGATGATAGCAGGAATGCGGATCGAAAGTATCAGTAGGTTTTTAGGTCATGGAAGTTTAGAGAGTACCCAGATTTACACGCATCTGGCTGGGCTGGAAAACACCGAAGAACAGGACTATCCCAACATCCCGAAATACGAAATTGCCCAACTCCATGAGGATGAATGAGACAGAAAGATTTATCAGCTACTTAAAGGCACGGCAGTTCAGTCACGGCACATTGGCCACCAGCAAACGAGTGATCAAACTTTACCTGGACTGGGTGGCAAAAGAACGGATGGAAGCAGAACAGGTCAGTTATCAGGACTTGCTGGGATTTATGAGAAGCTGCACCAAACAAGGCATATCCCAAAAGACAATCCAGCACTATCTGAACACAGTAAAGCACTATTACAACCATCTGGAAGAAGAGGGCAAGGTAACTGTTAATCCAACTTTAGGAATCGAAGTGAAAGGCATCAAAAGACAAGTGCTTTACCACATTTTAGAACCTCACGAACTGCACAAACTTTACAATCAATATCCAAGTGAAACCCACCGAGACAGGCGAAACAAAGTGATGCTTGGACTACTCGTTTATCAGGGAATCAGAACCGAAGAACTGGACAGGATGACCACCAAAGAAGTGAAGCTCAGAGAAGGGAAAATAGACGTGATAGGCAGCAGAAAGAACAACGGGCGATTGATGCAGCTGGAATCCCATCAGGTCATGGATATGTACGATTACATCTTGCAGGTACGGCCGGAAATCCTCAAGATGAAGCCCAAGAGAAAAAGCCAGCAGCAACAGGAAACGGAACAACTATTTATCGGGGAAGGGGGAAACTGTTACAGCCTGAGCAACTTCATGACCCAGCTCATGATCAAGGTTCGAAAAATCAATCCAAGCGTTCAGAATGCCAAACAGATCAGGGCAAGTGTGATCACAAAATGGGTGAAAATGTACAACCTGAGAAAGGCACAATACCTGGCTGGCCACCGCTACATCAGCACGACAGAAAGCTACTTACAAAACGATCTGGAAGGCTTGCAAGAAGAACTCAACCAATACCATCCGCTCTAAATCCCAACAGCACAAACCAACCCAGGAAACCCACCGCACAAGGCTGTGCATCCTTCGGCATGCACTTGGTAAAGCGGTGTTCCTGTGGTGCGTTGGTCAGGCTTCGCTCCGTAAAACTGCAAGTCTTCACGCCTTAAAACATGCGCTGTACACTGATGATTAGTTGAAATGATTATCCTGTTCCGGCAAGCTCCACAGCATGAGAGCGGTATCAGAGTACAGCGCATATTTAGCCCCCCTCAAGGCTCACTTGCATTTTACTCCACTTGCTGCCCATCCGCTCCTCGTCACGGCTGTTCCCACTCCCCCCAGACCCCAAAAATAGGTGTGGCAAAGCCACAGTTGATTAATCTGGGGGTAGCTCCACAGCCCGTGTTTATGCTCGCCTGCGGCCCTGCCAGCCATGCCCATACTTGATTTAATAAAGCCTCCGGCAGGTAGGTATGGGCATTGGCGCCCGGTCACTCCCGTTGGTCGCTTTCCCCGGCCGGGCTGTCAGGGCACTCGCAGGCGGCGAGCCAATCCCAACCCACAAAAAAGCCAGCCGCCAAAGAATCTAACCCCAAACCCCGGGATCAACCGGGGCTTATTTAAAAGCGCACAAAGGCGCAAAATGGGAAAGATCAGTGCAGCCTTCCGCACGGGAGAACCCAACTGCCCCGATCAAGCTTTGCAGCCCCGTTTGGATCATTTTTTTGCCCGAAGCACGCCCATAGCGATTACGTTCATCAACAGAGATTTTACAAGGGCGCACTTCGATCAAAAAAACGTCTTTCCTTCCTTCCCGCACAGGAAATAATTATCTTCGAACCGAGGCGG
This sequence comes from Rickettsiales bacterium, assembly GCA_002729235.1. Classification (GTDB taxonomy): domain Bacteria; phylum Bacteroidota; class Bacteroidia; order Cytophagales; family Cyclobacteriaceae; genus Marinoscillum. Next base: position 77,220 of record PBTY01000073.1, on the reverse strand, counting down.
ACGGCCTTAAAAATTTTGTTGACATTTTGATGGACAGGGCTTTGGGTTCAACCGGATTTTTTTCTGGGAGATACTGGTTCAAAAACGGGGACAGCAGAAAAATCGCATAAATTACTATCCTTTCGGGTTAACCTTTAACTCGTATTCGAGTGGCCAAGAAAACCTGTATAAGTACAATGGTAAGGAAGAACAACAGGAGTGGGGAGTCCTTGATTTTGATACGAGGATGCATGATCCTGCTCTTGGTAGGTTTATGGGAATTGATTTAATGAGTGAGGATTATTCTTTTCAATCCCCATATACTTACGCAGCGAATAACCCCATCCGTTTTATTGATTATTTAGGAATGAGTCCTAATGGGGATTTGGCCCGAGCAACGCATGGAAATTATTATGGGTCAATGTATGATGATTCTGAATTGCAAAACGGAGATCCTCCAACAACTACTATTGGAGGTAGCGAATCAGTTCTTTTAGATGATGTCACTGTAACCGGAAAGCAGTGGGGAACATTACCAGGTGATGTTGATCCAACACCATCAGATGCTACAGCGAGTAATCCTGCTCATTGGAATAACATGACCATGATGGGAGCACTCCAATACAATGCTGTGAGAGGTCATAAGCAGTCCATAGATATTCTAAATTCTATTCAGCCGGGTCTTGCATATTCAGTGATTTTGAATAATATGCGGGCTGAATCTGGGGAGGCATTTTTTACTTTTGGATTTCTAGTGACTACTGCACCTTTGAGTTTTTTTACGGGTGGGGCTCAATATACTTCTTATTTAACTAGTCCTTTATTTAGAGGTTCTGCTTTATCTACAGCCACTGCTGTAGCAGATGGTTCTTTTTATTCAGTTGCTTTTGAGTATACTTTAGCGAAAAATCTATTTCCGGGGGTTAATTCAAGTCGCCATATAACAGCAGCTAATAGAGCAATGTTAGCTACCTTTGATGAGGCTATGTTATCTGAATTAAATATTGTGATGAAAACAAGATCTAATGGAGGTATTGTAATGAATAGTTCCCCGCACAATTGGGTTTGGCATCATGATATTGGTCAAGGCGTAATGCAATTAGTGCCTAAAACACAGCATACACCAGGAAGTATTTTTTGGAACACTTTACACCCAGGAGGACGTGGTGGAATGTCTATTTGGGGTGGTGGATATTAATTATGAGATTATGAACTTGATAGAGTTTACTAAATATCTTAAGGATGAAGAAGAAGCTATTCAATATATGAATGAGCATTATCCTGATGTTGACTATTATGACGCAGAAGTCTATTTGAAAGGTTCTTTAAGTATCGAATCAGAGATGGTGATTTTTGATGGAGAGGTGATCGAAGGGATGATTGAAATGGAGGTTGATAATGAGAAGTATTACAACCTTTTTACTTTAGAGCATTTATTAGAAGTATATGGAGATTACTCAAAACCTTTAGGCACAGACCGAGAAATTGCAGAAAGGATCATTAACTACAGGATTAAAGATGCTTAGTTGAAGGTACTACTCAATGGCACGCAGGCCATGATTTATATGCGCCTGTAGGTTCTAGAGTTAATTCCGTGATGGATGGAACGGTGAAAAAAGTTGGTTTAAGCACTGATTATGGTAATTTTATAACCATTGAACACACATATAGTATAATGATTAATGACGTGTATCATACATTTACTTATTACCCCCATCTAAGTGTAGTTTAAAAAAAAATCAGGTTCTAGGTGTATATTGTATCTACACCCAGGCTAGGTGTAGTTTGAATGTCCCTCGCCTTTGTTGGTGTTATCACCAACAAGAAATGTTTCGCACATAATAAATGAAGGTGATACCTGTCATGATCGTAAGCGTCATGAACACCTGCATAGGCTCAGGCTTTCATAGCCTAGCTGGCGCGAGCGTGTCGCTCGTGTCCAAGAAAAGTATAGAAAGTCTCCCGACTTTACTGAGTATTCATTTCAGTAATATCAGTTATCTTCCATGGATGGAAATCATAGATGATTATGCTCAGTTCTTTACAGCTACTATCACGGATTGGGTACCCGTCTTAGAATTTCCAGAGACCAAAAAGATCATATTAGATAGTTTACAATTTCTTGTAGAAAATAAAAGAGCTTACATCTATGCATTTGTCATTATGAACAACCACATTCATTTGATTTGGCAAATAAGATCCGGTTTTCAAATGCAAGAGGTTCAGCGTGACTTTCTAAAATTTACTGGTCAACAGCTTAAGTTTTTCTTGCAGAATAATGGTCATGATGACCTACTCAAAAAGTTAGAAGTCAATAGGAAGGACCGCAAGTATCAAATTTGGCAAAGAAATTCGTTAAATGTTCCACTGTCGAGTCATTCAGTTTTATTACAGAAGCTTGTATACATCCATAACAATCCCGTAAAAGCTGGTTTATGTCAATTCGCGGCTACTTATTGCTATTCTTCGGCTAGGTATTATGAGCATCAGGATGATTCATTTTCATTTCTGAGTCATTATGATGGTTAGTGAAGTTGTATAAATGATGGTTGGTGATAACACCAACCATGGATAGGATTAATGTTCATATGAAATGAATAGCATATACAAAGTGTAGTTTACTACACTTAGCATTTGCTACTGGGACGCATAGTCACTTACACATTTTTTACAGCTTTCTTAGCTGTTGTAAAATTAATGTTCATAACAAATGGACATCATAAGAAAACATAGTTCAACCCCTTAACTACTTATCCTTTTTCTTAAACAGGTTGCTTATGCCCTGTTGCTGGATGCCGTATTCCACATACCAGCGCTTGCCGTGATCATTCGGTTGGAAGGAGTGGTTAAGTACAAGCTGGGCTTTGAGGCCTTTATAGAGAGTGAGGGTCTTACCAATACCAAGTGAGTAGTTAAGGTCGGATAGTTTTTCAAGTGGTTTATTGAGGTCTTGCTGCGTTTTTGCGCGAGCAAAGAATCCACGGGTAATGTCCACATCCAGGAAGGAGCCTAGCTTTTGAGAGAGTTTGTCGTCACGCTCCAGAAAGGTGATTCGTGGTTTTAAGTAGTAGGTGGCTGAATAGTCAAACATCAAGCGAATGCGTTTGGCCAGAAAAACCCCCATGTTGGGTTTGACATCCACTGTGGGATTTTTACGAACATTGAAGTCTATCTGTCCACCAAAGACTAAACGATCAGAAAATTTATTGAACGGAGATGGTTTCTGTACCCCGTTCTCTGGATGTCGCATATCATCAATCTTTACATACTTGGATTTGAGTTTGGCCAGTTGTTTCATGGCTTCTTTGGAGAGCGCCTCTTTGTCCTTGAAGCTCTCAGGGTCAAAGGGCATAGAGGTTAATTTATTTTGCTCATATAGCGATTTTTTGAAATCACCCACCGGGTCAGGTGAAGACGGAGGCGGAGGTAGTAGGCCTTTTTGTTGGAAATATTGCTGCATTTGCTGTGCCGCGTACGATTCCCCAAGACTATCCCACTGGATGAGGTGTTTTAGTTTCTCCACCGAATCTAGTTCGTCAGCAAGCTGCTGCTGGATGTATTCATTTTTAGACAGGGTTTGATACAGTGAATCAAAATGAAGTTTGGAGGTATCTGCAAGTACAGAGCTATCGGGAAGTTGATTTTCTGTTTGCTCAAGAGTTTCCAGTTCTTGCTCTATCTCCTCAATTCGCCGATTGATACGAGCCAGACTATCCCGCTTGATTTGCTTAAACTTCTTTTTGAGCTCTTTCTTTTTACCATTGAGATTGAGTCCGGGAGTTATTGGTGAGTTCACGTTGACTCGTATTTGACCAATAGTAGTTAGTGACCATCCGAGCAGAAGGAGTAGTATAAATGCATTAGTTAATCGCACAACCAAAAATAGCGAATTTGATTGACTGAGGAGCATTAAAAACAGAATGAAATAGACTAGATTCCCATCTCCTTAAAGAACCCACTAGGTGTAGCATTTGCTACTGGGACGCATAGTCACCTTTATATTGTTACAGCTCTCATTTACAATGAATCGACAGATGATAAGGAATGATCATATATTAAGAATTAGAGGATGGATTTATATGATTTAAGTCTTGGATTATCTTTAATACTAATTGGAGTTATAATTATACTTATACAGGTTAAACAAAGCGAAAGTGGTGGCTACAAATCTCGACTTGGGGATATCAGAATTACCGCAGGAGCTCTTTTTGCGATTATAGGTGGTGTTTTATACATCTGGCAATCTGTTTAGGACTTGAGTTTTGTTGGTCTTATGACCAACAAGATTTAATCCATGAATTTAAGATGTAGGAGAAAATACCTGCATTGGCAATTAAGGGCTGAACATTTTCAATAAGCCATCTCTTTAAAGAACTGTTTCTTATCCCAGTGTGCCTTCTCCGTGTTGATCAAAATGGTATCTAGTAATTGGATGGCTTCCAAAATGTACATACCCTTGTTGAGCATGATGCAATCTGCTTTTTGTGCCATCACGGCATCGGTGATTTCGGCTCTGGACGGAACACCTTTTTTGGCCAGGTTTTCCATGACCTGAGTTGCCCAAATGGTGGGTATGTGAGCAGAACGACAGATCTTTAATAACTCTTCCTGTACCAATCCCACATTTTGCCACCCACATTCGATGGCTAGATCACCTCTAGCTATCATGACTCCAACCTTTTCCAATTGCATGGCAGACAACAACAGTTTGACGATATTCTTCACAGCGGTCATGGTTTCAATTTTCAATACAACCCCAATATGGCTTTTTGCTCCAAGGAGATCTAATTCAGAAATCAGCTGCTCTACGTCTGCCGTGGTATTCACAAACGACATATTGATGACATCTGCATGTTGAGTCACAAACTTCAAATCTTCTTTGTCTTTATCGGTAAGCCCGGAGATGTGAAGCCTGGAGACTGGGAAGTTGATCCCTTTATCCATTTTTAGTTTGGTGCCCAGATCTTTTGCATGAGTGATTTTGATTTCCAGCTCATCTCCTGTGTTTTCGAGGATGTATCCAATGATTTTTCCATCATCAAAAATGATGCGCTCGCCTGCTTTTACATCTTCGAATACTTCTGCTGCCGTGCAGGAAATGTGAGCCTTTTGGAGCAGGTTGCCATCACGATCATACTTGGCAGGTTCACCCGGAGTTTGTTCCTTGTGAAGCGTCAGATGATCACCTTTTTTGAGCAGCAGATATTGCTCCAGTGGAGGGATTTCCCCTACGGCAAACGTTTGGTTGGATTGTGAGGAGGTCATCTCGGTTCCAGTCTGAATGTATGCAGACTCATATCCATGCACCCAAATCACTTTACCCTCTATTTCTGTGATTCTCAATAGTCGTTTTTTACCACGAGTATCCTGGAAGGATAGATCTTCACCTAGTAGCAGATTTCTCAGAGCTGTTGATGGAATAGGGATGTAGATGTTGTCTTCGTCAGGAAATAATTGACCTTCAGCAATCAGAGCCGCCTTTCCGGGATCAATTACACGACCAAAGTCATCTCGTTCTGGTCTTAGATGGGCCACTTTGGGGCCATGTTGGATAGCTCCAGTTCTTACTTTTGGACCGCCCAGATCCATCGTTATTTTCACATGCTTCTGCATGGTATCCATTCCAGCTCGAACATGCCGAATCATTTGCAGCCATTCTGTCTCTGTATCATGTGCACAATTGATTCGAACCGTATTCATTCCAGATCGCATCATTTGGGCGGCAAGATGAGAGTTGTTAGCGGCTTCACTTGGTTGTGTCACCATGATGCGGACGTTACGTTTTTTACTTTTGTTTCCTAGTAATTGCCTGCTATTTCTTTTGGCGATTTTTTCTGCTTTTTTGAATGTTACGGCGGTCTCAATTGGCGGGGGTACTTCATCGTGAGCAAGTTGATGAAGTCGTTTTCTGGTGAGTTGTAAACTGGCCATGATGTGTGCCTCGGCATTTTTCAAGCCACTCAGTCCTTTTCCGAATAAGAACCGTTTGAGGCTGGTGCTTATATGATTTCTATAAGTGATGTAGTGGATCAGGTTGCAAGCACTGGCACGATGAGAAGGATGTACCTTATTGATAAGATCCTGGTAATGCAGCTCCATATCGATGCAGTTAGCAATGATTACATCAACTTGTTGAATCGCTTCCTCATAGCGTTTTTGTGACGAACTGGACATATAGCTTCCCTGGAAGATTTGTGGGCTAATTTAACTGGACATCTATCAGGAAAATCTGTATTTAGTTGGTGATACCAATGAGATTGATCAGTTGGATTATTGGTTCTTATGGGAATTGCAAAATCTCTTCTTTTGCTACTTGAATTAATTAAAAGAAAGTGGTCGATTCGTTATCCCTGAAATTGATGGCTTGTGATCTTTGGTTGACTATTAAGATAGCTTGGTTGAAAACTTGTGTAGATATCTAATTTGGTGCGTAAATTCATGGAATAATTAATGAAAACAACCGTTCCCGAAGATGAATTCACCAAATAAAACCCATCTTTTACTTATTATATTTCTCACATTAGTTGGAGTGCATCTTGCTCATTCGCAACCTCCAGGTCCACCTCCAGGAGGCATGGGGATGACCGATATGGTTATTCGCGAAAAGCAAACACTTTATAAGAATATTGAGGATCTATCGGATGATCAGAAAATGCTTCTTGATGGAATCTACGAAGAGTTTGCGGCCACATTGAAACAAAACATGGAAGAGATGCGCAACAATCGGGAGTCTATGGATCGGGAAACAATGCGTGCCAAGATGCAGGCTCTTCAGGAGGAGAAAAATGGGTTAATTAAAGATGTTTTGAATCAAGATCAATACGCCATCTATCTCAAACAAATCGAAGGTTTTCGTAGAAGGAGAGAACAGAATCGGCCACCACTAGATACTGCCGATACCACATCAACATCCAAAAATTAAGGGAATTACCATTTAGACTATTCTACGCAACAAGTGAGAAGTATCATCAGCATAGGTTTTGTCCTGCTTTCAATTGTGACCACTGGTCAATCAAATGAAGGAATATCGGCTATCGGAACCATCAGGGATTCACAAGATAAATCTGAATTGGTTGGGGCCACCGTTTTTTTCAAGAATGTAAAAGATTCCACCAGGTCACGGTATTCTGTGAGTCAATTTGATGGATCTTTTGAAGTTAAGCAGCTGGAACAAGCATTTTATAAGATGTCTATCCATAGCCTGGGTTATAAGGACTATACCCAAATAGTGAGGGTAGGAGTGTCTGGTGTTAACATGGGGATTATTTCTTTAGAGAGAGATTCAAAAATGCTCGGCGAAATAGAAGTTAAAGGAGATGTTGTTCCCATAGAGCAAAAGGGAGATACGATTCTTTACAATGCCGACGCTTTTAAGGTAAACCCTGATGCAAGCACCAAAGATCTAGTGATGAAGATGCCTGGAATAGTAGTGGATGATGATGGTGTGTCTGCCAATGGTGAAACAGTACAGCAAGTGTTGTTAGATGGGAAAAGATTTTTTGGACAGGATCCGTTGCTTTCTCTGAATACCATCCCAGCAGAGGTAGTCAAGCGAGTAGAAGTATTTGATCAGATGAGCGAGCAGTCACAGTTGACTGGGTTTAATGATGGCAACACGACCAAAACACTCAATGTAGTAACCCGGGATGAAAAGAAAAATGGCATATTTGGAAAGCTTTATGCCGGATATGGAACCAATGAACTCTACACGGTTGGTGGAAATATCAATTCATTTAAGAATGACTCACGTTTGACCATCATCGGGATGTCGAACAATGTCAATCAACAAAATTTTAGCAGCGAGGACCTGGCAGGAGTTAGTGGAGGCGGTGGTCGCGGTGGATTTAGAGGAAGACCCGGACAGGGAAGTTCAGGTTTTTTTACAGGGGTGCAAAGTGGGATTAGTACCACCAATTCAATTGGAACTAATTTTACGGACAACTGGGGTAAAAAAGTAACGTTTGAAGGAAGCTATTTCTTTAATCAGACCAAAAACAACAACAATCAGCAATCTGACCGTGAGACATTCTTAAGCACACAGAGCCAATACTACAATGAAGAAGTGGAGGCAGCGACTGACAATGCCAATCATCGTATCAATTCCAGAATTACCTATTCGATCAATGATCGAAACAAACTCATCATTCGTCCTTCCTTTAGTTACCAGGGTAATAGGAGCCTAACTCAAACATTGGGAGTTACTTCCAACCTGGAAAGTGAGGAGTTAAATAGAACGAACAATGACTACCAAAGTGATAATACAGCATTCAACCTGGAAAACGAGGTGGTCTATCAACACAAATTTGATAAAATCGGCAGGTCGATTTCAGTACAAACAAGTACCAAATTAAATGATGTCAGCCGTGCGAACTATTATCAGGATCTGGAGATGGATTCTGTGATTGAATACCAGACGTCTGAAAATGTTGTGGACTGGCAGTCGAATGTAACCTATACGGAGCCCGTTGGCAGCACTGGCCAATTGTCTACCAGCTATCAAGTGCGACATCAGAATCGCGCATCTAACAAACGGACCTATGTGGACCTAAATACTGGTAATAATATCTTCGTTAGAGCATTGTCCAATGAATTTGAGAGTGGGTACACAACACATTCACCTTCCATCAACTTTGCCAATCGGTCATTTAATAGAATGTTCGATATTGGTTTGGCTTACCAATATGCCACCCTAAGCAACGATCAGCAGTTTCCAATTGAAGGACAGTATAGTAAAAGCTTTCATAGCGTGTTGCCTACGATTATGGGGAGAATCGATTTACCTGGTGGTGGAGATATGTTTCTCAGGTATTCTGGTTCCACCGATGAACCATCAGTTAGTCAATTGCAAAACGTAATTGACAACAGCAATCCACTGTTTTTGACAGTGGGTAATCCTCAGTTAAATCAGAGCTACTCCAATAGTTTGATGGTTAGAATTGCGAAAGCCAATACAGAGAAAAATCGGTCTATATCCAATTTTACCAGGATAGAGACGGCCAGTAATTACATCACCAATGCAACTTATGTGATGTCTACTGACTCGGTGCTCGCACTAAATATTGTTGCACAAAGAGGCAGTCAGTTGTCAGTACCCGTCAATCTGAATGGGTATTGGAGTGTGAGTAATAATACCACTCATTCTGCGTCCATTTCGGCAATAGAATCTAACCTAAATACTTCATTAGGATTGTCATTTAGGCGTTTACCAGGGCGGACCAATGGAATAGAAAGTTATTCAAATACTTATGGAGCTAATGGTAAGTTTGCTGTGGTGAGCCACATCAACGAGAACATAGATTTTAATGTTTACTACAGTGCTAGTGGCAACCTGGTGAAGAGTACCATTCAATCGGGCACTAACAATAGTTACCTGCTGCAATCAATAGGTGGAGAGCTTAATTATATTTTCTGGAAGGGAATGGTGTTCAGAAGCGATATCTCATACCAGCAATACAATGGAATCAACGATTCATCGGACCTTAGTTATACGCTTTGGAATATGAGCATTGCCAAGAAGTTCCTGAAAAACAATGCGGGTGAGCTTGAGCTGCTTGTATTTGATTTACTCAAGCAGAATCAAAGTGTCAGTCAAACTGTAGGGGCCGCCTATGTGGAAGAAACCCGCACTCAAGTGCTTCAGCAATACTTTATGGTGAAGTTTACCTACCAATTGAGGAAGTTTGGGTGACAGAAGTCATATGTGTAAACGGGAGATTAACAGCAAAAAAAGTAGCGATTACCAAAAAAAATACCCTTCTTTGAGAACCTAAAACAAAAAAGTTTTTCAAGCGGAATATCGCCCGGTCTTCTAGATTACTTTTCTGTTTTTAAAATCAAATTAAGAATAGCTCCGAATTTTACTGCCGTAGAATTGGATCAGCTGGAACGATAGATTTCTTCCTACAAGGACTGAAATTAAACAAACCAAAGACCAACTTGAAGACGTACACCTTTTCCAACAAATGCAATTCTGAATTTGCATCAACCTTACAAACACGGGTAAACGCCTATTTTAAGGATAACAGCATAACAAAGAATGCCAATACCGAGATGGTATTAAAATCCATCATGGCAATGTCTATTTATTTAGGTCCATTTGCAGCAATGCTTCTTTTAGATATAAGCAGTATCCCACTATTGTTTTTGCTTTGGTCAATCATGGGCTTTGGCGTCGCTTTCATTGGAATGGCTGTAATGCACGATAGTTTGCATGGTTCCTATTCAAAAAGCAAGTGGATTAATCAGTTCGTAGCATTGTGTTGCTGGGTGATTGGTGTGGATCCAAAAAACTGGAAGATACAACACAACGTGCTTCACCATACCTATACAAACGTGGAGGATGCGGATGAGGACATTGAGCCTCGATTCATTTTTAGATTTTCTCCCAATCAGCCAAGAGTTCCAATTCAAAAATTCCAGCATCTATATGCCATGTTTTTTTATGGATTGTCTACACTTATTTGGGTGACTGTTAAGGATTTTGCGAAGGCTTATGGATATAAACGAAAGGGGTTGATTCCAGCCGGTGCAACCTTCAATATTCATATTGCACAAATAATTATTCGAAAAGCAGCTTACTGGAGTTTGTTATTGGTGCTGCCTGCCATGGTATTATCCGTTCCATTTTGGATGACATTAATGATGTTCTTAAGCATGCATTTCGTAGCAGGCTTTATTTTAACCTTCACCTTCCAATGCGCTCATGTGATGGAGACGTCTGAATTCACAGTGGCTGAGGATGGGAATATTGATGAAAATCGTTTGGCTCATCAGCTAAAAACTACGGCTAATTTTGGCGTCAAAAGCAGTTTGTTGTTTTGGTTTACAGGTGGCCTCAATCATCAGATTGAGCATCATTTGTTTCCACACATCTGCCATATTCACTACCGAAAGATTTCAGGTATTGTCCAGCAAACAGCCATGGAATATGACCTCCCTTATCATATACAGCCGTCGTTGGGTTCGGCGATTCTTGAGCATTTAAGAATGTTAAGAGCCCTTGGAACGGGTAGGTTGTAATACCTCTGATTACTATTTGAATATCTTGTTTTAATTCAACGAAGTTTGATTATTAAGATTGGCAATATCTTTTTGAAATGCCTTTGGAAAAAGCAGTGATTTAAACAGCAGATCCAACTTGATTGCTCTACTTAGTTTATAGGGTACAATTAACCATTTTAGCAATGATGATCGCTTAAGGTTCATTAGTTTCTTGACCTGTGGCGGTGTTAATAGTCGATATGTTTCTGTCAATATGAAATAACGGATCAGACCAAGATGATTCCGGTATTGCTGGAACAAGTCCTTAGAATTGGTACTGTTCTCCAGGTGCTTCATCAGATAGGATTGACGAAGTATGCACCATTCATTGAAGCTGTTGGGGAGGTTCTGTATACCCATTCTGTTACCTAATCTGATAAAGACATTAAATACTTCTTCTTTTTCTGCATAGGTAAGAGGTCGCTCCAGTACCTGGAATGAAATGATTGAGTAGTCAATCAGCATGTTTAAGACGTCATGAAAAGCATGATTGGGTATTTGAAAACCTCTGGCTTTGGACACCGAGTTATGGATGGAATTCATAGAGTGAATAACTTGAAAAGCATCTTTCTCCGATGCGAAGACAATTTTCTGTGCATAGGTCACTGTGGAAAATAACCGGCCAAGTGGGTCAGAAGGGAGTTTACCAGTAAAATATAGCCAGTCCACAGATTTATTGAGTGCAAACTCCGCAGACGCACCAGCAAAGATGAGCAGAATAGTATCTGGATTTCCCCAGATTGTTCTAACAATTGAGTCTTTATCAACGAAATCTTTCATTACACTTATTATACGCAGCAAATATAAAGAATAGATTAAAAGTACTTTGAAAAACAGAGTATAATTATTACTCTTGATTAAATCATTTTTAGAAAATTTAATTTGAGTGAATCGAGTCCAGTGGTCTTTTACCTGCAGTCAGCCAGGATTTCAGTAGTACAATAACTAAAGGAATAAGCAATGAGACTAAAATTGGCAATGCAATAAGCGTTAATTCAAAAGAGATTCTCCTTGCGTAGTTGTCAAGCCATAGCCTTCCCGAGTAAAGAATTAGGGGGATTGCAATGATACAACCCAGAGCCATTATTTTTAGAAAATCTATGGTGAGGATGTTAAGGATGTGAATAGTTCGTGCTCCTAATACCTTACGGATTGCCATTTCCTTTATGCGCCTGGAGGATACAAACTCAGCGAGTGAGTACATTCCAAGATTAGAAATAATTGCCGCAATTAGAGAAAAGAAAATAAACAGACCGAATACTTCTTTTTCCATATTTCCAGAGGCTCGCAGCTCTTGATCTATGAAATGAAAATGGGGAAATTTGAGTTGAAGAAAATATTCACATTCCCGAATAAATTCTTCTAGACTTTGATTTGGCTTCCCGGGATATTTCAAGGTAGCATTAAAGAAAGTGGGATATCGAAAACCAGAAACGTATATCTGAGGGGGTGCATTAGTTGATTGATTTTTAACCACACCAATCAACTCCAAATAGCCGGCTTTAACCTTAAATCTCTTTGAAAGTAAAGCCGAGTCAAGAGTGAGCTCTTCCAGTAGATGGTATGCACTTTCGTTGACAATCATTTTATCTGGATCGCTTCCAAACATTCTTTTGAAGTTTCTCCCTTTGAGAAAGATATCTAAAGAATCCTTCCAATAGTCGTGATCGATAATATTAAATCCGACAGAAAAATTGGTCTCCAATTGGAACAGGGAATCAATTTTCATGCTTGTTATCATTTTTCCATTGGAGAGGTTGGTGACTGTTATTTCAGAACATGTGCCGTTATTTTTGAAGGTGTCAAAGTAATGCAAGGCTTCCATCAAATACTTTTGATCAGCACCGGCTTTACCTGGAAAATACCCACTCACATTTATTTCAAAGGCATCAGTGTAAGAATTGTTCATGTAATTGAGTTGTTCATAAATGATGTACACCGCGGATAGGAAAAAAATGGAAATTGAGATTTGTCCTATTAATAGGTACTTCACGACATTGCTAGCTTGTGAATCTTCAGTGAAAGAGATTGTGTTTTTAGTATTAAGAGCTTGCAATGGATTGAGTCTCGAAAGATAGTATGCAGGATATGCGCTAGATAATGTGGTGCTGACAATTATTAGGAGTGTGATGATTGTGAGGTAATCATTGGCATATTGCCATTTAGGTCCTGGAAAATTTATATCGGAATAGGTGGAGACAAAGTGCGAAATGAGTAGAAAGAAAATTACTGCGACCACACTGGAAAGGATGTTTAGTAAAAGCGCCTCAGCAAAAAATGTGGCGGCCAGTCGCGTAGGTTTGATTCCTAAAAGTTTTCTGATTCCAATCTCTTTTGCTCTGTCTCCTGCCGTTATGATTGCGTTGTTGACATAGTTGCTTGAAGCCAGGCCTAATATCAATACACCGATTCCTGATAAAAAAAGTAGCAGAATAATACTGACGATTGCTCCAGGTTCATTAGAGGTGCCTGTGGTGGTATGGATTGCTTGTATCGGTTGGAAAAAAATCCTTTGTTCAGGTTCTTGTGGTTGATAGACGATGTTGGCTAACTTGTTGAGTGAGTCGAGGTTAGCCTCAGGTTCCACTTTTACATAGGTATAGACTGAGCTCTTAAGGTTAGCCAGGTCATATCCAGGAAGGGTAATTAAAGCATTTATATGCAAGTGAGAATTTTCAGCAGTTTCCTTAAGAATTCCTGTGATTTTGAATCGATTGTTAATGAGTCCTCTTTCACCTGATGTCAATTCTTTGCCTATGATTGATGTACCATTAACCCACTCTTTATTAAACAGTTTTTGTGCTACTGATTCGGTAATTAGCATAGAGTGGGGTTGACTTAGCGCTGTTTCGAATTCTCCATGAACCAGTTCTAGACTGAGTATTTTTAAAGTGGACTTGTTGGCATAGTAAATTTCCTGTATTAAGTGGTTATGATTACGTTCATTTTTGAAGAAACCCTTTCGATCTCTGGAGTATGGTATTAGTTGGCCAATAGTCTCAATCTGGTCAAGCTTATCTGCAAGTTGTTGGCCTAATAAGTAATCTGTAAATGCATCCTTCTGGGTGGATTTACCTTCCTTGAGATAATGAGTTTCTAGTCGATAGACGTCTTCACTGCCTTTATATTGATCATATGATAGTTCGTAATGCACATAATTAAAGAGGGCAATGCAGGCAGTCAGGCCCAGTGTGAAACAAACGAAATTGACAAAGGAGGAACTCGTCCGGTTTCGGAATTTACGAAGGACTATAAGTAGGAAGCTTCTAAACATGTTGTAAAAGCCAATATTTCAAATTTGGTGCCATTACCGAAAATTAGCTGTAGTAGCAGGTTTTGACTTCAAACCTGCCCACTATCGCTCATGTGCTGTTCATTGATGAACGATACATCCTAAATCAATTTGCATTCAAACTTAAGACCCAATAAAATCTAGTTTTGGGGAAGATATTTGATTCCTCATTACATTAGTAGTGATTTTAATCAAAACGGATGCCACTACCACCGATCTATGAGTTAGGTTTTGCCACCGCCATGTACGGTTTACTACTCTACATAATTTATGTAGGGGTCAGGCAATATTATTACGTTCATTTTCAGCAACGTTCTGTCAGGAATACACTGGTTTGGCTTGGAGCTTTTGGTATGGTGTTAGGCATTATTGCCTTTTTGAATAAGTATAGACAAGCCATGTCTATGATAGAGGAAGCTGGTGATATAAGTCCTGCTTTAGTAGCCGGTGCTATTTCCGGAGCCATCACTTATCCTATTTTAGGGTTAGTCATTTTAGGAGTATCATTTCTTTTCAAGCATTTGAATCAGTGACTCATGAAAACTAAATCGTTTTGGGTTTTTGCCATGTTGGTTATTGTGACTTGTGATCTAAGTGCACAGCTCAGTTCCAAATATCCAGGATACCTGGAAAATGTTTACCAATCCACTCGATATGGGTTGTTTGTTCCAGAAAATTACTCAAGTCAAGAACCATACCCTTTAATCGCTTATCTGCACGGAGCAAATGACACGATATCTCGTGATATACGATGGTATCAAAAGTCGGTGCAGTCTGAGAATCCTTGTTTTGTGCTAACACCAAAATGCTTAAACCCCGATCAGGGCTGGGGGAATACCTGGAATAATGGACATACTATTGATACGAAGAATACTCTTCAGCTAATTGATTCCTTGTTGGAGGTTTATCCAATAGATAAGAATCGATTGTATATCTATGGAATCTCCATGGGGGGATTTGGGGTGTTCTCGGTACTGCAAAAAGAACCAGGCAAGTTCGCTGCAGCTTATGTCGTATGTGGAGGTGGAAAAGAAGGGGAAGTTTCCAATATGCTCAATACACCTCTTTGGGTGTTTCATGGAGAAGAGGATGATGTAGTGAGCATTCGCTACGCCAGACAGGTAGTAGAGAGTATTGTGAGGTTAGGTGGAGATAAAGTGAAATTCACTACCTATCCGGGAGTAAAACACAATAGCTGGGAAAATGTGGCGAAAGAGAAAGAACTGGTTACCTGGTTGTTTGAAAAGTGAGTTTTCATGAATAAATGATACTTATTCGTGGGTTGTTGCCATAATGTAGAATTAATCCCGTTCTAATTGAAAAGTCCGAATACCTTTGTGAGGCTTACTTTAATAAATGATGTCGCCGTTAATTAGTACGTTTAAAAATGTTTTTGTTGCACTCATTATTTGCTTCTGCTTAAATGAAGCAAAGTCGCAATACATTTATGAGCAAGGATATGCTAACAACGAAACCGACGTGCGAGATTGGGAGCATGTATATAAGCATCCTGTCAGGCTGGTTAATGCTTTTTATTTTACAGGAAGACCATTTGTTATTTATAAAATGGATGGAGACAAAGACAGTCTTAAAGTCCTATTCCCTAACGGAGAGGTTTTAATAAAAGGCACCAAATTTCTTGCTAGTAGAGATAAATTAGTTCCTAAGACTGGTGTTTGGGAAGTTTATCACACCAATAATCGGTTGAAGGAACACGTAGAGTTTCGGAAAGGAAAAAGATATGGAGAGTATTTAAAGCTCGACGATCAGGGAAATGTTCTTAAAAAGAAATTCTACCCTCAAAATCATGACTTTGGTTTTCATATATCTGGCTCAGTTTCGAATATGAGTATTGAGTCAGGAAAAGATACTATAATGAGTGCACAAGGTTTTGGTTGGGCGATTGGTTTTCTGATAGACTATAAGTTTAAAGATTGGTTGACCTTAAGGGTTTTACCAACTACCTCCTTTCACCTATTTCAAATTGATGTTCAAACAGCTGTCAATAGAGAAAGTATTACTAAAGGCTATACCATTCTCAAATTACCAGTTTCTGGAATACTCTCCATCTATAAAAATTTCAACTTTATTATAGGACCAAGTTTCAATCATTCAATAAGCGATGGAGCATCTGCTGATCCCATTATATTTTCTACTAAGAGCTTTGACCTGAGTGCAGACGTTGGAGTTTCCTATAATTTTGACTTACCTCTTTTTACAATTGTGCCGGAATTGAGATATTCTAGACAATTAACCAATTGGGCTGATTTCAAACCAATTGCTTACTCAAGTTCGGTTGACAGGTTAATTAGAAATCAGCTTACTTTTTCACTCATATTTAAAGGTACCGGTACAAGTGATTGGTGAATTTTGGATTCAACCAAATTTTGTGTGGCTAATGAGATCCCATATTCGACTGAGCAAGCTAGTCAGTCCCTCAAGCATGCATTGCTTATGCCTCACCCATAAAGTGCAGACCTAATCACTTATTTTAAGGTAATCTTTTTGTAATCCGCGATTACTCTTCTGCCATGATATAAACAAACCCACTGGTGCCTGTCGTATTGTCCGTTTCAGGTCCTGCAGTCCAAACGAATGTGCTTTGTACTCCGATAGCAATGAACTGAGCGGCCTTACCATAAAAGCGTCCTTTATCGGAAGTTACGCCATCGAAATTAGCCGAAAGATCACTCTCAGTTAGCGGCGTTTCCTGGATTCGCAAACTCAAGCCGAATTCATCATTGCCAAGTTCATCTGTCCCACGAACGGCGCCACTGATTTCTGCAGTTCCGTGCGGGTGATCATATCCCGAAAGGTCTGTAGTGAAGTTGGAGATGGTTCCGGTATAACTTCCTGTAGAAAAGTCCAGAGTCAAGGTCATATCTGCTACAAACAGCAGTTCGTATTCAGAAGTATTGGTGTTGGTATTCGTTCGTTTACCCATGTATACTCCAGAGTAGGTGGTCGTTCCGCTGGTAGGGAAGTTAGCTTCTCTGGTAAGTCCCTCTGTGCTGGTAAGTCCTATGAGTACATCTCGTAACTCATTGTAATAGACCATTGCTTCTTCAAAGGTTCGGTCTTCGTTGGCTTCTTCCTGTGAGTCAGTAGTAGGTTCATCCTCTTTGCAACTGAAGAAAGCAAGACTGAACAATGAGAGAAAAATGAATGAATAAAAACGATGCATGATTTGAGCTGATTGATTGAGCTGCAAATCTTGCTGATGGTAGTTTTATTTCATGTGACGTTTCCGGCAAATGGTGAAAGAATTCCGACAAGTACTGAGTAAATTGAGCCCACCAATGATTTTGAAAGATAGAAAATACCAACTTACTGGAGGGTTGCTGTGCCTTCTGCTAGTATTTACGGCATTCACCTTCCAATCGGGGTTTGATCTACCGGATTCATGTGAGCAAATCATCTTAGTGTCTGCTGATGACTGGTCCAGTACCACTGGTTCGCTTTTACTCTTAGAGAAAAAGAAGAATCAATGGGATACGGTCAGTACAGCCACCACTGTTAACTTCGGAAAGAATGGGCTGAAGTGGGGTAGAGGGCTTCATGCAAATCAGGAAGCCAATGAGAAACAAGAAGGAGATGGGTGTGCACCTGTAGGTGTATTTGAGTTGGGTTTGGCTTTTGGGTACAATGAGCAACCAGCAGGAGTCAGTTGGCCATATCAACAGCTTACAGATAGAGATTATTTTGTGGATGATATTAATTCTAAGGACTATAATACCTGGCAAACGATCTCAATGGATGAAGCCAATGATCCAAAATCAAAGTGGGGTTCATTTGAGCGGATGAAGCGAAATGATCATCTGTATGAATTAGGAATAGTGGTAAAGCACAATGAAGATCCGATTGTAAAAGGGATGGGAAGTGCTATATTTCTACATGTAGAACGAGCTCCAGGCTTACCTACTTTGGGATGTACCTCCATGCAAAAGGCAGATCTTCTTGAGGTGATGCAATGGCTTGATTTCAGCAAGAATCCATTATTTATTCAAATGCCAAAAGAGCAGTTGAGTCAAATCGTATGGTAAGTTATCTTCTAAAACAGATATGATTCGCAAAGGATCGGTATGGTACTTTTGGATTTTTCACGAGCTAGGTAGGGTTGGTTTACAAGTTTTCATCTGTTATTCAGCTATAATACTGAGGATGAATTCGAAATAACTTAAGCAACACAGGGATTCAGAAACAGACATAGAATTTGAAACAATGAAGAAATAATCTACTTTAGAGAACGATTTATCTTTTTCAAGACTAAGAATTGAATTCACTTAATATCCCTTTTCATCAGCCACGTAGTAAGGAGTTGTCTGCACTAATCGAGGGTTTTTATCTCATCAAAAAAGACTTATCTGGTGATGCTATCAAATACTTCACCTTTCCCAATAATTACTGTATACTGACAGTAAGTAGAAACTGTAAAAAGAGAATATCTAAAGAAAAGATTGCCATTAAGTACAATAGTGAAGAAGGCATTAATACCAATATTACTTACCATTATACGTCGCCAATCGAGATTGAATTTTCTCATCCAGTAGATCAACTGACGATTTACTTTAAGCCATTAGCGATCAATCACTTCATCCAAAATTTTCAAGCCTATTTTAATGGAGGATTTATCAAGGAGCTTTGTCTTTTTCCTGATTTTGATACAGAGATGCAAAAGATATTTGATGAAGAAAATGATCAGGAGAAAGTCACCCTAGTGGAAAACTACTGGCTTTCAAAGCTCGAATATCAGGATCTTGATTTGGAAAGGAAAATATTGACTGATTTGGAGAGTGGAATATCCATTCGAACCATTTGCGAGAAATACAATTATTCACGACAGCATATCAATACGCTGATCTATAACGTGACCGGAAAATCTCCCTCGGACTACAGAAAAATACATCGTTTCAGACAGGTTATAGACTCAGCAAAACAGACAGGAAATCTCACACAGTTGGGATACATGAACGGATTTTATGATCAATCTCATTTTATCAGAGATTTCAAGTCACTTACTAGTGCTAAGCCGGGCCATTTTCTACATCAGGTGGATCTCACACGTAAAAATATCTGGAGGTTTCTGCCTGGTTGACATTTGTACAATTTTGCATTGCCGCTTTCATTTCACTTTGCCTAAAAGCAATTATACTGTGTCAATGGAAAAAATAGTAAGTGGACTACTTTTATTACTTGTTTTAATAGGCTGTACGCCTAAAGAAAATGCCCGACTAACAGAGCTTGCAGCTGCCGATCAATTGGACAGGAAACAAGACAATCCTATGATTTCGAAAAACGATGTAGATCGGCTCACTGAAGTGAGAGAAATCGTCGAATCTGACAAACTTTACACTTCTCAGGACTATTATAACGCTGCCCTTATCTACCAGCACGGCAATAGTTCAGAGGATTTCCAAACCGCCAATGAATTGGCTCAAAAAGCGGTAGAAATAGACCCTGAAAACCAGGAAGCAAACGTGATGATCGCTCAGTCCATGGATAGATACTTACTTAGTATCGGTAAACCCCAGGTTTATGGTACTCAGAGAACCCTTTTGGGCACATTGGAGTATTTACGGCCCATTGATACACTGGCGGTAACTGATGCTGAAAGAAAGGCTTTAGGCGTACATAGCATCCAAAAGCTGCTTGACTATTTCAATAGAAAGCATCAAAAAAATAAGACCAATCTACTGGACTATGTACCATCAGACTCGCTCCTCAAAGCTCATGAACCCAGGATTAGAGTAGATCTCATTGGTACTTTTGAGGAATTGGTGGCGAAAGTAGAATATCCGGCAGAAGCCTCCGAAAATCATATCTCAGGAAAAGTACTGGTAGAATTTACCATTACTCCGGAGGGTAATACGGAAAACATCTTTGTGGTGGAAGGTATTGGTTATGGCTGTGATGAAGAAGCGAAAAGAGTCATAGGCCTGGCCAAGTATAAAAATTACATGAATAAAAGCATCGATAGAAGAGTGCGAATACCATTTGGGTTAGATTAGCAATGTCCGTTTGGTCTGGAATTCACAAAAACAAACTGTAGTTTCATGTTTGCTTCTCACCACTCTTCGGGATTTAGCAATCCCGGTGCAAAGTGATAGAAGGATTTTCAATCTGAATGGACTATGTTGAACCTGATATATTGTTACAACTTGTTGACACAAATTAAATTAGCCATCAATGGAAAGAAGAGATCTTATTCAGGACGAGATAGAGCGATTGGGGCGTGTGCTCGGTAAAATTCTTGCCACATTTTTAGGGTTGAAATCCCAGGGCAAAGTGCAGGAGGGTATTGAAGAAGCTGAGCAACAGCTACAATCCTATCTGGATCTGGACGTACCTAAGTTGTTGCAACTTGAAGGCCGTGACTTGGTTGATTACTTACAAAGCTTACGTCTGACTGCTGATCATCTGGAGGATTTGTCTGCTTACCTGTTAGAGTCTGCGCGAGATCAGCTGGCTGACTGTGATACAGAGGCGGTATTGCGTGTGCGAAAAGCCATGGAATTGCTGGACATTGCTGATGAACTATCCAAAACTGCCTCACTGGAACGCATGAGTAAAAAGTCCATGATGCAGGAGTTGTTCTGTAAGTGTCAGTGACCATTTTTAATTAATTCCTGTGCTCTTCGGGATTTGTAATCCCTGGGCATAGAGTAGGAGGATTTGTAATCCGTATTTATTTGCTACAGTAGCTGGAATACAAATCCATAGCCTCTTCCATTCGGATTGCAAATCCGAATGAGCTGGAAATTGTGCTGCCATTTTTGAAGCAAAGCGGTTCAAAAACCGCTTTGTCATTAAATCCGCTATTTTCCAATTTTACTTTGAATTTGTTTTGGATAGCGATCTCCCACAATTTTAATGGTATCTAAAGCGTCATTTATCCTATTGAGTTCACTATTAGATAATTGAATTTTTGCACCTTCAATGTTTTCTATCAGTCGATGCAGTTTAGAAGTTCCTGGAATGGGAACAATGAAAGGCTTTTGAGACAAGAGCCAACCTAGTGCTATTTGAGCCGGAGTAGCATTCTTTTCTCTTGCAACAGCAACAACGAGATCAACAAGAGCCTGGTTAGCTTCTCTGTTTTCTTTATTAAAGCGAGGAGACATATTCCGGGCATCTGATTGATCGAATTCTGTATCAACAGTAATTGATCCAGTCAGGTACCCTTTTCCCAACGGACTAAAAGGAACAAAACCGATCCCCAGTTCTTGTAGTGTATCAATAATCTCATTTTCAGGTTCTCGATAAAACATGGAATATTCGCTCTGCAGAGCT
The DNA here is from genome assembly GCA_002729235.1 of Rickettsiales bacterium. Lineage (GTDB taxonomy): Bacteria > Bacteroidota > Bacteroidia > Cytophagales > Cyclobacteriaceae > Marinoscillum. The sequence continues at coordinate 55,619 of PBTY01000073.1, read as the reverse complement.
GTAAGGGGTTGTATCGTATGTGCCCTTCTGATGGTCTCTGAATCAGCTTCGCACAGACCAAAATACTTTACTTTACCCTCCTGTATTAATTCTTTTACTGTTTCAGCAACCACTTCAATCGGAGTATTTGGATCAACTCTATGTTGATAAAGCAAGTCGATGTAATCTGTTCTTAACCGCTTCAAGGAAGATTCCACAGCTACTCTAATACCCTTGGGACTACTGTCCAATTCAAATTGAGCATCTGGCTTGAAACCGAATTTGGTTGCAATTTTCACTTCATGACGAATAGGAGCAAGTGCTTCTCCAACTAATAATTCGTTATCGCCATACTTCAGTGCGGTATCAAAAAAAGTAATCCCATTTTCATATGCCCCTCTAATCAATTTGATTGACTCGTCTTTTACAGGTGCACCAGGGAAACTCAATCCCATGCAACCATATCCGAGTGCGGACACTTCTAATCCACTTTGTCCTAATTTTCTTAGTTCCATTTTATTCTATTTTAAATGATTATGAAACAAAGCTCAATCATGGAAATATGGAATCCTTTGCCATATGGCAAAAAGCGGCTTACTGGATGTTTTTTCTAATTCTGCTTAATGAAGATTGAGTAATTCCCAAATAAGATGCGATATATGATAGAGGGATTCGATTGATCAGGTTAGGGAATTTTTGCATAAAGTCGAGATAGCGAGTAGATGCATCCTGCGAAACGAGTTGGCTTCTTCGGTCTAGTTTTTCCCGATGCTGTTTGGCTTCTATCTTTTGAATAATGCTATCCCATCCAATGATGGTGTCTGATATTTCTTTCCAGTCTTTTTTTGAAAAAACCACAAGCTCAGATTTCTCAATAGCTTGTAAATATTCTGACGGTATATAGTTGGATTCGATATGTGGTCCATACAGTATTAAAAGATTTTCATCGATAAAGTATCGGGTAATCTCCTCACTTTGATTGTTATAGTAATACACCCTCAAAATGCCTTTTATAGTAAATCCAACATATTTGATGCTTTTCCCGGCTTCCCAAAAGAAGTCACCTTTTTCAAGTTCAACTACCTGACTCTTTTTAGAGATAAGTCCAATTTGCTGTTCATTCAGATTTCCGAACTGCAGGATGAATTCGATAAACTCTTTCATCTGACAAAACTAGCGATTGCTTTTTGGCTGGAATTTGTCATTTGACAAAAACTAAATGTCAATCACTTGGTCAGTGTAAAAACTAAGCGTGTTGTAGTTTCATGATTCGGGGCTTGTTCGGCTAACGCTGAAAAGAAAGTTTTTAAAAACATATACCCATGGAATAAAAACCAAGTCGATCATAAAACCAGTGAAATTGGATTTGGTTAATCCTTCCGCTCCTGATCCCTCCAACTCACCGCTCGACCATAGCGGATAGGCCACGATGGCTAACCATATGATCTTGTAGGTAATATTCAAAAGAATAATTGGCAACATTTTTACTGGATGCAACAACCCAATAATGGAAAGCACAGCAAAGGTTCCCCATAAACTATATCCAACAGCTCTCATAGGTTCCCAGGCCTCCTGGTGTGTCAGGATGGTAGTCCATACATCTTTTCCTAATACAACGATCATTAGGATGTAGTATAGTCGAAGTAAATAGATTCGAAACGGAGGTAGGCCTGTGGCAGGATTAATTGCAAAAAGAGATTTAAGAATCATGTAGCTGAACGTTTAGTTTAAGTTCATATAAGGATTCTTAAAATTAGTGGTAGCACCCTGATTGGTCACTTCACATTTGTGAATTAATGCTAGTCCAATTCATTTCTTATTCTGCTAAGACTGCCAGCCTTAATGCCTAGATAAGAGGCTATATAGGTCAGCGGTACATTTTGAATAATTGCAGGATGTACAGTCATAAGCTTGAGGTAGCGTTCTTTTGCGGTTAGCGTTGTTAATTCGATTGCCCTCTGTCTATTTTTCTCTAGTAGTTGCTCCAGAATTTTTTGACTGTATTCCTGTTGAGTAATCCCTTCTTGAGCAGCTATGTCTACATCTTCTCTGCTAATGCGGAGTAGTTGGCAGTCTGTGATGCAATGAAGATTGTCTTTGGATACCGTACTATGTATAAAACTGCTGTAGGAAGTGAAGAACCGAGGACCATCGTTCAGGTCTGTAGTGACTTCTTCATGCTCGTCATTGTGGTGAAAATTGCGCATGAATCCAGAGACAATAAAATTATGATAATTGTGAACAGTGCCCTCAGATTCGATAATGGTATTTCTCTTAACAAATACGGGCTTAAATAACGTTTTGCATAGTTCTTGATCACTTTCTGGAATATTGGTGAGGCGTCTTACATAATTGAAGAATACATCGAAGTACTGCCCGATTTGGTGAGAATCTGTTATCTGGTGAATCTTCTGCATAAGTAAAAGTGCATTTAATATATCAAATCCAAAATTGTCTTTAGTGTCTTAGTGATTTTCAAGAAGGATATTAGACCAAATGAACCCAGTCCACCACGGTCATGGTCACAAAGTACAGATAGCCATCAGATATTTTGTTCTTGATTCCCATCATATCAAATTAAGAAATAAAAGTGGATTACAAATCCGAATGAGCCCACTTTCCCCCACAGCTACCACATTTCCCCACCAATGGTATAAAGACTCCTATCAATCCCAGCTCTTCGGGATTTGAAATCCCGATGCAAAGAGAAAGAGGATTTGTAATCCGGTTTTAATAATAATGTTGCTCATTGGACTACAAATCTGAATAAGGTATTTAATCAGCTAAAAGAACATCAATCAGTCCTTTTTCCCCTGCATAATTTCTTGCTGAGCTATACCAGTAATGTTCTGGTTCTGATACAATTTCTGCTACTACAGGATTCCTGTGGATATAATCTATTTTCTGATCCAGGTACTCGTTGGAGTAGATTTCTTTGGCGTCATTCCCATCTTGCCAAAATTTGTAGTTCTTGATTTTAGGATTGTATCTACCACTAAATTCCAGCCGATCCAGCAACCATTCTCTTCTGCTTTCTGGTTCTTCCTTGATGATTCTTATAATTGATTTATTGGTGTGCTTTTTGAAGTCGCGAAGGATGTCTGATAGGTTGTGGCCTTCTGCGGCAGAGACGATGAGATGCAGGTGATTGGTCATCAGACACCATGCGTACAGTTCCAATCCTTTATTTTGTTGGCAATGTTTCAGAGAATTGACTATCTCATGCTTGTAAGGTGGTCTGGTGAAAACATCCACCCAGTCTACCACAGTCATGGTCACAAAGTACAGATAGCCATCAGTTATTTTGTTCTTGATTCCCATTAGATCAAATTAAGAAATAAAAGTGGATTACAAATCCATGAACTCTGCAATTCGGATTGCAAATCCGAATTAGCCCACTTTCCCCCACCAAAAAGTAAAATTTTTCCAATCCCACCACTTTGCCCCACCAACTGGCATTTTTGACCTAATTTTGTCCAATTGATACTCCAAGTAGGTCAATTCTTCGTCCTAGCAATCAGTGAGTTAACCGTAAAACCCTTCAAATTGCTCGAAAAAGAGGCTTTTATACGCTTGAAATGAACTTTTTTAAAAAAGTGGAGTAAAGTGGGAGGATGTGGTTGATTTTGTTGATCTTTTTCATACATTTGTACTGGTGGTTTATATTTTTCTAATGCGATGCGAGAGTATCGCAGCTCAACTATGGCTTTTTTCACAAGCGAGTATGAGTGTAAGTTGGACGCTAAGGGTAGGTTAGTCTTACCTGCTAAGATTAAGGCTAATCTTCCCGAAGTATCCACGCACGAGCTGGTAATCCGAAAAGGATTCGAGCCAAACTTGATCCTGTATCCGATGTTAGAATACAAAAAGATACATGCCAAGATTGCTGCGCTTAGTGAGTTCAACGCCGAGCAGAGAAAATTGAAACGAAATTTCTTCAGGAGTATCGCACAGGTAGAGCTGGATAATGCGGGTCGGATATTGTTACCTAAGCCAATGCTCGCTCATGCCAACCTCGATAAAGAGGCCATATTGATAGGGATGGGCAATTACATTGAAATGTGGAATCCTCAAATGTTTGAGGAGCATCAAATAGACGATTCCGAAGAGTACTCAGCTCTGGCCCAGAAATACCTGGACGAATAATGAGTACTTACCATGTACCGGTGATGCTTAAAGAGTGCCTCGACGCACTCAACATCCAACCAAACGGAATCTATGTAGACGTCACCTTCGGCGGAGGGGGACATACTCGAGCAATACTCGAGAAGCTTGATGGCGGAATGCTATATGCTTTTGATCAGGATGCTGATGCGAAGGCCAATGCTGAAGAATTTCAGCAACATCGTTCTTTCACTTTTGTTGAATCCAACTTCCGATTCCTGAAAAGGCAATTGCGTTTTCATGGAGTGAAGCAGGTAGATGGGATTCTTGCTGATTTAGGCGTTTCTTCTCATCAATTAGATGAGGGGAGTAGAGGTTTCTCCACCCGATTTGATGGAGAGCTTGACATGCGAATGGATCAGGGAGCTGCTGTTACCGCAAAACATGTGGTAAACGAATACGATCAGAAGGATTTGATTCATGTTCTCAGCGCTTATGGAGAGGTCAAAAATGCCAAAACGTTGGCAGCCGCGATCATCCGGGCAAGAGGAATGAAGACAATTCATCGAAACGAGCAGCTAAGAGAAATCGCATTGACCTGTGCTCCCAGAGGAAAAGAGATGAAGTACCTCGCTCAGCTTTTTCAAGCTATACGAATTGAGGTAAATGACGAGATGGGTGCCTTGCACGAGTTTTTAGAGCAAACGCCAGAAGTCATTAAGCCAGGAGGTCGATTGGTAGTGATGAGCTATCACTCTTTAGAAGATCGCCCGGTGAAAAACTTCATCAACGCTGGAAATATCAGAGGGAAGCAGGAGAAAGACTTTTATGGAAACATCATCAGACCATTTGAGTCTGTGACCAGAAAGCCGATTATCGCTGGAGAAGAAGAGTTGGAACGAAACAATAGAGCACGAAGTGCGAAACTCCGAATTGCTGAACGCAATTCGAATTAAAAATTGAAAATGAAGAATTGATAATTCAAGGATTCAGAAATCACAACTAAGAATTAGAAAAGTGGCAACTAATACATACAAAATACCGGGTAAATCAACAGCAAGAGGAAAGGGCTTCTTTTCCCTGTTGGACAAGGTGCTTCCTATGGATGAGTCTATTGGTGAAGTGATTCACTTGAGATTCTTACCACAGATTTTGTTTGTAGCGGTTTTGTGTGTGATCTACATCGGTAGCAGACACTATGCTGAAAAGAAGATTAGAACTATTGGTACGTTGGAGACAGCAGTGGAAGATCTGAGAGCAGACTTTCATACACTTCAAGCGGACTATATGTACGATAGCAAACAATCCGAAGTGGCGAAAAAAGCTGCTAGAATCGGTTTGTCAGAAAGTGATGTTTCACCTTATAAAATTGTGATACCGGAAGAATGAGTATTCGCAGGTCCATATTATTAAGAGTAAGGATTGCATTCCTCCTGGTATTCTTGTTTTCTGCAGGGATACTTTTTCGCGTGTTCACCATTCAGCATGTAGAAGGTGATAAGTGGAGAAGTTATGCGGAGAGCATTGGGCTGGATGTTCGTAAGGTCAATGCAACACGTGGTAATATTTATGCGGATGATGGAAGCTTGTTGGCTACTTCTTTGCCATTTTACCAGGTAGCATTTGATCCCTACTTGCCTAGTGATGAGTTGTTTAATTCGCACATCGATTCGCTCTGTTACTACCTGTCACATTTCTATAAGGACATGTCGCAGATGCAATACAAGCGAAAGATTGCGCAGGCAAGAAAGGAGCGGAGACGCTACATGATAGTCAACCGACAGGAGATCGATTACCAGGACAAAAAGCGCATTGAGCGCTGGCCAATCTTTAGAGAAGGGCAGTATACTGGTGGAATTATCTTCGAGAAGGTGGAAAAAAGATTTCTGCCTTTTTCGCATTTAGGTTATCGAACCATCGGTACGGTTAATTCTGACAATAGAGGTGTGGCTGGATTGGAGTATTCTTTCAATCGCCAGCTTGCAGGACAGGATGGTGAGGCATTGTTCCAAAAAATGGCAGGAGGAGGATGGAAACCTGTTTATGATGGGACGGAGATTCGTCCGGTTGATGGTTATGATATACAAACAACTATCAATGTAAACCTTCAGGACGTGACTGAATCTGCCTTGTTAAAGCATTTACAAAAGCATCAGGCAGATTACGGTGTGGCAGTTTTGATGGAAGTAAATACTGGAGAAATCAAAGCGATCTCCAACTTGAGTAGAAATAGTGAAGGCAAATACTACGAGCGATACAACTATGCAGTTGGAAGTCAGGGTGCACGCGAGCCAGGGTCAACGTTCAAGTTAGCATCGATGATTGCTTTATTGGAAGACTCTGATATAGAATTGACAGATACAGTAGATACTGGTAATGGCGCCATGAAATTCTTCAATGAAACCATGCGTGATCATAAGCCAGGTGGGTATGGTGTTCTGACTGTTCAGGAGGTATTCGAGAAGAGTTCCAACATTGGTACAGCGAAGTTGATCACTAAACAATTTGGAGCTAAACCATCAAGATATACGGATTATATCAAGAAGATAGGTTTGGATAAACCGCTTGGTTTTCAGATGGTAGGAGAAGGTGTTCCTTACATCAAAGATCCAACGGATAGTACCTGGAGTGGTATTTCATTGCCATGGATTTCACATGGTTATGAATTGAAAATGACCCCTCTACAGACATTGACATTGTACAATGCAGTGGCCAATAATGGAAAAATGATTCAGCCTTTGATCGTGAAATCCGTGAAGAAGGCTAACAGAAGCATGGAGACCTATAAGGCAAAGGTTTTGAATGACAAGATCTGTTCAAAAGAGACCTTGAGACAGGTGAAAATCATGTTGGAAGGAGTGGTAGAAAGAGGAACGGCACAAAATATTAAGAATGATAAGTACAAAATAGCTGGTAAGACAGGGACTGCTAAGAAAGTGGTGAATGGTAGATATACCTCCAATTACTACACGTCTTTTGCTGGGTACTTCCCGGCGGATAAGCCTCAGTACAGCTGCATCATCGTTATTGACGAGCCGAAAGGGTATCACATCTACGGTAGTGATGTAGCAGCGCCAGTGTTCAAAGAGATTGCGGATAAGATCTATGCCTTAGAAACAGGTTTACATCAGGAACTTCCTGAGCAAAGAGATCAGTATGCCGGAGTATTTCCGGTGATCAGATCAGGTAAGCAAGATGAATTACAGATGATTTCTAATCAGTTAGGAATCTCGAATCATTCTGAAACAGAGTCGGAGTGGGTTACTACAGATGTGGTTAATCATTCAGTGTTCTGGGAAGACAATCAACCTAAGCCGGACCACATTCCAGATGTTCGTGGTATGACACTTCGAGATGCCATTTATGTGTTGGAAAACATGGGATTAAAGGTAGATGTAAGAGGTAGGGGACGTGTGGATACTCAGTCTCTCTTGCCGGGAACCAAGTTTTCAAAGGGTACCAATATTAAAATTGAATTGAGTTAATGCCATTATTGAAAGACATATTGTTTGGAGCGTCGCTGATTGAGATCCATGGAGATCGTGATCAGGAGATCACTTCATTGGCTATGGACTCAAGGAAAGTCGAAAAGGGTGGGCTGTTTTTCGCAGTGCCTGGATTGACCGTGGATGGACATGACTTCATGGACAAAGCTATCGAGCTAGGTGCCGTAGCGATTGTGTGTGAGGAAATTCCACAAGACTTAAGAAAAAACACGACTTATATACAGGTGGAGAATAGTGCTGCTGCGATGGGGATTGTAGCAGCCAATTTCTTCAACAATCCTTCCAAAAAGTTAAGATTAGTTGGGATCACAGGTACCAATGGCAAGACTACCACGGCTACTTTGCTGTTCCAATTATTCCAGCAACTTGGATACAAGGTTGGTTTGCTTTCTACTGTTGAAAACAAGATCAACGACAAAGTATTGGAGACCAAGTACACCACACCTGATGCGATCACTATCAATGAATTGATGGCGAAAATGGTGAAGGAAGGATGTACACATGCGTTCATGGAAGTGAGTTCTCATGCTTTGGTTCAGCACAGAACCAAAGGGTTGGAGTTTGCTGGTGGTGTGTTCACCAATATCTCACATGATCACCTCGATTTTCATGAGACTTTTGACGAGTACATCAAGGCCAAAAAGCTGCTGTTCGATGGCTTATCTAGAGAGTCATTTGCATTGGTTAACGTGGATGATAAGAGAGGTCATGTGATGATGCAAAATACGAAGGCTGATAAGAATACTTATTCTTTGAAGTCTATGGCTGATTTCAAAGCAAAGATTTTGCACAACACGCTTCAGGGTTTGGAACTTGATGTGGACGGAATCAGCGCCTGGTTCAAATTGATAGGAGACTTTAATGCCTACAATCTTTTGGCAGTATATGCGACAGCAGTATTGCTGGAAGAGGAGAAAGAAGAGGTGTTGACAACTCTATCTCAAATGGATGGAGCAAGAGGTCGATTCGAGCAGGTAGTGAATGCTAATGACATTCTAGCAATTGTAGACTATGCACATACACCAGATGCATTGGAGAATGTGTTGAAGACTATCGACAATTTAAGAACACGTCAGGAAACAGTGATTACTGTGGTGGGATGTGGAGGAAATAGAGATAAAGGAAAGCGTCCTGAGATGGCAAGATTGGCAGCTCAGTACAGCAACAAAGTGATATTAACTTCTGACAATCCTAGAGACGAGGACCCAAAACAAATCCTAACGGATATGATGGCGGGGATTTCTAAAGTTGATCAGAGAAAAACCATGGTGATCGAAGATCGAAGAGAAGCGATCAGAACTGCTTGTAATCTGGCAGGGTCGATGGATATCATTTTGGTTGCGGGTAAGGGACATGAAACTTATCAGGAGATTAAAGGGGTGCGAACGCACTTTGATGATAAAGAAGAACTGAGCAAAATGCTCAATGAATAATTGACAATGAAAAATGAAAAATTGATAGTGAAGATGTATCAGCTTAAATGTGTTAACATTTTCAATTCACAATTATCCATTTTCAACTAAAAGAAGAGATGCTATACTACTTGTTTGACTTTTTGGAAAAACAATTTGACTTGATGGGAGCGAGTGTATTCCGCTTTATCTCATTCAGGGCAGGTATGGCTGCGTTGATTTCTTTAGTAATCAGTATCGTATTTGGGAAGCAATTGATCAATATGCTCAGACGCTTCCAAATGGGAGAGTCCATTCGGGATCTGGGCTTGGAAGGTCAGATGGAAAAGGCAGGTACCCCTACCATGGGTGGTATCATCATCATTGCGGCCATCGTGATCCCGACATTGTTGTTTGCTCAAATTGGGAACATCTATGTGATTCTCCTGGTAGTGACAGCTCTATGGATGGGGCTGATTGGTTTTGCCGATGATTACCTGAAAAAGAAAAAGAAAAATAAGGATGGTCTTGCGGGACACTTCAAGATTGTTGGGCAAGTCGGAATCGGATTATTAGTTGGTTTAGTGATGGTTTTCCATCCGGATGTAGCCATTCCTGAGTTGGGAGGTACTGGATTCTCGGATAGTGCTTCCATTGTAACTACTATTCCTTTTGTAAAGAACAATGAATTCCAATACGACTGGTTGTTACCAGAGTTTTTGGAGCCATACACCTGGGTGATTTATGTGCTGGCTGTGATCTTCATCATTACGTCAGTATCTAATGCTGCTAATCTAACTGACGGTTTAGATGGACTAGCAGGTGGTACTTCAGCGATTATCGGTTTGACATTGGTGGTTTTTGCTTACATGTCTGGTAACGCAGTTTTTGCTGATTATTTGAACATCGCATTTATCCCTAACTCTGGTGAGTTGGTAATATTTGGAGCTGCACTGGTAGGTGCCTGTATAGGTTTTTTGTGGTACAACTCATACCCAGCTCAGGTTTTTATGGGAGATACAGGAAGTTTATCTCTTGGTGCGATTATCGCCGTATTTGCCCTGGTTATTAGAAAGGAATTGTTGATTCCTGTGCTCTGCGGAGTGTTTTTCGTGGAGACGATTTCAGTGATGATTCAGGTGTCTTATTTCAAGTACACCAAAAAGAAGTTTGGCGAAGGAAGAAGGGTATTCCTGATGTCACCACTTCATCATCATTACCAAAAGAAAGGTTGGCATGAAGCTAAGATCGTTACCAGATTTTGGACGTCAGGCATTTTGTTGGCCATTATCACATTAGCAACGCTTAAACTTAGATGATCTAATATGACACTTGAACAACTCTCTAATCTCAACGAAAAATTCCAGAACAAGGCNTCTCAGCTAGCGGACTTGTTGCCTGGTAGCAATNTGCTTGCCTTCTCNTCGGCGATCATTCGTAGNTCGCAGAAGATGGACAAGATATTGCACAAAGTNTTGAGTGCTAAGGGGCAGATGAGTTTTTACAATCAGATGGATGCATTGGAAGAGGAGATGGATGAGTTGATCTACATGATTGATAAACTAGATGATGCCAACAGAAAAAGACAAATACCTACCATCACAGATTTTGTGAAAAAAGGGTACGAAATGCTATCTCTTTATTCGATCTGTTGCGATCAGATTATTGAGAAGAAAATGAAAAATCAAGATAAACTGGATTGAGTAAGATCATCACCATATTAGGAGCAGGTGAAAGCGGTATCGGAGCGGCCATTTTAGGCAAGAAGCAAGGATACTCTGTTTTTTTATCCGATGCTGGACGCATTTCGGATGACAGGAAAGCTACGCTCGATTCATATGGTGTGGAGTATGAGGACGGTGGTCATTCAGTAGATCGGATTTTAGAGAGTGATGAGATCATCAAGAGCCCTGGTATTCCTGATAAAGTGTCTTTAATTCAACAAGCTATAGCAAAAGACATTCCTGTGATTTCTGAAATCGAATTTGCTTACCGGTGCATTCCGGAAGGAGCAAAGGTGATTGCAATCACGGGTACAAATGGCAAAACAACCACTACATTATTAACGCACCATCTCTTAAAAACAGCTGGTTTTAAAGTGGCATTAGGCGGTAATGTGGGAATCAGTTTGGCTAAACTGGTAGCTGAAGGTGGATATGATTACTATGTCGTAGAAGTCAGCAGTTTCCAATTNGATGGTATTGTGAAGTTCAAACCCGATGTGGCAGTACTTCTAAATATCACNCCNGATCATTTNGATCGATANGATTACGATTTTCAAAAATACGTGGCTTCTAAGTTCAGGATCACTGAAAATCTAAGTCATGAAGAAGCATTTGTCTACTGTGCAGATAGCGAGCCTATCACGCAAGAAGTAGCGAAGCGCAAAATTGATGCAAGCTTGTTTGCTGTGTCAACGACTAAAGATCCGAGATGGCAGGCTTATATGGAGAACGATCATTTGATCTTCGATTATAAGTACAAGCAAAAAAGTAAGAAGCATCAGATACCGGTAGCGGAGATTTCGCTTATCGGTAAACACAATATGATCAACTCCATGTCAGCGACATTAGCTGCATTGAATCTCAATGTGTCTATTCAGGACGTATTGCGTGGGTTGAAAACATTCGTCAATGCTCCTCATAGGCTAGAGCCATGTGGTGAGCTTGATGGCGTGAAGTATATCAATGATTCGAAAGCGACCAATGTAGATGCAGTGTACTATGCATTGGATGGGGTGAAAGCCAACATTATCTGGATTGCAGGAGGAATTGATAAGGGAAACGAATACGAACAGATTGATCCTTTAGTGAAGTCTAAAGTGAAAGGACTGGTTTGTTTAGGAGTTGACAATGAANAGATCAAGGCATACTTCTCAGGAAGTGTGAAGAATATTAAAGAAACAACATCGACAGTTGAAGCAGTACAAATGGCTGCTGATATGGCTAAAGAAGGAGAGGTAGTACTACTTTCTCCGGCATGCGCCAGCTTCGATTTGTTTCGCAATTATGAAGATAGAGGGGATCAGTTCAGAAGAGCTGTGCAGGAATTAATAGGAACTAAAAAAGAAAGCGTATGAATACTGTAAAGGAATGGGCTTACAGAAATTTGAAGGGTGATCCAGTGATCTGGTTCATCGTGTTTTTGCTTTCAGTGCTCAGCATCTTGGTAGTGTATAGCTCCACAGGGAGTTTGGCCTACAAGATGATGGGTGGAAATACAGAATACTATCTGTTCAAGCACTCTACGTTGGTGTTGCTCAGCTTAGTAGCTATGTGGGTAGCGCATAAGATTGACTATCGTTACTATTCTAAGATTTCACGATTTGCTTTGTGGCTTTCCGTGCCATTGTTGCTGTTGACATTATTTTATGGAAACGAGACCAATGGTGCCTCTCGTTGGTTGCCAATTCCGATCATCAATTTGGCATTTCAACCTTCAGATTTGGCTAACCTGGCATTGCTAGTCACTGTGACTAGCATGTTGTCCAAAAGACAAAAAAGCATTGACGATTTTCAAAAGGCGATTGTGCCCGTATTGATCTGGATTGGATTGATCTGTGGATTGATTGGGATGACCAATATTTCATCTGCGGTATTGTTGTTCTCGACCTGTATGCTCATGCTATTCATAGGTCGTGTACCAGTGAAATACCTGGCCATGTTGATGATCATTGGAGTCATCGCTGGTGGAGCTGCTTTGGCATTGGGTCAAAGAGCTGGTACGGCTATCAGCAGGGTAGAGAGTTTCTTTAGCAATGAAGAAATTCCTTTCCAGGCAAAGCAAGCGAATATTGCAATCGCTACAGGCGGATTAATCGGAAAAGGTCCAGGTCAGAGTGATCAAAGAAATTACTTACCATCAGCATATGCCGATTTTGTTTTCGCTATTATTTTGGAGGAATATGGAATGATTGGAGGGGTTATGGTATTGATCCTTTACCTAGCATTACTATACAGAGGAATGAAAGCAGCAGCCGAAAGTGATAGGGCTTATGGTGGATTGCTCTCCGCAGGATTATCCTTTGCACTGGTGATGCAGGCCATGGTCAACATGGGGGTAGCAGTAGGATTAGGTCCAATTACCGGATTGCCTTTGCCATTGATTAGTATGGGGGGAACCTCCCAGTTATTCACAGGACTTGCCCTGGGGATTATCCTAAGTGTAAGCAGAGGTGAGATTGACGATATTGGTACGGTAACTACCAATTCATTTAATAAAGAACGAATTAAAGAAGCAGCATAATCGAAAAGCAAAAGACATATAAGATCATGATTAGTGGTGGAGGCACTGGTGGACACATCTATCCAGCGATCTCTATTGCACAGTCTTTGCAAGAAATGCTACAGGACGTGGAAATCCTTTTTGTCGGAGCTAAAGGCAAAATGGAAATGACCAAGGTTCCTGAAGCAGGTTTCGATATTGTCGGTCTTTGGATCAGTGGTATTCAAAGAAGTTTGTCTGCTCAAAATTTGATGTTCCCATTCAAGCTATTTAGTAGCATTTGGAATGCCTTCAAATTGGTGAGTAGCTTCAAACCGGATGCGGTTATCGGAGTAGGTGGGTATGCCAGTGGGCCTTTATTGTATGCGGCGTCTGCTAAGAAAGTTCCAACCTTGATACAGGAACAAAATTCTTATGCAGGGTTGACTAATAAACTTCTTGCTAAAAGGGTAGATAAGATTTGCGTGGCGCATGGAGGCATGGAGAAATACTTTCCTTCTGAGAAGCTGGTAATTACTGGGAACCCAGTTAGAAAGACCATTTTGTTGAGAGATAGTCTGAAAGGTGAAGCACACCAGTTCTTTGGTCTGGATCCAGAGAAGAAGACGATTCTGATTGTGGGAGGTAGTCTTGGAGCCAGGTCGATCAACGAAATGATATTGGCTGGCTATGAAGAATTGGCTAATTCTCCTTATCAGGTAATCTGGCAAACGGGAGGTTTTTATTTTGAAGAAATGAAAAGACGGATTCCTCGTGAATCTGAAAATATAGTGATTAAGGATTTTGTACGTGAGATGAATTTCGCTTATGCATTAGCGGATGTGGTGATTTCACGAGCGGGAGCCTTATCCATTGCTGAGTTAATGCTGACAGGCAAGGCATCTATTTTGGTGCCGAGTCCGAATGTGGCTGAAGACCATCAAACCATCAATGCGATGGCATTGGTGGATCGTGATGCGGCTGTATTGGTCAAAGACAGTGATGGAATGGAGCAGTTGTTGCCAACTGTTATGAGGCTTATCGAAGATGAGCCAAGAAAAAAAACATTAAGCGAGAACATCAAAAGCATGTCTCACCCTGATGCTTCAAAAGATATTGCAAACGAAATTATCAAACTGATCGCATGAGACTGGAAGATATAAAGAACGTCTATTTTATTGGGATCGGTGGGATTGGCATGAGTGCTATCGCTCGTTGGTTCAACAAGCGTGGGGCAAAAGTGGGTGGATATGATCGTGTAGAGACCAATTTGACCACCAGACTTTCACTGGAAGGGATGTGGATTCATTATGAGGACAACAGGAAGGATATTCCTAAGCATTTCCTCAATAAAGAAGAAACGTTGATCATCTACACACCGGCTATTCCTGAAAAGCATGGAGAGTTTAGATTCTTCAAAAGCAAGAAATTCGACATGCGCAAGCGTGCCGAAGTTTTAGGAATCATTTCTATGGATCACTTCACCATTGCTGTAGGTGGTACTCATGGGAAAACGACTACTTCTTCAATGGTTGCACACTTGCTGCAGTATCACGAGAAGAAGTGTTCTGCCTTCATTGGTGGTATCATGACCAATTATGAGACGAATCTATTGATTGGGGATAAAGATGCTCCGGTAGTAGTGGAGGCGGATGAATTTGATCGTTCGTTTCACTGGTTGATGCCAAACTACACAGTAGTTACTTCAGTAGATCCAGATCATCTGGACATTTATGGTGATGAGATGGAGATGCGCAAAGCGTTTGGTCAGTTTTTACAGTTGTCTGGTGAAGAAGGTAAAACATTGATTCATTACAAGGCTGCAGAAAAAGTGAATACACACCTGGAGCACCTGTATTATACCTATGGAATGGATGGTGGAGATATTCGTGCACACGCCTTGCGAGGAGTAAATGGTATTTTCATCTTTAATTATCAAGGTTCTAAGACGATCAAAGACATTAACCTATTGGTGCCAGGGTTCCATAACGTAGAGAATGCATTGGCAGCTATTACGGTGGCTATTGATATGGGAATGGATTCAGAGTCTATCAAAGAGGCAATGAAGACCTACCGTGGTGTAAAGAGAAGATTTGAATACATCATCAAGAGTGAGAAATTCATTTTCATTGATGATTATGCTCATCATCCAGAGGAGATCAGAGCATGTTTGAGGTCTGTTAAAGCATTGTTCCCAAGAAAGAAATTAACGGTTGTATTTCAACCGCATTTGTACTCTAGAACTAAAGATTTTCAGGCTGGCTTTGCAGACAGCTTGATGTTAGCCGATGAATTAATCTTATTAGATATCTATCCGGCGAGAGAGGAGCCTATTCCAGGGATTACTTCTGAAGTCATTTTCAATAAGGTATTTATACCTAATCGACACATGATCAAGAAGGAAGAGCTGATGGATAAGCTGAAAGAGTTGGATGTAGAGATGCTCGTGACTATTGGCGCTGGAGATATTGATAAAGAAGTTCCGAGAATTAAAGAATACTTTGAATACAAATTGAAACGTGAAGCGTGATATAAAGACCATATTGTTTTTCTCTGTGGCTGCTGCTGTGATGGTGGTAATCATTGGGTTTACCGGAGTGAAGAACTCTGGCAAGCGAGTCAATGATGTGCTGATTGAGATTCAGGATCAGAACGGGGACTATTTCACCGATCAGATGGAGATCATTTCTTTGATGAATGCTGAAAGTACTGATTATGTACTAGGACAGTCGATAGAACAAGTTGACTTGAAGCTATTAGAAGAAAGAGTTGAATCGAATCCATTCGTGAAGGAAGCTCAGATTTACAGAGACATCAAAGGAAATCTATTGGTGAAGGTAGAGCAGGCCAGACCGATTGCTAGAATCTACAATCCAAATGGTCCAGATCAATATGTGGATGAGGATGGTAGACTACTGCCGGTTAATGCGAAACATACAGCAAGGGTACCGATAATCGAAACGGAGAGAGGTTTTAGCTGGGAGAGAAGTTTGACAGAGACGGATTACGGTAATGATATTTTAGCATTACTTAACTACATCGAAAGTAATGAGTTCTGGAAAGCACAAATTGCTCAATTGGTTATTGAGAAAGATGGTCAACTGAAGTTGTTGCCTCAGGTGACCAAACAAGAAATCATCTTTGGAATGCCAGAAGATCTGGATTCCAAGTTTAAGAAATTGATGGTCTTTTATAAGGAGATCTTACCCAACAAAGGTTGGAATACCTATGAGTTGGTCAATGTGAAATTTGAAAATCAAATCGTCTGTGAATAAATACTTAGTTCATACTTTAAAGTCAGTTGTCAGTAGCTCCAAAGTCATGTGTCGGAATCGCTATCGATTGTTGAATAATACTTATGATCTAAGAAAAACTGCTTAGTAAAATGGAAGACAAAATCATCGTTGGTCTCGACATAGGGACCACCAAGATTTGCGTCATTGTTGGACGCAAAAACGAGTTCGGAAAACTCGAGGTGTTGGGGATGGGTAAAGCCGTATCCGACGGAGTAATCCGAGGTATCGTAACCAATATTGATAAAACGGTAAACGCAATCGAAAAAGCGGTTAACGAAGCGTCGGAGCAATCAGGTATTGATATTCGTGTAGTTAACGTAGGTATTGCGGGTCAGCACATTCGAAGTGCCATTCATCATGGATCTATCACCCGTGAAAGCAATGATGAAATCACTGTAGAGGATGTGAATCGACTAAACAATGATATGTATCGCATAGTGATCCCTCCTGGGAGTGAGATCATTCACGTGATGCCACAAGATTATATCATCGACTATGAAGATGGTATCAAAGATCCTGTTGGAATGTCTGGAGTGAAAATGGAAGCTGATTTCCATATCATCACGGCTCAAACAAATGCGATCAACAACATTAATAAATGTGTACGAAGAGCAGGGTTGGAGATTGAGAATCTGATCCTCGAGCCACTTGCTTCCAGCTTAGCTGTGTTGAGCGATGAGGAGAAAGAAGCAGGAGTATGTCTGGTAGATATTGGTGGTGGTACCACTGATATCGCGGTATTCTATGACAATATCATTCGTCACACGGCAGTAATTCCATTTGGTGGTAACATCATCACATCTGATATCAAACAAGGATGTATGGTGATGGAACATCAAGCTGAATTACTGAAGACAAAATTTGGAAGGGCAATCTCTGAGGAAGCCAATCCAAATGAAATTGTATCGATTCCAGGTTTGCGAAACAGACCTCCAAAAGAGATTTCTGTAAAGAACCTTGCGCACGTAATTGAGGCAAGAATGGAAGAGATCATAGAGATGGTTCATACCGAGATCATTACTTCAGGATATCACAAAAAGCTTGCAGCTGGTATTGTAGTAACTGGTGGTGGTTCCCAATTGACCAACCTACAGCAATTGTTTGAATACATGACTGGTCTTGATACCAGGGTAGGTTATCCAAACGAGCACTTAGGTAAGAGCAAGGTTGACTCTGTGAAGAGCCCAATGTATGCGACTTCAGTTGGTTTAGTGTTGTCAGGATTCAGAGCGATCGATATCCGGGAGGATAGATACAATGAAAGAGCTTCTTTGAAAAATAATAATAGAAAAGGTTCGAAACAGGGAGCTAAGTTTTTCCAGAACATCCTGGAGAAGACAAAAGGTCTTTTGATTGATGACCTGGATGATGAAAAAGATTATTAATCAACAGAAATAAAAAGTCCCTGGTGTATGGACTTCAAAACGATAGACCAACTAAATAAATTTTTAACTGAGGATTTACATAAAATACCAAACGTCATGGCAGAAAATATGTACAAATTCGATTTACCCTCACACCACAAATCCATTATCAAGGTAGTAGGTGTAGGAGGAGGAGGCAGCAATGCTGTCAACCACATGTACAACCTTGGGATCAAGGATGTAGAGTTCGTAGTATGTAACACAGACATTCAGGCACTAGAGACTAGTCCGGTGCCTAACAAATTACAACTGGGAGTTAATCTCACAAGTGGACTTGGAGCTGGAGCGAACCCTGAAAAAGGCAAGCATGCAGCGCTTGAGTCTAAAGAAGAAATCAGAGAAATGCTTTCTGAAGATACCAAGATGGTGTTCATCACTGCGGGTATGGGAGGTGGTACTGGTACAGGTGCTGCTCCAGTTATCGCAGAGGTGGCCAAAGAGATGGATATCTTAACAGTGGGTATCGTCACTGCACCATTCGTGTTTGAAGGTCGCAAGAAGATGAAAGCAGCTAACGAGGGTATTGCCGAGCTGAAAGCAAACTGTGATACCGTACTTGTTATATTGAATGATAAGCTTCGTGAGATCTTTGGTAACCTGGCTATCAGAGAAGCATTTGCTCAAGCAGATAACGTTTTGACTACTGCAGCTAAAGGCATTGCAGAGATCATCACGGTGTCTGGTTATGTAAACGTCGATTTTGAAGATGTGAAAACTGTAATGAAGAATGCTGGAGCTGCAGTAATGGGTTCTGCTCAGACTTACGGTGAAAACAGAGCTAGAAGAGCCGCAGAAGAGGCATTGAATTCTCCTTTGCTTAACAATCAAAACATTACTGGAGCCGAGAAGATCCTTCTTTCCATCATGTCTGGTGAGGATGCTGAGCTTCAAATGGATGAATTGGCAGACATCACTGATTACATGCAGGAATTTGCTGGTGATGAGGCTGAGGTGATCTTTGGTCACGGTGTGGATCCTAACCTGGGTGAAAACATCAGAGTAACGGTGATTGCTACAGGTTTTGATAGCGATCAGGAGATCAAACCTATTGAAAAGAAAGAAACAGTTTCTTCCCCATCATCAACAACAGAAACTAAAAGAGTTTTTGACTTAGAGTCTTCACGTCAGATCAAATTATTTGACGGAAGTAATAAGAATGTTAGTGATGAGGATGAAGAAGAAACAGAATACAAATCATCGATCCAGAATCAGAAAGATGAAGAAGAGGATGATACCCATGAGTTGAAATACGACTTTCTGAAGCGGGAGATTAGAAAAGCCGTGGAAGAAGAGGATGAGGAAGTGGAGAATGAAAATGAGTTTGAGTTCGACCTGGGTAATGACTATGAGGTTTTCGATGATGTAGAAGAAGAGGAAGAGATGGATACTCCTGTGGAGCCGCAGAAATCTCATTTCGACCCATTCTCTATAGAGAATATCACAGCTGGTCATTCGGCATCTAAGAAAATGGAGTTGATGGAGCAGCGTAGAAAACGCGAGGAGATGCTGGAAGGTACTCAGCGTGAGGAAATTGCTACCAAAAACTACAAAGAACGATTTGATGTACCTGCCTATGAGCGTAAACAGATCACTTTTTCGAAAGTTCCGCATAGCTCAGAGCGTAATATTTCAAAGTTTAATTTGACTGACGAAAATCAGATACTAGGTAACAATAAGTATCTACACGATAATGTGGATTGATTCACTGATTTGAATTTATCGGTGAGCATCCTATTCTAAGCCACTATAAATGGTAATGAGATAGGTGTCTCTAATCCGCTAAGACTAAGCAGTATTTCTGCACATGACGGAGGGCGTATGGTGTTTACCTACGCTCTTTTTTTTTGTTTAAAATTGAGAATGACGTAAAAAATATTTCTTTTGATTAGCCATTTTATTAAACTTGGTACTTGAATAATCGAATAGGTTAGAATATGAAAAATCCGCTAGCAGGTATTATCAGAATGTTTCAACCGAAATACTCGGTAATTGTGAATATGTACCATGTGATTCCTGGAACTCCTGTTAAGAAGTTTGAACATCGACATGATTTTGGAAAAGGAGAATACGATCAGGCCTCTATGTTTTACCATAAAGTGGTAAAAAAACATACGACACTTGGTTTTCCTAATACCGAAATTGAATTAATCAAAGGGAAAAAGACAATCGTTGAAAGAAAAATCTTCGGACCTGTTGATATGGTAAAGACATTGAATGTAAAGAGTGCTTAATACTCCGAACGTTTTACATAATTGAATTACATGAAGAACTCCTTCCGTATATGAAGGAGTTTTTTATTTATCTGAGGTATTCTACTATGATTTGATATAGCTTGTCCGCATTGAAAGGCTTCGTCATCAGATCATTCATTCCCACTCTCAGGGCTTCTTCTCTCACTTCAGGTAATACATCAGCTGTTAAAGCAATAATAGGGATTTCCTTCAGCTTTCCAGGCATCTGTCTGATCGCTTCTGCAGCCTGATAGCCGTTCATGATTGGCATTTGGATATCCATGAGAATTAAGTCAAACTCATGCATCATCACCTGATCCAGGGCTTGTTCACCATTATCTGCAAATACTACCTCACAATTCCATTTTTTAAGGAATTTGGCTGCGACAATCTGGTTGATTTGATTGTCTTCAACCAATAGAATTTTTATTCCTTCAAGGTTGATTGGTCCATTCTCCTCTTTGTATTGTTTGGTCTCTTTCTTTTCAGATTTATTGAAGAAAACATCGAAATAGAAGGTGGATCCAGTGCCCAATTCGCTTTCAGCAATTAGGTCACTACCAACAAGTTGGAGGAGTTTTTTGGATATGGATAATCCTAAACCTGTCCCGGATAAAGTGTTGTGCGATTGGTCGTGAACCTGAGTGAATCGATCAAAGATTTTGTCGATATTTCCTTTGGCTATGCCTATGCCTGTATCTTGTACCGTAAGTCTAAGTTTAGCTTTCGAGTTCGATTCATCAAGCAACTGGACTTTCAACTCCACCTGACCATGTAGGGTGAATTTGATGGCATTACTAACCAGATTATTTAATATTTGACTAAGTCTTACAGGATCACCAATCAATAAGTCTGGAACATTGTCCTTAAGGTCTAAATTTAGCTTGATGGATTTTTGCTCAGCACGTTGAGTGTATGTGGACATGATATGTTGGCATACTTCTCTTAGGGAAAATTCTCGTTGATCAAACTCAACATGGCCTTCCTCAATTTTGGATAGATCAAGTATGTCATTGAGAATTACCAGGAGGCTTTCACAAGAATGACGCATGAGTTTCAATGAATCTATCTGATCTTGGCGTGGGTTCTCATCAAGCAGGTAGTCAATTGTGCCACTTAGTCCATTCATTGGAGTCCTAATTTCATGACTCATAGTAGAGAGAAAGTCTGCTTTGCTCTTAGAGGCTTGCTCTGCTTTCTCCTTGGCATTCATCAATTCTTCTTCATTTCGTTTTCGATCAGAAATGTCTCTTATAAATGAAGTGAAAATAACATCACCATCAACTTTATTTGCAACAATTGAAAGCTCTAGAGGAATTCGTACCCCATCCTTTGTAATTCCCTCATCTTCGATTCTTCTATTTAAAAATCGATGTTTACCTACTTTCAAGTAATAATTCAGACCTCTTTCATGTTCTTCACGTTTATCCTCAGGGATAATACAATCAGCAAGTAACTTTCCTAGGACTTCTTCAGATTTCCATTTGAATATCGTTTCAGCCTGGTTATTCCAGAAAGTAATTCTTCCACCGCTATCCATCAGAACTACTGCATCCATTGCATTTTCAATGATGCGATTAAGTCGATCTACGTTTTCTTCGTTAGCTTTCTGAATTTTCTCTTTGGCAGCCATTTCCCGAAGAAGTCTGGCATTTGCTTCTTCTAGTCTACTGGTTTTTTCAATGAGTACAGTTTCTATTTGAGTTCTGCTAAGCATACTCAACTGTTGCTCGGTCAATGCTGACTCGGGTAAAATAGAGACGATGAAAGAAAAGGAAGGAAGTAATCCATAATTTTCAGCTAACAAAGCATAAGAGGCCTGGTACAGCGATTTTGTCTGTTTATCACCTATTATGCTTCCAAGAACATCATAAAGTTGTGATACTTCATGTTTTATCGTCGTTTGAAGATCCGATTTACCCAACTGATTTTTGTGAACCAATTCAAATGCCTGATCAACCAGAGAGTGATATGCCTTACACATATCGAGTTCTTGCTCGGTAATGTCAGTAAATTCATTACAAATTTGATTCATCAAAAGATGGCATAAGGCATTCTCTTGAGAACTAACAGGATCAAAAATGAATTTGAAGAGCTCAGAATTGGCTAATGCTGGATACTTAATACGGAAATGTCTTCTATATACTTCTTTGAATTTGGTGGGATTATCTGATCTTGTGCACAAGGCACGTTCGTGTAATAGGTAAAGTCCAGGCAAATATTTCCATTGCTCGTCAATGTCTTTATTGATGATCAATTGGAATTTGCTTTCCAGGTTTTCCCCCCAGTAGTCTTCTTTTCTCAGTTGATCAAATTCAACAAGAAAACTAACCACTTCAGAATGGATACTTTCCCTGGGTTTCTCGTCTTGACCCAGGAGTTTTGAAATTAGGTTTTTCAATGGTTGCTCTTAAACTCTTCCAACAATTCTTAAAAAATTCGGAACTATGTCTAGGCGCATTTTAGGTGGCGAAAAATATGAATTTTTCATAGTTGCTGGTAAAGGGTTGATTAGTGATAACGAAATATAGTAGAATTCTTAAAAATACAATAACGTTTAGGAGTGAGTGAGCAATCTTCTATGGTAATTGACCTGTCCTAGATGATAATTGAGATGTCCTTGTAAGTGAATGAGAAATTTTGATGTTCTAATCGGTTCGCCAAAAACTTGTAATGGATAATCTGAGGATAAAGTTTCGTTATTAACGGTTAAAAGCACATTATTTATTACCTCACTTGTTTTATGTACGGATGAAATCATTTCAGAAACGGGTATGTTTCGATCACTAAATTCGGCTTCACGATTTCTCACGTATCCAGTATTTCCCAAAACGGCACCGATGAAATGATTGAGGTTTCCAATTAGATGAAGTGTGAGTGTTCCAGCGGAATTATTGATTCCTTCTGTCACTATCCATAGCTTCTCTTCATTTGGATATTGCTCTAGTTCTTTAATCAATCTGTTTAGATCTCGAGTGAATAATTCAGCTAGTTCTGTGGTCATGATCTTATTGTTTAGTTCAATAAAAAAGCTGCACGAGGCAGCTTTGTATTATCCTATAGCTTGTTTCAGGTCTTCTATAAGGTCTTCAGCGTCCTCAATTCCGACTGAAAGTCTTATCAAAGAATCAGTAAGACCGGCTTCAAGTCGCTGTTCTTTTGGAATACTCGCATGAGTCATACTTGCCGGGTGTCCAGCTAAAGATTCTACACCTCCAAGGGACTCGGCCAGGGTAAAAACTTTTAACTGTTCTAAAACATTGAAGGCAGCGTCTTGATTATCATCTTTTAGAATGAAGGAAAGCATTCCCCCAAATCGCTTCATTTGTTTTTTAGCAACTTCATGATTTGGATGATCTTCAAAACCTGGCCAATATACCTTGTCAACTTTTGGATGGTTTTTAAGGTAAGTTGCTATTTTCTCCCCATTGTCACAATGGCGATCCATTCTTACGTGTAGTGTCTTGATTCCTCTTAGAACCAGGAAACAATCCTGTGGTCCTGGGACAGCCCCAGAAGAATTCTGAATAAAGCCAATTTGATCGTCTATTTCTTTATCACTTGTTCCAACAAAACCCATCACAACGTCCGAATGACCTGCTATATATTTAGTGACTGAATGCATCACAATATCAGCCCCCAAATCCACAGGGTTTTGAAGGTAAGGACTGGCGAACGTGTTATCCACCACCGTTTTGGCATTGGCTTCCTTAGCTATTTTTACAATAGCTTCAATGTCTACTATGTTCATCATCGGATTGGTAGGGGTTTCTACCCATACGAGTTTGGTTTGCGGAGTTATAGCAGACTTAACAGCGTCGAGATCCTTCATGTCTACGAACTTGAACTTCAATCCATAGCGTTCATAGATCTTGGTGAAAATTCGATAGGTTCCTCCGTATAGGTCATTGGTGCTCACGATTTCATCACCAGGAGTAAACATCTTGAGAATGGCATCTGTAGCTCCCATTCCTGAACTAAAGCATCTTCCATATTTAGCATTTTCAAGGGCTGCCAGATTAGCTTCTAGTGCAGTTCTTGTTGGGTTTTGTGTTCTTGCATACTCATACCCTTTATGGTTACCAGGAGATTCCTGAGCATAAGTAGAGGTTTGGTAGATTGGAGTCATAATTGCTCCGGTAGAGGGGTCCGGGTGTTGGCCGGCATGGATTGCTTTAGTTCCGAATTTCATTCAATGCTTATTTAAATCTCGATACGAATTGTCATGGCGCAAAGTTAGAAGATTCAAAGACTTTATGAGGATTTGTCAAGCAGTTGACTTTCAATCATCAGTGAAATGAACCATTCACAATAATTTAACGAGTGATTGTAAAATTTGCTTTATCAGTTGTTGTAGGAATGCTATTTTTGTAAAATCAATGAATGTTGTAGCAGCCAATACAACAAATCGTTATTTTTTTCGTAGGGTATTAGAGATTAGAAATGTTATAAGCATTAAAGATAATCTATGAAGTTGTGCAGTCAATTTTTTTGAATTAGGTTAACATTGGTTTAAACAATTTTGTAGGTGACATCCCGCTTCGGCGGGATGTTTTTTTTTATATAATTTCTTCTCTGATAATTCTCATTGGAGTCATCCTATTTTTTTTACCTATTCTAAAGTAAGATCAAGTATCTTTAGCCACTTCATCGCTAATAAGAAGAGATACTTTCATGAAGGGTTCATTGTTGTTAGGTTTAATTATAATGGTTTCTCTTGCAAACGCTCAGGTGAATGTAGAGCGGTACAACTATTTTTTCGAGAAATCAAAAACCGTTGAAAATAACGATTTGAGGTTGTCATCCCTCTATGCGGATTCTTTGCTGTCACTCATCCAGGAGATGGAAATTAATAATGATAGTTTAGAGTTTGAAGCATACTATCAAAAAGCCAATGTGCTGAAAAAGCAGGGAGATTTTGAAATGGCTCTACAGGTTTTAAGTCATATAGACACTACCAACTTATCACTTTTGCTATTTAGTGATTACTTGAATTTGTCAGGTGTTCTTTATGAGAGTAAGGACAATTATATAGAATCTCTGAGTTGCCATCTCCGTTCTTTGGCCATTCGAAAGAGGATAGGAGATCCAAAAAAAATTGCTATTGCGCTAAATTCGATTGCTTTTGTTTATCGGGGTATGAACCAACAGGAAAAGGCAATTGAGGTCCTGGAAGAAATGATGACTTTCTGTCCAAAGGATGATCCCATGTGCAATGCTAGAGCACTGTTTAATACAGGATTGATGGTTTTGGAATTGGACAGACACGAGGAAGCGATTCCATATTTTAGAAAGGCTGTCCAGGGACTAGAAGAGCAAGAAAACTTACACTTGTTCAGTGTTTATTACAATAATCTGGCAAATTGTTATGAGCGTTTGTTACACATTGATCCTTCATTTTACGATAGTTCCATTCTATATGGCAATAAGAGTTTAGCTATCAAACAAAAGGTTGGAAACCTTAGCGGAGTAGCTAATTCACACAATCAATTAGCAGCGACTTATGAACGTGCGAGTGATTATAAAAATTCCAGAAAGCATGCATTACTTGCACTGGAATTAGCTGATAGTTTGGGTTTAAAATCTTTGAAACGGAATGCTTTGTCTTATCTCATTACTGCGCAGATAGAGCTGGAAATCAAGGATAATACCTCAGCACTTTTTGAAGACTATATTGATGTTGTTGATGAACTAAGAGATCAGGCTACCTCTGAAGTTGTCAATGATATGGCCGCTAGATATGANACNGANAAGAAAGNAGCNGAAAACANTGCTTTNAGAGAGGAGAGTGCTCAGCAGAANAAGATNNCTTNNCTNTTGATTGGNATTGCTNTNANNNTNNTNNTNCTGATTGTNNTGNTGNNATANTTGTATCGATTGAAATTNAGNACCAATNTNAANNTGGCNGANGACAANGANGTCATTCAAAANCANTCNGAAAAGNTNNNGGANGTNAANGATTTGAAATCCAGATTCTTTGCTAANATNAGTCACGAGTTANGNACNCCTCTNACNCTTATNCAGGGNAATGCNGATGCNATTCTACGATTGGATAAAATACCAGCTCAGGCTGTNGANCCNGCNAAAAAGATTAGAAGGAATGTNAAGCAAATGACCGTNNTGGTNAATGANTTNCTNGACTTNTCCAAANTNGANCTNCAAANAAATNTNGTNAANTTAAANCCATTGTATNTNGATCCNTTGGTNGCNAGNGTTGTAGCNGCATTTTTNTCNCTNGCNGANAGTAACNTAATNGAGCTTNANTATCATTCNGATATTCCACNNAAGACNGTNGNNGATCTTGATGANGNNCAATTTGANAAGGTNATGAATAANCTCATCTANAATTCATTCAAATTNGTGACNATGGGNGGNAGNGTNAATATTCATACNTNCNTNNCATNGAGANAANNTNNTNTTAAAAGTAGTNGANAATGGGCGAGGNATTCCTNNTGCNGATNTNCCNTACATTTTTGATAGGTTTTACCAGGCAGGNATGTCTGANGATAANAAANAGGGNTCGGGANTNGGTTTAGCAATTTCNAAAGANCTNATTGAGTTGATGNATGGNAAGATNTCNGCNTANAATAATNNNGANGGNGGAGCNACATTNGAAATCCANTTNCCTGTATCTANTNTGNTGCCNTCTTTACANGANGAATTANTTAGNACNGANGATCTNAAGAGTTCNGANGATTTGGANGTTCATTTNGATGTNTTAAAAGTGCCNTCNGATTCCTCNGTANTANTNGTAGANGACAANAANTTACTNCANAGNTACNTGTCAGATGTGNTNAGNGATCANTTTGANTTNCANATNGCTGATAATGGGAANGANGCANT
The DNA here is from genome assembly GCA_002729235.1 of Rickettsiales bacterium. Taxonomy (GTDB): domain Bacteria; phylum Bacteroidota; class Bacteroidia; order Cytophagales; family Cyclobacteriaceae; genus Marinoscillum. The sequence continues at coordinate 28,642 of PBTY01000073.1, read as the reverse complement.
NGATCTNTTNAANCANNTTCGACCAGATTTNATNTTGACGGATGTGATGATGCCGGTAATGGATGGATGGGAGTTNCTTNGCAAGATTCGAGAGGATGCCGNATTGTCTAAAATNCCTGTNATTGTACTTACTGCNGTNGCNGAAAATGCTGANCGNTTNAAAGGNCTTAGNCTNGGNGTNGATGATTANATCATTAANCCNTTTGAAGTAGATGAGCTGCTNGTNNGANTAAGTAACGTNATCAATAATNTGNGAGAGCGNATNAAGTGGGCTAAGGAGTTTGCNGANGANGAGANNCANGATCTTAAGCGANGANAACCAANTGGTGATTGAGATTCGGGATTTTGTNAANNANAANATGGCNGATAGTAAACTNAATGTNACNCAGTTGGCNATGCATTTGGGATTAAGTGANCGTCAGCTTTATAGAAAAACNGCCGAATCTGTNGGTNTNAGTCCATCAAAANTAATNACNGAGATACGNTTNCANCANGCTCGTGAANTGTTNGTAAGTAANCGNTANGATAANNTNGCTCAAATTTCNCAGGAAATNGGNTTTGAATCTACTTCGTATTTTTCCAAACTTTATCTCGAAAGATTTGGGAAAAAACCNACTGATTATTTCTCTTAGTGCCTAATTTGGCTGAATTCATGATTAGTCCTGCAGACAGAACTTCACTATTTTCTGAGTATTATTTCTCTAAAAAACTGAGAGAGATACGTGACTTGCAAAATCAGGGTAGACCTATAATCAACCTAGGGATTGGGAGTCCGGATCTACCTCCATCTAATAGTGTTATCGAGGAGTTATGTAATAGCTCTATGGCCCAAGATGTTCATGGGTACCAATCCTACCAGGGGCTTCCAGAGCTTCAACATTCGATTAAGGACTTCTATCAACATCAGTATGGTTGTGATGTAAGGCAATTAAGTGCACTCCCACTAATGGGGTCCAAGGAGGGAATTACACATATTTCGTTGGCTTATTTGAATCCAGGAGATCAGGTATTAATTCCAGAATTAGGTTATCCGACATATACCTCAGTATCCAAAATGGTTGGGGCGATTCCGATATATTATCCTTTAGTGGAACAAACGTATGAGCCAAATTGGGAGGTGATTGAGTCTATGGATTTGTCCAGGGTGAAATTGATGTGGCTGAACTATCCACACATGCCTACAGGAGCTAATGGAAGTTATGAGTTGTTTCAGAAGTTTGTTGATTTTGGACATAAGAATGAAATTTTATTGTGTCACGACAATCCATACAGTTTCATAGGCAATACAGAGCCATTGTCCATATTTAGTATTCCAAGAGCAGAAGAGATTGCTCTTGAATTGAATTCAGTTTCCAAGACCTTCAACATGGCTGGGTGGCGTGTAGGTTGGGTATTAGGAAAGGAATCAATTATACAGCCTGTTCTTCAGATCAAGAGTAATATGGATTCTGGTATGTTCTATGGAATTCAGAAAGCGGCTATCAAAGCGCTTTCTCTCGAAAATGATTGGTATGAAACCTTAAATACGACTTACCAGCGAAGAAGGGAACTGGGTCAGCAAATATTTAATCAATTGAACTGTGAATACACTAAGGGGCAGGTAGGAATGTTTCTTTGGGCCCGAGCACCGATAGACGGAGAAGAATTTATAGAATCCATTCTTANGGAATACGATGTATTCCTGGCGCCAGGATTCATATTTGGTGAACGAGGCAAAGGTTTTGTTCGAATGTCGTTGTGTGCGTCNGAGAATAAATTAANAGAAGTAATTAATAGACTGAAATGNAGGTACTTTTTGTAGGAACCGGTTTAATTGGTGGAAGTTTTTCACTAGCAATGCAAAAGTTTGGCCTTATATCAGAAGCAGGTGGATATAGTCGGAAAGAAGCAAACCTCGATCGGTCTCTTGAGCTAGGGTTAATTCATAAGAAATTCACAAATCTGGAATCTGGTGTTAAATGGGCGGATTGGATCATACTATCGATTCCTGTTGATGTAATTGATATAATGCTGCCTGAGATATTAGATATAATCAGAGAGGAGCAAGTTGTAATAGATTTTGGATCTACCAAAGGTAAGATCTGTGAAACGGTAAGGACTCATGAAGCTCGAGCGAGATTCATAGCTGCTCACCCCATAGCTGGTACAGAATATAGTGGGCCAGATGCAGCATTTGCCTCATTATTTGAAGACAAATTAATGATTATATGCGAGGATAATCATTCCAATCCTGCAGCAGTGTCGGATTTTGAAAAAGTGTGTAAAATGATTGGGATGAATCTTGAATACATGGAGGCTGAGGCACATGATCGACATTTAGCTTACATTTCTCATTTGAGTCACATTACTTCCTATGCACTAAGCAATGCAGTTCTTGATAAAGAAAAAGATGGTCAGGTTATTCTTGAGTTGGCTGGGTCAGGATTTGAATCGACTGTTAGACTAGCTAAAAGTTCACCTGAAATGTGGACTCCAATATTTCTTGAAAACAAGAAGATGGTTCTTGAGGCACTTGATGCCTTCTTGTCTAACACCACTACATTCAGAAAGTTACTTGAAGAGGAAAATATGGAAGGCCTTTACCAGTTTTTGGAGAAGGGTAGAGCCATCAAACGAGTCATAAAGTAGCTTAAAACTGTTTGAATTGAACAAAGTCTTGTTTGCATTTTTTGGGGAATTCAGTACCCAAAATATGGTAATTGTTGACTTTTTTGAGGATACCTATAGCTGTTTTGGTGGTCCGTTGTATATCTTACTTCTACACCGCGACGTAACCACCATATGTTTAGAGCTTTTGCGCTTTCAATATTCTTGGCATTTGCTGGCTTGACTGGCTTCTCACAAACGGCTATTAGTGATACACTAATGGCTGATGAGAATTACAAGCTATTCCAATCAGGCACTCTCACTCGAGATTCTCTAATCTCTATTTATTGCAGTTCGGCAGAAGATGCACAGGAGAATCATGATTTTACAGCTTCAAGGGTNCTATTAAAAAAAGCAGAAAGCCTATTGGTTAGTGATACAACCAGGTTATTTGCCAGGATCTCCATGTTAAGAGCTAATATGGCAATGGAGGAAGATGATCGTGCTGAAGCCATTGATCTTCTTGCTTCAGCACTTAAAATCTATCAATCAGTTGGAGATTCGGCTAACTATCTGGAAACTCTTCAGCTAATTGGGATCAACTATGATTATATCGGAGATCATGACATGGCCATGATTTATTACAATGATTGCATTGAACTTGCTAAACTCTTGGATAGTAAAGCGATCATTGGCTCGTGCTTGAAAAACATTGGAGGCATGTATTCCCAGGATGGTGATCAATCTGAAGCCATCAAGTACTATGAAAAATCCATAGTTTATGCCATAGAGTCACAAGACTCCTCACTTATCCATAGATTATATCATGGATTAGGATTGGCCTACAGAAGGTTTGAGCTGTATGAAGAGGCTTATAAATACCACCAATTGGCACTACAGGTAGCCATTGAGATCAATGATTTGAAAGCAATTGGGTTTGGTTATCAAGGTTTAGGATTCTATTATTTTTATTCGAAACAATACGATTCGGCTGAATATTATATGGACAAGACCTTGTCCATTGCTCAAAGNATNTCTAATGATCAGCTAAAAGACAATGCACGGGAAGTGCTGCATCAGGTATATTATTTAGAAGGTCGATATCAAGAGGCTTTTGACTCTTACAAAATGATGGTTGAGCAGTCGGATTCATTGTATACTATTCAAAATGCCCGATTGGTTGAATCCATCAAATCAAAATACCAGACAGAGCGGCAGGAACGCGAGCTTGCCGAGAAGAACNTGCAGCTTCAAGAAGCTAGTAGTGATATAGCTCGGCATAGAAACTTGCAGATTATTTTGATACTGTGTGTTTTATTACTTGGAGCAGTTCTCTTTTTGATCTATCGAGGTTATGTTTTGAGAAAGCGGGCCAACGATATACTCAGAAGTAAGAACGCTGAAATAGAAAGCCATCTGAAAGAAATAGAAGATGTGACTGCCAACAAAAATAGATGGTTTATTAATGTGGCACATGAATTAAGAACCCCTTTGACTTTGATAAAAGGTCCAATTCAGAAGGTTCTCAGATCTAATGACCTTTCTACAGATATGAGATCTGACCTGGAGTTAGTACATAGGAATACCAAAAGCTTATTCAACCTGGTCAATGAAATTTTAGATCTCTCCAAGATGGAGGAAGGGGAGGTTTCAATGAAAGAAACGGTTTTCTCTCTGGGTGACTTAGTGAAAAGAACGGTTTCTGCTTTTGAGTCCAGAGCAAATCAATTAGGCGTTACTCTTAAATGTGTAGTTAACTCCGATGATCAGGTTTTGGCTGATCAGGAAAAGCTGGAAAAAGTGATCGTTAACTTGATATCCAATGCCCTCAAGTTTACAGACAAAGATGGGCTTGTCGAGATTTTTGTAGCGAGATCTTCCAAAGGAACAATCAAAGTAGTGGTTAAGGATACCGGAAGAGGAATCCATGCAAAAGACATTGATAAAGTGTTCGATAGATTTTATCAGTCAGACAACCAAAAAAGAGGTCTTGGAGGAACAGGTGTAGGTCTTGCTCTGAGTAAGGAAATTGCTGAGATGCACGGAGGTCAACTGAAGGTGACCAGCACACCAGGGATGGGAAGCACCTTTACCTTACTTCTACCTGAAGAAATTTTAGTAGATGAGCATATCATCATACCTTCCATTGAGGAGTTGAAAGTGGAGGTGCTAGGGGGAGGGAAGTCAATTGAGTCAAGTATCGAAAGAAAACCCATTTTGCTTTTATTGGATGATAATGAAGATATGACCAATTATATTTCTTCATTATTGACTCCTTATTTTGATGTCCGAGTTGCCTCCAATGGTGTGAAGGGATTGGATTTACTATCTAATCATGATGTCAAGTTTATCATTTCTGATATTATGATGCCAGAAATGGATGGTATTAGCTTTTTGAAAGAAGTGAAGCAAAACACCAATTGGAGACATATCCCTTTTATTCATCTGACGGCATTGAGTGATGAGACACTGAGGAAAGAGTTGTTTCAGATAGGAGTAGATGATTATTTGTTGAAACCTTTTGATTCAGAAGAGTTGATCATTCGTGTGAGAAATCTTTATAGCAACTACAATCAAAGAATTTCACTGGTTAAGAAAGAAGATGAATTGGTTTCGTATGATGAAAAGTTGATATCTAAGTTGCGACAAAACGTCTTTGACAATATTGACGACACCAATTACAACGTTCTTAGACTTGCTGATGCCGCTGCAATGAGCGAGCGTCAATTGTATAGATACCTCAAGTCTGCAACAGGTTTAACCCCTCTTCAGTTTATTCAGGAAATCAAATTGAATTACGCGAATGAATTAGCTCGTAAAAAGGCTTATTCAAATATCTCCGAATTATCGGCTGCGGTTGGGTTCAAGCAAGCTTCATACTTCTCAAATCTCTTCGAGAAGAGATTCGGCAAGAAGCCTGGCGCTATTTTAAAATCTTAAACGGAAANGGCTTCTATTGCCTCTTTCTTATATGTTCGGCTTATCTTAATAGTCATTTGTCCGATGGTTAATTCTTCTTTACTGTAGGTATCAATGTGATTCTTATTGACAATAAAAGATCGATGAACACGTATGAAGTAATCAGGAAGTTTCTCTTGTAATTGGCTTATCTTCTCTTTTGTAATCACACTTTCCCTTGTAAGGTGTAGCTTGACATAGTCTGCCAGACTCTCTATCACCATTAAATCATCAAGGTCTATTGGTTTGTTTTGACGATCTACTCTTACAATGATCTGTTCGGTTTTATTCTTTTCATTTTGTTCTTCCATTCTACTCAACAGATGTTCTTTGCGCTGATATCTTTTGATTAGAAGAATAAATGCATTGACAAATACAATGAAGTAAATTGTGGTTGTGAGTAAAAACAGATTGGTAGAGTAGGGGTTGAGGTTGGCATACTTATAATTTGCCAGAAGGATGAAGGAAGTGGTTAGTACCAACTCTTCGAAATACAATGAAATGATTAATGTGTATAAGCAATACAGTCCAAACTTGAAATATCGTTGCTTCAAAAGGTATTTTGGAACGAGGTAATAGTTAAAGAAGTAGGAGGTGCCAATAGCAACTGGCAGTAAGAAAGAAACATAATAGAATGACTTCATATACTGACCGTCGGCCTGGCCGAATGTGATGGTTAGAAAAACCATGACTAAAAACCAAAAAAGGATATGTTGGGTTGTGCGCATTAAATAAGGTTTGATTCGAAATTCGCTATTTTAAATGAATCTGACCTGTTTTATCGACGAAATGCAGATTACATGCAGTATTCTACATTGCACCTGAGGAGGGTTCACACCTAATTTTGAACCATCAATTTGTTTCAACTAAAAGTATCAAAAACGATGATGAATTTATTTTACGAAGGTGGTCCACTATTTATGGGATTAGTGACTATCGTATTTTTCTCAGGTATAGCAGTAGCAATTATGGCAGTGATTTCTATTTTAAAAGGTGCTGATACCTCTAAAGTAAAGGCGACTTTGGAGTATGTAAAATCAATAGGTGTTTTTGCCTTGATAGTAGGGGTTCTTGGGCAGATGATTGGAATGTACAGTGCATTTGAAGCGATAGCAGAGATGGGTGAAGTTTCACAGGCTCTATTAGCTGGCGGTTTAAGAGTTTCCGCAATCACTACAATTTACGGCTTGATATCCTGCGTAATTTGCTACTTGATTTACTTTGGTTTATCTGTAGCTATTTCGAAAAAATAAGGACAACAAAAAGGGCGATCCACAGGATCGCCCTTTTTAGTTAACCATAATTCAAACGTCCTTTTATATAATTACTCGGGAGCTGTCAGCTTTGCTGTTTGGTAGCCAATAAAGCTAAGTACCAGCTTGTGTTGATTATCTGAAACTTTGATTTTGAACTCTCCAGATAGGCTAGAGACCGTTCCTGTGGTGGTACCTTCTTCCACAATGTTTACTCCAGGTAGTGGCTTACCTGTTTCAGCACTGTAAATCTTGCCATACCAAACGCCATTGTCAAAGTTGCTTTCTATTTTAAATTGCTCTTTCTGAGTTTTCACATCTTCGATAACAATGATTCCTTCATTTTTNTCTACGTCATCATTCAGTTTAAATATGATNGGNAGAACCATNCTTACACGNACNGGCATTCCTCTTTGTGTTCCCGGTTTGAAGTTTGAAGCACCACTCATTACTCTTTCTGCTTCCTCATCACAGCCTGCTCCTATTCCCTTCACAGCAGTTACTCCACTTATTGAGCCATCTTTCTCTACAATGAATTGAACATAAACTCTACCTTGAACTCCCATTTGTCGAGCTTGCTCAGGGTATTCTATGTTTTGAGCTAGATAGGAATAAAAAGCGCTCATTCCGCCTGGGAATTCCGGCTGCTCTTCAACTACAGTAAACACTTCTCCATCCATTTTAGACTTTTCAGCGACATAGTTGAAGTTGTCTCCATCTTTCATGATGGCAATATAGACGGCACTATTTTCTTTGTCCACGTTGATTGAGTGAATCAAAGACGGGTCAAGATCCTGTAACTCTTTTATATTAGAAATCTTTTGATTATCAATCACATTCGCTTTGACAAAAGTGAGTTGATCTTTCACTTCTACCAGGTCCATTTGCATGTTGGAAGGTAGCTGATCAAAAGTGATGGCATCGCTCGCTTCACCCATGGTTTTGATTTCCTGATCCAATTCCTCACTACAGGCGAATACCACAAATAGTACGGCCATTAGAGATAACAGTGCTCCAAGTTTCCAGGCACTTACTTTTTTAGCATTTTGCTTCATTGCTTTTAGTCGTTTTAAGATTAAACCATCATGAAATGAGCTGGCCAAGCTCAGTCCATTAGATTTCAAAGTAGAACTGATCAGTATAGACGAGTACCAATCCAGACTAAATGCTTTTAGAGCATAGGCATCTGCCTGATATTCGTGTATTTTTTTAATTTCTTGATTAATGTACCACGCGCTTGGTAGCCACCAAAATAGGGTCCTGAATAGCTGAAAGAAAACCAAATCATAAGTATGACCTAATTCTGCATGAGCCTTTTCATGCTTTAGAATTGCGGTGTATTCATTGTGGTCCTCAAATACGTTGTTACCCACAAAAATCCAATTGAAGAAAGTAAAGCTGCCTGTTATTTCTTTTGTCTTACGGATATTAAACTCCTCATAAGCTACACTTTGACTACTTCTTTCAAGTTTCAATAGGTAATAAAGCCCCGATAAGAATTTGAATAGGAAAATGGAACTGATAAGCAATGAGGGATAGATCAATAGGCTGTAGTCAAACTCCGAAACCAATGGGGTAGGAGTAAAATCCATTGGCTCATAAGAGACAGAAGCCAGTGGAATATCTTCTGGAGCAGAAGACCATAATTTTCCGATCAACTTTGGTAATTTCAAAAAAGGAATCACAATGGCGAGTAGGGTAGAGCCAAGTAAGTAATTTCTCATCTTAGCATATTGTCGCTCGTTTCGAAGAAAGAACCAGTATGCTCCAATCAGAGATAAGTGTATGACCGAAAGCTCAATTATGTAATTAATCATGATCCTTGTCTTTTAGCTCTTTCAATAGATCTTCCAGTTCATTCAGGCTTAGGTTATCTTCCTTGGTGAAAAAAGAAACCATTTGCTGATAGCTTCCACTAAAATATCGACTGACAAATCCTTTCATGAATGATTTAGTATAAGATTCTTTAGTGATTAGTGGATGGTATTTGTGAGACTTCCCATGTGCCTCATGACCTACAAATCCTTTTTGTTGTAAGATTCTTACAATGGTGGATACCGTGTTGTAAGCAGGTTTGGGCTCTGGAAGTTCTTTGATAATTTCTTTGACGAATGCAGATTCCAGATCCCATAGAACTTGCATGATTTCTTCTTCAGCTTTTGTTAATTCTTTCATTTAAATGTGTTTTCCCGGGTAAATCAGTCAATTTGATGAAGGGTTGAGATGGGTCAGTCTTGTAGTAAATTCACCATGTTTTAAAATCTCAACCTTCATCAAATCGTTTTAGTATTGAAGGGCATGACTTCTTCTTAACTAAATCGTTAGTTCAAAACTAAAGACTTAGTTTGACCTTTCCAAATTATGTAACTAATAATTTAGTTACAAATATTGATAATTGTAATTATATCTTGATTATCAGTAGTTTACGTGTTGTGTGATTTGCTTGAATTTAATTAAATCACTGTGATTTTACGATTCACCTATTTTTATCAAAGTCACTCTTTTCATATAAGAGCATTTGGTTAATGGAGTCTTGGTGTTGAATAGGTAGGTGAATTCGTCCTGTTCATCGAACATTTTACTCGTTCGTCTGATTTTTCTTCTGAAAATATTCTCCTCCAGATTCTATCCAGAATTGGCCTTTAATATCGCAGTGTAGATTGTAAGAACTGCATGTATATAAAGACTAGATACCTACAGCGTACATCAAGTAACTATACCAACAGCATCCTGGCGGCTATACTGTTATTGACTCTGATAATTATCGTGCTATCTGATGGGATTGTTTTCGATTTGGCAGAGTGTTCGTTTGTGATAGAGGTGTTAACATTAGTTAATGTAATTGTTTTCTCTACACTACTTATTAATTCTGTTTCCACTCACATCCAAAGAGAGCAGATTATTCAGCAGGCAGTTATTTCATTTGTCATTTGGAGTATTGATACTTCCAAACGATCCATGTGGAAGAGTTCGATCTGCAACAATTCTCCCTAGCCGCAAGCAGGACCAATAACATTGCTACTCATAGTTAATCATACTTCCTTCTTTAATGATGAGGAGGGAAGTCCCAACAATTTTAATAACCAACTGTAAATTTACATTTTAACGTTATGAACAGAATTTTGATGCTCACAAGCTTGTGCGCCATAATCCTATTTGCAAGCTGTGAATCGCACAAAGAGCATGTAGAACATGAAGTTAAATATTTGGCGACCAGTCCTATTAGAAAAGATACCCTTACACAGAGAGAATATGTTTGCCAGATCCATTCGGTGCAGCATATTGAGTTGAGAGCACTGGAGAGAGGTTATCTGGAAAAGATCTTCGTAGATGAAGGTCAATTCGTGAAAAAAGGACAACTAATGTTCCAGATCATGCCTCGACTATACCAGGCAGAATTACAACGCTCACAAGCAGAGGCTAATTTTGCTGAAATTGAATACCAAAACACAAAAAACCTGGCTGAAAGAAATGTAGTAGCTCCCAACGAGCTTGCACTGGCTAAAGCCAAATTGGATAAAGCGAAAGCTGAATTGGCACTTGCTCAAGTACATTTAGATTTTACACAGGTAAGAGCACCATTTGATGGTATCATGGATCACTTCCATGTAAGACTTGGAAGTTTAGTGGAAGAGGGTGAATTGCTAACCACGCTCTCTGATAACCATGAGATGTGGGTTTATTTCAACGTACCAGAGGCAGAATATTTGGATTATAAAATCAAAATCAATGCTGATACAGCTCTTAAAGTGCAATTGAAATTGGCAAATGATAAAATATTCGGATATGAAGGTGAGGTGAATACTATAGAGGCTGACTTCAACAACGAAACAGGTAACATTGCTTTTAGAGCTACATTTGCTAATCCAAAAGGTTTACTGAGACATGGAGAGACTGGTAACATTTTAGTAGGAGCTCCATTGAAAAATGCACTTCTGATTCCTCAGAAAGCAACTTTTGAAATACTAGATAAGAAATATGTATTTGTTATTGGTGATGATAATGTAGTTCATTCCAAGCAGATCGTAGTTGGTGCAGAAATGCCTCACCTCTATGAAGTAAAGGCTGGTCTTGACGAATCTGATAAAATCGTTCTGGAAGGATTGAGAAAGGTCAGAGACGGAGACAAGATCGCTTTTGATTTCGAGGATCCTGAGAAAGTTCTTTCTGAACTGGAGCTATACTCTGAATAAATCATTAGCCTTTAATTAACGATATAATGTTTTTTAGTAGAATAATACATCGGCCAGTATTGGCCATCATCATATCCATTGTGCTCCTATTTACAGGGGTGCTGGCGATTAAGACATTGCCAATATCTCAGTTTCCTCAAATTGCACCGACTACCGTAAACATCTTTATTGCGTTTCCTGGTTCAAGTGCGGAAGTATTGGTCAACTCTACGTTGATTCCTCTTGAGCAGGCGATCAACGGTGTGCAAGGCATGCGTTACATTTCATCAGATGCGACTAGTGCTGGTGAAGCAACTATCCGAGTGATTTTTGAACCTGGAACGGATCCGAACCAGGCCGTAGTAATGGTTAAAACGAGGGTTGATCAGGTACTGCCTTTACTCCCTCCACTTGTACAAAGGGAAGGGGTAATCATCACACCAATACAGCCAAGTATGTTGATGTATGTGAACTTGTACAGTACCAATAAAGAGGACGATGAGAAGTTTCTTTACAACTACGCCAACGTAAACATGATCCCTGAAATTCAGCGGATCAACGGTATCGCACGAGCTCAGATTCTAGGTAGCCGTCAGTTTGCAATGAGGGTTTGGTTGAAGCCGGACCGTATGAGAGCTTACAAAATCTCTGCGGAAGAAGCTGTAGAAGCAATGATGGAACAAAGTATCATTGCCAGACCTGGTCGATTGGGTAGAGCCGACAGTAAAGATGCTCAGTCACTCGAATATGTTTTGACCTATCAGGGTAGATATAATAAGCCTGAGCAATATGAGCAGATCATTGTTCGTGCGAATGAAGAAGGTGAGATCATCTATCTCCGTGATATTGCGGAAGTAGAGTTAGGTAGTGAGTTTTTTGATATCTATTCAAATCTGGATGGTTATCCATCTGCTTCAATTGTTTTGAAACAAACAGTGGGAAGTAATGCCTCTGAAGTTATAGCAGACGTCAAATCCCAATTGGAGGAGATGAAAGAGCTATTCCCTCCAGGAATGGATTATAAAATCAGCTATGACGTGTCTAACTTCCTTGATGCGTCCATAGAGCAGGTGATTCATACACTGCGAGATGCCTTTATTCTGGTGGCGCTGGTGGTGTTCGTATTCCTTGGTGATTGGAGATCAACATTGATTCCCATCATTGCTGTTCCGGTTTCATTGATTGGGGCCTTCTTCGTGATTCAGATATTCGGTTTGTCCATCAACCTGATCACTTTGTTTGCCTTGGTTCTGGCAATTGGTATTGTGGTGGATGATGCCATTGTGGTAGTGGAAGCGGTTCACGCCAAAATGGAGGAGAAGAACTTGTCTCCTTACAATGCAGTGAGAGAAGTAATGGGTGAGATTAGCGGTGCCATCATTGCGATCACCTTGGTAATGGTGTCTGTATTCTTACCGATCACCTTTATGCCTGGTCCGGTTGGAGCATTCTATAGACAGTTTGGTATCACCATGGCTAGTTCTATCATTCTTTCTGCGGTGGTTGCCCTTACATTGACTCCAGTGCTTTGCGCGATGTTGTTGAAAAACAATCATGGAAAAGAGAAGAAACGCAATGTGATGACCAAGATGCTGGATAGTTTCAATAGTGGCTTTGAGAAACTTACTGGTGGTTACGTGGGTATTCTGAGAAAGATTGTCAACCGAAAAGTAATTACCTGGGGTGTTCTTGCAGCCTTTGCTGTCGGAATCTATATAGAGAACAATGCAGTATCATCCGGATTTATTCCGAATGAAGACCAGGGTACGATCTATGCGATCATCCAAACACCTCCGGGAGCAACTCTTGAGCGTACCAATAGAATTGCACATCAACTGCAGGAAATAGCAGAAGAAATTGATGGTATAGAATCGGTATCAGCGCTGGCTGGTTATGAGATTATGACAGAGGGTCGTGGATCTAATGCAGGTACTTGTTTGATCAACTTGAAAAACTGGTCAGAAAGAGAGCATTCTGTAACCGAGATCATGGAGGAGTTGGAGGAAGAAACAAGAAACCTTGGTGCCATAATCGAATTCTTTGAGCCGCCAGCAGTTCCTGGGTTTGGTACATCAGGTGGTTTCTCCATGCGGATGTTGGATAAAACAAACTCTACTGATTATCAGGAGTTTGATCGAATCAATACCATGTTTATGGATGCTTTGAGAGAACGTCCGGAGATTACAGGTTTGTTCACCTTCTTCGCTGCTAATTATCCACAATATGAGATGATCATTGATAACAAGATCGCTATGCAAAAAGGTGTAACCATTGATAAAGCAATGGAAAACCTGAACATCTTAATTGGAAGTACTTACGAGCAAGGATTTATTCGTTTCGGTCGATTCTTTAAGGTTCACGTTCAAGGTCACCCTGATTACAGAAGATACCCATCTGATTTGGACGAGTACTTTGTGAAAAACGAACATGGCGAGATGGTTCCTTACTCTTCCTTCATGAAATTGGAGAAACGTCAAGGACCTAACGAGATTACTCGATTCAACTTGTACAACTCTGCATCTATTCGTGGACTTCCCGCCAAAGGATATACCACTGGTGATGCCATTGAGGCGATCAGAGAAGTAGCAGCGAATACACTACCGAGAGGTTATGATATCGCATTCGAAGATTTGTCTTACGATCAATCGAGAAGGGGTAATGAGGCTTTATACATTTTCATCATTGTAATCATCTTCGTTTACTTGGTATTGGCAGGACAGTATGAAAGTTTCCTACTCCCACTTGCAGTAATCCTTTCATTACCGGTAGGTATTTTCGGATCGTTTGCCATGCTTAAAATGATGGGACTTGCCAATGACGTTTATGCGCAGGTAGGTTTGATTATGCTAGTTGGACTTCTTGGGAAGAACGCTGTGTTGATCGTGGAGTTTGCGGTACAGAAGCATCGAGAAGGAGCTACCGTTATGGAAGCTGCTATAGAAGGAGCGAAGGTTAGATTTAGACCGATTTTGATGACATCATTTGCGTTCATTGCTGGATTGATTCCTTTAGTAATCTCCCATGGAGCGGGGGCTGTTGGTAACAAAACGATTGGCTCATCTGCAATGGGAGGTATGATCTTGGGTACCGTATTCGGAGTTCTGGTTATTCCAGGCTTGTATTACATCTTCGGTAGAATGGTTGAAGGAAAGAGTTTGATCAAAGATGAGCATGACTCACCGCTTTCTGAAGAGTATGTTCAGAATGTGGTAGACCATGATAAGTGGTTAGAAGAGCGCCACAAGAAAGGTTTAGATTCTCATGATGATGACACTAAATAGAAGACAAATGATCACAAAATATATATTCAGAGGTATTGCAATGGTTTTTATGACCATTGCGGTATTCTCGTGTACACCAGAGCTCAAGGTTAGAGAGCTAAGTAATAACCTACCAGATCAATACAAGGATGAGACGGATACCACCAACTCATCCAGGATGAACTGGCGAGAGTATTTCACAGATCCTAATCTCATTGCATTAATTGACACAGCTCTTGCCAATAACCAGGAGTTAAACATCACACTTCAAGAGATTGAAATCTCCAGAAACGAAGTAATGGCTAGGAAAGGGGAGTACTTGCCCTCTGTAGGAGTTGGAGCAGGAGCTGGAATGGATAAAGTTGGTCGATACACTCGTAATGGAGCACTCGAGGCAACAACCGATATTGAACCTGGAAAGGAATTTCCTGAACCACTTGGCGATTACATGTTGGGAGCTTATGCAAGTTGGGAAGTGGATATTTGGAAGAAGCTTCGCAATGCGAAGGCTGCTGCTTACAACCGCTACTTATCTTCTGTCGATGGTAAAAATTTCGTGGTGACTAACCTTATTGCTGAAATTGCTAATTCGTATTATGAGTTGTTGGCATTGGATAATCAGCTGGCCATTGTGCAGCAAAACATAGACATTCAGAAAGATGCGCTTGAGGTAGTTAAGTACCAAAAACAATCTGCCAGGGTAACAGAACTTGCGGTGAAGCGATTTGAAGCACAAGTGCTGAGCACACGAAGTTTACAATATGAGATTCAGCAGTTGATCATAGAGACAGAAAACCGTATCAACTTCCTGTTGGGAAGATACCCTCGGCCTATCACCAGATCCTCTGATGCGTTTGCTGATTTGACCCCAGCATCTGTAAGTTCTGGTATTCCATCACAGTTGCTTCAAAATCGTCCAGATATCAGACAAGCGGAATTGGAATTGATGGCAGCCAAATTGGATGTGAAGTCCGCAAAAGCCAACTTCTATCCTTCATTAGGAATTAGCGCTGGAGTAGGGCTTCAGGCATTCAATCCAGGTTATTTAGTGAAGTCACCTGAGTCATTACTGTATTCTTTGGCAGGAGATATTGCTGGGCCATTAATCAATAGAAATGCCATTAAGGCAACTTATCTAAATGCCAATGCTAAGCAGATACAAGCTGTAATTAATTATGAAAGAACGATTCTGAATGCATACCTCGAGGTACAAAATCAGATGTCTAATATCAGCAACCTGGCAAGTAGCTATGAATTAAAAGAACAACAAGTGCAGGCTCTTACCGAGTCAGTGGATATTTCCAATACCCTCTTCAAGTCTGCACGAGCAGATTATATGGAAATATTGCTGACTCAAAGAGATGCGCTTGAGTCAAGGTTCGACCTTGTTGAAACCAAGATGCTACAGATGCATGCTTATGTCAATATCTATAGAGCACTTGGCGGAGGTTGGGAAACTGAATAACCTGTAAAGATTAGGCTACAGTGGTTATGTCGCCACCCAAAACTGTCGTAGCAGCAGGGAGGGTGGCGATTTCCTTTTTACCATTTCACGGCAATTTTGCCGATGGATTTTCTGCTTTCGAGAAAAGCATGTGCTTCAGCCAATTGGGTATGATCAAATTCTTTTCCTACAGTTGGTTTCAAAACCCCTTGATCAACCAATTCAATCACATTCTTGATGGCGTTTTGAAAAGTTCTTGGTTTGTGGTCTGCAATTTTTAGCATATTCAAACCAATCAATGATTTGGAGGAAGTGACTAATTTGATTGGGCTCCAGAACCCAAAACCAAAGACCATTTTTAGCATTTTGAAGATGTTTCCTCGCGCATCTGTGAGCTTTGATGCGCCAAAGATGACCACACCACCACCTGAGTTCAAGAGCGCAAAATCTTTCTTTACATAATCGCCTCCAATCGGATTGAAGGTAGCATCAATTTTACCTTTGAATCCCAGTTTTGTGATCTCTTCGAGATAATCAACTTTCCGATAATTGACTGGGTAATCCACACCTAGGCTTCTCAAATATTCCAATTTTTCATCAGATCCAGCAGTTCCGAAAACAACCACACCTTTGTGCTTTAGCATTTGGATAAGTGCAGTTCCAACACCTCCGGCTGCTGCATGAACCAGTGCATGATCACCGTCATACAAACTAAGGCATTCTTCCACTGCATAGTAGGCTGTCATGTATTGAGTGGCCAGAGCAGTAGCTTCACCGATGCTCAGGTTGTCAGGAATCGGTGTTGCAGCCATTGCCGGAGTAACTACATGATCTGCATATCCACCAAATCTGGTGAAGGCAAGTACGCGTTGACCAACTTCCAGTCCTGTGACTCCTTCACCTAGTTCTTTAACCTTACCTACATTTTCATACCCGATAACTGTGGGCAGAGGAGGACATTCCTTGTAAATACCTAGTCGGGCCATTACATCGGCGAAGTTTAGACCAAATCCTTCAGACTCGATTAAAACCTCTCCTGGTCCTGGCGTAGGAGTAGGCTTTTCTTCTAATTTGAAAGCCTCTTCGGCCTTACCATTTTTAACTAATGTATATGCTTTCATGATTGATCTCTTATTTCTGGTTCTCGAAGAAAGTTGTAATTTTCTGATTGGCTTCTTCTTGTGAAGTATAGGATGGTGAAAGACTTGGTTTCCCCGGAAAATTCTCCATGTGTAACGTTTGAGTAGGGAAGGCAAAGTTTACTCCAAGTTCATTTCCTAGTTTTAATACCTGCATTAAGACTTCATGTCTCGCTTTCAATTCTGCTCCCCAGTCAGGAACCTCAAAGAATATGTAAAACATGATGTTCAGTGAAAATGCCGCCATGTCGTTAAAGTAGACATTGTAATAGTCTTTACGTGTATCAGGATGTGTCTCCACAATTTTTCTTAGCCCTTCTACGAAGGTGTCAATAAGTTCTGGAGGAGTATCATAGGTAACTGCAATTTGGGTATAAAATCGTCGGTACTGACGCATGCCATGGTTGTCAATAACACTATCAGCAAGCTTCCCATTAGGGACATACATCAAGGAATTTCTGAATGTTCGAATTCTGGATGAGCGGAATCCTACTTCTTCTACCGAGCCATCAATGTCTCCAGAAGTAATCCAGTCTCCAATTTGGAATGGTCTATCAATGAAAATCATTAATGAACCAAAGAAGTTCTTGATAGTGTCTTGAGCGGCCAAAGCAAATGCCAAACCACCAATCGATAATCCAGTCAACAAAGGAATGATTGGAATGTCCAGATTCTCAAGAATGAATAAGGTTCCTATCCCTACCACAAAAGTCTTCAATGTCTTGCGAAGCAGAGGAACTAGTTGGTCATCCAAAGTGCTCTCTGTTTTCTTAGCCAGGTTCTCAAGATACATGGCCAATACATCAACTAATCGATAGAAGACGATTGTTCCGAATAAAGGTAGCAATGCCTTTAGCAGTAGCATGGCCCAATGCGAAGTATCGGGTGGGAGTTGGAGAACTGGTAAAAAGACCCTCAATAACAGAATGACAACAAATAAGCTGATTGGTCTGGCTACTGGGAGCATAAAATGATCGGCTAGTCGCTCATAGCCAGCTTTCAATAGCAGGCGGGTTATAATCTCTTCGAATAATACAGAGAATATCTTGTGTATTAAGACACTGAGCAATGCAAGTATCAAAATGCCAATGTACTGGTACAAATAGAGACCCATAATTTTACGAGTACCTATTTTTGGCAACAGTTGAAGCAACTTGTCAGTACCGAAAGGAAATACCTCATCATGAAAATCCTGAATAGCATCGAGAGATGATTTAGCATAGATCCATTCATTCCCGTTTTTCACTAAAATAATGGCGGGTTGATGATTGTCTATCACATAAATATGTCTGTTTCTAAGCGAGTCCTTGAAATTTGGATTCTTAGGAATCGCTTCCATGGTGATAAAGGTACCTTCACCATCCCATGCTTGTTTTAGCTGGATAGCTGCCTTGATAGCTTGTTCTTGTGAAATGCCTTTCTGAAGGAAAGGCTGAGCCGCTTTTTCAGCATCATAGTGATCATCCTGAAGATAAAACAAATGGGTTCTTAAGGAGCCATATGGTGAGGATAAATCAACAAATAATGAATCCTGCCCACGTCCAAAAAATGATATAAAACAAAGGGAAATAAAAAGGAGTTGCTTACTCATACTTATCTTGATTTCGGGGCAAAGGTAAGTGTTATTAATTTTAACTTTGACAACTCAAAATTGATACAATATTTATGAATAATCCATTTTTAGAAGCATATAATACGCCATTTCAGGTACCACCTTTCAGTCAAATTACTACTGAACATTACATGCCTGCTTTGGAAAAAGCAATAGAGCAAGCGCGAGCAGATATAAAAACAATCATCAATCAAGATGAAGCACCAACCTTTGCCAATACGATTGAGGCAATGGAGAACTCTGGGGAATTGATGGAAAAGGTTACTTCTGTATTGTTCAACTTGAATAGTGCGGAAACTAGTGATGCGCTACAAGCTGTGGCTAGAGATGCGTCACCCATGCTTTCAGAATTTGACAATGAAATCAAAACCAATGAAAAGCTGTGGTCCAGAATAAAGTCGGTGTATGAAAATAAGGCAAGCTTTGGGTTGAATGGTGAGCAGGAAATGCTGTTAGACAAAACCTATAAGAGCTTTGTAAGAAGTGGTGCTGATCTCAAAGGGGAGAAAAAGGACCGTTACAAAGAAGTTTCCATTGAGCTTTCTAAGCTTTCGCTTGAATTTGGTGAGAATCTTTTGGCAGAGACCAATGGTTTCGTAATGTATGTTGAAACAGAAGATGATTTAAAAGGCCTTCCAAAGGATGTAGTGAGTAGAGCAGCAAAAACGGCCAAGGATAAAGGGGAGGAAGGTAAATGGGCATTTACGTTACACGCACCATCATACATGCCGATAATGGAGTATGCTGATAAGAGAGAGCTTCGTGAAAAGCTGTATAAGGCATACATGAGTAAGGCGCTTAAAGGTGATGATCGAGACAATCAGGAAATCATCAAGAAATTAGCACAGCTAAGAGCAGAGAAGGCAAATCTTCTTGGTTTCAATACCTATGCAGAGTATGTGCTGGAAGAGCGGATGGCTGAGAAGCCTTCAAAGGTTGAAGAATTTTTAAATGATCTGTTAGAGCGTGCTCTTCCAAAGGCTAAAGAAGAGGTTGAGGAATTGAAGGCATTCATGAAGGAGCTGGGAGTGGATCATGAGCTTCAGCGTTGGGATTGGGCTTATTACTCAGAAAAACTAAGAAAGAAGAAATATGATGTGGACGATGAGCTAACTAAACCATACTTCAAGTTAGAGAATGTTATCTCTGGAGTTTTTCAAACGGCAGAGAAACTGTTTGACATCTCCTTCAAACGAAACAATGATATCCCAGTGTATCACCAGGACGTAGAAGCATACGAAGTACTTGATGCTTCGGGAAATGTGACAGCAATATTCTTTGCGGATTTCTTTCCAAGAGAAGGTAAGCGTGGAGGTGCCTGGATGACCTCTTACAGAGACCAGCGTGTTACTGATAAAGGAGAAAAAATCATTCCACTAGTAAGTATCGTTTGCAACTTTACACCAAGTAGTGAGGATACACCATCGCTCTTGAAGTTTGACGAAGTGAGTACACTGTTCCATGAGTTCGGACATGCCCTACATGGTATGCTTGCAAATACACATTATGCTAGCCTATCGGGTACTCACGTTTATTGGGATTTTGTGGAACTACCTTCTCAGATCATGGAAAACTGGTGCTACGAAAAGGAATGTCTGGACTTATTCGCCAGGCATTATGAAACAGGTGAGTCGATTCCATCAGAATATGTGGATAGATTGAAACAATCAGCTATCTACCACGAAGCTTATGCAACTGTTCGTCAAATTAGCTTCGGACTGCTGGACATGAACTGGCACAATATTTCCTTTGACGAGGCTGGCACTATCGAAGATGTGAAAGCAGTGGAAAAGGCTGCGTTTGGACCGACTGATCTGTTTCCTGAAGTACCCAATACGAACATGAGCGTGCAGTTTGGACACATTTTTGGAGGAGGATATGCTGCTGGATACTATTCCTATAAGTGGGCTGAAGTTTTGGATGCTGATGCATTCTCAGTTTTCAAAAAGAACGGGGTTTTTGATAAAGCGACAGCCACTGCCTTTAAAGAAAATGTATTGAGCCAGGGTGGAACAAAGCATCCGATGGAGTTGTACAAGCAATTTAGAGGACAGGAACCTACTCCTGATGCCTTGCTTGAACGTGCCGGATTGAAAAATTAAAGCTATTGATACTTTACTTCGCTATAGATGGTCTTATCGCCATCTTGGCGAAGATCCTCATTTAGATCTTGAATCAAGTGATCCAGCTCCGTTTTGAGTTTAACTACCTCATCCGTTAGGTAGTGCCGAGACCCAAAAACCAATTCTTTTTCAGAAGGGGATAGGAGTCTCTCCCTGTAGTTTTTGTCAGTGACCACTCGGTTAAGTTGTGCAGAAACTACGCCAAGTAGGCTTAGAGCATATTCATTATTAAACTTCAGCTGCTTCTCGGGAATAGCATAAATCACCGAGCTAATCTCATACCAGTTAAGATCTATGTCCTCTTCAGAATCACGTTGCAGCGTTAATAGTAGCCTGATAATGCGCTTGAGGCCTCCGTTACAACGATTGTCTTTTGCATTGATTCTGGCGATATTCAAGAAAGGCAAGTATCTTCTTCGAGTCTTTTTGAGCATATTATACTCGCATATACCTCGATCTATTTCACGTTTAGTTTCCAGGTATTCGTTGTTATCTAACCAAACGGCTGGGAGAATTTTGATCTCACATTTAGGTTTTGAGGTAGACAGCTTAATCCGCAATTTGCTACTGTAATCAATCTCCTTAAAATTTTGATCGCCAGTTAGTACACCCATCACTTCACCAGCAATCTGATTGATCTTTACCCATGGTTTTTTGTCGTAAGGTTTGGTGAGTATGATCAACTCAACCCCCCCATACAATACAATGTGAGTTTCCGTTTGAATCGGACCTTGATAACGAAAATCTACTTTTAGATTGATGTCGTTAAATACCTTATCCAGTTTGTCCTGGATTCTTTTGGTAATGTGGAATGTCTTGTAAGCATAAGAGGAGTCAATTTCCTCCATAGCCTCCAATGCATATTTCAAAGAATCTGGATATTCACACTCTTCAAATGCATCTGATAAAATAGACTCACGAAGTGCTTCATCGTACCTTCTGCCCATTAGGTTTTCTAATAAAACACTATAGTCGTTGTTCATAGGATAAGGCTGTGATTCTTAGCAAATTAAGTATTAACGATGAAAATATGAATTTAAAGTTAATAAACTGATTGATCCCCACATCTCAGTTGAATAAACAAGTGCAAAAAAAATAGACTTTATCGTATTTAAAGTAAATTAAATATTTGAATAATTATATTTNGTTACTNTTAAGAAGTAGTGATTTTATAAAATGTTGTAGGTGTGAAATTTTCACTTTTTAAAGAATTAATCAGAGTCTTGAATCTTCAATTGAAAAAAGTTTGTACTTTAGCGCCACTATGAAGCTGATGTCCGACATAATAATTGTGAGAACCCGCTAACTGCTAGCGGACTAATCGTCTTTTCAAGTTCTCAATTTCGGTTCATTACAAACTCATTTTTTTTATTACATCATGACAAATTTTATCAGCTTCTTTAAGCGATTTGTTCACTTGTTTATCATGGCCATCAAAGGCACTGAGAAGGAGTTTACTTCAGGAAGTATCAATCGAGCAATCTTTTTGCTATCCATACCAATGATCGGTGAAATGATCATGGAATCTTTGTTCGCGGTATTCGACGTATTATTCGTTTCCCGAATCAGCATCAACGCCGTAGCAACAGTAGGACTCACAGAATCTGTTTTAATGATTATCTATTCCGTGGCTGTTGGTCTGAGTATGGCTACTACGGCCATTGTGGCAAGACGTGTGGGTGAGAAAAATTACAAGAGGGCAGGAGACGCTGCATTTCAGTCTATATTTCTTGCAATTATTGTTGGTCTCTCACTAGGAGTTCTTGGGTTGATTTATGCGGAGGATGTTTTGCTATTGATGGGAGGAGAGTCAAAACTGATACAAGAAGGTGTTGGCTTCACTCGGATCATGTTTGGCGGAAATTTGGTAATCTTCCTTTTATTTCTAAACAACGCCATATTCAGAGGAGCAGGAGATGCATCCATTGCTATGAGATCTTTGATTATCGCCAATTCACTCAATATCGTATTGGATCCGCTCCTAATTTTTGGGTGGGGTCCGGTTCCTGCCTTTGGTATTGAGGGAGCCGCTATTGCCACCACGATAGGTAGATCTGTTGGGGTATTGTATCAAACGTATCACTTACTCAATAGAAAGGGCATCATCAAAATTGGGTGGAGTAATGTGGTGATTCGTGTAAAAACTGTTTTTGAGCTCATCAAGGTATCGATTGGTGGAATGGGACAGTTTTTGATTGAAACAGCCGCCTGGATTTTCCTGGTACGCGTAATGGCTTTGTTTGGTAGTGAAGCACTGGCTGGTTATACCATCGCATTTCGCATTATCGTATTTACAATTTTGCCTTCATGGGGATTGTCTAATGCAGCCGCAACTCTTGTTGGACAGAATCTGGGAGCAGGACATCCAGATCGAGCTGAAAAGTCGGTATGGAAAGCGGCATTTTACAATATGCTGTTTTTGGGGATAGTGGCTATTATTTTCTTTGTCGCTGCGGAGCCTATCATCTGGATTTTTAATCAAAGTCCATCAATGGAGGACTTTGGGGAAAGCAGCACGGTTAAGGAAATAGGAGTAAGTGCACTGAAAATCATATGCTGCGGCTACATCTTTTTTGCTTATGGAATGGTGATTAGCCAGGCATTCAATGGTGCTGGTGATACTAGAACACCCCTGATAGTCAATTTCTTTGTGTTTTGGGTAATACAGATCCCAATGGCTTATTATTTAGCAGTTGTACTGGACTGGCAAGCTACAGGTGTGTTTTTCACCATTGCTTTTGCTCATTCATTGCAAGCCATAGTAAGTATTTATCTTTTTCGACGAGGTAAGTGGAAAACAATGACAGTTTAATAGCCAATTGAGATAAGTTCCAGGTTGCGGTCTATAGCCTTGTAAATCTGGAACTTATTTTCATACTGCATAATCGATATTGGACAGCTGGCAGTGAGAGGCCTACCACTAATGAGGTTTCCATTCTGGTCATAGATATACAAGAAGCTTCCGCCTGTATCCACCATTACAATAAATTCAACACCCCCACCTAAATGATAGTATTGGGTTAGTAATGGTGTCTTGGAGAAGTAATCCTTCTGGAACATTGGATNTCCTTCTTCATTCAAGATTTCATATTTGTTTCCAGTCTTTCGGATGATTACATAACTGTCACCAGTGACATCTTCTAAAAGTGAAAATGTCGTTTCAGCGTCAGGCTTATAGATTTGATCTCTTCTGATTAGGTCACCATTGAAATTCATTTCTACAATTTCACCGCTGCTAGTAAGTATGGTCATTGTGGCCTCTTCCAGGCTATTGGCATTTTTGATGAAAACAGGTGTATTCACTTCGATTCCTAAATCTTTAGGGAATCCTTTCATGCTTTCACCTCTTCTATTCATTAGCCATAGTTTACCACTTGTTTCCTGAATGATAATAACATCTCTGCCATTTACTCTGAGATGGGTAGGGGCCATCACTAACGGATCTTTGAAGACCTTCGGATTCCAACCATCTAATGGTTTTAGGTTTTTATCGGTGAGGTATACATTTCCATTCTTATCAGAGATGCCAAATCGATACTTCTTACTGTTGTCATAATCAATGATAGAGAAATGATCAATTGATTGGCCCCCTGGGATTGATTTTGGGAAATCAGGAACATATGCACCAGTTCTATCAATTATGTGAACTTGATCATTTGTAGTAAAGATGAGCTGTAGTTTGCCATTGTTATAATAGTCTATTTGGCTTACATTATTCTGAATTTGAGCCTCTAATTGTTTATTCCAGAGCACGTTAAATTGGTTATCAATTAGATATATGGTGTTGCTCGTGTCTTGTAAGAAAATTTCCTGTGATCGGTCATTATGATTAGTTACTAGATAAGGCTTAGTGGTGATGTAATCTGTGACCGTTAGAGCTCTTAATTCATCAATTCTATCAGGAATACTTCTTTTAGGAAGGTCTGGTAAATAGAAGTTCAGATTGCCATAAAACTTATTATCCACTGCACTAAATTGAAATGCAAGAAATTCGAAATTTTTCAAGCTAAACTGTGACTCTTCAAAATCACTTTTCCATTCCGGTTTCAACTCTTTCAGTATTTGATTCCAGGCTTTTGCGGTGCTCACGTAGAAGCTGAAGTTGGCTTCCTGGTTGGCTTTACTAAGAAACTGATTGATTCTAATCGACTTAGTCCAGGTAGCTTCATCTTGAATAGCAAATGTTAGATTCTTCAATTGCTGTAGATGATTGCTGAAAATCAGGTAATTTCTGTACTGTAGATAGAAGCAGTCCTTAAAGTCTTCGACAATATTGCCTAAAAGGGCTTTTGGGAAATTGGCTGCAGGTAATTTTCTGATTTCATAATCTCCAAATGTCTCNGTATAGAGTGAGTCTCCTGTTGCTTGCATTTGTCGCTCACNAACTGAATTGAAAAAACGCAAAGCTTCACCCATATCATTGGTTTCCAGAATCATCAGTTGGTTACGTTTGCCAGTAACCGTCGATTCCAGAGATAAAAGACCGATTTCCTCATCTATTAGTGTGTATGTATGATTAACATCCAGATCATATTCCTTGAGTATTCTTTGCTGCTCTGCAATGATGGATGGATCTGCTTTACTGAAATAGTTAGCCAGTTGATTGCCAAATGAAACCGGATCTTTACAACTGAAATGATAGATCCAAGAAGTATTCGTCGGGATGATCTCAGCCATATCAAACGCTCCTCCATCCAAACCAGAGAAGTTGGATAGGTATTCTTCTTCATTTTCAGCAAAAACGAATCCGGTCAGATTGATATTGTCCGGGTTTATTTTCAAATCAAGAAAACCGGATTTTCCAAAATCNAGATCGATTTTTGCTGANGTTGTNACATTGATCAGATCACCAATTTTCTCAGCATTAACGTAAACATTTCCTTGATCCTTCTCCAGCTTAGTCAACTGAAATAGCTCTGGATTATACTTGGCGAAGTTAATGTTTTCGTCCTGGGATACTGTTCGGATGGCATCTTCCACAAGAAATGCAGAGTAACTTCCAATAAAATAATTCTTGTAAAAAATATAAGTAAAGGCTTTTTGAGATTGATTATCCACTAGTTCCGTTATGGTAAATCCTTCATACTCTCTGGTTCTTTTAATAAATCCTTGTTTCTCGAAATAAGCCTGGGCTTTGCTAATGTAGCTCTGCTGAGAGAGGTTTTGGATTTCTACAATGTAGAGGTAGTCGATGGACTTACTGGAAGTAATATCCAGGGCAATTAATGTGGGTGTTTTCTCAAAGAATGAACTAAAGTTTCCTTTTCCAGCTAGAGTGTCCAGAATATCCAGGTCTTCTTCAATTTTAGCAATTGATTGAATGTATGTTAGNTTTTTCCAAACGTCTGTCTCAGCAATTTCATTTAGACTTTGGAGTGGATGATTACTCTCATAAACTAAAGCAGCATTGTGAGGTACAAAAGACCAAAGGGAAACATTAGCGTCCTTCACCCACTTGTCATACGTGAAGTAACCTGTTCCGATTAATAAAACAATTGCCAGGAAAAGTAAGAATTTTTTCAACAGGTTGCTGATTTTATTCGCAAGATAACAATAAGATCAGCTTTTTTGAAAAGAAATGAAAAACCCTGACACTTTGGTCAGGGTTTAAATTTTATGAAAGGCTCGATTTGAGATATTCTCGGTTGAGTCGAGCGATGTTTGTTAAACTAATCTCCTTCGGACATTCAGCTGCACACGCACCGGTATTGGTACATGCACCGAAGCCTTCNGCATCCATTTGAGCTACCATATTCTCTGCTCTTCGCTTAGCTTCTACCTGACCTTGTGGAAGTAGTGCATATTGCGAAACCTTAGCAGAAACGAANAGCATAGCTGAAGCATTCTTACATGCCGCTACACAAGCTCCACATCCGATACATGTAGCTGCATCGAATGCCTGGTCTGCATTGTCCTTGTTAATAGGAATCGCATTTGCGTCCTGTGTATTACCTGAAGTGTTTACAGAAACATATCCGCCAGCATGCTGGATTCTATCAAATGAGCTTCTGTCTACTACCAAATCCTTGATCACAGGGAATGCCTTTGATCTGAATGGCTCAATGTAGATAGTATCTCCATCCTTGAACTTACGCATGTGCAACTGACAAGTAGTAACAGCAGAATCTGGTCCGTGAGGCTTACCATTGATTTGCAAAGAACACATACCGCAGATACCTTCTCTACAGTCGTGATCAAATGCAACTGGCTGCTCACCAGTTTCCACCAATTGATTGTTTAACACATCCAGCATCTCAAGGAATGACATGTCTGGAGAAACTTCCTTGATGTCATAGTCTACGATTTTACCTTCTGCATTAGCATTTGGTTGACGCCATATTTTTAATTTAAGATCCATAATCTTATAATTTATTGTTAAACCAATTGGTTTTTACTTGTAACTTCTTTCTTTAACTTCAATGTTTTCGTACTTCAAATCTTCTTTATGAAGTACCGCATCACTTGGTTCACCTTTGTATTCCCACGCAGCTACGTACTGGAATTCAGGTCTTCTAAGTGCTTCACCTTCCTCAGTTTGATATTCTTCACGGAAGTGACCACCACAAGATTCCTCTCTGTGTAGTGCATCCTTCGCAAACAATTCTCCCAATTCAAGGAAGTCTGCTACTCGAATAGCTTTCGCCAATTCTTCGTTAAATTCTTCAGCTGTTCCTGGTACAGATACTTCTTTCCAGAATTCAGCTCTCAATTCTTTGATCTCAGCTGCAGCTTCTTTCAAGCCTTCAGCATTTCTAGCCATACCTACTTTGTCCCACATGATCTTACCGAGACGTTTGTGGAAGTGGTCTACTGACTTAGATCCTTTGTTGTTGATCAACTGATCAATTTGCTCTTTTACTTTCTTCTCAGCTTCGTCGAACTCAGGAGAATCTGTAGGGATTGCTCCAGTTCTGATATCTTTTGAAAGATAATCACCAATAGTGTAAGGCAGTACAAAGTATCCATCAGCCAAACCTTGCATCAATGCAGATGCTCCAAGTCGGTTAGCTCCGTGATCAGAGAAGTTTGCTTCTCCTGTTACGAAACATCCAGGGATAGTTGACATCAAGTCGTAATCAACCCAAACACCACCCATTGTATAGTGTACAGCAGGATAGATCATCATTGGTGTTTCGTATGGGTTTTGATCTACGATCTTCTCATACATTTGGAAAAGGTTACCGTACTTGTTCTTAACCACTTCCTGACCTAATTTTTTAACTAGAGCCGCATCGTTTTCGTCAAGACCTTTGATGTGTGCCTGCTCTTTACCGTATCGTTGGATTGCAGAAGCAAAGTCCAGGTAAACTGCTTCACCTGTAGCATTTACACCATAACCTGCATCACATCTTTCCTTAGCTGCTCTTGACGCAACATCACGAGGTACCAAGTTACCAAACGCTGGATATCTTCTCTCCAAATAGTAATCTCTATCTTCTTCAGCAAGATCAGTTGGTTTTTTCTTACCAGCTCTGATTGCCTCCACATCTTCCATTTTCTTAGGTACCCAGATTCTACCGTCATTTCTCAATGACTCGGACATCAACGTCAATTTAGACTGATGATCTCCTGATACTGGAATACAAGTAGGGTGGATCTGTGTGTAACAAGGGTTAGCAAAGTATGCGCCCTTTTTATGTATCTTCCACGAAGCAGTTACGTTACTACCCATCGCGTTAGTAGAAAGGAAGAATACGTTACCGTAACCACCTGAAGCGATTACTACAGCGTGAGCAGAATGTCTTTGGATTTCTCCAGTTACCAGATTTCTAGCGATGATACCACGTGCTTTACCATCTACCAACACTACATCGAGCATTTCGTGACGGTTGTACATCTTGATTTTACCACGTGCAATTTGTCTGTTCATTGCAGAGTACGCACCTAGAAGTAACTGCTGACCTGTTTGACCTTTGGCGTAAAACGTTCTAGAAACCAATACACCACCAAATGATCTGTTGTCTAGTAACCCACCATAGTCACGTGCAAAAGGAACACCTTGAGCTACACACTGGTCAATAATATTTGCTGATACTTCAGCTAGTCTGTATACGTTTGATTCTCTGGATCTGTAGTCACCACCTTTTACCGTATC
>PBTY01000072.1 GCA_002729235.1 Rickettsiales bacterium | reverse complement strand
TCTGCCACCGAAATCTCATTACCATGCCGAATTGGTACATTCTCCTTTTTATCCATTTTGATTTACATCGATTGTGTAAACCTATTTCAGGACAAGACACCCCTATTTATCGGGAAGTGTGGTGGAGCGTCCTAAAAACTTATCTACGGGTAAATACCACAAATGTCTGGTATGGGACAAGGGATTAG
The DNA here is from genome assembly GCA_002729235.1 of Rickettsiales bacterium. GTDB lineage: Bacteria > Bacteroidota > Bacteroidia > Cytophagales > Cyclobacteriaceae > Marinoscillum. The sequence goes on along the minus strand of PBTY01000072.1, from coordinate 68,362 downwards.
TGCATCGAAAAGGTAACTTTGCCCGCGAATTAGCGATTGAGTGAGAGACCAAAAGAGACCAGACATACGTGTGATCATACCTGCCTTCAATGAGCAAAATGCCGTTGGGATGGTCATAGATGAGATTCCCAGTGATTGGGTCACAGAGATCATCGTAGTGGACAATGGCTCTTTTGATGATACTTACAACAAAGCAAAAGCACATGGTGCTACGGCGCTCAAAGAAGAACGCAGAGGCTATGGACAGGCATGCTTAAAGGGCATGGACCATATTGCTCAATCTGCAACTCATCCGGACATTGTGGTGTTCTTAGATGGGGACCATTCGGACTATCCGGAGCAGTTGCCCGAACTGGTCAAACCCATCATGGAAGATGGAATGAACATGGTGATTGGATCAAGAGCTTTGGGGCAGAAAGAACGCGGTTCCATGACCCCACAGCAGGTTTTTGGCAACTGGCTGGCTACGAGTTTGATCAAATGGCTTTACAAATACCAATACACGGATTTGGGGCCATTCAGAGCGGTGAAATATTCGTCGCTACTCGCCATGAAAATGGTGGACACAAATTACGGCTGGACGGTAGAAATGCAACTCAAAGCTGCTAAATTGAAAATGAAAACAACGGAAGTTGCTGTAAACTATCGGCAGAGAATTGGTGTTAGCAAAGTTTCAGGAACAGTGAAGGGAACTATCATGGCAGGTTACAAAATCATTCTAACCATATTCAGATACCTCTAAACATGAGTTGGATAGTTGTCATAGGATATATTTTTGCACTATCGGTGATCAGCATCTTTAGCCTGGAACAGCTGTATCTGGCCATTTTATACAAACGGGCAAAGAAATCAGAAAGCAAATCACCCGAGCTAAGCAGCTATCCCAAAGTAACCGTTCAGCTACCGGTTTACAATGAAAAATATGTCGTCCAGCGACTGATCGATTCCGTTTGCAGTCTGGACTATCCACTGGATAAACTAGAAATTCAGGTATTAGACGACTCTACTGATGAAACAATAGATATCATCTCCAACCAGGTACAGAAATGGCAAGAAAAAGGGATCAATGTTCAGCACATCCAACGACCAGAACGTGTGGGTTTCAAAGCAGGTGCACTGGCTTATGGATTGAAACTTGCCTCTGGCGAGTACATTGCTATTTTTGATGCGGACTTTTTGCCGGAACCTGACTTCCTTTTAAAAACATTGGGACACTTTACCGAAGAAATCGGAATGGTCCAAACTCGATGGGGTCACCTCAATGAGGACTACAGCATCTTAACCAGAATGCAAGCATTCGGCCTTAATGCGCACTTCTCGGTGGAGCAACTGGGCAGAAATGCCTCTGGCAAATTCATGAACTTCAATGGAACAGCCGGAGTGTGGAGAAAATCCTGCATTGAGGAAGCGGGTGGCTGGCAACATGACACTCTGACGGAGGATTTAGATCTAAGCTATCGAGCGCAGTTAAAGGGTTGGAAGTTTAAGTACCTGGAAGATGTGACTTCTCCAGCTGAGTTGCCGATCCTAGTGCCAGCGATCAAGTCGCAGCAATACCGATGGAACAAAGGTGCTGCAGAAACAGCTAGAAAAAACTTAGGAAAGATCATCTTATCGAAAGTCAGTGCTCCAATCAAATGGCATGCAGTATTGCACTTGCTTAACAGCTCTGTATTCTTGTTTTTGGTGGTAGCAGCCGTACTTTCCATACCGATGCTCTACATCAAAGAAGCCAATGCAGACTTCAGTTTACTATTCAACCTGGCTAGCGTCTTTATCATTGGATTTGTGGGTATGACCATATTCTACTGGATTGCCACCAAAGCCACAGCTAAAAACTTCTCATTAGGTTATTATCTCAAAAACTTCCCACTATTCCTGACATTCTCCATGGGGATGTCGCTTCACAATGCCATTGCAGTAACGGAAGGCTATTTGGGAATCAAAACGCCATTTATCAGAACTCCGAAATTCAACATTGTGAACAAATCGGATAGCTGGAAAGGAAATACTTACTTGAAACAGAAGATCTCCTTCCTAACGATTCTTGAAGGATTGATGGCTGTCTATTTCGCGTTTGGAGTCACCTCCGCGTTCATGCTCAAAGATTTTGGCTTAATCTTTTTCCACTTGATGCTTTGCATCGGATTCGCCTCCGTTTTTTACCTGTCTTTGAAAAAGATCCCAAATGCAACAGCAGAATAACACTGCGCAATACACCAGTATTTTTATTCTCGTTGCCGGCATATCAAGTGTAGGACTGATAATTCCACGTCACGAATCGTTAACCCTGAGACTGGCCTACTTTTCCGCTTTCTTTGGCTATTTCTGGTTGTGTAAATTTCCTCCTGCGCAATCAGCCACATTTACCGTTGGACTTCTATCAAGACTCCTTTTATTCATTGGATTACCCATGCTCTCCGATGACCTATTTCGATTTATCTGGGATGGTCAGTTGATCAACAATGACATGAGTCCCTTTGCTGAGCTTCCTTCAACCATTGCGGCTAAAGAAGCAATGCCATTCGGGTTGAGTTATGAGCTCTATGAAAAACTCAATTCCAAAGAGTACTTCGCCATCTATCCTCCTCTCAACCAATTCATTTTTTGGCTAAGTGCCTGGATTGGCAATGACAATTGGCTGGTTTCTGCCAATGTGATTCGATTCTTTTTGCTGGCAGGTGACCTGACCACTTATTTCTTCATTAGAAAAATACTGAAAAGCTCAGAGCATGAGGTTGATCGTGCTAATTGGTATTGGCTGAATCCATTGGTGATTCTGGAAGGAGTGGGCAATCTGCACTTCGAACTGCTGGTGGTCACTTTTATGGTCATCGGAATTTATTACTTCAAGCAATCCAGGTATTGGAAATCAGGTATTGGATTTGGATTGTCCATCGCAACGAAACTTCTTCCACTCATATATCTGCCAGCCTTATTGATTCGTAAGGATTTCAAATCTGGATTAATCGTCACCATGATCGCTGGAATTTTAGGAGTCGTTTCATTCCTGCCCATGATTGATGCAGCACTTATTGAGTCCATGTCATCGAGCTTAGGCTTGTATTTCCAGAAATTCGAGTTCAACGCCAGTATCTATTTCCTCATCCGGGAAATTGGGTTCTGGGTGAAAGGATACAACATCATCGGTACCCTCGGACCAAGTTTATCCATAGCTACAATGGTTGGTATTCTGGTCATTACCTGGATTGGGAAGAAAAAGCACTGGAGCATTGAAGAAATCATGCTTTGGTCACTGGCTGTCTATTTATCGTTGGCTACCACGGTACATCCGTGGTACATTATTCCATTGATTATGCTTGGCGTGTTGACAAAATATTGGTTTCCCATCATCTGGTCATTACTAATTTTCGTAACTTATTTTGGCTACACCAGCACAGGATTCGAACTATCTGCTGGTTGGTTGGTTTTGGAATATACCGTGGTACTAAGTGTTTTAATCATTGAAACTGTTAAAAAAAGCAATGCGAAAAATTCATAGTTTGTTGGCATTCATCATCGGGATGATTTGGCTACCTGCGTGTGGACAACAGCCGTTTGATGAGAAAATGAAAAGCCTATACAAAAACACCGTACCGATTGTCAATGCCGATCAATTGGAAAATCTAAAACAGCAAGGTGAGGTGTTCATTCTGGATGCCAGAGAACCTGAGGAGTTTAAGATCAGCCACATACCAGGTGCTCGATTAATTGGCTATGATGATTTTGACAAACAAATAATTTCAGATATTCCAAAGGATGCTAAAGTGGTTGTGTATTGCTCCGTTGGCTACAGAAGTGAACGCATTGGAGAAAAGATGCAAAAAATGGGTTTTGAAAACGTGAGCAACCTCTATGGCGGTATCTTTGACTGGAAAAATCAAGGCAACACAGTAATTAATCTCAATCAAGAACCCACTGACAGTGTACATACCTATAATCGGAACTGGTCTCAGTGGTTATATAATGGCATAAAAGTGTATGACTAAAAAAGATCTATTAATCGTATTTGTAAAGAACCTTATCCCAGGTCAGGTCAAAACCAGACTGGCGGCTGACATTGGGATTGATGGCGCATTGGATGTCTACAAATATTTGGTAGAACATACTTACGAAGCAACTAAGGAGCTAGACTGCTCTAAAGTTGTTTTTTACTCTGAGTATGTTGAAATCGAAGATATCTGGGATACAGATGAGTACAAGCTTCAGGTTCAAAAAGGACCAGACCTTGGTGACCGAATGCAGAATGCTTTCGAATTTGCTTTTGACAAAGGATATGAGCGAGCAGTTATCATTGGCACTGACTGTTGGCAACTCAGTGAAGAGGTCATCGAAGAGGCATTTGACAAACTAGATGAAAACGATGTGGTAATCGGACCGGCAACAGATGGTGGTTATTACCTAATAGGGATGAACAAACTCTATCCTGCATTATTCCATGACAAAAAATACAGCCATGATAAGGTACTAAGTGATGTACTGACAGAAATCGGTCAAATGGATGCAGAATTCCATTTGCTTCCAGAACTGAGTGACATTGACACCTTCCAGGACTTAAAAGATTCGGATATAGAGTTTGAATTTGTTGATCCAGAAGATGAAGGCTAAAATACTATACGGAATGGGGCTGCTAGGTGCAGCCCTTTTTTCTTGTACTCCATCAGCACAACCTGCTCCAGATTACATCAATCAGGAATGGGCCATGGACAAGCTGTGGGAGGATGGCAAAGCAGAGGTGGCTATTTATTATGCTGAACGAGTGGTCTATGGCAAACCAAGACAATTCGATTACGTCTATGTCCTGGTCAAAGAAGAGTTTAACAAGGAGTACAACGTCAAAACAGATGACTACAACCGATCAGATCTATACTCGGTCATGAAGGTTAATAAATTCTGTAGAATTGAGACCCTAAAATATCCTTACCACTATCTCACTTCAGTATTTTACAACAGAAACTCGCCCAATCAGGTACACAAACTCACCAATACCAGCCAGGAGTGGTGTGGAAATACCGCCAAATCCTTTTTAGAGAAAGGGAACAGGTACGAATACCAGTACATGAGCTATTGGGATGGCCAGGGCAATGGGATCACTAAAATTGAAAAAGGTCCATGGTTTGAAGATCAGTTGAGCTATACCCTGAGATCGCTCAATTTTGAAGAGGGCTTGCAGTTTGAAGTTGATTTATACCCAATGCAAGTTTCTAGCAAAGCAGATGTTCCATCTACAGAAAAAGCCACTGTCTCGATTACAAAAGCAGAACAGAATGAATTGATAGGAATAGATTCCACACTAATAAATAGTCCCTGGAAAGTGACCGTAAGCAGAGACTCTGGATCTGATCTTACGTATTGGATCAATGACACCTACCCTAATCTGCTATTGAAAATGGAGGCTACCGATGGTAGAAAGTTGTCATTAAAATCTCTGACTCGTGATGCTTACTGGGATTATGAGTAGGTAAAACAGATTCAGTTTTCACTATTTAAGGCATATCAGATCAATTCTTGTTCGAATTATTTTTAACTGAAGTTATTCCTTTCGTTATTTGATCTGCACTGGTTGATTCGTCAAAAATAAAATCTGATATGCAGGCAGAAAGTCACTATCGTTACGAACAGATATCTAACACCATCAGGTCTGCCATCCTTGCTGGATCAATGAAGGAAGGTGAAAAACTGAACTCAGTTAGGACTTTGAGCAAGCAGCTAGGTGTCAGTCAATCCACCGTATTTAGGGCATATTACGATCTGGAATCGGATGGACTAATTGAGTCTCGACCAAAATCTGGTTACTATGTGAGCTTTCAACGTATTGCAACTTCACTGCCAAATACTCAAAATTTTAAAAACGTAGCTCGCCTCATTTCCAACCAGGAATTAGTGACAGAATTTCAATCCTCTTTAGGTCATCCTTTGGTAAAAGTTGATTTGGGTTTAGCAGTTCCTGCGCCTGAATTATTACCACTGGCCAAGATCAAGAAAAGCATTCAGAAGAGCTATTTGAATGACAATCAGGCATTCATCAATTATGAACCGGTAGAAGGCAACACCAAACTAAGAGCCCAACTAAGTAAGTTGGCATTATCCTGGGGCAAATCAGTCAAGTTGGATGATGTGATTGTGACAAATGGTTGTATGGAAGCCATTTCCCTGAGCTTATCTGTTCTTACCAAACCCGGAGATCTCATCGCTATTGAAAGTCCGGCGTATTATGGACTACTCCAGTTAATCGACAACCTCCAACTAAAAGTTATCGAGATACCTGGAAATTCAGAAACTGGAATTTCTATGGATTTCCTCGAAGAAGTTCTCAAAGAAAAATCCATTAAAGCCGTATTGCTCTCACCGAATTTCAATAATCCAGATGGCGCAATAATTCCGGATGAACACAAAAGACAAATTGTCCAATGGGCCTCGCAATATCAAATACCCATAATAGAAGATGATATTTATGGTGAATTGTATTTTGGAGAAAGCAGACCAAAAACTTGTAAGACATTTGATCAATATGGCTGGGTAATCTACTGTTCTTCCCTTTCCAAGACCCTAATGCCGGGTTATCGAATTGGATGGTGCATGCCAGGGAAATTTAGGGCAGAATTTTTGCGTAAAAAGAGTGTAACCAACATCGCCACATCATCTATAGTGCAAGCTATAGCTGCTCATTATTTAGAGTTTGGCCGATACCAGTATCACCTCAAAAAATTGAGAGGAGCACTGAAAATCCAGCATCAGCAATACAAACGAGCCATCTTTGACCATTTTCCATCCAAAATTCCATGCTCCAATCCATCCGGGGGATTTGTATTGTGGTTGGAATTGAAGAAATCTCAAGACGCGGTAAGCTTATTCAGAAAAGGATTGGAAAGTGGAATTCGAATAGCTCCCGGACAAATGTTTTTTGCTCACCCTAACTATAAGAATTATTTCAGAATCAGTTTCGGTAAGCCACTTACTGAAAATGTGGAGAATGCAATTAAGCAACTTGGGCAACTGGCAACTCTAATTTAATAGATAAAACATAAGGATATGAATAACGGACTCCTGGGTCTGAACAGAATTATTATGTCCAAACATTAAATAAATCAGACAATGAATCAACACTTATACAATGATCTGAATGCGATAGATACACTATTGCAATCCACTATGAAGGAAGGGCTTAAATACCTTAAACAACTAAATGAGTTGCCAACCTCAGTAGCTACTCCAGGCATTGAGGAAACGGAATTACCCCTTTCATCAAGTGGAGGAAAAACCGCGTTATCAGAGTTTATCAATCGATTTGAGAAGTTAATGGTGGCATCTGCAGGTCCTAGATATTGGGGGTTTGTTACCGGAGGTACCACACCAGCAGCCTTAATGGGCGATATGCTTGCCTCCATCTACGACCAAAATACTCAAACTGTCAAGGGAAATGGTGACCTATCGGGAATAGTAGAAATGGAAACGATACAGCTATTACTTGAGTTATTCAATCTTCCAAAAGACGATTTTCTGGGTGGTTTTGTGACTGGAGCAACCATGTCCAATTTTACTTGTCTAGGCGTGGCACGTCAATGGATTGGAAAGGAACTAGGATTTGATGCCGCAAAAGAAGGCAACCAACAACCTATGAACGTATTGGCTGCAGTTCCCCATTCCTCCTCAATTAAAGCATTGGCAATGTTGGGTATGGGAAGTCAGAATATTACAATCATTCCAACAATAGACGTATCACGAGAAGCTATAGATGTGACTGCACTGGAGGAACAAATTAAACTATTTAATGGCAGTCCATTCTTGCTGATCTCTAGTGGAGGAACCGTCAATACGGTAGATTATGATGATATGCAGGCTATTTCAGAATTAAAGAAGAAGTACAAATTCTGGTGGCACATCGATGCAGCTTTTGGAGGCTTTGCCATACTTAGTGAGCAACACAAACATCTACTAAAAGGCTGGGAGTTCGCTGATAGCATTACCATAGATGGACACAAATGGCTTAATGTACCCTATGAAAGTGCCTTCTTTTTCACTCGTAAAGAACATGCTTCCATTCAAATAGAGACCTTTCAAAATTCCAATGCCCCATATTTGGGTGATCCATTAGAAAATTTCAATTTTCTCAATTTCCTTCCTGAGAATTCTCGTCGATTCAAAGCCCTCGCAACGTGGTTCACGCTGAAATCATACGGCAAGGAAGGTTATCAGGAAATTGTCTTACGCAATATCAACCTGGCACAGCGGTTGGGTGAATTTATTGATTCCACAGAAGGATTTAGATTGCTCGCTCCTACAAGATTGAACACGATATGTTTTTCTTTAGATTCTCCCTACCATGACAAAGTGGGCACGTTTCTTCAAACTCTTAATGCCAGAGGAAAGGTATTCATGACTCCAACTACCTTTAACAATGTAAGTGGGATTCGTGCTGCGCTAGTCAACTGGCGTACGACCGAAAAAGATCTGGAAATAGTTCAAAATGAATTGTTAGAAGTACTTGGCATTGTGAAATAAAAAAGGTGATCTAGTGATCACCTTTCCAATATTAACAATCCGTATCTTCTAATGTCTCATCCCAACATCTCCAGGTGTCATCTCCAAAGTAGGCTGTCGATTTTACTCTACCAACCTTAGTTTCCTCATTGAAGTATATATATAAGTCATAATCATCTCCTGCCGTATCAGTGATGGATACGTCATAGTAATGAGAAAATCCTGCCTCTGAAGTGAGACCATATTCGATATAGCTATTTATTTTGGAGTTATCAGCATCCACAAGGGTAAACAGGGAGTTGATGGCTTCTCCCTCTACTCGGTCCCAATCAATCGTCAATACCTCAACGGGTCTTTGTGGGCTGGCGTAAAGTGTCCATTCACCACCTGAGTTATCCACTCTTGATTCACCAGTAAACCATAAGAATCGATCAAATGATCCATCTTGTGACAGGTACATTTCCCAGATGACTGTTTCTCCAGTAACTTCGGCTAAGAGTTCAGCAGTAATCAACTTACCACCAGTACCAACAGTATACTCAGAAATCCATTTTCCTTCAGATTCTGAATATTGAAAAGTCTGATCAGTAGCTCCTTCAAAAGCTACAGCTGGAATAACAATAGCACCTCCAATGATCGTTTGCCAAACTGCAACATTTATGGCCGCAAATGCAAAATTGCCGCTGGCTGATGCTGCATCAACTCGTCCGCCTTCATTTTGAGGAAAGTTTCCCAAATTGACAGAAAGTGAAGCCGATGGCGGTAACTCAGGTGGATTACCATGCCCCTCAGCATCATCACTACAACTGCTTAAAATGGCTGCTAGCGCAATAATCGCACCTAAAAATATAGCTCCTGTTCGTCTCATAGTGTTCAATGTTTTTGATTCTGCCATATAGTAGACAAATGCTGTGCCTAGATAGTTGAATCACTCTCCATAAAAAAGAGACACCTAAAATAGGCATCTCCCTCTCATTAAAAAAGCCATTTATCGAAAATGGATTTTATCCTTCCATCTCTTCCAATTCCTTACCTTTTGTCTCATAGACATACTTCACTACGAAGAAGATCGAAATAAATGCGAATGCTGTGTATATGCCGTAAGCAAAGGCCAAACCTGCTGATACCAGTAGTATTGGGAATGTTAAGGTTACCAGGAAGTTGGAAATCCATTGCGCCAAGCCTGAAATGGCTAAACCAGAACCTCTCAACTGATTTGGGAACATCTCTCCAAGCATCACCCACATCACAGGGCCCCAGGAGAAATTGAAGAAGACTACATATGCATTAGCAGAAACCAACGCCAATATGCCCATATTATCACTTAGTTGAAGCGTGCCATCACCTCCCAGACTACCTGTAGCAAAGGATACTACCACAAGAGCAAGGGCGATAGCCATACCTACCGAACCGATTACCAAAATAGGTTTACGTCCAATTCGATCAACTAATAACAAGGAAACGATTACTGCCAGAATACTCAAAGCACCGGACAACACATTGATCAAAAGTGCATCACTTTCTCCGAATCCTACCGCTTGCCACAGAACTGCTCCATAGTAGAAAACTACATTGATACCCACCAATTGCTGGAATGTAGCCAATCCAATACCAATCCATACAATAGGTCTGATCCTACCCTTCACTTTATCAAACAGATCAGATAGTTTGGGCTGATGATCAGATGAAAGGGACTTTTCAATTTCCCCAATTTTCTGCTGGGCAGAAATAGAGCCGTATAAACGAGTAAGTACTTTCAAGGCTTTTTCTTTCTTATGTCCGGCCATCAAGTACCTCGGACTGTAAGGAATGAACAGCAATGAAATCATGAAAGTAAATGCAGGGATCAATTCCATCCAAAACATCCATCTCCAGGTTTCATAGCCCATCCACAGAATGTTTTCTGCAGAACCGGATACTCCAGCCAGTAAATAATTACTCAAGAAGGAGAAAAATAATCCCGAAATAATCGCAATCTGCTGCACGGTAGCCAATGCTCCTCGATACTTCGCAGGGGCAATTTCACTGATATAAGCTGGCGCCATCACAGAGGCAGCACCTACTGCCAATCCACCAAGGATTCTATAAACAATGAATTCTCCAGAGGATGTAGCTATGCCTGAACCCCATGCTGAGATGATAAATAATACTGAAGCGACTAGTAACATAGTCTTACGACCGTATCGATCAGCAAGTCTTCCGGCGAAGAAGGCGCCTACCGCACAGCCAAGCAGCATACTGGCTACATTAAATCCACTTCCTATGTCTTGTGCATCGAACGCAGATTCCAATCCTTTCACTGTTCCGTTAATTACTCCACTGTCGAATCCGAACAAGAATCCACCCAGGGTAGCTACCAACGAAATGAGGATGATATAAAAGTTGTTGGTTGTTNGTTGTGTTTCCAAATCATTTAAAGGTTAAAGACAAGAATATCTTTTAACCCCAAAAAACGTTCATTGGACCCTTTTAACAGGGTATGTTTTGTCGTTAATTAGGGATGATTTGGCAATATAGTCATTTTGACTTTAAGCTAGCTTAGCCATGTCACGAATCAGGATCCGTCTTCTGTCAAAATTGATAATGTTCTCATCTCTTAGCTCGTTCATAACCGTCGTAACTGTTTGTCGAGAAGTACCTGTTAGACTAGCAATATCTTTATGAGTTAGATGATTTTTGATCATCATCTCGAAGCCCACTTTCTGGCCTTTTTCCTCAGCCATTTCTCTAAGAAACTCCACAATTCTAGTGCGGGCATCTTTGAATACCAGGGATTCAATCCGACGCTCCATCTTACGAAGCCTCCAACCAAGTATTTTAAATATTTTCAGATTGAGTGCCTGATTATCCTTCATCAGATCCTGTAGGTTATCCACTGTCATAGGACAAACACGGGTATTGGCATTCATGGATTGAGCAAAATCTGTTCTTTTCTCCTCCCCTGCCAGAGCCAACTCTCCAAATATTTCTCCTTTGGTCAGAATCGCTTTCACGATCTCCTTACCATCGTCACTGTATGTACCAATCTTTACACGACCATCTGCAATCATGTAAATGTTCATCGATTGCTCATCAGGAAAATAAATGAACTCATCTTTACCAAAAACATTCGGAGTATGCATCTCTTCCAATCCTGGGGTTTTTCTAGGACATAAAATTTCAAAGAGATCTACATTCTCAAAGTACCATAGTTTAGTTGCTTCACTCATAATGATTAGCTTCAGTTGGGCTAATGATTAAAATGTTTGATTTATCCCATAATGGGATGCACTTTTGCAACGCCAAAAGGCGAATGTAAGTCTAACAAGAATTCTGCTTAAAACGTCTCATTCATGGACTATTTAAACGTCAAAGCACTACACATCATCTTCGTAGTTACCTGGTTTGCAGGACTATTCTACATTGTCAGACTATTCATTTACCAAACCGAAGCACTCCAAAAAGAAGAACCCGAAAGATCTATTTTGAGCAATCAGTTAGCGATCATGTCCAAACGATTGTGGTTTGCAATCACCTGGCCATCAGCTATTTTGACACTTATTTTCGGTCCATGGCTATTAATCATTCAGCCAAGCTGGCTCAGCATGCCTTTTATGCACTTAAAATTGGCATTCGTGGCTCTTTTGTTGATTTATCACATCATTTGTCACATTCTTTACAAAAAACTGCAAAAAGGGGAAACCAAATGGAGTTCGAATCAATTGAGAATGTGGAACGAGGTGGCAACACTCATTTTGGTTGCAGTGGTGTTTCTAATAGTCCTCAAGAATAGTCTGAGTTGGATTTGGGGAACAATAGGAATTTTTGCTTTTGCTATCATGCTAATGCTAGCCATTAAAATTTATAAACGAATTAGAGAAAAGTCTTAATATGCGATTATTGAAGTCAGCTATTTTGATCACGCTTCTTGCGATAGGATGTGATCAGGTAAAGTCCTCATACGAACTACCAATCCTCGGAAGAAAGGAATATGTGGACAGAGAGGTTAACGGAGAAACAGTTACCGATACCCTTTATCATACCATCGCTCCTTTTGAGTTTGTGGATCAGGATAGCTCTATCATCACCAACGCCACTTTTAATAACCAGGTCTATGTAGCTGATTTCTTCTTCACCTCGTGTCCTACTATTTGCCCAGTGATGAANCANCAAATGCTGCGTGTCTATGAAGAGTATAAGAATGATCCTGAAGTAGGAATTATCAGTCACTCCATCGATCCTACACATGATACTGTGGCCGTATTGCATGACTTTGCTGAGAAACTAGGCGTAGAATCATCAAAATGGCATTTCGTAACTGGCGATAAAGAGAAAATCTATGAGATCGGCGAAACCAGCTACATGGTCGTTGCTAATGAAGATGAAGAAGCTGCTGGAGGATACATCCACAGTGGAGCTTTCTTATTGGTTGACAAAAAAGGTAGAATCAGAGGAGTGTATGATGGAACAGTACCAGAACAGGTAGACGTACTGATTCATGATATCAAGCGACTAACCAAAACAAAATGAGAATAATCTTAATTCTTGGATTTGCCGGTTTCCTTTTCTCCTGTGGACCAGGTAGAGAAGCTTCTTCTGATGATACGGAAATGGATTATCGTACTGAAGTGCGCTTGCGTCAATACATGGTACAGGGAAAACAGCTTTATTTGACTCATTGTGCCAACTGCCATCAGAAAGACGGTTCGGGACTTGCACAATTGTATCCTCCACTCGCTAAATCAGACTACTTGATGAGTGACCTGAAACGTGCTGCTTGTATTGTAAAGAATGGAATTGAAGGAGAAATAGTTGTGACTGGCCGAACCTTTAATCAGCCAATGCCGGGTCTTCCAGATCTAACCCCTATAGAGGTGGCTGAAATTGTAACCTATGTGAGCAACTCCTGGGGCAATGAAGCGGGTATTTCTTCAACCAGAGACGTAAGCATCTGGCTGAAGAAATGTGAAGAATAATTTATTCAGCAAGAGCTTTTTTACCCTCTTCCAGGGATTTAAGCATATCTGATTTCACTGTTTCTATTTTTTCTAGCTCACTCTGAAGGTATTTTTCTATCTCCTCCGGAGTACCCGTATACTCTGGATCATAATTCCTCATCCAGGACATCATGGACTCGTTCGCCATTTCAATGTCTGTAGCTAAGGCTCTGTACTTCGCTGCGATGACTGAATCAGCCGCGGATGAGTCAACAAGAGCTAACAACTCTTTCTGTGTTTTTCTTAGCTCCCCCATTTTAGGCATTACCTCGTCATGAACGCCCATAACTTGCTCTTTCAAGGTTGGAGCCTGTTCTTCTTTTTTCTCTGGAGATGAACAACTGACTACAAAAGCCAGCAGTGCAATGATTGATAAATATTTCATTTGGTATATAGTTTATTCGGTTTCCAATTTGGCATCTTTCAGGATGTACATGAGTTGATCCACATCCGAATCATTCAATACCAAAGTCCCCGTAAATGTGACTTTTTTAGCGGTGTACTTCACTGATTCTTCCAAATACAACTCCGCCACAGACTCTGGACCAGCTCCACCACAGAAAAAACACGATGCAACGGGTACGGAAGAGATAATCAAATGATCCGGCTCAAACATTCCTTCGAAAGGAATAATGTATCCTGACAAAACAATTTTCTCACCTTCCAATTCACGGATCTCTGGTCCAAACTTGGGAACAAAGATTTCACCATATTCATCTTTTGTTTTTTCATACTCCAGTCCACTTAAAGTCTTCCAGTTCTCTGCTGAAGTTTGAGCCATCAAATTGAATGCCCAAAAGCTGAATACAAATGCTATTAATCTCATAGATTATCCTTTTGCTAATGTTTTTGAAATATCTGTTTTGAATGCCATGATTGCCGGTACTACGGATGCCAGCGCGCCAATGACAAAACAACCCAAAACCACAAACCATTCCTCGTTCAGGAAATTAAATGCTTGCGGGTTGATCCCCTCCAAGGATGATGCCAACACATAGACCAATCCGTGTGCCATCACCAAACCAGAGATCCCTCCGACAAAAGTAATCAGAAGCCCTTCTATTAATATGTGATTGAAGATTTGTGTTCTGGTCGCTCCCATCGAACGCATGATGGCAATGTCATATTTACGATCCTTAAGTGAGTTCAGCAGAGCAATGAATACGCTGATCGCAGAAATGCTGATAATTAAAATCCCTAATAAATTTAGAACCTGCACACCCACGCCAATGATATTAAATAGTCTAGCGGTTTCAAATGCTGGAGAAGCAGCTTGAAAGCTACTTTCAGAATTGATAGCTCGTGGCAACATCACAGCTCCCATTGGTGATCTGTATTTCACCAGTAGTGCCGTGATTTCCTCTTCATCAAACTGCTCCTGGGAAACAGATATTCCTAAATGACTTATTTCAACCAAAGAATCTGATTCCTCATGATGGTGTTCTTCCTCCTCATGACCGTGAACCTCCCAAATGCTCTGAATGCTTGTCAAAATCAACTTATCCAAAACGGTATTGGTAGCACTCAGAATACCACTAACCACAAACGGATGGGCATCATGACTATCTCCATCCTCTGATAAACCATGCTGACTTTGAAATTCATCTCCCAATTTTAATTGCAATTTGGTAGCAATTTCCGATCCCAGTACAACTTGCACGGGTCCATCATACCATTCGCCCTGAGCAATAGAGCCTCCATACAAATCAGAATACGCTTTAGTTGTTCCAACAATTCTTGCATTCTGATAACTATCACCAAGAGATAGTGGAATTGCCGATGCGATGTACCTGCTTCTTGTGACTTTGGCGGCTTCTTTTAATCCAATATTGCCAGTAGGAAAATCTACATGAAACACATTGGCCAAAATCAACTGCAAAGGACTTCCCTTAGCTCCAATCACTAAATCAATACCTTGTGAGTTTTTGGTGATCTCATTTTTCAACTGATTTGAAATCAACAAAATCAACACCACTACGGTGACACCAAATGTGAGAAGCAACCAACTAAGCAAGCTACTCAGTGGTTTAGCCAGAATACTCTTGTAACTCAGATAAACGATATTCATAACACCAACTGATTTTCAAACTCAGATTTCACACGGCTATCATGAGTGGCAATGATCAAAGTAGCATTGCATTGATTAGCTTGATTTTTCAATAACTCAATAACCGCCTGACAACTTTCATCATCCAGGCTAGCCGTAGGTTCATCACCAAATATTACGTCTGGTTGATTGATAACTGCTCGTGCAATAGCTACGCGCTGCGCCTGCCCCTGGCTTATTTCATTGATCTTCTTACCCTTTATTTGATCTATTCCCAGATCACTCAAAACCTGCTCAATTTGGTTTTTATGTTGACTCTTTTTAGCAAAAAATGGAGCAAGAAGAATATTTTCATAGACAGTCAGTCCCTTTATTAAATGAGGTTTTTGAAATACAAACCCAATATGCTGGCCACGAAACTGATCCAACTGCTTCGTTTTCATACTGGCAATATTTTCACCCTCGATGATAATGGTTCCATTCTGAGATAGTAACAGGCCAGATAGTAGGTGCAAGAATGTTGTTTTACCACCACCAGATGGACCAAGTATCAAGGAATGCTGACCTTTAGGTACTTCCNAATCNGGGAACTTTAAGGCAGTTCCATCCGANAAAGTATGAGAAAGATTAGTAACCGAAATCAATTTATGTAACTATTTAAATAATTTTTTGTACATTAGTTAGCTAAACCAGTATTCATTATTCTACAGAATCAGCTATGTCCGTCATCGTATTTAACCTCATTGTGGTAGTTTTTACCTACTACCTTTTCAAAGCCAGAATCAAGAAACACGCTCATAAGAATCAATTATTCGATTGATCTGGTACTGATGATGGATAATGTGCGTGTTTAAAAAACGCAACATCTCATCTAATCGAATACGTCCCGCCAGAGGATGTCTAAATACCGCTTTATTGAGATACTTATCTGGATAATTATCTAAAAAACCAATGTAATCTGCTCTTGTTTGGTTCCATAAATCTTTCAGTTCTTCCACTGATTTGGAGTTGTCTGGTTTGCTAATGGGTTTTGGTGCTTTGAACTTTAGTTTGGTTTGAAGCGCCCAGAAATACAATCGGATCTTTACTGTATTAAACAAAGTGGCATCAGGAATCTGATCTCCAGCTAACATCTTCTTTTGACAATAGCGAAGTGCACTAGCCTCCGAAAAAATAACATGATCCATGACTTGAGAAAGAGACCAGGTATGCTCATCCTTTTTCCATTGGAACATGTCAGCATCAACCCCCTCCAACATTTGCCAAGTCACTTTCTTGTTTTCTTCTAATTGATCAAAATACTTTTTAAGCCCGGGTTCCATCAGATTTATTTGAAGTCGTAAATTAGGTCATTGTGAAAGACTTGCCAAAAAGTTGAATTATTGCATTAAATCCCAAAAACGCGTATATTGAGGTGACTTTCTTAGAATGTCGATAAACCACCAAAGCCGAAGCCTAAGTGAAAATTAGGCCGGGTCACGCTGTAGACAAGCTGATCCTAGAGATTTATATTATTTTAAGATAATTTTGTGGGTAACCACAACCAAAAAATCGGCAGATATATATGCATGTTTTCGACATTATTGCCCTGTTTATTTTCCTAGCCGGGTTATTTATATTCGTTAATACCTATTTCCTTAAGCTTCCATCGTCCATTGGTTTGATGATCATGGCAATTGCCCTGTCAGTGATTTTATACATTGCCGGGTTCTTATTTCCAGGATTACAGATTGGTGCNGCTGAGCTTGAAGAATATGACTATGCGGAGGTCCTCTATCATGTAGTGCTTTCCTTCATGCTTTTTGCAGGTGCACTTCAAATTGATTTTAAGAAGTTGTCTAAGCAGCGGACTCCAGTTTTGGTATTGGCTACTACAGGGGTATTGATATCCACCTTCGTAATCGGAACACTTATTTATTACATGCTCCACTGGGTAGGTATTGAGCTTCATTACTTGTATTGCCTCGTTTTTGGTGCCTTAATCTCCCCAACAGACCCAATTGCGGTTACCAAGACCATTAAGCAATTCAATCTGGCAAAGGAACTAGAAGTAAAAATTCAGGGAGAATCGCTATTCAATGACGGGGTGGCTGTAGTTCTTGCCCTGACNCTTTTGGATATTGCACATGCTGGAGAAGATCATCCTTTGAGTGTTTTTGAAACAGTCAATATCATTGGAGCTGATATTGGTGGAGGTATTTTCATTGGATTGATGCTTGGATACCTGGGATACAGGTTACTGAAGTACGTCGATAATGATGCTGTGGAAGTTGAAATATTAATNACCCTGGCAGTGGTGATGGTAGGTTCTTTCCTTGCTGACTTCTTCCATGTTTCTTCCAAACAAGCGGCGGTGGTCATGGGATTGGTGATAGGAAATGAAGGTAAAGGAGAATATGTTAGTAGTGCTGCAGGAGATTATGTGTTTAAGTTTTGGAGCCTCATGGAAGAGTCCTTTGCGGCCATGCTGTTCGTACTCATCGGCTTGGAAATGCTCGTGATACCTCAACGACTGGATTATTTTGCTGCCGGATTCTTTGCTGTCAATATTGTCATATTCGGTAGATGGGTGAGCGTATTTATCCCAATCAAACTCATGTCGCTCCGGCATAGTTTTAAACCAAACACAATCCCTATCCTCACCTGGGGAGCCTTAAGAGGTGGATTACCAATTGCATTGTCCCTATCACTTACAGATTTTCATGGTAAAGACATCATCATTACCATGACTTATATAGTGGTAGTATGTTCGGTATTATACCAGGGGCTTTCAGTTCCTCTCCTGATGAAGAGCTTTGGCACTAAAGACTAGGAACTTCTATGGATCGAGTCCAGATCGGGATCTTTGATTCATTGATGACTTCCCCAGAAATGTGTCCAGCGAAGACCTTATCCACTCCTCTATGGTGGTGAGTAGCCAATAAAATCATTTTAGCATCTATTTGCTCTGCATAGTGCAAGATTAGTGTTCCCTCGTCAATGCCTTCAATGGCTGCTACTTCATAATTAGTTATCTGATGAAATTTGGCAAAATCAACCAACCGCTTCTCAACATCAGCATGTGAAGTAAGGGTGTCGTCATAGGTTTTGATGATATGAACCTTTGAGTCAAAGTGCGTCTGAATAAATTTCAATTCCTCAATCATATCATCATCTTCCCTATTCATGTTTGTGGCAAACACAATTTTATCAATCGAGGTGAGATCGGTCCTGTCTTTCAATACAACGACCGGACATTCTGCTCGCTTCGCAACCTTTTCAGCATTGGTACCAATAAAGAAGCTCTCTAAACCATGTGCGCCATGCGAACCCATGACAATAAGGTCTGAAGGTTGATTCACAATGCTTTCAATTAAATCTCCCTTTACTTGTTGGTAGTGATAATTAAGGTCCTGAAGGTCCGCCAGTTTTAGGATCTTCTCTACCTTTTTAGCCAGTTCATCGGCATCTTCAGGTTCATCCAGTACATGTAAAAGGATTAACTCAGCAGCAAATTTTTCTACCAGTCCTGCAGCAGTGCATATCGCAAAAATTGAAGAGTCAGTGAAATCAGTGGGGACTAATATACGTTTCATTGAATGCTTCGTTTAGAACATAGATCAATTTAGTATGATTTCGACTAATTTTGTCCACCTATGGCCATGAATTACACGTACAGGATATTTATCATATTGGCAGTGATTTTTCTCACATCTTGTGGAGCCGATAAGGAAACCACTGAAACAAGTGAATCACCTCGAATCAAGAATTTCAGCAAAGTAATACTGCCAGAATCGAACCAGGAGATCATTTTTGGTGGAGTCATCGACTTTGAAATCAGTTCGTCACAAAATACTGACTCTATCATATTAGAATATGGAGATGAGCACATTAAGTATTCTGAACTAGCATTTAGCTGGACGCCAAAAGTGATCAAAACTGGTAAGCAAAAGGTGAAAATCAAGGTCTACGCTGGCGATCAGGTCGAAACACACTATGCTCGAGTGGTAGTTTTATCAGACATCACTCCCGCTTCAATGACCTATGAAATCATTGCGGAGTATCCACATTCAGAAGATGCCTTTCTGCAAGGACTATTTTTTATTGGTGACACTTTAGTTGAAAGCACAGGCCAAAAAGGCCAGTCCAAACTTTCTAAGCTTAACCTAAAAACAGGTGAGACATATCAATCAGTAGCGTTGGACAATGCTTATTTTGGAGAGGGAAGTACTATCTGGGAAAACAACATCTATTACCTCACCTGGACTTCCAATGTAGGCTTTATCTATAACAGAAATTTGAAACAAACTGGCAAGTTCAATTACACTCATGAAGGTTGGGGGATGGCGACAATGGGTGATACGTTAGTAGTAAGTGACGGGAAAGAGGTAATCCATTTTTTAGACCCAAGAGATCTATCTGAAATAGGTACGATTGAGGTTTATGACCAGGAAGGTAAAATCACTAACATCAACGAACTCGAATATTTCAATGGTTTGATCTATGCCAATATTTGGCAAGAAGATGTCATCATTACTATAGATCCGTCTACTGGTAGAGTCATGGACATTATTGACATGAGAGGTCTGGAAGACAACTTCTCTTCGTCTAGTGCTGAAGTGTTGAATGGAATCGCTTACAAAAGAAATTCAGATCAGATTTTTGTGAGTGGAAAGAACTGGCCTAAATTGTTCGAGGTAAAATTTAAACAAACCAATTAATTATAAAACCCAATAAAATGACTTTAGAGGAAGCAACTCAAAAGGTGAGCAAAATGGCTGCAAATAATGGTGGTAAAGTAAATGCCATTATCAATTTTAAGTTTGATGAAGGATTGATTCATCTCGACGATACGGTTACACCTACTGTAGTGAGCAATGAAGACAAAAATGCTGCCTGCACGATCAAAATGTCACTTGATAATTTTGAAAAACTAATGACAGGCAACCTCAATCCAATGATGGCATTTATGGCGGGAAAAATGAAAATTGATGGTGATAAAGGTGTAGCGATGAAGCTAGCTTCACTTTTTTAAGTTGGAAGAAATCCAAAATTAAGAGAACATCCGTATATAGAGGGCAATACCGTCAACCGATTTCATTCACTAAACTTCAAGTATTATGAAATTGGTCAAATTATCACCTTTCGCTATTGTCCTTTTTATCATCACCACAGGGGCAATCATTGTAAAACAACCTAAACAAACAGAGACCAAAACCGAGGTTTCTGAATCGCATCATTATTCACTCAAGAAAATCAATCGTGCACCAATACGAACCAAAGCAAGAATTGCTTCAGTTTTAAGGTAAATGAGCTAGACAAAATGAAACACCTATTACTAATCACGTTGTTGCTTAGTGGAGTTGCCCTAATGGCACAACAAACCATCCAGTCAAAAGTCCTGGACAAGTCTACTAATGAACCAATTGCATTCGCGCATGTGGTCTGTGGAGATATTTCAACCATCACCAATTCAGATGGAGAGTTTGTCATCACACCCTCTTCTCCTGATCGATTAAATATCTCATACGTGGGCTACCAAATATATTCTACAAAAACAACCGGTGACATACCAAAGATCATTTATTTGGATCCGAGTAGCACTGATTTAGATGCTGCCACCACCACCACCAACGGTGAGTCTATAATGAGAGAATTCTGGAATAGACGAATCATCAATTACGACCTGGAAGCCTTAAGGACTACTAGTTACTACAAAGAGAAACTAATCAAAAGTAATNCCCTTACTTACCTGGCCGAAGGAATTATGGATATACTCAAACCTGCAAATGTTAATCAGGAAGGAGTGAAAATCGTCCCAATCAAGAGTAGAAAAATGATAGAACCCAACTTTGTACTTGATCCAGTATACATTCAGGGTAACGCGTTTGACATGGTGGTGTCCTCAATCTGGCGAGAAAACTCCTTTTTGTCCAAGTCAGAAATGAAGCACTATGAATTTACCAACAAAGGTAAATTGGCGTATGGCGACAAAAATGTTTACCTGGTCACATTCGAACCTAGAACAGGAAAAGGATATGTGTCCGGGACACTGTACATAAATGACTCGGATTATGCCATCGTAAAAATGGAATATACACCTGACTCGTCTTTGAGTGACTTCTGGGAGTCTGTTAGATGGGAAGAGGAATTTGAAATGCACAAAGGCTCTTATGTTTTATCAAGCGTTCGGTATTACGGAACTTATATGGACTTGAAAGAACACTGCGAATTTGAAGCGGTATTGCTCAATAATAAAATCTCAGATGAAAACATCGATACTTTTCCTGCCACTCTATTAGATGAAAAGGATGTGTTTCTAAAGAAAGCGTCCTCAGACTTTAGTGACTCCTTCTGGGAACAATACAATTTCCTAAGATTAACAAAAGAAGAACTTTCAAGTGAAGCTCAGCTATCGAAGTAAATAAATTTTTCCAAAGCCATTTTTAAAACCTCGATCACCGCTAGTAATGCGGTGATCTACCTCTTGACCATTTTGCTTGATAAACACCTTGTACAGGTAGACTCCATTAGCTAATTGATCACCAAACTCATCTCGACCATCCCAGGCATATTGAGTGATGTTATTTCCAATCTTTAAGGGTCCAATCTCATCTTGTGTGATTTCGCGAACTACCCGACCAGAAACAGTCATTATCTGAATTTTTATTTGATCGGGGATCACACTACCAGTCAGTGTGAAAACGAAACGAGTAGATGTGGAAAAAGGATTGGGATAAGGATAGAAATGAGTAATAGATGACTCATTGATCACCTCAAACGAAATCTCATAAGGCTCAATACCCGATTTATTCCCCGTCTCATCAGCTACCTGAACACGCAGAGTGTAAATTCCATCCTCCAATGTAGCTGGACTGTAGAAAACCTCAAAGTCCTGACTCTCTGATGCTACTGTATAGGTTACTTCTGGGCTAGAAAGATTGATTCGCTCATACACACAAACTTCACAATCACGTTTCATTTCTATGTTTACACCACTGGTATCATCCTTGAATAAAAATTCATTATCGTCTCTCATAGCCACTCGAATATTCGGATTTGGTGAAATGATATCCCCATCAAGAATATAATTTCCATCTATGGTAACGTCCAACAGCGGATTGACCAGATCTTCCTCTACCGTAAATGCAGCAGAAAGCAAATGTGCGTTGTTAGAATAGTAATTCTCTAAGTCAGGAGTTGAAACACTGATAGACAAATTATTTGAACCCACCTTGCCACGAGTGGCAGTAGTCACCTCGAATACTGCGGAATCACCAGCAGTAACCGCAGGAAGTCTCAGTTGCTGTTCTTCAAGTTCTCCACTTTCTACGGTGAGTATATCAATGACCACATCTAATGAATCTGAAAAGTCTAATTCAGACAAGTTTGCAAAGTAAAAAGACCGATTGAACACTTGTCCTTCCTTCAACTCTTCATTTGCAATGGTTGATGCACTTAATATACCTTCAGGCACTTCCTGATATGTCACACTCCAGGCATCCAATTTTGGAGGGGTTTGTTCACTGATATCTGCAAAGAGAAAATCTAATTGCAGATATGGATACTGAGAGGCATCCAAACTTGAAAGATCTAGCTCCTTGGCCTCAGCAACTCGATTGCCCGAAAATAAAGAACTGGAGACTCCAGACTCGGAAATTCCTGAAACACTCACTTGCCAACTATCAGACCTCTCTGCCTTCACATCATAATGAAAGGAATCCCAGTCACTTGCCGGACCTATGCGTGTTGAGAACATTTGACCCGAACTGAATTTACCAGTTACCGCATCAATCAACTCCAATGCTTGATCCTGCGGTGGAATAGTTGACCCATTTGATGTCAACTCAATAGCTGAGCCTTCTGGGTCACCTTTTCGTCCGATAAAAATTACCGGTTGACCAGCTACCAACGCGCTTATAGTTGATGATTGTATGCCAATTGAATTTAGGGAACTAATAAGTTCTGCGTCCCAGCTAGCGTAATTAACAGTCCCAAAACTGAACAATAAAACCACATCACGATTATCAATAACTCCGATCAAACTATCCAAATAGCGGTTAGTTCCCAGCACATCTGTCTCATTCAGGTTGTGAATCATTTGTGGTAATCTTCCACAAACCAAATCGTTAAACACATCGGTCCCATCGGTCCCAAATGGCCGAAATGGCTGGGCTGTTTCCCGGTCAAAAAATACCGCGTTAATCGCATTGCTTCGTTTACAAACCGGATCCGCAGTATTGTCCGTGAGTAGCAAATTCAAACCATCTACTACTACCTGATAATCTTCATATTTTAAAGTACTATTGGCTCCATGAGTGTTCACCTGAATAGAGGAACTGGTTTCATTAAAATCTAATGACTTGGTTTTAGGATCAAAGCTCACCCCACTCAAACCATTACTCACAAACTGTCCTCCATCTACCTGAGCCCAACCTTCTAATTGATCCGCTACAAGTGTAAATGAAGAAGTTACCCAATTGGTATCTTCATTGGCTACTGCTTCCGCAAATCTGGTTCTCCAATAAACAGTGCTGCTATCAGGAACTGTTGACAAACTCAAATGATAGGCATTTAATAATTGCCCGTCAAATACTTCTCGGGTTAGGAAAGTGCTACTAAAGTCCGATACCGTATCAATTTCCAAAGAATAGGTTCTATTTTGTTCGAGCATGTTAGCCGACTGCCAAACCAAGTCTACTTCACTTTGATTCACCGTGGCGAATGGACGAGGATATAATGCAATGGTATTCCCTCGTGGTATAAATAAATCAAAATTGGCGCTATTGTTCGTTTCATTTAGCTCTAAGATGTCGTTATCATAATCCAAAGCAATCACGAAATTATTTGCTCCCTCAACTGCATCTCCTGATTCATTCGTAATGCTAAACGACAGTGTATCTTGACGAAGAACACGTTCATACTTATGGATGTATTCGCGACTCGATCCGTCAGAGAAAGTTCTTAATACACGCACTGCCAATGAGTCACTAGTAGTTCTTCCATAATTTCTAACAACCAGCTTGAGCTGAAAAGAATCGATGTTGGCAACTACACGTTCCAAATTATACCCCTCTGCCGATATTGGATCTTGCAATAAGTGATAATCAGGTGATTGTGCTCCAAATAAGGTCAACGCTGGGTCTCCCTGAAGTACCGTCTGATAGACCTGAGCCAAACTCAGAGCAGAAGTACCATATAAATCAAAATATCGGTTAGCAGCACTTTGCATAATTTCTCCAATACTTGACCCAAAGCTTTCATCTTTGGTAAAAGCTTCCGTATAAAACAAATCCGAATACCTCTTCAAATTGGATGATAGAGCCAGGTCAGAATTTGCAATAAACCCTACAGCACCAGCATTTGGTGTGATGATCCAATCCTCACCAAACGTAAGACTACCAGAAGTAGAACTACCAAAAATACCTCCTGCATTACAGCCATTCACCAATATGACCGGATACTTTCCTTTGTTAGTATATCCTGCATTTGGGTCTGATGCTCTTCCAATCTCTACATCAGTAACTACACCACTGGAGTGACCAAAGAAGGTGATTAAACTAACACCAGAATTCACCTCGTCGGCAACATTAATCAACTTCACCTCATCAGTGCTGTTCTTATTAACACTAGACACCTTGCCTCCCAAAAAATCTCCAATAGCGAAAGACCTGAAATTATTGATATAATTCTTGAAAGCATTTAGTTCTGCCGAGGTTTGACCCCCACTAAGGTGAATCAAATTTTTTCTCCATAAGTCGGCGTATCCTGTAGATTCTATCTCCTGAATCTTATCCAGATAAGTTTTGACGTCCGATGAAGAAAATGCATTGAGACGACCTACAGGTAAACTATAGTCAGACTGTCCATCAGCTACACTAAAAAGTGCGTCAGAACCAGGATACCCGAAAGTTGGGACCTGATGTACAAGACTTGTTGATGTTTGACGGTGATAATTGTTATTGACCGAGGTAGCCTTACCAATCAGGAAAACATGACGAGGATCCGTTTGAGCTTGTGCATATGCCAAATAGTTCTGAATAGACAAAGGAGAAGTAACACCATAGGAAAATTGATCATATAATTGATCAATGTAAGTAAGCTGAACACTATGCCCACCTCCAGCTGCACTTGCGCGATAGGCAGCATATGCTTCTACTGGGTTGACTCCTCCAGTACTGGCATTAAGTGACTCATGGGAGATAATTAGATAATCTACTCCTGACAAATCCATCTTAGCAATATTTGATTTTGCCATAGAAGCCACCGATTTCACCTCCGAAGTGGCAAAAAAGACTCGCTCAACAGTGGTAGTATCTTCATATACGAATTCAAGACGATCAGAAAAGTTCGTTTTGGCAACTCTTGCCAGATTGTGAGGATCTGAAATATCAAAAACTCTAAGATTGCTGGCATCAGTCGTCGGCACTACAATGTATTGTCTAGGGTTTTCAGAATCTGGAATTACATACTTTTTAGACACACCCTCTAAATCAAAATCTTGTGCCATGGTCACTTGCACATAAGCCACAGCGATCACATCCGTCTGCCCACTTACACCAATAGAAGAAACCTGAACCACCAGCTCCCCATTGGAACTAACATCTGTCCATTCCAAATCACTGCTAAATGCACGATGATATCTACCCGTAAAGCTTATTTCTCCAATTTTCCGTAAACTTGATGCACTGGGTCCTACATTGATTTGAGTCACGTGACTAAGGTTACTGATTCCATGAACTACCAATTCTACTTTAGGATTTGCGCCGGTAGTGTATGCATTATCAATAGTAAAGTTGTAAGATTTACTTCCTCCTTTTGAGATATTACTGCCGACCCAGCCCTCACCATAATCATATACTGCAGACTGAATATCAAAACTAGATCCATACCTTACTCCAGAAGAATAACTGGAGGTTTCTAACTGAATCACTTCAGTTAAGTGATATGCAGTAGCAGAAACTCCTCCCGGATTATTAATTGTAGAGAATGGCATTCTTTTCCCTGAAGAACTTGTCAGGTGCCAGGTCAAAAAGTAACTTGATGTGTCGGTAAATAAACTGTAATTCTTGTGAGGTTGAGCGTTTTCGTTGACGTATAAATCAGTATCTAGTTGACCATCATTTCGTTCTCCATAAAAATCGAAATAATCTAGCCTTCCATCTCCATTATCATCAAAAACCTGAATAGCCACCTCCTTACCATGATGAAAGAGCTGATACCTTGAAGTGGCAATATTTGAAATAGGAACCCCCGCATTTGATAACTCGGTCGCCGTGACCCTATAAAGTCCGTCCTCAACTACCTGTATCTTATAATAGGATTTATCAGCCTCTATCCACTCATTACCATATTGAGCATAAAGATTGTTTGCCAACAATATGAACAAAACACCAACTACACTAATCCTCCACATTGAAATCAACTTTTACTGAGAATACATGTGAATACAATCCTGCAGCCTGATCGCCAATATCAGTGAAGGCATAATCGATAGTCACTTCCTGAATTTTAAATCCCAATCCAACATTCGGCTGAAAACTCCAGGATTGGGAACCATCAAAATCTTTTATCTCTTGAAACTGCCCAACGCCTGCTCTGATGAAAGCCATAGATTGATAACCAACCTCTAACCCCAAAGCAGGGTCCACAGACACAATATCCGATTTGATAACCGTATTTCTTTTACCATCGGTAGTGGCCACAAGATCCAGTGAAGCCAGTAAACCAAACTTATCGCCAAATGAGAACTGTTTGCTGGATCCTAGAATTAGTCTAGGTAGGGTTACCTCCACTGAACGTGTGTACAATTCATTTCCGGTTTGTGTATAGATATCTGCCAATTCATTTTCATTGATTGACCAACTGTTGAAGGTTCCAAATAAGTCTTTTCCCATCAAACCGAAATTCCAACCTTTCCATTCCTTTTGCAATCCTACATCCAATCCAAATCCCCATGAATCGGCAAATTCTCCAACAACACGTCTAATAATCTTAAGATTACCGCCAAGGTCCAGCCCACCTAAAACAGTCAACTTTCTAGCATAGGAAAATAGCGCTGCATAATCCGCAGCTGAAAAAAATTGGATGTTATCATAATTGATGGCTCCATTCGCATCAAAAAGTAATCGAGTATCAGCAATATCATCCACAGCAAACCTTAATATCGAAATCCCTAAAACGGATTGATCATTAAGACGAGCGCCAAATGCTCCAAAATCGTAATTCGCAATCCCACCGAAGTAGGAAGAATGCATTAGCTCTAATTGATAGGAAGATTTAAGGCCATTTAAACCAGCAGGATTCCAGTATCCAGCGGACACGTCCTGCACATGAGAAGTCATACTCATGGACATACCAAAAGCACGTGCATCTACCCCAAGGTTCAAAAATTCATTACTGTATTTTGGTGTATTGTCCTGAGCATAGGTATATGACAGAACCATCAACCAACAAACAACTGCGAGTAATCTATTAGCCATTGACTGTGATTTGTGAATGTAATTTAGATCAGTCCTACTCATCTAAAAAATCAATTTCGACCAAGGCCTTCAGATGGTTGATTTACGGATATAAATATAACATAAATAATATTTTATATAATAATTCAAAGTATTTTCATTGCATAGTAATATTTTTCACTAGGTACTCGGCCATGCATAGTACCTTTCCGTATACATAAGCACAAGCCATCCTAAAAAACATTAAACTCATGGACTAATGAATATAGAGAACACACAAGTACAAATGAGGAAGGGCATCCTTGAGTTTTGCATCCTGCATATCATATCCAGAGGCGAAGTATATGCGTCAGATATGATTGAGGAGCTAACAGCTGCCAGGATTATGGTAGTAGAAGGAACTCTCTATCCCCTACTGACCCGTCTTAGAAAGGCAGGGTTGGTAGACTATAAATGGGTGGAGTCCAGTTCAGGACCACCTAGAAAGTATTACACGCTCACCGAGGATGGAAAGTCCTTTCTATCCGGACTTGATGAAACCTGGGATGATCTGGTTTTATCTACTCAGAAAATCATTTCTGTTAAAAAGAACTCAAAATCAAAATCATGAAAAAGACTGTTAGCATAAATATCGGAGGCATCATCTTCCACATAGAAGAAGATGGCTATGATAAACTCAAAAATTACCTCGATTCAGTCAATAAGTACTTCTCTACATTTGAAGATAGTGGAGAGATCATATCTGATATTGAGAGTAGAATTGCGGAGATATTTTTAGACAAATTATCTGATGGACGTCAAACAGTAACTCTGGAAGACGTAGAAGGATTGATCGCTACTATGGGTACCACCCAGGACTTTGAAGCCGCGATTGAGACCGAACCTGTTACTACTGAAGCGCCTAAATCAGAAGAATCACAGCAAAGCTCATCCACCACTGCTGAAGAGCCTCAATCATCTGAGCAACCGAAGAAATTGGTTCGTGATATGAAGCGTCGCATACTTGGTGGCGTGGCAGCTGGTATTGCTCACTACTTCAGCATCGATCCACTATGGATCCGTTTGTTGCTATTGTTGATGTTCATCAATGTGTTCTTTGGAGGTTTAAGTGCCGCCATATTCCTGGCGTACATTATTCTTTGGATCGTATTGCCACAAAGTGAGTCACTTGAAGAAGATAAAAAGGTTAAAAAACTCTTTAGAAATAGTGATCAACGAGTACTAGGCGGTGTGGCAAGTGGTATTGCTGCTTACTTTGGAACGGACATTTCCGTCATCCGACTACTATTTGTTCTTTCTATTTTCTTAGGTGGCGCAGGTATCATTCTCTACATCATCTTGTGGATTATAACTCCTGAAGCCAAAACAATCACCGAAAAAATGCAAATGCAGGGGGAGCCTGTTACCCTCTCCAATATTGAAGAAAACGTTAAGAAAGGCTTAAACGTGAGAGAGGGTGAAGAATCTGCCTTTGTGAAAGTACTTTTATTCCCATTCAGATTGATTGCCCTGGTGATCAGTGGATTAGCAAAAGCTCTTGGTCCTATATTGGGATTCCTTGTTCAGGCAATTCGAATTCTGTTTGGCTTGATACTAGTTCTTTTGGGCTTTTCCGTGATGATCAGTTTAATCATTTCTGCTTTAGCCGCTCTTGGAATTGGAGCATGGGACGCTTACGTACAGTGGGGTGATTTCCCTGTGGACTTGTTCCGTAGATCTATAAGTAACTGGGCATTGTTCTCTACATTCCTGGTAGCATTCATCCCTGCATTGTCAATTGCTCTAGTAGGATTGGTAGTTATTCTAAAAAGAAGAGTAGCTAATGCTTATGTGGGTTGGTCATTGTTTGGAATTTGGTTTATTGCCTTGCTGATCTCAATGTTTTCCATTCCACGTTTCGTGAGAGACTTTGCGGTGGAGGATGATATCCGAATTGACAAGCAATTTGCACTAACCGAGGCCACCCCTACGCTGAGATTAAATGACGAAGGTTTTGACACGTTCGATGCAGTGGATCTTAGAATCCGCGGACACGAAGACAGCACGTATCAGGTAATCATCAATATCGAAAGTCGTGGAGGTAATCGTGAAGAAGCAAGAGAAAATGCACGACAAGTGATCTATGAAGTAGAACAAAAAGGTGATGACATCTACTTCGATTCACGAATCCAGTTTGAAGACGAGGCGGAATACAGATTCCAGAATGTTGATATTACATTCTATGTGCCATATGGAAAAACCTTCCGCATGGATCAGGACCTGGATGAGATAATTGTCAATACACTTCATATCAACGGTTACAGAGCCTATCAAATGGGAAGTAATGACTGGGTATTTGATCAGGATGGACTGCAATGTGTAACCTGCGCACCTAGAAGAAGTAAGTCTTATGGAAGCTATTCTTCTGATGATGACAGAGCTGCACTTGACAGAGATTCTAAAACCAAAAGGAAATATGAAGACTCAGAAAGCATAAGCTTCCCAATGGAAGACTTTAATGAGGTAGTCATTGCATCTTATTTTGATGTGGATATCAGAAAAGGTGATGACTACAGCATTTCTGTAAAAGGCAAAGATCGATTCCTGGATGAAGTATATGTCAATCAAGTCGGGGACAAACTCGAAGTGAAGTATCGTGAGGACAACTGGAGATGGTGGCGTGACCGCAATGAGGAGAAAGTAGCTCTGATCATTACCATGCCTGAGCTAGAGTACCTGGAAATGTCTGGTGATTGTGATGGAGAAATCGTAGGATTTAATAATGACGAAATCACCATCAAGGTAACCGGAGAATCAGAATTATTTCTAGACCTCTATCCTCGCGAATTAGAACTAGAGTTAACTGGTGCTGCAGAAGTAGAAGTTAGAGGAGCTGCACATGAAGCAACTGTTGAGCTACTTGGAGCATCTAATTACAAAGGCTTTGGCTTCATAGCAAAGCGGATCAGTCTCGATGCAGTGGGAGCCTCCAAAGCAGAAGTGTATGGTGAAGATGAAATAGAAATAGATGCTGCAGGTGTCAGCAAAGTACGATACCGAGGTACCAGTAACGTACGAATAAGCAAGGCAGGTGTGACTTCCGTATCAAGAGATTAACAAACCATCCATAATTTTTGTAACAGTCTTTCGGTTTGTTTTTATACCCGACCTCTTTAGAGTGTCGGGTTTTTTTATGAAATTTAATAAGGTTCAAGTAGCTACATTTAATTATTCAAAGAAAATATATCACTATTTAATTTTAAGTTCTTAAATTAGCTATACCAGCTTTAATAATTAAGGGAAATGCCATTAGGAAAACTCGCCGGTACTCTCGGCAAGAAACGTGCTGCCCATCTTCTCAGAAGGGCCTGCTTTGGAGCCTCCATAGCTGATATCGAGCTGTTCGCTGGACTTACAGCACAGGAAGCATACGACCGTCTCATTGTTGATCTTCCAGATCCCACACCTCCAATTGATCCTGCTACAGGACAGGAATGGGTAATCTCTGGAACCACGGATGCGAATAGTGAAAACTTCGAGCTCAACAGGTATTTGAATGCCTGGCTAGTGGGACAAGCCATTGCTAGTGATATCACAGATACAGCTTTAAAACCAGCTTATTCATACCGTGAGCGACTAGTATTCTTTTTTCACACGCTATTTACTACCAAACAAAGCACAGTCAATAGCTCTAGAGCAATCTATTTTCAACAAGCCTTGTTTCGCAAGTTCGCTTTCGACAGAGACGACAGTACAAGGCCAGATCCAGATAGTACGACAGAAGTACCTCTTCCAGACATTCCAGTTCTTTTCAACATCAAAGAATTGACCAAAAAAGTTTGTGTGGATAATGCCATGCTGGTCTTTTTGGATGGACGCCTGAATGTGAAAGGAAGTCCGAATGAAAATTTTGCTCGAGAACTGATGGAGTTATACTCCATCGGCCGAGGATTAGAAGGAAACGTACCAGAACCAGAGTTTGATGGCGATTACTATTACTATACCGAAGAGGATGTTCAGGCTGGAGCCAAGGTATTGTCCGGCTTTGTCAATGATGAAAACTTCCTATACAACCAAGATCTTACCATCAAATTTGGAGATCCGGATACAGAACTCCCAAGAGGAATTCTGAGAGGTGGAGGAACTATTGCCGGAAGTCATGACAATAGTACCAAACAATTTAGCTCTAGATTTGGATCTGCTACCATCAGCCCTAATCCTGACTTGATGGTGAGTGGTCAACCTACTCAGGAAAGTTTGTTGGATGAAATAAGTCAATTAGTGGACTTAATCTATAATCAGGATCAAACACCAATCAATATCTGTCGCCGATTGTATCGCTTCTTTGTTTATCATGAAGTCACTCCGGAGTTGGAAGCAGACATCATTCAGGAAATGGCGGATGTTTTAGTCAACAATGACTATAAACTGCATTACGTTCTTGAAGCATTATTCACCAGTGAATATTTCTACGAAGGGGAAGCTGGTTACACCAACGATAATTTTGGGTGTATCATCAAATCTCCTTTCGATCTGGTAGTTGGATTCTATAAAAACTTTGGATTGGAACTCCCTCCTTTTGAAACCAACTATGGATCATTCTATACAGACTATGCCATCCCATTGTTGGATCAAATCAATGTTCAGGGAATGGATTTCTATGATCCATACGAAGTGGCAGGTTACAAGGCTTATCATCAGTTCCCGATTTACAATAGAAGTTGGATTACTCCAAATTATCTGACCAACAGGTATCAGTTTATTAGGGAGAGAACATCCAATGGAATCGCATTACAAGCTGGGCAAGTGGATATTTACAACTTTGTAAGAAGTAATATTCCTTCAGGAACTGCACGTGACCCCAGAACCCTGATCATTGCTCTGGCTGAATATCTACTCCCATTGAGCGAGAATCTATCGTTTGATGATTCAACGAACAGTGAATTGACATCAGACCGTTTGAATTATTTCTTAACGGCCTTCTTATATAGCCCGCAGATTGATGCAGACCCTGAAGGAAGCTGGACCACACGATGGGACAACAACCAAGATACAGAGACACTTGCTAATCAGGTATTGAGTCTTATTAATNCAATGTTGCAATCACCCGAATATCAATTGATGTGATATGAAGCGAAGGAATTTTATCCAAAAGTTAGGATTCGCAGCGGGGGTACCCATTGCGTTTCAAGGTGTACCAATACAAGTATTGGCATCAGACAAACCGCTACAACGATTAGCGGCACAAAGTACCAATGACAATGTACTCATCATCCTGCAAATGCATGGAGGAAATGATGGTTTGAATACATTCATTCCATTAGGCAACTATGATGAATACTATAGCCGAAGAGCCAACATTGCCATTCCGTACAAAAGCGGAAATAGAACATTAATACCACTTGATAGCACCGTAGCTGAAGCTGATCAGGTTGGGTTGCACCCGGACATGCAAGCATTTAAAGACATGTATGATGCGGGTAAGGCTGCAGTTTTCCAGGGAGTATCTTATGAGAGAAACAACGGCTCTCATTTCCGTGGACGAGATATTTGGTTCATGGGTGGTGATGTAGATGATTACTATTCATCTGGATGGATCGGCAGATATTTGAATCAAGAATATGCTCCGCTCCAATATCCACAGGATTTTCCTAATGACAATATGCCAGATCCTTTGGCTCTTGAGATGGGAAATGACGTGTCCTTACTTTTTCATCAAACAGGGAATATTCCAACTTCCATATCACTAGGAGGAAGTCCAAATGGCATTGCTGGATTAATTGATCAATTATCTGGTTACACAGATGATGGAGTGGATCCTAGAGGGTTACCTCCCTCATTCCTTGATGGAAGTCCCTATGGCAAAGAAATGGATTGGATTCTGGGATTGGAAGACAAATCTGAGACCTATATTAGGAGATTGGTGGAAATCTATAACAATAGCGGCGAAACAAAGGCCACCTACCCTGAGAAGTATCCTTTCCAATCACAAAATTCAGGAAACCCGCTCAGCCAACAGCTACAACTGGTCGCTCGATTGCTAGAAGGAGGAATCAAAACGAAAGTATTCCTGGTTAAAATTGGTGGATTTGACACGCATGCAAGCCAGACAGAGTCCTATGACCCAACCATGGGAAATCATGCTGCATTATTGTTTCACATCAGTGAAGCCATGAAGGCATTCAATACGGATTTGATCAATAGAGGACTTCACACCAAAGTATTGACCGTTTCCATGTCTGAGTTTGGTCGTAGAATCGGATCAAACGGAAGTTATGGAACGGATCATGGTACCGGTGGCCCTGTCATGATGTTTGGAGCAGGTGTAAATCCTGGAATTTACGGGACCAATCCAGACATGAGTGCCAATAATGTTGGGATGCAATTTGACTACAGACAGCTTTACGCCGGTATTCTTCATGAATGGCTTGGTGTGGAAAAATCGGTCATTACTAATGATATTTTCTTTGGAGATTACATCAGTGGTCCTAATCCAAACGGAGGAAATTATGAGCCTCTTGATTTGATTAAGGAAACAATAACTGGCACTGATGATTTCTTGAAATCAAAGTTCAACATACAATCCATCTACCCCAATCCTGCTACTCAGTATGCTCAGGCAAACATTTTGGTCAACGATTATCAAAACGTTGGTGTCGAACTGATAGACGTCAATGGACGAGTCGTTCAGCGTTTGTCCAGATCAGTGAAACCTGGGAAGCACACATTTACTTTTCAATTGAATAACACACCTCCTGGAATATATTTTGTCAAAGCGAAATCAGAAAAACTGAATGATACCAAAAGACTTATCATCAGGAAGTAAACTTCTGGCCGTCGGCCTCCTGTTACTTCTAACCAATATATCAGTAGCCCAGCGTAAGCCACCATCAAGTTTTGAAAACTTCCTTAACACTCAATGGTGGCTTGGCTTGCGCTTCGGAATCAATTATACACAACCTAGCGTTCAAGACGAATACTACATCTTTAGTCCTCTGGACTATGATGCGGAGAATCTTGTTAAAGATTACGGAGTATTCAATCTTCCAGGTGGACAGGCTGGATTGGATCTGTCGTTTTATCATCGCGGCATTTCCATCGGGTTGCAACCAACCTTTAAAATCATGCGCTACAACTATAGCAACTCATTTGAATGGGTTGGTGTTGGTGGCACTGATCGGCTGGAAACGCAAGTAGATGTAGAGCAGGTACTTCAGGTAATTGAGGTGCCGCTTACTGTAAAATATGAAATCCTCAAACGCGGTAAAATCAGACCATTTGCCCTACTAGGTGGACAGCAATCGCTATTGATTAATGCACAAAAGAAAGCTAAAGTGGAGCACACTGATTATTTAGGTGATGTACCTCAAACATATTCTGGTGGCGATTTTAATATTGGCAACACCAATCGAATGAAGAGTTTTGCTGGAGTGCTAGGCGGAATAGGTACCAGCCTTGATTATGCCAACATTCGGACGGTAATAGAAATTACCTATCTCTACGGTTTAACCTCTGTTACATCCAATGGAAATCCTTTTTCGGAAAATGAATTAGTTGGTATTGGAGATGTCAATGACAAACTCAGGATCAATAACCTAAATGCTGCAATCAGCTTCGTATTCCCACTACGCTACATTGACAAAACCTTCCAGCCGTACTAAGCCTAAGTCATGAAAAAACTCATATATTTATCACTAGTTGCAATAACCATTGCAAGCTGTCAAAAAGAAGAATTTGATCCTGAGACTGCTTTCACAAGAATCTATGATAGCAGCAGCGGAAGTGAAGGGTATTATCCTATTGATGTGATAGAAACCAGCTCTGGATATACCATACTCACAGGACAAACCCTGGATGATTCAGATTACCTGGGACTTAAATTACTACGTGTAGACGAGGAAGGAATGTTTCTTTTTCAGGATGACCTCACTGCCAATTACGTGGCTCCTGCGAGTGATATGGTCATGATTGATTCTGTAGGGTATTTCTTTGCTATGAACCCTGCCACATTAGATCCGGTACTATTTCAAATTACAGACTCAGGATATGTAGACACACCTATTGGGGGTCTTGAATACCCGCTTGCAGCCAATTCTACCTCCTCCGGGGAATTGCTGCTACTTAGTTACAGTTTGACTAGTCAAACAATGAATTTGGCTACGATTGATGTAGATGGAAATATCACTGGAAATGCTCCTTACGACATTGGTGCAGGGAGTGACATAGAAAGCTATATCTTCAATCACTACACAGACCCTGAGCGAAGCGCCTTACCATTCTTTTGTGGAGAATGGACTACCGGCTCCTATTATTTCAATGGAGTCTACAATTATGCGCTTTCCCTGGTATTCACACAGATTGGAGCAGAACCATCTGGAGTTGTGCAGGGGCAAGGTTTTAACGGTGGCTTGACGGCAGTCATGCCAATTCAAGGTAGTGAGTTTGCGCTATTTGGCTATCAATTCAATGACAATTTTGTCGTTGCTAACACGACTTTAAACACTGGTGGGTTAAGCTCTAGTATCAATTATCTGGAAACGCCAATTTCTGAATTCAAGTCAAGATCTAACGCGGATATTGCGAGTTGGCAAACAACTAATCAAACTTATACGATCATTGCTGCGGAAACAGAAAGCAGACAAATAGCACTTTACTTCTATGAAGCATCCACTGGCACATTGGCTGGAATTCACAAAATTGGTTATATCAACCCGTATACTCTTGCGTCTATCAAAGTGGATTCTGAGGGTAATTTATTGATTCTGGGAACTACTTATCTGTCTGGGAGATTTAAGCGAGTATTTCTGACTAAAATTCCATCATCAGATCTTGAGGACATTGTGAACTAACCAACCAACCTCATAATCTTCTGATAGAGTTCTTCAGGTTCGTAGGGTTTAGGAATGTAATCGTTCATGCCTGCATCCATACAGATATCGATTTCTTTCTTAAGAACTGATGCGGTCATGGCCATTATTTTTACATCGCATTTTGGTGAGCCAAAATTGGAACGAATGTATCGCGTGGCCTCTAATCCGTTCATTTCTGGCATTTGCACATCCATTAAGATGATGTCATAATCCTTATCCCTGACTTTCTCAATGGCTTCTTTCCCGTGATTCGCTATATCTAACTGAAAGCCATATTTAACCAAAAGATTTTGGGCAACCATTTGATTAATCTGATTGTCCTCAACAAGTAAAATTTTGACTTCAGCACGTTTCTCTGGAGCCATAAAAACCAGATCGGATTCTTTTATTCTATTCTGAGTAATAATTGGAGTACTCAGTTCCAGTGAGAAAGAGAATTTACTTCCATTATTAATTTCACTCTCCACCTCGATGGTACCATTGTGCAGTTCTATAAGCTTTCGTGATATTGGTAAACCCAGACCAGTACCTCCAAACTTGGCGTTTACGTTATTCCCAGCTTGTCTGAAACTTTCAAATATAGACTTGATATCCTTCTGAGAAATACCAATTCCAGTATCCTCTACTATTACGCGAACCATATGGGTAGAATCCGTGGATTGCTCCAAGAAGCAGTTGACAACTACCTTGCCCTTTTCTGTAAACTTTACGGAGTTTCCAATGATATTGAGCAAAATCTGACCAAATCTCACAGGATCTCCGGCAACCATTTGAGGCAAACTATCATCCAGATAAATATCGAACCCTATTCCCTTCTCCTGTGCCTTAAATCGAAGTGTATGCTCCACAGACTTAAATACATCACTTATTTTGAAATTGGACTTATCAAGATGCAGTTTCTCGGCATTAATTTTAGAGAGATCCAGTATATCATTGATGATTACCAGTAGGTTCTTGGCAGAATAGTCAATAGCCGCCAGATATTTGGATTGATTGGGGTCCAGCTGGGTATTGAGTAAAATATTAGTCATGCCCAGTATACCGTTCATAGGTGTCCTAATTTCATGACTCATGTTGCTCAAAAACTGATCTTTAATACGAACCCCCTCTTCTGCTGCTTCACGAGCTTCTATCAAATCGATTTCACGCTTTTTACGAGCTTCTATCTCTTCTGTCAGTGCTTGATTGGCTACTTTCAAATCATGAGTCTGTGCGTCAACCAACTGCTGAAGATCCTCATTGATTAGATTGATATTTTCTTGCTTCTTGCCAACGAAATACGCGAACAAACCAAGAAAAATTGGTGCAGTATCAATAATCCATAGCAAATGATCAGCAGACTGCACCGCAACAAAGCAATCAGGACTAATATCTCCAAAATCTCTTACACACAATAGAATGGTGGAGAATACTGGAAAGACAAGGCCAAATATGGCTCCATATACAAGATATCTAATTGATACTTTCATTTGCTCGTTGGGGTATCCTCAATCTACTACAAAATAAGGCTTTTAATCATTAAAAATGAATAATCTAAACATGGAACATTGATTATTGTACGCAACGCAATAAATTCATTAATTTGAATTTATTCTTTTACTAACGATATTGAGGACAACCTTCTAATTATGAAACAGCTAACCCTCATTCTTTTCCTACCGATTATTCTCTGGAATTGCACATCCAGGAAAGTGGACAAAGAGCAACCTGTTAGAAAAGGGCTGACAGAGGCAGAGAAAAAAGCGAATTTAGATGAAGTCAAATCATTCAACCTGATCACAGTAGAGATTGGAGCCACACGCGAGCAAATGCAGGTAAGTCAAGAACATCTATATGGCAAATTCTTTGATGAGAGGGCTGAATTCTACATTGTGGAAAAACCTGAGCTCTATGTTTCCGATGCACTTGTCAATCGATTGACGCTTTACTTTATTGATGGCACCTTGTGCAAAAAGAAATACGAGTTGGACACAGACATCAGCCAGGAGCTAATGAAATCTTATGGGGGATTTCGATTCAAGGCTCTCAATGACACTACCTACAAACTGTCAAGAGAGGAGAAAATCGTAATCAAAAGCGATACTGGTAATGTGATCAATGATGCTTTTAACCGCTATCAAATGCGCTGGGAAGATGATGGAGTAGCCATCAAATACATGGTGTTTAAAGATACCATCGCGGGCCAGCTCGAATTAGTAGAAGAGTTACTAGCTTATAAAGAATTGCTCAGGGCAGCTGAACTGGACATCTAAATCAATCGTTTTTTGACTTCTTGGTCAATTGAGAATGAAAAAACTAATTGCATTAATAACGCTTGGGTTAATATGGTCCTGCGATTCTGAAAAATGTTCAAAGGTCTCCATATGTACCGATTCGTTTGAATCTGTAGACGTTCAAATTCTAGACCAGAATAGCAATCTAGTTGCACTCGATAGTACAGCAACCCACAAATCAGGTACCAAAATCTATTCTTTCAATGAAATTGAGGAAGAAATGGAATTCTTTGAAATCCTCAATGATTCTCATCGGGGCCTGGTGAAAACATCTGGATCTGAAGTAATCTTCAGGGCCTGGAAAGATGGAGAATTAGTCATTGAAGAGCCATACATTATTGGTCATGATTGCTGCCATATACAATATATTGATGGCGCAAGACACCTGGTTCTTTAAGAGGTTAACCTAAGTTCTTTTTAAAAAAATCAATAGTTCTGCCCCATGCTAACTTAGCATTTGCTTCATCATATCTTGGAGTAGAGTCATTGTGAAATCCATGGTTCGCATTGGGGTATATGTAAGCTTTGTAGGATTTATTATTAGCCTTCAAGGCTTCTTCATAGGCTGGCCATCCGGCATTTACTCGCTCATCTAATTCGCCATAATGGATCAGCAATGGAGCGTTGATTTTAGCTGTTTCTTCTGCAGTTGGTTGACTCCCATAAAAAGGAACTGCCGCCCTCAAATCAGGCACCTGCACAGCCATCATATTAGACACCCAACCTCCAAAGCAGAAACCAACAACACCTACATTGCCAGTACATCCTTCATGATCTCTTAGGTATTCGAAAGCAGCAATGAAATCATTCAACATCTCATTTCTATCTCGTTGACGCTGCATAGTTCTTCCCTCATCATCATTACCCGGATATCCTCCCAATGGTGAAAGCGCATCAGGTGCAATACTAATAAAGCCTTCCTTTGCAGCTCTGCGGCCTACATCAGCTATGTAAGGATTCAACCCCCTATTTTCATGAACAACAACAATCCCAGGAAGCTTTCCTTTTGCCTCTTTAGGTCGGGACAATTGTGCCTTGATCGTTCCTCCTCCATCTGGGGAAGAGTATTCAATCGTCTCTGTTAACAATGAACTATCATCCTGTGACACCTGAATAGTATCACGATAGTTCGGCATGATGAAACTCATCAATGATCCAACAGTCAATCCACCAACGGCGTAAACACTCAACTTCTCTAGAAACTCCCTTCGTTCCATTCGATTATGAGCATAATCATCATACAGTTTGAATACTTCAGGGTTTACAGATTCTTTGGTAGGCTTTTTCATTTGATTAATGGGTTTTTCGTCTATTCTAAAGATAATGGATAAAAAACTCAATTAGCTCGAACCACCCAGACATAATTCCTGTTTACTAAATCTTAACAGGAAAAGGTAACTACAATGGGTACCTTTGCTCCACCCAAACAACCCTCCCGAAATGATCGCATGGACATTGCGAAATCGACAAGTATGCAAATAAAAAAAACACCACTTCTTTTTGTTTTGGGTTCCATAATGGCGCTTGGGCCATTTTCTATAGATATGTACCTTCCGGCTTTCCAAAGCATGGCTACAGATCTTGGAACAGACACCGCCAAAGTGGGTTACTCTTTAACCAGTTTTTTTGCTGGTCTTTTCATTGGTCAGATGTTCTACGGTATACTGATTGACCGATTTGGGCGTAAGAAGCCATTGATTGCGGGATATATTATCTACATCCTTGCGAGTCTTGGTTGTGCGTTTGCACCAACATTAGATTCATTGGTTGCATTTCGTTTTTTAATGGCCCTCGGAGGTTGTTCAGGAATGGTTATCAGCAGAGCAGTAGTAAGAGATGTATTCTCAGGAAATGAGATTGCTAAGACCTTTTCTCAACTGGTATTGGTAATGGGTATTGCACCAATTATCGCCCCTACTATAGGAGGGTTCGTCAACAGTTGGTTAGGATGGAGATGGTTGTTCGGTACAATGGTTTTAATTGCACTGGCCAATTTAATGCTAATCATATTTGTACTACCAGAAACCAAAGGTCCTGATACGAGTATTTCCCTGAAACCAAAAAGTATCTGGTCAGAATATCACAAAGTACTTCGGTTCAAAAGCTTTATACTTTATGCGGTAGCGGGCAGCTTTGCTTATGCGGGGCTATTTGCCTATTTGACAGCTTCACCATCAGAGTTCATGGAACGGTTGGGAATGTCTGACACTCAATACGGTTGGGCCTTTGCGTTCAATGCCTCTGGATTCATCATCGGCAGTCAGGTGAACCGATTGATCTTAATGCGCCACAACGAACTGTCAGCATCACTTCGATCACTTTGGACCCAATTGGGAGTGGCTGTGGCTTTACTGGTATTTAGTTATATGCACATGGCCGGTATCACCCTGACCCTAATAAGTACTTTCTTGTACTTGTTTATGTTAGGTATTTTGAATCCAAACACACAAGCTTTGGCATTGCGACCATTCATCAAAGAAGCTGGCAGAAGCGCTGCATTAATGGGAAGCATTCAGATGATTGCTGGGGTCCTAACTTCAGGGCTTGTGAGCTTCTTGCACGGTGGAGACACACCAACCATGGCAATAGCCATGTTGGTATGCACCTCTATTTCATTAATCCTTTTATTGATCAGCCGCTTTGGCAACATTGCAGAGGCAAACCCTGAACTGCAAAAGGCCTAGTTATTCGTATTTAAGTGTTTTAGCTGGATTCAAAATAGCGACTCTCCAAACCTGATATCCTATGGTAAGAAAGGCACTTGTGGTTACCAATAAAAGGGCCATGACGATTACAATCCATGGAAATTCCACTCGATACGCATACCCCATAAGCCAACCGTTCATACTGAAATAAACGATTGGAGCACCTATTAATAATGCCAACCCGATTAGTGTTAGAAACTCCTTATAGAATAAGCTAAGGATGTGAGGAATAGATGCCCCAAGTACTTTCCTAACACCAACCTCTTTCGTACGTTGTGAAGCCATAAATGAACTCAACCCGAACAATCCAAGAATAGCCACTAACAAAGCAAACCCTGAGAAAGCACCAAATACAGCACCGAAGCGTTTATCCTGTTCATAAAGTTGATCAAATCGATAATCGATAAAGGCATATTCCAATGCAGAGTTTGGAAAGAAACGTGCCCAGGTCTTCTCCACATGCGCCATGCCTTCTTCTATATTACTGCCAGACAACTTCACTAAAAACCTACCAAGGATAGGTTCATAGAAATAACATGTGGGCTCCACCTCATTTTTTAATGAACCTCTATTGGCGTTCTGTATAATGCCAACGATTGTATATTTTGTATTCTCTGGATCATTTCCAAACATCAACTTCTCACCGAGCAACTCCTCACTTACTGGCACATTAAAACGTTGGATATATGCCTCATTCAGAATAACAGCAGACGAATCTGTAGCCATAGTCTTATTAAAATCTCTACCATGGAGAAACTTAATATCCAATAAATCAAAATAGGCATGATCTACGGAATGTATATAGGTTGTTGCCTCAAGATCTTCCGTAACTCCAATAATCCGTGTTTTGGTACTCGTCGAACTGATATCATTGCTCCAACCACCAGGTAAACTGTTGGTGGTCGCGACTTTTTCTACATGCGGACTCGTTTGTAATTCATTGAGGTAAGACTGTACTGTAGATCTAAACACTTCTGGATCATTGCTTGAGAGTCTTGGATTGCGAATAGCAAGAACCTGCTCAATATTCATCCCCATGTCAGCAGATCGCATATAATTCACTTGCTTGATCACAATAAAAGTCCCTGATATCAATACCAATGAGGCGGCGAATTGGCCAATAACAAGAGCCTTTCTCAGGACGATTCCACTTCTAGATGTTCTGAACTTACCTTTTAATACCTTGACTATTCCAAATTGAGACAAAAATAAGGCGGGGTAAAAACCTGAGATCAAAGTTCCAATAATGATGAAGATTACTAATCTCAGCAAGAATTCTGAATTCAGGAATAAACTTGAAATAATATCCTGCCCAATTAGTTGGTTAAAATAGGGTGAGGCAAGCTCAGCAATAAGCAATGCAAGAATTCCACCCAGAAGATTTACCAAAAAAGACTCCAACAGAAACTGACTTCTGATTTCACCCTTGCTGGCACCTATTACTTTTCGCAACCCCACTTCTTTGGCTCTGTCCACCGCTTTAGCCGTTGACAGATTGATATAATTAACCCAGGCAATGAGTAATATAAAAACAGAGATGATTTCTAAAAAATTGATCGAAGAGGCAGTACCAGGAGCTTCAGGCTCGTATGTCATTTCTGATAACAAATGAATATCCTGAATTGGTTGAAGATTTAAAAATAATTTGTTCTCCTCACCTAAATAGGTGTCTTTGAAAGACACGAACTCCTGCTCCAATCTTTCTGCATCAGTACCTTTCTTCAGTCTTACATAAGTGTAATAGTTGAAAGCATTCCAACCTTCTCTGGTAAGTCGATCCTGGATAGTAGCGATAGAAACCAATACGTCGAACTTAAAATGCGTATTCCTCGGAGTATCTTTTATTACCCCTGTAATTTGGAAATCTT
This sequence comes from Rickettsiales bacterium, assembly GCA_002729235.1. Classification (GTDB taxonomy): domain Bacteria; phylum Bacteroidota; class Bacteroidia; order Cytophagales; family Cyclobacteriaceae; genus Marinoscillum. Next base: position 24,723 of record PBTY01000072.1, on the reverse strand, counting down.
GATCAAAACCAGAATGAACCTTTAAAGATTTACCAATGGGATTCTCATCACCAAAATAGAACTTGGCCTTGGATTCGGTTAAAACAAGCGAATTTGGACCCTTCAACATGGTTACCGGATCCCCAGCTAAAACTTCATAACCGAAGAAATTGATAAAATGCTCATCGACCATTTTCACTGTTTCTTCTGTGACCAACTCCTCACCTTTTCGAATATTGATATTTCCGTTATCATATGTAAGAGAATATGCCTCCACCTCCTCATAATTGTCTGTTAACAGTTTACCAGAAGGGTTAAAACTCATAGCGTCCCTTGTCTTTATCTCTCCATCCACAATCATGTCAGTGGTCAATCGATAAATCTGGTCAACGTCTCTATGGTAGTTGTCATAACTTCTCTCATATGCCACATATTGATTAATCAATAAAAAAGCTGCTAGACCGACTGCTAATCCAACAATATTGATGGCCGAATACGACTTGTGTCTTAAGAGATTGCGTACGCTTATCTTGAAGTAGTTTTTTAACATTCCTGTGTCCTTTAAAAGTGAGTTTTGTCCAAATTCTTTAAGTAATGAAGGCCTGAAAAGAAGAACTACCTGTATTAGATGTCTCCAACCTGCATGGCTGATTTCTGCATCCAAATTTCTGAGATAAAGCTCCTCCAGATCACCCGCAATGTCTGAGTAATAATCCGGGTGACAGTACCACTTGAGCAATCGATCAGCAAATCGCTTGATCATGAGAATTTCATATCAAGGGCTACATCAGGAATCGCATTCCAAAGATCAGTGCGCACATCTTTGGAGTATTCCAATGCATTTTTCCCAAAAGCAGTAATTCTGAAAAAGCGTTTGGGTTTTCCTCCTCTCTGTTCAGTAGGATCTCCCTCTCGGCTATCTAGAAATCCTTTTTTTTCCATTCTGCGAAGTGCTGATTGTAGTGCCCCTACACTTACTTTACGCTCTAGCCTTTTTTCTATTTCATCCTTGATAGCTACACCGTATGCTTCATCGTAGAGTACACCTACGGTCAAAAGCACTATTTCTTCAAATTCTCCTAGTTGGAACTTCTTCATTCTTCAATTTCCTATTTGTAGTATTGACGAAAGTAAAGAAAAAAGGTTGCAATCTCCTATATGTAGTATTGAGTTTTTTTTCAGACCTTAATGGAAAAACTTTATCAACTATATAATTCTCGTCCTCTATTTCAACATGCAATCTCCCTCATTGGTCACCGGAATTCCACCACTCGTAGTATTATCGATCAAATTTTATTCAATTCAATGAAAAATGATTATTTTGATACTTAACACACACATTTGGTTGCTCATTTATATGTCATCGAAAAACTCTCCGATAGCTGACACAGGTCGGTCCATGTCGCTGAGCCTGGAAGCTCTCGCGAATATTGGAAGTTTTCAATGGGATGCACAGACTGGTCAGTTGGAATGGTCAGAACATCTTTTTAATATCTATGGGTATGAGCCCTATTCTGTTCCTCTTTCATTTGAATTTTTCCTAAGTCACCTTGACGGTGATAACAGACAACAATTCCTTAATGCCCTATATACCAATTCTGAGACAGGTTCTGAATATCAATTCGAGGAGTATATCACGCGCAAAGATGGAAGTCAAGCAATACTTCTTAGCAACATCAAACCCGTTTTAAANACACAGAATAAACTTGTAAAAGTGTTGGGTGTATGCNGAGATGTAACAGAGCTAAGAAAAAAGGATGAACAGCTAACAAACCAGCGAGCTTTTTTTAAGAAAATTCTGGATCAATTACCAATTCATNTAACAGTCAAAGGCCAAGACCGAAACTTCAAACTACTCAATAAGTCTTTTCTTGATTCAATGATCAAGAAAATCGAGAATGAATCTCAGGAAAANGAAACTATTCAACTGACAGCTCCGAAGGATATTCAAGAAATGATGGAGCAAAAAGATCATCAGGTCATAGAGTCTAATCAGGAGATTAAGTTTGACGCGTGGATCCCAAATGTAAACGGTGAAAACAGGTTCTACTCAATCATCAAGAAAACATTAATTAACGAGAATAATGAGGGTAAGGACCTTCTAACTGTTGGTTGGGATAAAACCGACGAACACTTTTTAGAAGAAGCACTTAGAGAAAATGAAGAACGCCTTTCGGTAGCTACACGAGGTGGCAAACTGGCAATTATTGACTGGAATCTTACCACTGGCAAAGTAACTGCCAATGATCGGTACTTTGAGATGATCGGAAAAACCCGAGAAAATTACACCCCAAACTTTGATTCATTTACCAATTCCATCATTTATCGTGACGATCACGAGTTGATCTTGAAGACGATTGACTCGGTGTTTAAGAATAAACCAGAGACTTACGAAGTAGAATATCGAGTAAACCATCCTGCAAAAGAATTTATCTGGTTATCTCATAAAGGCTCATTGGTTCTGAAGAATAATGAACCATATAGAATCGTAGCGGTTCTTCAAGACATTACCTACAGAAAAAACTATGAGGATGAGATTACTCGATCCAATATCCGATTAAACAATATCATCAAGTCTGCACCTGGTGCGGTATTTACTTTTAAGCCAGATGAAGGATTCCCAGTCCTTAGTTTGAGTAATCAAATCATGCAACTCACCGAGTATCTCCCAGATGAGTTTTATCCTGAAGGTGTTTTGAAATTTGAAGATCTCATTCACGAAAATGATCGAATTGTGAATAGAGAAATCATGATCAAAACAATCAATGAGGGAAAGTCCGAATTCCAAAACAGCTTTCGCATCAAAACAAAATCGGGTTGGGAGAAATGGATTTGGATGAAAGCTCAAATCTCCAAAAATGAAATGGAAGAAGATGTTTTGGAAGGTTTTCTTGTAGACATTACTGACCAGGTGAATGCTGAAGATCGTGTCATATCAGCGGCACTTCAGGCAGAAGACAATCAACGCCAACGTATCTCAGAAGAAATACATGATGGTGTCCAGCAAACGTTGATTTCTGCGCTCATGGGGCTTCAGCATTTAACTGATATTATCAAAGATAAAGCTCCGGAGGTCTTAGATCAGTACCAAATGGCACTGAGTACTCTGAAGTCAGGTGTAGAAGAAACCAGAGGAATAGCGCATTCCATTATGCCTAAATCAATCGAAGATTTTGGTTTAATAGAAACAATCGAACAGATCATCGAGCAGCTCAACTCAAACACGATCACCAATTTTCAACTATATCAAAACCTTGATAATGAGCGAATGGCTCGTAAGATTGAAGTTTCTTTATATAGGATCTTTCAGGAAGCCATCACCAACATTAACAAACACGCCAACGCCTCTGAAGTAAGTATTCAGATCAGAAAATCAAGAGATGTGATCATCATGAATATTGAGGACGATGGAGATGGTTTTGATTACTCTGAAATTGACCAACTCAAGGTTGGCTTCGGGCTTGCTAGCATGAAAAGCAGAGCAGGCTCCTTATTTGGAAACGTTGAAATCTCGTCATCACCAGGTCATGGCACCACAATTCTGATAGAAGTGCCTATCTCTTCATGACTCAAGAATCCAACCAGGATTTGAATTTGGTGGATTTTTCTGCGGAAACAACAATATCTTCCTTGGAGGACGGTCGTGTCTCTACTAGCAATTTTCCCTTATGATATCTATGAACAGTATGAATCGACTGGAATGCAACGATAAACTGGCGATTGGCTCTGAAGAATCTTGCTGGATCTAATAAGGATTCCAATTCATCTAGAGACTGGTCCATTAAGTAAGTTCGCTCTGATAAGGTTGTTAAATGAACCACTCCATTTCGTGTTTGAAAATAGGCTACTTGATCCGTTTCTACAGACAACATCTTATCTCCTATCTTGATTAAAAAACGAGATTTGAATGTCAGGTTTCCACCTTGTATTTGCTTTAGTACCTCTTGAATACTGAATCCTGATTCGCTAAAATGATTTTTGAGAGATTTCAGCTTTGATAAGCTAGCTCTCAAGTCTTCTACTTTTATCGGCTTCAACAAATAGTCTATAGAATTCACCTTGAACGCTTTGAGCATGTATTCATCAAAAGCTGTGGTGAAAATAACTGGGCAACTAATGGTCACCTCATCGAATATCTCAAAACTTATTCCATCACTCAACTGGATATCCATAAAGATCAAGTCGGGCAACTCATTCTCACGAATCCACTTCACTGCCTCCTCTACGCTATCTAGCACCTCCAAAAGTTCTACATCAGGCTCAACCTCCTCTAGTATTTTTTGAAGTCTTCGGAATGCTGGTGCTTCATCTTCTATGATGACTACTCTCAAGCTCATAAGATTCTTGTCTTAATTCAATCAATGGAACAGAAACAATAAAACTATTGGTCGTCTCAATTACATCAATTCCTCTATCACTAAGATACTCATAACGTTTTCGAATATTCTCAAGTCCAGTCTTCGTGGATCTATCCAGAACCTGCTTTACCTTCAAATTATTCCTAACAACTATTGACCCTTCTGTTAAATAAACATCTACACTTAATGGGTGGGCCTTAGAAATAACATTATGTTTGATACTGTTCTCTATTAACATTTGAAGTGTCAGAGGTGCAATATGGTGATTCAGGTTTTTGTCGGGAATGTTAAAATCAACATTTAAATTTTCTGGAAATCTGATTTTCAATAGATAAACATAGTCTTTAGCAAACTGAAGCTCTTCTGAAAGCGTGACCAATTCACGTTCCTTATTCTGTAAAATATAGCGATAAACATCGGACAACTTTTCTGTAAACATGAGCGCCGACTGCTGATTCTCAGAAATCAAAGTGGTTAACGTATTGAGACTATTAAACAGAAAATGTGGGCTCATCTGATTTTGCAATACCTCAAATTGGGTTCGTATCTGCTGATTTTTTAGTTCTTCATTTTGCTGAATAGCTTCTTTCCATCTTTCAAAGAAAAAAACCGTCTCGTACAAAGTCCCTACCATCAAAGCAATGATCAGATTCATCGCCAACATTTCAGTGTAGATATGTAACTCAAATAACTCGGAAACCTCCATATATCCCATGGCTAGTTTCAAGGGTATTCCACCCATAGTCATCCATATGAATAGCACAACATATGTCCAGACCAGGCGGATAATCGTTTTTTCAATTCCTTTAAAAAGCTTCCTGAAAAGAATGAATATGAGAAAAGCACCATTCCAATAAACAGCAGTGAATGCCCAGGCATCAAAATATCTGAACCAAACTGTCTGATTCTTAGCATGCTCAGGGTTCACCTCTATAATGATTAAAGCAACGAGGCAAATGCCAATCCAACGTACATACCTTTCTTTGAGCCAACTCATAGAGTTAAAGCTAATTCAATTTTTGATCCTCGTTACCGAAACATTCGTGAACCCGGTAAATCAATAGTTTAAACCATAAAAACGAAATCTGAAACCAGAATTCAGCTCAATTCTATCTATTAAAAGGTTTAACCATCATTATTCGCTTTTTAGATTCAAATTTCCCGACTCCAATCAGAATCACATTTCCATTGAATTTGACCGATCGTAGTTTCATCATACAATTAATCATGAAACCATGTCTAATCACGCTACAAATCAAACATTTAAAATTATTCTGGGTGTTCTACTGGCATTCCTGGCTTTAACAGGAACCGCACAAACCCAGGTGGTCAAAGGAAGAATCATCGATGCTCAATCAGAGTATCCATTAATCGGTGCTACTATCATGATCATTGGAAGTGATCCAGTGATCGGTGCGGTAACTGATCTTGAAGGGAGATTCAAAATAGACAATGTACCAGTTGGCAGACAAAATTTCGGAGCCCAGTACATTGGATACAAGAGTATTTCCTTACCAAATATTTTGGTTACCTCAGGTAAAGAGGTAGTCCTACAAGTTAAATTGGAAGAGTCTGTTGAGAACCTTGATGCGGTGGTTGTCACGGCTGATGCCAATAAAGACATGCCTATTAATGAGTTGGCAAAGGTGAGCGCCAGAACATTCAACCTGGAGGAGACCACTCGTTTTTCTGGAGGAAGAAATGATGTCGCCAGATTAGCCACATCTTTCGCAGGTGTAAGTGCACCCAATGACAGTAGAAATGACATTGTGGTCCGAGGCAATAGCCCGACGGGACTTCTATGGAGAATTGAAGGCATTCCTGTAGCCACCACCAATCACTTTGCTACCCTTGGTGTAACTGGAGGTCCTGTCAATGCACTAAATACCAATTTACTCAGAACTTCAGATTTCTTAACCGGTGCTTTTCCTGCAGAATATGGCAACGCCAATTCGGCAGTTTTCGATATCAATTTCCGAAATGGTAATGCTGATAAGTATGAGTTCACAGGACAGATGAGCGCCTATTCAGGTATGGAATTCATGGCTGAAGGTCCAATAAGTAAAAAGAACAATTCCTCCTTTGTTACCTCCTACCGATATGGCATTGCCAGTCTTGCAGCTACTGGCACCAGTGCAATCCCTTATTACCAGGATCTTTCATTTAAGGCCAACTTAGGTGAATCCAAACTTGGAAAGTTCGAATTATTTGGGTTGGCTGGATTGAGCAGCATAGACTTCAAAGGTGAAGATGTAGAAGAAGGTGACCTTTTCGCAAACCCAGCAACGGATGCTTATATCGACAATCGACTCGGTATACTAGGCCTTTCACACTTGATTAGAGTAAATAAAACAACATTCATAAAATCTGCAGTTGGGATTTCTACTACTCAAAACGACTATACTCAAGACAACTTGATTCGTAACTCAAATGATCAGATCATAGACAAATACCTTGCTACTGATGTAGCCAATAAAGAATATAGATACACGCTTACATCCTCAATCACTAAGAAATTTAGTGCCAAGTGGAACATGAAAGCAGGTTATTTGGGAGAATTATACAATGCTAACTTCAGCAGCATAGACCGAAACAACAGGGTGGATATTCCAGACGAAAATGGTGACAATATTCCTGATTATTTCCTGACAGTAACTGATGTAGATGACAATTATATGCTCCACCAGTTTTTTGGCCAGGCCGAACACAACATCACAGATCAATTGAGTGTAACCGCAGGATTACACAGCCAGTATTTCGATCTTAACAATCATACCAGTCTTGAGCCTAGAGCTGCAATAAGTTATCAGGTAAAACCAGACCAGCGCATCAGCGTGGCTTATGGCCTTCATGCCCAAATGATACCCGCTCCAATTTTATTTTTAGAAACAGCTAGTGCTGATGGCGATTATGTTCGGACAAATGAAAATCTGGACTTTATGAAGAGTCACCATTTCGTAATCGGTTATGACAGAAACCTCGGAACAGATTGGAGACTAAAAACGGAGGCNTACTATCAAAGCCTATTCAATTTACCTGTAGAGAGCTCCTCGAGCTCATACTCCATCATCAACGAAGGTGCAGACTTTACTTACAGAGAACGTCCCTACCTCATTAGCAAGGGTACAGGTACAAATTATGGCCTTGAGTTGACTCTTGAGAAGTTCTTTAGCAATAACTACTACATGTTGTTTACAACTTCTGTGTTCGAATCAACCTATAAAGGGAGCGATGGAATCAGTCGAAGTACTGCATTCAATAACAATTACGTGCTCAATGTATTAATGGGAAAAGAATGGACTTTTGGTAAGGGAGGACAAAACGCCTGGACTTTTGACACGAAGTTTACGACTAGTGGAGGCAAGCCATACACTCCTGTTGACCTGGCATCTACCCGAGCAAATGGTGGAAGAGAAGTTCGTTTTGAAGAAGTAGCCTATAGCGAGACTTATGAAGACTATATCCGTTGGGATGTGAAATTTGGAGTCAGGTTGAATAGTACTAAAAAGAGCGTTTCACACCAATTCTTTGTGGATTTACAAAATGTGACCAATCGCAAAAACGAATTTGTAAGGAGATACAATGAGGTTACAGATGAAATCAATTCAGTGAAGCAGATTGGCTTCTTCCCTGATGTGATGTACCGAATACAGTTCTAGATGACTATTGTGCCTCCTTGAGAGGCACAATACCTTCAAACCATTTATTCAAGGCACCGATGATTTGTTCGCGATTGATTGGCTTGGACATAAAATCATTCATCCCAGCCTGAATGCACTCATCCTGATCCTGCTGCATTACACTAGCAGTCAGAGCAATGATTATTGGCTTATCTCCCAAAGCTTGTCGGATTTCTTGAGTCACTTCCAATCCGTCCTTGCCAGGCATATTCACATCCATAAGAATCAAATCATAGGCACCACTTTGACCCTTTTCAGAAGCTTCAAACCCATCTTTGGCAAGATCCATGTGAATTTCAAGCTTCTTGAATATCTTTCCAATAACCATCTGATTCACCAGATTGTCTTCAGCAACAAGAATCTTTAAGTCTTTTGGTGTCATGTAATTCGGTGGCAATTACAAAATCAATTCTGATCAAAATGCCTGGGTTGATGTCATACAAAGATAAGCAGCAATTGTCAAAATAACGTTTATCTCTGAATTCATTGTATTCCAGACCACTAACGCTTATTCCTGATTATCCTGATTAATACAGGTTAAGACATTTATATTTCGCTGTGTACCAACTATTTGTTTCTTTTGCAAATCCATCGCCTAAATGCATTCATGAAAAAGATAATAGTAGCAGGGATAGTTGCGTTTGCGGCAGGATTTACAGCGAATGCTCAAATAGACTCAAGTCCAGTCATCCGGGTATATAAGAATGACCTTGAGAAAATCTATACGGTATTCTTTGGCGACACTCTCGTAAGAGAAGTATCTGTCGTTTTAGAGGATAAACGTGGCACCAACTTAATTGAGGAAACAATAACTGGTAAGGGCTTCTCCAAACCATTTGGCTTGTCCAGTCTTTCATTGGGTGACTACACTTTTGTGGTAAAATTTGACAAAGAAGAGTACGAATTTCCTATCACATTAAAATCAGAGAAAGAAATACTGGAAGGAAGTGTGACCATTGATAACAACTACCCAACCTTAAAAGTCAATGTTACCAAATACAATATGGTTCCAACTAATATCATGGTTTTCAATACCAAAGATGATTTACTCAAAATATTTTATTGGGAACCTACTGAAAACATGATGACAAGAGATGTAGACCTGTCTCAATTTGAGGGATATGAAGTAAGAGTACAGGTAGAACAAAATAAAGAAATCAAGCTAGAGCAACTAGTAACACTCTATTAAAGACAAAGGGAGAAACCTTATTCACCCAATCAGCAAAGCCACTTTCTAATTACTGAAAGTGGCTTTTTTATTCCTGGTAATCAGCTACTTGAAAAAAATATTCATTTAATTTTATTGGTGATTGTAACTTTCGAACAACCGGGTCGTCTCCCTATTGAAATGTCACCAAACAATCTATTTGAAACACATATCATTCCGGTATCAGATAAAATGTACCGGTTTGCACTCTCCATCTTAAAGGAAGCGGATAGTGCTCATGATGTTGTGCAAGAATGTTTGGTGAAAATCTGGAAAAACAGGAGTAAACTCTCTGATATCCAGAGTCCAGAAGCATGGGCTATGCGCATAACCCGAAACCAGTGTTACGACTGGGTGAAAACGAACCGGTTTACGGTTTTATCAGAGTACGAAAGCAATACGCCGAATTCTGATCAGACGGATTTTGAATTGATCCTGGCTGACCAGAACAAGTGGCTTGAGAAAGTACTTCTAACACTTCCTGAAAAACATAGAGAGGTATATCATCTCCGGGAAGTAGAAGAATTACCCTATCAGGATATTGCTGATGTACTTTCCTTGAGTCTAAGTGAGGTGAAGGTTTACCTACACCGAGCCAGAACAAAAATAAGATCCTCTATTGAGCAAATTGAAGCTTATGGAATCGCGAATTAAAGAGCTACAGGAGAAATATTGGGCTGGAGAAAGTTCTCTAGCTGAAGAAGCAGAGCTCAAAGCTTATTTCAAGAAGAACCCTTCGCTATCAAGTGAAGGCAGGTATTGGAATGCGCTTAGAACTAAACAAAATACTTCACCTGCAAGATCCTTTAAGCACCCTGGAGCAAGCTGGAGATCCAAATGGTCTGTGGCAGCAGCCATCACTGCAGGATTAATAGCGGCAGTGTTGGTCATTCAAGATGCACGATCTCAAAGAGAATTTGTCGTGGAGGATCCACAGGAAGCATATGAAATCACCCGAAAAGCGTTACTAATGGTTTCTTCTGGTTTGAATGAAAGCAAAACCTATTCCAAGGAAATTGGGAATATCAACAAAGCAAAAGAGATTATTTCAGAAGAAAAGTAAAGAGTTAAGATCATGAAAAAGTTATTCGTTACGATCACCATATTGATGGCTTCATTAGCCACATATGCACAGGGAACAGTAGTCAACAAGTATTTCAACCAATTGGGGGATGATGAAAAATTCACCAAAGTATCAATCAGCAGCAAAATGTTCTCTCTATTCACAGAACTGGAAGCCGGTAGTGAGGCAGAGGAAGAATTCCTCAAAGCTGTCAGCAAATTGAAAGGGTTAAAAATCATCGCATCCGACTCTATTGGCAACGCTGCTAAAATGTATGCTCAAGCACTTAAAGATGTAGATGCTGCCGGATACGACGAATTGATGTCTGTTCAGGATGCTGAAGAAAACATGAGATTCTCGATAAAAGAGTCTGGTGGTAAAATAGAAGAACTACTGATGGTAGTCGGTGGCAAAAAGAGATTTGTTCTGCTCAGCCTATATGGAGAAATTGATTTGAAAAACATCTCCAAAATTGCCAAAGGCATGAATGTAGGTGGATTAGAAAACCTAAGTAAGATCAATGAAGGTAACTAAGTATCTAACCATACTAATCCTTACTTTGGGGCTGAGCTATCAGCCCCTTTTTGCGCAAGAATTCATCATTAAAAAACATGCAGAAACGAAACGGGACAGAAAATACTGCTTCTATCCTTCTACTTTACGCATGGTTAATCTGAAGCAAAATAAGGATTACAATCAACTCGTAAATGGTGTAGATAAACTACTTATCTATACAATGGATAGTGCCACCAGAGCGGATAAATCGTACAGACTACTTGCGGACGATTATCTGGCCGAGGGATTTGATGAATACGCCACCATCTTCGGAGGCTCTATGAATATGAGTATCCTGGGCAAAGAAGGGAAGGAACAGCAATATGTCGGATACTTTGATCAAAAAGGCGAAGTTGTTGTCGCATTCTACCTTCGCGGAAACATCCCCTGGCAGAAAATCCCTACACTTTTACAAAACATGAACGATATGGACATGTTGGATTTGTTTGACTTTAAGGACTTATCATTTTGACAGACGTACTCGAGATAAAAGGACTCTCCAAAAACTACGGCAAACTTAAAGCCGTTCAGAACCTGAACCTTAACATCAAAAAAGGACAGGTTTACGGCATTCTTGGCCCAAATGGTAGTGGTAAAACCACAACTCTGGGAATGATTCTAGACGTGGTGGCTTCTACAAGCGGTAGCTATAGCTGGTTTGAAGGTATGGCTCCGATTGCTGCCAGAAAGCAAATAGGGGCAATTCTAGAAACGCCATGCTTCTATCCTTACCTAACTGCCGTACAAAACCTACGAATCACTGCCCACATCAAAGAAACTCCTTTTTCAAGGATAGACACGGTTATTGAGCAAGTAGGACTCACCGAAAGGAAACATGATAAATTCAAGACCTATAGTTTGGGAATGAAACAACGCCTTTCGATAGCCGCAGCATTATTGGCTGATCCTCCCGTATTGATTCTGGATGAACCTACTAATGGTTTAGACCCGCAAGGTATTGCAGAAATCAGAACCCTGATTCGAGACATAGCCGCCAATGGAAAAACCATATTATTAGCAAGTCACCTTCTGGATGAGGTGCAGAAAGTATGCACTCACTTCTGTGTTCTTAGAAAGGGAGTAAAACTACATGAAGGTTCTGTTGAAGACATTTTAGGAGAGACTAATGAAATAGAAGTCAGTGCCACAGATATCGAATCACTAAAAACACATCTGGAGAGGTTCGATGGAATTGACTCTATTCAGAAAGAAATCCATCAAATAGTTCTCAAAACGAAAGAAGGAGTGACCAGCGAGGAAATCAATAAATACTGTTTTGAAAAAGGTATCACACTCAAGAAAGTAGTCACAAGAAACAAATCACTAGAACAGGAATTCCTAAAAATACTAGAAGAGAAATGATCAGAGCACTCAAATTAGAATGGCTAAAAATCAGGAATTACAGGACCTTCTGGGTATTGGTGGGAATGTATTCCGTTGCACTAATTATTATCTGCTTCGGAGGAACATTCTTTCTGGAATACCTAAAGAATCAAGGGGCAGACTTTGATGGCATTGACCCTACCATACTTCCTATCTATGATTTTCCTGATATCTGGCAGAACATCACTTATTTGGCCACTTTCTTGAAAATCCTATTGGCATTTATTGTGATCATTTCCGTCAATAACGATCAGTCCTACAACACCCTGCGCCAAAACATTATTGACGGAATTAGCAAGAGAGAATACTTACTTGGCAAACTTTTACTCATAGCTAGTCTTGCGCTTGTCAGCACAATGTTCCTATTTGTATCTGGACTAATCAACGGAGCATTGTATTCTCATGTATGGGGAGCATCCTTCATCTTTGATGAAATGGAGTTCGTATTTGCCTATTGGTATGACATTGTTATTTTCTGTACCCTGGCCATGCTTTTGTCGCTAATTATCAAAAAAGCAGGATTCGTAATCATTGCTCTAACACTATACACTTTAATGTTCGAGCCGATTGCAGGAGTAATAATGACAGAAGCTCCTTTCATGAAAAATGGATTCTGGCCACATATTGTGCCATTCTTACCAATTCATGCATTAAACGACCTAATCCCTGTTCCGTTTCCAAAGTACATTTTCAGAGAAATTGAGGACAACATCCCGATTAGCGCACTTGTCATAAGTACCGGTTGGCTAGTGATTTACCTCGCTGGTATCCAATTTATTCTCACTCGTCGAGATCTTAAGGCATAATCCGGTGTGGTTTGATATATTTACTTTAAATCTTTTATCAACCAATTACCACCAACTATATGAGCAAGAGATCTTTACGTCAGATAAAAACTTTAACATTGGTAGCAGTAGCTGCTGTAGCAGTAGCATTTTTAGCCAGTGGTGAGCACTTAGAAATTATAGCCAAGCTGTAATTCACAGTTCAACAGGCGTGTACCATACCAACTGTAGATTTCACCGTCTACTATTCTAATTTCCGCATTTGGTAGAATCTGCTTTAGTTCAGTGACATGCTCTATCTTAAAAGGAAATGGCTCTGAACTAAGCAAAACGTGCTGTGGATTTAATATCTGTAACTTTTTCGGAGTAGCTAGTGTCGGATATCGATCATCCTCTATGACATTCTTATATCCCAGGAGTGTCATAAAATCATGTATGTAAGTATTACGACCTGCAGCCATCCACGGATTTTGCCAGATTAGATACAAAGCTCTGCCTTGATAGCTAGCTTTCAACCCGTGCTGCCTCATGCGCAATCTGGCAATAAAATGCTCCGAACGATGTGACTCACCAAACAAATGCCCAAGCATTTTCATCATTCGTTCGGCATCTGCAAGTGAGTTAATATCAGACATCCAAACAGGATAATCTTTTNCTAATAGAAGAATATCCTCTTCCGTATTCTCTTCTTTATTACCAATAATTAGATCTGGATTCAAAGCTTGAATGTCATCCATGCGAACCTGCTTGGTTCCGCCAATGACGGCTATATCTGCCACTCGATTCTCTGGATGAACACAGAACTTGGTTCTTCCGACCACATTAACCCCTAAGTCAATCAGAAACTCCGTAATGGATGGCACTAACGAAATAACCCGATCAACAGGAAAGTTGATTTCAACTTTCCTGCCCATCTGGTCTAAAAACTTTTTCATTTAATGTATCTGAAATCCTGACCGTCTTTCACTTGAATCACAGTCTCGTAAATCAGTTGGATGGTTTTTTCTAAATCGTCCTTTGCACACATTTCTACAGTGGTATGCATGTATTTCAATGGAATAGAAATTAGTGCAGATGCTACGCCTTCATTGCTGTAAGCAAATGCATCTGTGTCAGTGCCTGTTGATCTGGACGAAGCACGTCTTTGGAAAGGAATACTCTTTTCCTCGGCCACACCAATGATCATATCCAACACATTGTTTTGAACAGCAGGACCATAACAAACAGCAGGACCGCTACCCAAACTGATATCACCACTTGTGATTTTATCATACATTGGAGAGTTCGTATCATGAGTCACGTCAGTGACGATAGCCAAATCAGGTTTGATGCGATGTGCAATCATCTCTGCTCCGCGCAATCCAATTTCCTCCTGTACAGCATTCACTACATACAACCCAAATGGCAAATCAATGTTGTTCNCTTTGATTCTACGAGCTACCTCGGCGATCATGAATCCACCGATTCGGTTATCCAGAGCACGGCCGACCAAATATTTCTCATTGAGTTCCATCAACTCGTCATCAAATGTGATGACAGTCCCTACATGGATACCCATCTCTTCTACTTCTTGCTTGGAACTAGCTCCAACGTCTATGAAAATATTCTTCAGACTAGGCGTTTCCTCCTTAGCCTTATCACGAACATGGATTGCCGGCCATCCAAATATCCCCTTAACTATTCCTTTTTTCGTATGAATATTTACACGCTTAGAAGGCGCGATTTGATGATCCGATCCACCATTTCTAACAACGTAGATATAGCCCTGTTCTGTGATATAGTTCACAAACCAACTGATTTCATCAGCATGAGCCTCTATAACCACTTTGTATTTGGCTTCTGGATTAATAACCGCAACAGCTGTACCGTATGTATCAGTAAAATAACTGTCTGTAAATGGCTTTACATAATCCAACCAAATCGCCTGACCACTAGATTCAAAACCAGTTGGTGAAGCATTATTCAAATATTTAAAAAGAAAATCTCTACTCTTCGTATCCATATATCTATCTCAGTTCTTCTTTATTAAAGTGGAATATTACCATGCTTACGTCTTGGCATTTTGTCCACTTTGTTTTCTAGCATTTTAAATGCTCTAATCAATTTCGCTCTGGTATTGTGGGGCAACATCACTTCATCAATAAATCCTCGCTCCGCTGCCTTGTAAGGATTTGCAAACTTAACAGTGTACTCGTCAATTTTCTCCTGAAGTTTCTGATTTGGATCTTCTGCTTTTGAAATCTCTTTCTTGAAGATAATCTCAGAAGCGCCTTGGGCTCCCATCACAGCGATTTCTGCCGTTGGCCATGCAAAGTTCATGTCGGAACCAATGTGTTTAGAATTCATTACATCATAAGCTCCACCATAAGCCTTTCTGGTAATCACAGAAATTCTAGGAACGGTGGCCTCACTAAATGCATAAAGCAATTTAGCTCCATTAGATATAATTCCATGCCACTCTTGATCTGTTCCTGGTAAGAAGCCTGGCACATCTACCAAAACCAACAATGGAATATTGTAAGCATCACAAAATCTCACGAATCGAGCCGCCTTTTTACTGCTTTCATTATCCAGTACTCCAGCAAGACTCATCGGTTGATTGGCCACGATCCCCACACTTCTTCCCGCTATCCTACTGAACCCAACAACAATATTGTCAGCATAGTTTTTATGCACCTCGAAAAAGGATCCTTTATCAATGATTCCATTGATAACATCCTTCATATCATATGGCTGGTTAGGGTTATCTGGAAGAATCTNATCCAACTCCATTCTAACTTCATCCCCATTGATTTCATACGGCAGCATAGGAGGCTCTTCCTCACAATTGCTCGGTATGTAACTAAGAAGTCGTTTGATATCCAGAATGCAGGCAGCCTCGTTTTTTGAAGTAAAGTGTGTGACACCACTCTTGGTACTATGCGCACTTGCTCCGCCCAATTCCTCAGAGGTCACATCTTCCTGTGTCACCGTTTTTACCACGTTAGGCCCAGTTACAAACATGTAGCTGGTTTTCTCTACCATGAAAATATAATCGGTGATCGCAGGGGAATAAACAGCTCCTCCAGCACATGGACCCATAATTGCCGATATCTGAGGTACTACTCCAGATGCTCTGGTGTTTCTGTAGAAAATATCCGCATATCCTCCTAGCGATACAACGCCTTCCTGGATTCTTGCACCTCCTGAGTCATTTAAACCAATGATCGGTGCACCATTCTTCATGGCCATATCCATGATCTTAACAATCTTCTCCGCCATAGTTTCAGACAATGAACCTCCATACACTGTGAAGTCCTGACTAAAAACGTAAACAAGTCGACCATCTACGGTTCCATATCCAGTGATTACTCCATCACCAAGAATCCGTTCTTTGTCTAATCCAAAATCCTTACCTCTCTGCACCACAAATTTTCCAATCTCCTGAAATGAACCCGGATCAACTAGCAAGTCAATTCGCTCTCTTGCAGTTAACTTTCCTTTCTCATGTTGCTTATCTATTCTTGCTTGCCCACCTCCGAGCAATGCCTCGGAATTCATTTGCTCCAGCTCCTTGATTTTTTCCTGGGTAGTCTTAACAAATGAGGCGGTTTTTGGCTTTTCTGAACTCATAATTTTGGGTGTTTCAGGTCGATTTTTATACTGACCGGTAAGTTAAAAAGCACTGGTTGTATTAAAAAATGTTTTTCATCATGAGACGATATGGACTTATTAGGTGTTATATGATAAATAACAGGGTGAGTGTATGCACTTTATGCTATCTTGCGCCCTGAAATTTGGCATGCCATGAAGGTCGCAGTAATTGATATGGGTACGAACACTTTCCACCTTATCATCGTGGAAGTGGAGAAAGATGATTTCAAAATCATCTACAGGGAGAAAACTGCTGTGAAAATAGGCGAAAAGGGCATCAATCATGGTATGATCACGGATGACGCTATTGACCGTGCACTAAAAACACTTACNAAATTCAAAGAAGTCATCGAAGAAGAGCAAGTAGAGCAAGTATTTGCAACTGCTACCAGTGCTATTCGAAATGCTCAAAACGGAAAAGGACTCGTTGCCCTCATTAAGGAGGAAACAGGAATCCAAACACGGATTATCTCTGGAATCCAGGAAGCTGAGTACATTTATTACGGTGTAAATAAGGCGCTCAAAATTGGAGATCAACCAAGCCTTATAATGGACATTGGTGGAGGTAGTATCGAGTTTGTTATTGGCACAACTCGAGAAATTCTTTGGAGGCAAAGCTTCGAAATTGGAGGTCAGCGAATGGTGGAGAAATTCCATAAGCATGATCCGATGATCCAGGAAGACAAAGTAGCCTTGATTGAGTATCTTGAATCTAATCTTCAAGAATTATTTGACGCTTGTAGCCAATTCTCACCAAAAACATTAATAGGATCTTCTGGAACATTTGATACACTCAGCGATATCTATTCTTTGAAAGCTAATGTGGAGCGTGAAAAGGATGCTACTGAATATCCATTGACCATTGATGCTTTTATGGAGATTTATCATGAAATGATCATTAAAGGTCGGGAAGAGCGACTTGCCATTCCCGGTATGATTCCCTTAAGAGTAGACATGATTGTAGTGGCCTGTGAGCTTGTCAACTACATCATTCATAAATTAGAATTAACTAATATTAGAGTTTCTGCCTATGCCTTGAAAGAAGGTGTACTTTTAAACACACTCTATACGTTGAAAAAAGAGGAAACTTTATAATACCTTATCAAAAAAACTTTAGAAAAGGAAGACCCTCAAAGTCAATATTTCTTCACTTATTTGCCATATGAGACTTTGAGTCTACATAGAGGTTTTTGACTAAATCAAAAGGCAGAATGACAGTAGCGCACGATCAATTATTCCAATTCACAAAATCAATTCTACAAGCTGCAGGATGCTCCGAAAAGGATGCCAGACTTGCATCAGAAGTACTAATAAGTGCAGATTTAAGAGGAGTTGACTCTCATGGTGTAGCCAGACTTGTTGGTTACGTTAGATTGATTGATAAAGGTAGAGTAAACACAAAACCTGAAACGCGCATCATACATGAGACTCCAAGTACTGCCGTATTGGATGGAGATAGTGGTTTAGGCCTTGTAGTTGGCCCACAAGCGATGAAATTAGCTATTGAAAAAGCTAATAAAGTTGGATCAGGCTGGGTTTCAGTTAGAAATTCCAATCACTTCGGTATTGCTGGATATCATTCCATGCTAGCATTGAAGGATGATTGCATTGGTATCTCCATGACCAACGCCAGTCCGCTCGTTGCACCAACATTCAGCAAAGAAAGACTTTTAGGAACTAACCCAATTGCAGTTGCAATTCCGGCAGATAAGGAACCCCCATTTGTTCTGGATATGGCAACCACAACAGCGGCAAATGGTAAGCTTGAAATTCTACAAAGAAAGAATAAAACAGCTCCAACTGGATGGATACAGGATGCTGAAGGTGAAGTTACTACTGATCCTTATGGTGTTAAGAATGGTGGCGCTTTGTTACCTCTGGGAGGGGATAGAGAGCACGGTTCACACAAGGGGTATGGACTTTCCTCTGTTGTAGATATATTTTCTGCAGTTCTTTCAGGTGCCAACTATGGTCCTTGGGTTCCTCCATTTGTTGCATTTATGGAACCTGCCTCAGATCCAGTAGGAAAAGGAATCGGTCATTTCTTTGGAGCTATGCGTATTGATGGCTTTAGACCTGCTGGTGAGTTCAAATCACATATGGACAATTGGATTGGTAGATTCCGAAATGCTGAACCGGTAATGCAAGGACACGATGTTTTGATACCGGGAGATCCAGAAAGAAAACTTGAACTTGAAAGAAGAAAATCTGGTATTCCATTGCTAGATCCAGTGGTTGAGGATTTAAAATCATTGGCAGATCGCTACGAAGTAGAGTTTCCTTCTTAATTTTCTTGTATGGATCAAGAAACAGCACTTTCAATATTGAAGGCTGGTCAGAACGTTTATCTGACTGGATCCGCTGGTACAGGTAAAACCTATCTATTGAACCAATACATTGAATATCTCCGACAGAGAGAGGTTCCGGTTGCAATCACTGCATCCACAGGTATTGCAGCGACACACATTGGTGGTCAAACGATTCACTCCTGGTCAGGCATTGGCATTCGCGAACAAATCGGGCCGAAAGAACTAGAACAGATTGGTAAAAACCGACAGACCGTCTCACGAATAAGAAATACACATGTTCTGGTCATCGACGAGGTGTCAATGCTATCTGGTAAAATTCTGATGGGCATCAATGCCATCATGAAACACTTTCGATCCAATCAGGAGGCTTTCGGCGGAGCTCAGGTAATTTTATCAGGAGATTTCTATCAGCTACCACCAGTATCAAAAGAAGTCATGAGCAACCGCGAGAAGTTCGCATTCATGGCTCCAGTTTGGGTGGAAGCCAACTTGAAAATTTGTTATCTGACCCAACAGTACCGTCAGGGAAGAGATACGTTGAGCTTTATTCTTTCCGAAATCAGGTCTCAGGATGTATCAGATGATAGCCTTGAGAGAATAAGAGAAAAACTCGAAGAAGAAATTAATGACCATGAAGCAATTCGGCTCTACACGCACAATGCAGATGTAGATGAGATGAATAGCAAGAAATTAAAAGAGAATACCTACCCTTTGAGGACATTCTATGCCGAAACAAAGGGTAAGTCCAATATTTTAGAAGGACTTAAATCATCTGTTCTAGCAGCACCAGCTCTCGAATTGAAAAAAGAAGCTCGCGTCATGTTCGTCAAAAACAATCCTGAAAAAGGTTTCTTCAATGGCTCCTTAGGAACCATCGTTGGATTTGATGATGATGAAAACTTCCCAATTGTGGAGCTTGATGAAGGGAAAAAGGTCCTGGCTAAACCAGAGGAGTGGACAGTCTCTGATGAAAAAGAAACCATTTTAGCTTCCTATAAGCAAATTCCACTGCGACTCGCATGGGCCATCACAGTGCATAAAAGTCAGGGAATGACTCTCGACGCCGCTGAGATGGACTTATCCAAAACATTCGAAGCAGGACAAGGCTATGTAGCATTATCACGATTAAAGACTTGGGAGGGCCTTAATTTAAAGGGGATCAACAGAGTTTCTCTTGCTTTGGATCCATTGGCTGTGAAGGCTGATAAACGCTTTCAGGAGCTCTCCGAAGAAAGTGAAGACTGGATTAATGTATTTCCAGAACAAGAGCGTGAGAAGCGTTTTAATACGTTCATAGAGAGGTGTGGAGGCACGAATGATCCGGTAATCATCGAAGGCAATAAGGAACGCATACAAGAGTATTACGAAAAACCTAAAAAGACCAGCACTTATCAAAAGACATTAGAAATGGTTCAAGCCGGTAAAGGCCTGGATGAAATCGCTTTCGAGAGAGATTTGTCTCTAGGTACAATNGTTAATCATTTGGAAGAACTGAAAAAGAAAGACCCAGATCTGAACTTGACTAAATACGAACCTGACAAGAAAAGTCTTGAAAAGGTAAACAAGGTTATCACTCGACTAAAAGCTCAGGGTAATGAAGAATTCTATGATAAAGATGGAAAAATAAAACTAGGCTATATCCATGGGGCTTTAAATGGTCAGGTAGATTACGAAACAATCAGGTTAGCCAGACTTTTTGCTGATTAAAATCCAGCTACAATTCCCATCCTGAACTGCCAGGGTTGACTGTAAGGAGAATTCTCGCCGGTACCATAGATCAAGTCATAAAGCGCTAGCACCTGGAAGGATACGTTATCATTTATTGGTGAATTCCAGCCTATCCCTGCAAACCAACTTCGCCCATTAAATCTGAATTTTTCCCCAAAACCATTGAGCAATTCATAGCTCATATATTCATATTGGGTATATATCATGAATTTATTGGCTATCACATAATTGGCGAAAGGACCACCACCAAAATTATTAGCTGATGCATTAGTGAATCGCACATATTGATAACTCAATTGAAGACCAGAGGAAAAGGACTCAGTGATTTTATAACCCACAAGCGGGGAGACGGATATATTGAGATACTGGCTACCTCCACTCAAACCACCACCTCCACCGAAATAAATTCTATCAGTAAAATTTGAGTTGGACTTACTGTAGCTTTTTGATTTAGGTGCTCTGTATTGAGCATGAACTGCGGCAACACCTACTAGCATTAGTAGGACCAAAATCACAGATCGAGTGTTCATTCTTCTTCTATTATGTAAATATCTTCTGACTCTTTTTTCATTAGATACTTTTCACGAGCAAGCTTTTCCAACAACTCATCATTGCTCAACAACGCCTCGCGATCATTTTTCACCTCTAAAATCTTACTCTCGTAAAACTCTTTAGCATTTTCGAGTTCTTGTTGCTTATTCGAAAGCTTTATCTGAGAAATAAGATCATTTGAGTCAAAAAACAGCATCCAAACCAAAAAGAATAACGAAGACAAGAAATAGAAGTTCTTGAAAATAGGAGGTACTTTTTGAAAGAATTGCTTCATAATGGACTTAAAGATACGAAATATAATTATTCAAAGATCACAGACCCTCTATAAAACAAAAACCATCCGTCAGCTGACGGATGGTTTTTAACGTTGACAATATGTCAATATTATTCTGCTGAAGGATAAACAGCTGATTCGCCCAATTCTTCTTCAATTCGAAGCAATTGGTTGTATTTAGCCATTCTATCAGATCTAGACATAGATCCAGTTTTGATCTGACCAGCATTTGTAGCTACAGCGATATCAGCAATGGTGCTATCTTCTGTCTCTCCAGATCTGTGTGAAACTACGGCAGTCCATCCTGCTTTGTGAGCCATTTCAATTGCAGCAAGAGTCTCAGTCAAAGAACCGATTTGGTTTACTTTGATCAAAATAGAGTTGGCCGCTTTCTCTTTGATACCCTTAGCAAGGAACTTAACGTTAGTTACCAAAAGGTCATCACCTACTAATTGGCACTTATCACCAATTTTTTCAGTAAGAAGTTTCCAGCCTTCCCAGTCGTTCTCATCACATCCATCCTCGATACTATCGATAGGATATTTCTCAACCAAAGATGCTAAGTAATCAACTTGCTCTTCTCTAGTTCTTACCTGGCCACCTTCGCCTTCAAACTTAGCATAGTTGTATTTACCATCTTCGTAGAACTCAGAAGAAGCACAGTCCATTGCAATAGTGATATCAGAACCAGCTTTGTAACCAGCTTTATCAATTGCTTTCAATACACTGTCAAGAGCCTCTTCAGTACCACCAGAGAAGTTTGGAGCAAATCCACCTTCATCTCCTACTGCTGTACTCAAACCTTTCTCTTTGATGATGCTTTTAAGGTTATGGAATACCTCAGCACCCATTCTCAATGCTTCGCTAAATGTAGGAGCACCTACAGGACGAATCATGAACTCCTGGAATGCGATAGGGGCATCAGAGTGGGATCCACCATTGATGATGTTCATCATTGGTACTGGCAACACGTGTGCGTTAACTCCACCAAGATATCTAAACAAAGATTGTCCTGATTCTTGTGCACCTGCCTTTGCAACTGCCAAAGAAACACCAAGAATAGCATTAGCACCAAGCTTTGCTTTTGTTGGAGTTCCATCAAGATCAATCATGATTTCGTCAATCATTTTCTGCTCAAACACAGAAGCTCCAACGATTTCTGGAGCGATAATGTCATTTACGTTAGCAACCGCTTTTAGTACACCCTTACCCAGGTATTTAGACTTATCTCCGTCTCTAAGCTCTACTGCTTCATTTTCACCTGTAGAAGCTCCTGAAGGAACTGCAGCACGACCAACAAAGCCGTTCTCAGTTACTACATCTACTTCAATAGTAGGATTACCTCTTGAGTCTAAAATCTGTCTTGCGTGTACGCTTTCAATAATACTCATGATTTCTGATCATTAATTAGTTGTATAAAATCGTCAAATAGATAGGTGGAATCATGGGGTCCAGGAGATGATTCCGGGTGATACTGAACAGAAAAAGCAGGCTTCTTTGTTAATTTTAAGCCTTCAACAGTATCATCATTTAAATCGAGATGGGTTAATTCAGCAGAAGCAGATGACTTTAGAGAGTCCATCTTCACTGCAAATCCATGATTTTGAGAAGTTATTTCACTTCGTCCGGTATTTAGGTTTTTCACCGGGTGATTAAGTCCTCTATGCCCATGGTGCATTTTAAATGTATCAATATCAACAGCTCTTGCCAATAATTGATTACCAAGACAAATACCAAACAGAGGTTTGTCCTGAGCTAATATCTCTTTTACAGTATCCACTGCATAATTCATGGCTGCCGGATCACCAGGTCCATTAGAAAGGAAGTAACCATCAGGAGCCCATTTCTCCATTTCTGCGAATGAAGTCTTAGCTGGAAATACCTTGCAATGACAGTTTCTTTTTTCGAAGTTCTTCAGAATAGATCTTTTGATACCAAAATCAAGAACCGCGATTTTCATTCCGTCATTATCCGCACCTACCTCGTAGACCTCTTTGGTGGTAACAACACTTGAAAGTTCAAGAGACTCCATATTTGGAACATTCTCTAGCTCTTTCTTTAATTCATCAATGTCGAAAATTTCAGATGAAATGATGGCATTCATCGCGCCCGCCTTTCGGATATATCGTACCAATTTACGAGTATCCAGCCCTGCGATTCCAACAGTATTGTGTCGATCCAGGTATTCATGCAAACCTTCAGTAGCCGTATTTCTACTAAACTGATGTGTAAAGTCGTTTACAACCAATCCTTTGATCATTGGATGCTCTGACTCGTCTTCATCCACATGAACACCGTAGTTACCAATGTGAGCTGTGGTATTTACGATTATTTGACCATAATAAGAAGGATCTGTATAGATCTCCTGATAACCAGTCATACCAGTGTTAAAACAAATCTCTCCACCAGATGTACCGGACTTTCCAATCGAGTACCCTTCATATACGGTACCGTCTTCTAATAATAAAATTGCTTTGTTTCTCTCAGGTTGCTTCATGGAAGGCAAAAATAAGAAATTATCACTCAGAATTAAGACATAAAAAAAGGGATTGAGTCGTCACTCAATCCCTTTTTCATTAAATATTGTATAATTGGTTATTCACCTTTCTTAGTATCTTCTTCAGATTCAGTTGTATCATCAGCTTTTGGCTCTTCCGCTGCTTCCTCTGCAGGAGCTGCTTCTGCCTCTACTTCTGGAGCAGCTTCTTGTGCCGACTCCTCAACTACCACTGCTTCTTCAACAGCTGCTTCTGCTTTTGGTGCTGCCTCAGCAGTTTCTTCTTTCTTCTTACCACCTCTTCTTGATCTTCTAGTTTTAGCTTTAGAAGCATCAGAATCCTGAAGTAATAGTTCGTTGAAGTCTACTAGCTCAACCATACACATCTCAGCGTTATCACCTAATCTGATTCCAGTTTTAATGATTCTGGTGTATCCACCTGGTCTTGCAGCTACTTTCTCAGCAATTGGACCGAACAATTCAGTCACAGATTCTTTATCTTGAAGATAAGAGAAAGCAATTCTTCTAGAGTGAGTAGTATCATCCTTTGCTTTTGTGATCAAAGGCTCCACATACTTTCTTAAAGCTTTTGCTTTAGCTACTGTCGTGTTGATTCTCTTATGAAGAATCAAAGAAGAAGCCATATTTGAAAGCATCGCGTTTCTGTGAGATGCCGTTCTTCCAAGATGATTAAATTTCTTTCCGTGTCTCATTATTCTT
>PBTY01000071.1 GCA_002729235.1 Rickettsiales bacterium | reverse complement strand
CTACTCCGTGGAATGACATACAAAATAAAAGATCGTCTCGCATCACCATTACCCTAGCCCTAAAGGGAAGGTGATGCCATCCTTATTTTCTGGCTCCCTTTAGGGATGGGGTAAAACGGAAAATATTGCATGAAGCTTTTCCTGAATTTTGCTCTACTTAGTTATAAGAAAAAGAAGATCGGAGAGTAAAGTATACCCATGTATTTCAAACTTAGAATCAGCACGTCATTCTTGCGAAGCCTGCATGCCGTGGCAGGGCAGGAATCGCATATAGCTGATAAAATCAGTAAGTAAACATCATGAGATTCCCCGGTATCCACTTACTTCGTTCGCTACTCCGGGGAATGACATACAAAATAAAAGATCGTCTCGCATCACCATTACCCTAGCCCTAAAGGGAAGGTGATGCCATCCTTATTTTCCGACGACAAGACATAGGATGGACTTGCTTTCTACCCAACTCACCCCTGATGGTATTTTGATGAAATATGTTAATCCTATAACTCCCCTCTCTTTAATGAGGCGGACGGCCAGTCAGGGGCTGGGGGTGAGTTCTTTAAAGATTTAAGACATTACCTCAACCAAACTCTTCGATATTGCCTTCCAATCATTTAACACTTCATAATTCGCAAAAACTTTTTAGAAGACCGGCCTTATTCATTTTAGCTAGAGATTGAAAAGACACAGGACGGGCCTTGTTTATTTTAGCTTTGAAAGTGGTAAAATCAGTCAGAAATAAAAGCTGTTTGAATGCTGACCTTTTTGTCAGCATGAGTTCTTTTATTTCCTGATTTTAAGCTTGATAAAGCGTTAATAAATAAACACAGCCCTAGATTTTTGACGGTTCGCCGTTGCGATACTTTTCATCGATGGAAAAGTAGGAAGAGAAATATCATGAGATTCCCCGGCATCCACTCACTTCGTTCGCTACTCCGCGGAATGACAGAAAGTAAAGTTTCTCAGTTGCTGGTAAACTGGAATCACATCTTGTAACTCCTACAAATAAGTTAATACTCCAAATGCAACCCTGAGCTGTTCCTCCTGTCCTTATCATGGCTCATTGTAGGACATTAAAATATCATGAAGAATGACCATCACAAAATCAAAAACGGTTATTGTTTTACTGCTTTTAACAATAGTAGTTTTCACCAACCATGCACAGACTAAAAGGTCAAAAGAAACAACCACTGATCAAGATTATTTAGAGATTCCAAAAGAGTTCTTCAATCAACCGCTGCTATTGATTAATAGAATATCCGGCTATCCCAACAAACTTTATTACTATGGTAGCTCAGGAATGGATGTCGATTATTCCGCTATGATTCAATTAGAAATCGAGGAACAACACATTAAAATCATACAACATCAGTATCAGATTCATTCTAATGAATCAGACATTATCACGGGCTCAGTTGCAAAGAATCACTTTGACCCAATCATCGCATACATCCCTATTAGTTCTTCATCTCAGATTAGTGTAACCATTGCTAAAAACTGGTTTGAGAGAGACACCAGATTATTATCGCCTGTTAGTCAAAGTAGAATCAATAAATATGAGCTGACACCACTTGCGTCTAACAGCATTCGAGTCAATCACACCGCAAAAAATGCCCAAAGTTTCCAAATATCCAGAACGCTGAACTACACCGCAGGTAAATCAATACCAGGACATCATTCCGACTATGTTTCTGTTGAGCAATTACTAGTCTTTAGAAAACTCCCAAACACGCCTATGAAACCCAGGAAGTGGGATCCAAGGGTTGGTAATTTTTATTTATCTCATCAAAAGTATAGTAGTGATAAAGCATTTATTGAAGACAAGAATTTTCTGGAAAAATGGCGCCTGGAACCTGTTGATACAGCAGCCTATTTTAGTGGTCTCCTCAGTGATCCAAAACAACCGATCGTATTCTATTTTGATGAAAATGTACCACTCAAATGGAGACCGTACATCAAACAAGGAATTTTGGACTGGCTTCCAGTTTTTGAAAAAAATGGTTTTAAAAATGCCATTGAAGTACATAATAAACCTGAAGACGCTACCTGGGATGATAATGATCCAAATTACAACATGATTCGATGGGTAGCTTCTGAAATTAAAGATGCTCAGGGCAATTATGTCTCCGATCCAAGAACTGGAGAAATACTTAATGGCACTCTCACATGGTATCAAAACTATTTTTCCATCATTAACGATGAATACTTTGTAAATACAGCTGCAGTTGATCCTTCAGCAAGAAACCCCATTTTACCGGAGACTGTATTTGGTAAAATTATGAGAGAAACCATGGCCCATGAAATGGGGCACGCCTTAGGACTGGGACACAATATGATTGCGAGTTCGGCCTATCCTACAGATTCGTTACGCTCCCAAACATTCCTCAACCAACATGCTCTTTCTCCGTCCATCATGGATTATGCATCCTACAATTTTATCGCACAACCAGAGGATATGCCTCTTCCCTTAACAAGAAGTATCGGACCTTATGATTATTGGGCAATTGAATACGCTTACAGATACCTACGTCCATCTTCTACCACTGAGATGGAGGTTGCTTTCAACAATAATGAAATAAATGAGCGATTAAGTGATACGTCATTGTCCTACATGGAACAGGAATATCCTACAGCAATAGACCCGACAAATCTAACAGGAGATCTAGGAGATGATCCGTTTCTTAGCGGTTCCTATGCTCTGAAAAACCTTAAGAAAATCATGGCGAATCTCATGGATTGGTCACTACCTGAAAACAATGATCCGGCAATTGCTATCAGTCGCTACCAAACAATTATTAACCGACTAAATGGTATTTACAGGACCGTAATCATGCAGGCAGGAGGTCGAATAACAAGATTTGCAGATACTGAGTTTTCTGTAAAAACTACTGAGACGAAATGCACCGATCAAATAATGGACTTTCTTGCTTCTAACTTGTTTAACAATACTGATTGGCTCTACAATCGCCAAATAGAAGAGCTTAGCAATGAAATCTCTTATTTGGAGAGTCTGGAGGAACTGCAAAATAAGAGCATAAAAGGGCTATTAAATCAACAGCGGTTAGAGAGAATGATTGCTTATGACATCAAAAACAACACCTCAACTACTGCCAGCATTCTTCGATGGTTAGGCGATCAAGTATTAAAAAATCACATATCAAATGTGCCTTTGTCAGTTCAAAAGTCCTATGTGAATGAGATAGAAGAACTAATAAACGAGACTGAAAACCTCGTTTTAATCCATCTCTTAAAAGAAGAATCGACCTATATATCTGAAACCATTTTGATGAAATTGGAAAGTGAAGACAGTGATCTATTAAAGGGATTCTATACAGAATTAATTGATGCAAAATGAGTTTCGATTGTCATTCATGCAATTCCTGCCTGCTGAAGCAGGCAGGAATCACAAGATGTAAAAGACCTCCTTGTTAACATGACAAAAAAGGATCGGCCTTATTCATTTTAGGTTAAAAAGTTTCAAAATCAGATGAGAAAGAAATACTGTTTGAGTCGTTGCAGATCTAATCTATCCAGTTGATTTATATAGACGAGTTTATTTCTTTCCTGATTTTGGTACTTTGAGACCGTTAAAAAATGAATGCTGCCCGGGGCGCGCAGCTTTGAATTTTGCTCTACTTTGTTTCAAGACAAAGTAGAAGAAAAGAAGATCTGAGAGTAAAGTATACCCATGTATTTCAAACTTAGAATCAGTCGTCATTCCTGCGAAGCCTGCCTGCCGGTAGGCAGGGCAGGAATCACATATAGCTGATTATATCATCAAATAAATATCATGAGATTCCCGGTATCCACTCACTTCGTTCGCTACTCCGTGGAATGACGTTCAAAACAAGAGATTATCTTGCATCACCACTACCCTAACCCTAAAGGGAAGGTGATGCCATCCTTATTTTCCGGCTCCCTTTAGGGATGGGGTAAAACGGAAAAAATTGCAGATAATTCAACCCTCTCTAAACAACTCCTTCAAGTCCTCAGGAACTCGCTTTGGTCTTAATAATTCAGCATCTAGCATGCACCAGTGCGAGTGGCACTCTACTAGTAACTGATCATCTTTGTAAAACTCCACATGTCGAATGCTACGAACTCCGGTCATCTCATGGACATAAGTCACTGCCGTGATCTCATCACCCAGCATCGCTTGCTTTTTGTACTTGATGTGATGCTCCAGCACCATCCAAACATACTGTGCCTGTATATCCGGTGTTGTTTGCTTGTACCAATGCTCCTCAGAGATATCTTGCACCCATTTCAGATACACCGTGTTGTTCACATGGTTCAGCTGATCGATATCAGCAGGCTGTACAATGATTTGTTTTTGATGCTTAATAGGTTCACTCATGGGCTTTCCAGAATCTCAGCTCAAAGGTAGTCCCCTCTCCCAACTTCGACCGTACTTTCAAGTTGCCTTTATGCGCACGCATCACCTGCTTGCTGTAGCTCAATCCAATACCCGAACCTTCCTTTTTGGTAGTGAAAAATGGAATAAATACCTGATCCAATGTCTCCTGATCCATACCAGGTCCGTTATCCTCCACGGTTAGCACCACTTCATGGGCATATTTGCTTAGTCGCAACTGGATCTTTGGACTGGACTGTTGACTTTCCTTCAAGGCTTCATGTGCATTCTTAATGAGATTAATAATTACTTGTTCGATCATTTCCGGATCAATAGTCAACTCAACTGCCCCACCAGAAGTTGGATAAAACTCAATGGATGTACCGGCACGTTCCAACTCTTTGTGTTCCAACGTTACCAGGTCTGCAACTAACTCTTTTAAATCCACTTGCTCCAGCTGAGGCTTTGGTACTTTGGCCAGATCTCCATAGCTGGTAACGAACTTGACTAATCCCTTACTTCGCTTCTCGATGGTTTTCATACTCACCACCAAATCCTCCTCATCTTCATTGTCCAGCTCCTTGATGCGTGAAGTCCCATCATCAGCGACTACCAGATCATTGATCACCTCTGCTAAAGTAGAAATAGGAATGACTGAGTTCTTAATCTCATGCGTCATCACACGGATCAGCTTTTGCCATGATTCCACTTCCTTTTGATCCAATTCGGAATTGATATCATGAAAAGCAACCACTTTGTGTCGTACTCCTTGAAGCACCAATTCCCTTGCTTGAATTGACAAGTAGGTCAGTTCTCCTTTGATCAGTACTTTGGATAGCAAGCGATCATTGACATCCAATTCACGCACAGATTTCACCAGTTTCGAATCAATTCGATCGAGAGATTCCAACTTTGTGAAGTGAGGTAAATGGAATAGCTCTTTCAATGACTGATTGATCAAACTGATTTCCTCCGTTGCCACATCAAACGCCATCAAAGGCACGCCTGAGTGCTCCACCACCGTCTTGAGAAAATGAAAATTGGATTCCTTTTCATTTCTGATGCGAATGAATTCTGACGTAATCAGATTGAAGGCATAGTATAGGTTTTTGGTCTTCTTCCCTACCTGAGGATAGGTATTGGTAAAGTCACTTTGCCTGATCGCCATCAAGAAGTTGCTCAAGTCTCGATCCGATCTCTCCGTAAAGTGAATCAGGTTAAAGATCATCAATACAAAGAAGAGTGTCATCCATCCGCTCAGCAACCAAAATGGTGTGTAGATCCAGAAATAGATAGCCGCTGCTCCAAAGCCCAGGGTTAGAAGGATTCTAATGACTATATGTAGTCTAAAGCTCCACATCAGAGACCGTATTTTTTCATTTTTCGATACAAGGTAGTTCGTCCAATTCCAAGTTCTTCGGCTGCTTGAGATAGGTTGCCTCCAGATTTCTCAATGGCTTTCACCATGGCATTGCGTTCTACGTCTTCCACTTTCAGCGATTGACTGGTAGTCACTTTTTCTTTACGGTTAGGTAAAATATCCTCCGCGCTTACGCTTCCATCCGACATGATGACGGCTCGTTCGATGGCATGCTGCAATTCTCGAATATTACCGGGCCATGGATAGCTGAGCAACTGTTTTTTCGCACGCTCTTCAATCTTCAAACCAATCTTCTGATACCGTTCTGCATAGGATTTCAAAAAGTGACTGGCTAATAACAAAATATCCTCTTTTCGCTCCCGTAAGGGCGGCAGCTCAATCTCTACTGTGTTGATGCGATAAAGCAAATCCTGACGAAAACTTCCCGTTTCGATCATTTCATAGAGGGGCTGATTCGTAGCACTGATTAATCGAACATCTATCGGGACGGATCGACTTGAGCCCACTCTGGTAACCGTTCTATTCTGCAAAACAGAAAGCATTTTGGATTGCATAGGAGTGGAAATATTACCAATCTCATCTAAAAACAAGGTTCCACCATCGGCTATCTCGAATCGACCTGGTCGGTCTTCTTTGGCATCCGTAAAGGAGCCTTTCATATGCCCAAAAAGCTCCGACTCAAATAAACTCTCTGGCAACGAACCCAAATCCACTTTGATCAGAGGCTCTTTGTTTCGTTCTGACCTGCGATGAATCTCCCGCGCAATCAACTCCTTTCCGGTTCCGTTCTCCCCCAAAATCAAAACGGAAGCGTCAGTGGTTGCCACTTTATCGATCATGTTCAGCACATGATCCATGGCTTTACTTTCTGTCAGAAGATGCCCGTAACCAGAATCAATATCCTTGTTGAGCGCAGACTCACGACCTTCCAACTTTTTGACTTTCTCATTACTCTTCGCTAATTGATATACCGTATTGACAGTAGAAAGTAGCTTTTCCTTTTCCCAGGGTTTCACTAGAAAATCCACAGCCCCCAACTTCATCGTCTCAACAGCCAATTGAATATCGCCATACGCAGTATTCATAATCACATAGACTTCCGGACGTAGCTCCTTGATTTTATTCAACCAAAACAACCCTTCATTTCCAGAAGTAGCCCCGGCTTTAAAGTTCATATCCAGAATCACAATATCAATTGCCTCACGCTTGATGATGGTCTCTAATCGTACTGGTGAACTTTCAGTAGTCACCTGAGCATAATGCCGTTTGAGCACCAATCGCGCGGTGTGCAGTACATCCGGATCATCGTCGACAATGAGTATATGGCCCTTGTTCATACTTTGGTTAATTGGTTCTATTTTGGTTAATAAGTACTATTAGTAGACTAGTTAATTAGTGGATTTTCGCTTCACTAGATAGGTAATGTAACCGTTGATCATTTTATGCAACATTTGATAATCTTCATAGAACTCTTTGAAGGTTGCTTCATCAATATATTCCTCATCAATGGCACATGTAAAATGATCAAACAACTCTACTAAACTACCTCTTGCCTGACGACAGTATTGGATATTTTCTTGGTAGTGAAAGCGTCCATGTCCTTCAGCAATATTGGCAGAAATTGATCTAGAAGATCTAATCATCTGATCTTTCAAGAGGTACTTTTCCTCTTTTGGAAGTCCCTTTACGATTCCAGATACTTTCTGTCTTAAACTCCTGGCCCTTTTCCAAACTTCCAGATCCTCTAAAGATTTAGAACTCATAGCATTTTATTTCTGTACGGATTAAACCTCTAAAAACTAGTCCACCAGTCCACCAATCCACTAATCACTAATTCACTTACCACCTATCACCAGTCCACCAATCCACTTATCACTAATTCACCAATCTACCAATCACTAATTCACTAATCACTAGAATATCAAACCAAAGAAATGTTTCATAATAAAACAAGTGATTGTTTCACATTGAAACAAATTAATGACACATAAATANCCTTAAGCAACTGATTATCAATATATTTAATGAATGGCACAACCATTGGCATCAAGCTAACGAACATCTAAAACCAAACGAATGCTTCGTAACTACTTTCTTACGGCACTAAGGAACTTTAAGAATAACAAAACCTATTCGCTGCTCAACATTTTTGGTCTGGGAATCGGATTGGCAAGTTGCCTATTTGTCATCACCATCATACGGTTTGAATACTCATTTGACAACTGGCATACCAATCGAGATAATATCTACCGCGTAGTTCGTCACTTCAATGGTGATAATGGAGTAACCAATTTCACAGGCAGTTTGGCTTACCCAACAGGTGATGAATTGGTTCGTTCTGTTCCTGACCTGGAGAAGGTTGTACAACTGCATGGGCCAACAGATGAGAAAATCGCATTGAAAGATGCACTTGGCAACTTGCAAGTATTTCGCGAAAAGCAGGTGCTTTATACCGACGAGAACTTCTTTGATGTTCTCGATTTTCAAATCATCAATGGTGCTTCTGGTGATATTCTTAAGGAGCCCTTCAAAATGTTTATAAGCGAAAAAATCGCAAAGAAATATTATGGTGAGTTAAACCCAATTGGGCAAGTAATCACCATGAATGGTTCCGATCAAATAGAGATTGTGGGAATTGTGGAAGACTGTCCTAAAAACACCAACCTTCCTTTTGAAATGATTGTATCCATGCCCACTTTGAGAAAACGAATGCCTGACGTTTTTCTTAGAAACTGGGGAATGATGTGGGCCTACTCCAACTACGTACAGATACCTGAAGGTGCGGACATTCCGCAGATTGAGCAAAAGATTCGTGAGGCCATAGTGGCTCATCATGATGAAGAAGATCGTGCAAAGATTGACTTCAAACTGCAGCCTTTAAAGGAAATCCATAACGATGAGCGATATGGAGATTTTACCAACTACGTTACACCTTCTCTGATTATATGGGCATTTGTTCTACTGGGTTCCTTGCTTCTCGGTACTGCTTGCTTGAACTTCATCAATTTATCAACCGCACAAGCCATTCGACGCGCCAAAGAAATAGGTATTCGTAAAACACTCGGTAGTCAAAAATTACAACTGATTGGTCAGTTCCTAACCGAAACATTGGTCACTGTGAGTGCCGCGATGATCATTGGGTTAACCCTTGGTCAGGTAATGATTAGTAAGTTCAATGAATTCCTCAAAGACATTCATTATGACTTGAGTTACGATAGCAACGTACTCCTCTTCGGACTTGGTCTGGTATTGATAGTTACCCTTCTCGCCGGCTTTTATCCCTCCATGGTGCTTTCAGGCTATAAACCTGTAGAAGCATTATCTAATAAAATCAACATCAGGAAAGGAAGTGGGAATTTTGGTTTACGCAGAATACTGGTCATCACACAGTTTGCGTTTACCAACCTGATGCTCATCACCACCATCATCATTGCCAGTCAAATGAATTTTATCAAGTCGAAAGATCTTGGATTCTCTCAAAAAAATGTGGTGATGATCAATCTGCCCTCAGACAATCCTGCCTCACAAAAAGCCTTCTTGAACCGATTCAAATCAGAAAGTTATGTTCTGGACGCTGTTCGTAGCTACGGCTCCCCGATGAGTGCTAACAATTGGAACAACTCCTTCTATGAAGATGGTGGAGAATATCAAGATGGCAACAACTCTAATATGAAATTTGGAGATGACAACTACCTGGAGATGTATCAAATCCCTCTCGTGCACGGTAGAATGTATAATACCGAAATCGCTACTGATACGTCTGGAGAAGCGGTTGTAAACAGAAAATTCATCTCTAAACTGGGTTGGACAGAAGATGAAGCACTAGGAAAAAAAATCCATTATGGGAGAAGGAAGCTACACATCGTAGGCATCATGGAAAACTTCCACACCTCTTCATTACAAGGAAATTTGGAACCTGTAACTCTTGCTTATGATGCAAGCATATTCGATGAAGTGGATTTGTTATTAGCCAATACCCCAAATACTGAAACCATTGCCAGTATTGAATCGATATTTCGGGACTTTTATCCGGAAGACCTATTTGAATTAACCATTCTGAAGGACCAAATTCAAGATTGGTACATGATGGAATCTCTACTTCACCAGATCATCCAGTTCGTTGCGATCATCACTATCCTACTGAGCTCAATGGGACTATATGGTCTTGTTTCCTTTATGGCAACTAAGAATTCAAAAACGATTGGAATACGAAAAGTCTTTGGAGCCAGCATCCCTAATATCTTAGGAATATTTGTCAAAGAATATGTGTTTCTATTAATGTTCGCATTTTTGATTGCAGCACCAACTGCCTGGTGGTTGAGTGGGCTTTGGCTGGATGAGTTTACCTTTAGAATAGATATTACGGCATCCTATTTCATTTTCGGATTCCTTCTGTCAGTCATTATCGCCTTAATCACCGTGGGATACAAATCGTATCAGGCAGCAACAAGTAATCCTATTAAATCCCTACGTTACGAATAACCATCATCACCATGCTAAAGAACTATTTCCANACTGCCATCCGGTCTTTCAAGAAAAACAAAGTGTATACACTGATCAGTGTATTGAGTTTGAGCTTTGGGATCACTTGTTGCCTTACCCAGTTTGCCATACTACGACATGAGTTCACCTTTGATTCGTTTCACAAACAAAAGGATCAGATCTATCGAGTGGTAGAACATGAAATTACTGAAAAAGGCATGAAATTCAGAGGAATATTACCAAGTCCTCTTCCTAAAACATTGGANNCCAACCTATNTGATTCCGAAATGGTGATTCCGATGTTTGGTCCAGTCCATGCCAACATCAAAATTAATTCGGCTCAGGGCTTGAAGGTATTCACCGATCCACGAATTCTCTACACTAATAGTTCATTTCTGGCTAATCTTGATTTTGACTTGATTGAAGGTGGACCAGCTCAACTTCTGGATGAAAAGGGAACACTTTTCTTAACGGAGAAGATGGCTGAAAAATACTTCGGCAAACTCAATCCACTTGGCCAAACGATCAAAGTTGATGACATGGAACTAACAGTGAGAGGAATTTTAGAAGATCATCCTACCAATACCAATGTTCCTTTCAATTGTATCATCTCTGATCTTCATGTCAAGGATAATTATGATCAATACGCCAGCAATTGGGATTCCTATTGGGCGGGTTCGACCTACATTGTCAAAAAGGAATCCAGTNCCGTTACTGAACTTGAAGCAGAAATCAATCAAATCTATAAGCAAAACCTTACCAAAGAACAAGGGGACCTCAAGCAGCTATATTTACAACCTCTCAGCGAGGCACACACAGACGATCGGTATGCACAAAGCGTCAACTATGTGCCGCCAACCACCTTTATTGCGGGATCCATTCTAATGGTTATATTGATTCTAATCGTCTCAGTTCTGAATTTCATCAACCTAGCGACTGGTCAATCAATCATAAGATCCAAAGAAGTGGGAATTAGAAAAACACTCGGCGGCAAAAAAAGGGAACTTATCTTCCAATTCCTTTCAGAGACCTTCTTACTGGTGTCTGCCGCCACATTGATCGGATTAACTCTTGGGCAGGTGTTGATGGATCTACTCAATTCAGCTGTCAGTGGTATGTCGTTTCACGTGGGTTATGACCAAACCATCATCCTTTTCATTATTGGCTTGATTTTGTTTGTGACTTTACTTGGAGGTGCTTATCCAGCTCTGGTTTTATCCAGATTCAATCCAATCAAAACACTACACAATCAAGTTTCACTATCCAGAGGTAGTGGGAGCTTTTCTTTGCGAAAAATCATGATCTCCTCACAGTTTGTGATTGCCAACTTCCTAATTATTTGCACCATCGTTTCTATCTCCCAGATGGATTACATTCAGAGTAAAAACCTGGGATTCAATAGCGAAAATGTCACCATCATTGAATTCTCAGATCAGTCACCTGAGAAAATGCAAACAATTCTCAATGAGTATCAGAAGCTCAATTTTGTAGAAAAAGCGTCCAATAGTTTTGCTCCTCCTCAAACCGGCAGCACCTGGTATTCCAGCTATCAGCTGCCTAATCAGGAGGCCAATGACCAGCAAGAGGCTAATGTCAAGTTTGTGGATCAGAATTATCTCGATCTGTATGACATTGATCTCCTTTATGGAAGAAACCTCACTAATTCGTATAGCACAGATTCCACCACGGAATTAGTGGTCAACAAAGAGTTTGTAGACCGANTNGGNCTCACTTATTGGGATGCGTTGCAAACCAAACTCNTCTTTGAAAAAGGGATGCAAGGAATCATTGTAGGCATTACAGATAATTT
Source organism: Rickettsiales bacterium (assembly GCA_002729235.1). Lineage (GTDB taxonomy): Bacteria > Bacteroidota > Bacteroidia > Cytophagales > Cyclobacteriaceae > Marinoscillum. The sequence goes on along the minus strand of PBTY01000071.1, from coordinate 52,542 downwards.
TCATGTGTCCAAACTCAATCGAGCTGATATTCAACCAATAGCCATGGCCTATGTTCCTCGACTAATGAACGAAATACATCTTAAACTCACAGATAATCATGATCATTATGCTGAATTAGAGAATGTGTTCCGACAATTTGATCAGGAAAATCTTTTCGAACCTGGTTTATTGTCACATCGAATCGAGCGGTCATATTCCTTTGAGAAAATCATCTTCAGAGTCATCGTATTTTTCTCCATTACAGCAATCATTATCAGTTTGATGGGGCTCTATGGATTGGTGAGTTTTATGATTGCCAAAAACCAGAAACCATTGAGCATTCGCAAAATATTTGGNGCNAGTACCAATGCTCTACTGATAAGATTTTCCTGGGAGTATCTGGTATTGATTGTTATTGCTTTCATTATTTCCACTCCGTTAAGCGGTTTTGTGATGCAACAATGGCTCAACAATTTTTACTTCCATATTGACTTGTCTTTCTGGCATTTCTTCACAGGACTGGTGGTCATTACTACTATCTCCTTATTGACCGTTGGGGTGAAATCCTACAATGCCGCCAATACCAACCCAGCTGATATCTTAAGACACGAATAAACCAAACAATGCTTAGAAACTATCTCAAAACCATTTTGCGCCAGATCCGAAAAGAAAAGGAATTTACAATAATCAACGTTATAGGATTGGCAGTTGGCATGGCAGCAAGCTTAGTTATTGCTCAGTTCGTATACTTTCATTCCACCTTTGATCGATATCATGCAGATGCGGACAAAATCTACAGGATAGTAGCTCAGGTTACCAAAAATGGAGAAAGTTTAGGTCAGGCCAATCAGGTCAGTGGTATACTGTCTAAAACTGCTGCAGAGCAGGACCCAACAGTTGAATCATACGCTCGATTCTGGGGATTGAATTACATGAATTCTTCCTTAGTCGTTGAGAAAGATGGTAAGAAAACCATGTCAGATATCAATGGAATTTACTGTACTGACAAATCCACCTTTAATGTCTTCGATTTACCATTTGTTGCTGGTGGCAATGCAGGGTTTGAAGCACCTAAAAAAGCGATTTTGACTGAATCAATCGCTCGCCAATTCTTTACTAATTTGGACACCGCAATTGGCGAGTCCTTCACCCTGGCAGGTAATAATGGTTCGGAAGATTTTGAAATCATTGGAGTGATCAAGGACCTTCCAGAGAAAACCCATCTCAGCTTTAATCTACTGCTATCAATGGAGTCAATGGATCGATTTAGTAATTCACGGATTGCCTGGTCCAGTACTAATTTCTATNCCTATGTGAAAGGTGGCAATCAATTCCAGCCTGCTGATTTCATACAAAAATTGCAGGAATTACACCTGCAGAAGGGAGCAGAAAAGCTTGCAGAATACGGTTACATCTTTGATCATCAAATGCAGCCATTGACAGATATTCACCTTAAATCGGAGAATCTGAGTGACTTTAGTCGCCCGATAGATTACAAAATCATCAGTGCCCTGGCGATTATTGGTATTACCATACTGGTCATAGCCTGGATTAACTATTTGAATTTGGGTTTGGTACGAACCATTGAGCGACTAAAGGAAGTTGGAATCAGGAAGTCGTTAGGCTCTTCAACCAGACAAATAACCACTCTCTTCTTGATGGAGGCCCTTGTCATTAACATTACATCATTCCTTATTGCACTAACGATTGCTCAACTTCTAGCTCCTTATATTAGTCAAATCACCGGTCAGGAATTCAATGTTTTACGCAATCCACAAGTAACTCTTTCATTAGTTGGAATAGTAATGATTGGCACGTTGTTAATTGGCTTATACCCCTCGGCAGTTTCCAATCGTTTTAACATCACTTCCATCCTCCTTAAGAACAACCAACAAACCAAAATTGGAGGGCTTACATTCCGAAAGATTCTGGTAGGGCTCCAGTTTACCATCACCTTTTTACTAGTAGCCGGGACCCTGGTTGTAGATCGGCAAATCCGTTTCATGAAATCTGCTGACCTGGGATTCAACATTGATNATGTCATGGTCATCCAGGCACCACCTGGAGATATAAGTAGCAATGATCGCCAGGACATGGTCAGCTTCAATGCCTTCAAAACCGAATTGATGAAACAGTCCGGNATTCAATTGGTAGTCAATGCAGGTGAAATACCAGGGGAGAAAATCACCTGGAATGCTCAACTTCGAGTACAAGGAAAATCAGAGGATTTAGCTGTACAGACGTCTCTGGTGTCCATGGGACTTGGTTTCACCGATTTCCTNGGATTAAAGGTTATTGCCGGACGTAATTTNCAGGAAGGGGANGACCCCTGGACCAAAGGAGATGTAGTGATCAACGAACAAATGGCCAAAGAATTAGGATTCAGTAATCCTCAGGATGCCATCGGAGCAAAACTGAATGGATTTTACGTCCCGCTTGAAGTTCGAGGAGTATTAGAAAACCACCATCACAACTCCTTACATTATGGGTATGATCCAATAGTCTACGTGCTAAGTTCCTGGACCGAATATTACTTCATCAAGTTTGATACGGACAAAACAGCTTCGGCAGATAAGCGATTTGCACAAATACAGGACTTGATCGGTACGATAAAGAATGAGTGGAATCATTTCTATGATTTCAATATGGATTACTTTTTTCTGGATCAATACTTTAACCGTCAATACAATGATGACGAACGATTTGGCAAGATATTCAGTACGTTTTCAGGTCTGGCCATCTTCATAGCATGTCTCGGACTATTTGGTCTTACTTCATTTACCATCAAACAACGAACCAAGGAAATAGGTATCAGAAAGGTCCTGGGAGCAACGGCCTCAGATCTGGCAATACTCCTATCAAAAAATTACATCTGGATCATCCTCATTTCATACCTACTCGCAATGCCCGTAGTATGGTATTTCTTAGGTCAATGGCTAAATAATTATACTTTCAGAATAGAACTAGGTTGGTGGCTACTATTCGTCCCTCTCATTCTNGTNAGTCTCATTGCTTCTATTACAATCTTGACCAAGATGATTCGAGCTACTAGAATGAATCCTGTCAAATCTCTTAGATACGAATAATCATGAACTTCAATTCTACCTTCAAACTTTCATTGCGCTCAATAAAGAGAGACAAAACATTCTCTATCATCAATATCATTGGTCTTTCTCTGGGACTTGTCAGCTGTGCCTTTGTTTTCTTATACAGCTATCATGCTTTAACCTTTGATCAATATCATGATGATTACAAAAGCATTCACCGAATCAATAGTTCCTGGGTGGGGACTGCTGAGAATCGTTCTATGGCCATCACTGCACCAGCAGTAGCTCATAGTCTAAAAGCTGATTATAGTTATATCGAGAGTGCCGGAATCATTTCAGCAATGAATGATCGACAAACACTTACTATTGGTGAGAATGATTTTGAGCTTCACAATTTCAGAGAAGGTGATCGCGGAGTATTAGATGTTTTCTCTTTCAACCTATTAAGTGGCACCAAAACCAATCAAGGCATCTACATCAATGATGAGTGGGCCCATAAACTCTTTGGTAAAATTGACTGTGTGGGTAAAAGTGTTTCCATCGGCGAAAGCACTTACCAAATCAGTGGTGTATTTGAAAAGTGGCCTCAAAACGTGGATTTACCCATCGAAGGACTAATGATCTCTGACTTTGAAGCAGCCAATAAAGAAGCCATGGGATATGTGACTTATATCAAAACAACTGTTGAACCCCAAACACTAAAAAAGGATCTAGCTGTACTGTCAGAGAAACTATATGGCATGGAAGTGTTATTGGAGACGGTACCTCTGGAAGGTTTGCATTTCCAAAAAAGCATTGTGGGAGACATGCCAAAAGGGAACAAAACCTACACCTATTTGGCACTAAGCACTGCGATTATTTTGGTAATTATCGTGTTGATCAATATCTCCAACCTAAGTATTATTCGTGGTATGGATGCTATCAGAATGAATGGCATTCGCAAAATACTAGGCGCGAGTAGTGCGCATATTCAATGGTATCAGATGGTACAATTGATCACCTTATTTGGCATATCATCGTTCATTGCGATTACTCTTTTCCAAATGACTTCTCCCTATTTCAAACAGGTAACAGGAATATACATTACTGGTAATCACCTACCCTTCCTGGGAATTTTCGGGTTTTCCTTCTTACTGCTGATTTTGTTGATTGGTATTTATGCACAACACATGTCCATCAAAATCAATCCTGTGAATGCGCTCAAAAATCAAATCTCCAACAANCTTTCAGGAAGTATTATTCGAAAAGGATTAGTCNTTTTCCAATTTGTCATTACTGGGTTAGTGATCTCCAGTTTATTGATCTTGATTACCCAATGGGATTATATTAAAACCAAGGATTTGGGATTCAACACCGAAAACATAGCAGTGATCTCCTTGCAAAAAAGAAATGTGGATGCCAAAATCCTAAAGACACAGATCAGTTCTATCGTTGATGAAGAAAATATCAGCCTGGGTACATGGGGCACCATGCCTGGATCAGACATTCCGTTCACTACGGCAAGTATTGAGGAAAGTCAGCTAGAATTTCCAGTAAATGTGATCGATTATGATCCTAACTTTTTAAACGTTTTTGAGATCAACTTGATGCAGGGATCCGTACCAGACGTCAATGTGATTGCTAGTGACCAACCCCAACCTATACTCATCAATCAAACTCTGGGTAACATGCTGGAGGAGCCCATTGAAAGCACCGTGGGATTGGTATGGATGAAAGGTAAGGTGAGTGGAGTTATTGCTGATTACAACTATCAATCACTACACAATGAAATCCAGCCACTCATCTTGATGCCTCAGGCCAAAGAATCAAGACATACGAGAGTTTTTGTGAAGATACCTTCCTATAAAATGACTGAACTTCAAGAGATTGTTAGTGAATCATTGGCTTCTGGAGAAATCACACTCGAATATCTCGATCAGATTCTNNTGGAGAACTACCAACAGGAAAAAGAAGCCATTTCGCTGATCTTCTATTTCGCTCTGATCAGCTTTTTCATATCTATTTTAGGGATTNTGGGGGTAGTTTCTTACATCTTGAAAAAACGAGAATTTGAAATTGGTATCAGAAAGGTTTTGGGAGCAAGTCTTTCTCATCTATGTACTTTGTTNGGAAGTGAAGTAATGGTGCTACTTGTTCTGGCAGGTGTCATATGTCTACCTGTTGCCTTCTTACTCAAAGAACAAATCTTAGGACTATATGCCTTCCAGGCAAACATACAATGGTGGTACTTTTTACTACCTACTGTAGTGATTGTATTGATTTCAATGTCAGTTGTCTTCTATCAAATTATTAAGGCGGGACAGGTGGATCCGGTGAAGCTTTTGAAGGACGATTAATTAGAATCTTCTCGCTTGACTAAAAGTACAAAATCTTTCTCTAACGGCAGATATCCATATTCATAACAAAAGGCATATTGCCGACCGTCTTTCGTGGTGTATGTGCTGGTGTGATAATCAAAGTCAAAACCAGCTTTTAAGAGTTGATCCCGATGTGTAGTTGTTTTACCATCGGGATTTAGCTTTTGTAGAATGCCTCTATTCTTTTTAAGAATTCGGTTGATTTTTCGCATGAGTTTATCAGAACCGCCAGTAAGCTTATTGTTGTAAGCGCTCCTGCAACCATCAGAACAGAACTTTTTATCTGATCTACCATAAAAGTCCCGACCACATTCAATACATTGCTTAGTCTCTTCCATTATCTGTAATTAGACAATTAAAGTAAACACAATGTAGAGATTTATCAAAAAGAAGATATTTTCTCATTCATCAGTAAAATTTCCCTGTTCACCGAAATCTTTTTGTGCTTCACACCGTTTTTATAGTAGTTTAGTTATGTAATTGAACCAGAAAACAGCTTTAAGAGTCATGAGAAAGCCCGACCACATTAACAATTTGAAAAACATTTTGCACTACGCTTTCGAAGATTTAATCAACAGTGTGTGGAAATTTGTTATGAAACGTCAGAATAGATTCAAGTATTTTGAACAATAAGATATTAAAAAGCTACCTCTAGGTAGCTTTTTTTTTGCTTTCNACTTTCTATTCCGTCGAATTNCAAACAAGATTTCATTTCATTTCTACTACCTTGTANGTACCCTAAATTGAGAAATGATGAAATTGAGTTATTTACTGTTAGTATTAGTAGCTGTTTTCTTCAGCTGCTCCTCTCCTAAAGAAACCTCCCAATCAACCATTACCAATCCCGGCAATGAACCACAATGGTGGAAAGAAGCTGTGATCTATCAAATCTATCCTCGCAGTTTCAAAGACTCGGATGGCGATGGGGTGGGTGATCTTCGAGGTATCATCAACAAACTCGATTACATTAAAAGTCTAGGTGTTAACATGGTTTGGATCAACCCAATTTATGCTTCACCAAATGCAGACAACGGGTATGACATTAGCGATTACCGTGCTATACAGCGAGAATTTGGTACCAATGAAGATTTTGATGAGTTACTAAAAGGACTTCATGATCGCGACATCAAGTTTGTAATGGATTTGGTGGTCAATCACAGTAGTGATGAGCATGAGTGGTTTAAGCAATCCAGAAGCTCTCGTGACAATCCGTACAGAGATTACTATCACTGGTGGCCTGCAGAAAAAGGCAAACCTAATTATCGATGGAGTTTCTTTGATCCAAAAGGAGAAGCATGGAAGTATGACTCACTTACTGATGCATACTACCTCCACTATTTTGCCCAAAAACAACCAGACCTCAATTGGGAAAATCCTAAAGTACGTCAGGAAGTATACGACATCATGAAATACTGGGCTGACAAAGGTGTGGATGGATTCCGTCTAGATGCCTTTCAGTTCATCTCCAAAGATTTGGACTTCCCTCCACTTCCCGATGGTTACGAAAAGGAAGTAATTAAATACTACGGAATGGGCCCGAAGATCCATCCATACATCAAAGAAATGTATGATCAGGTATTGAGTAAATATGATGTATTTGCCGTTTCGGAAGGAGCAGGTAGCTCTTTCGAGGATGCTCATGCTCTTGTGGACAAAGATAGAAATGAGTTGCAGATGGCTTATCATTTTGAGGCAGGAGACATGGTTAGAGATTTGTCAGGATATACTCTTGAGACATTCAAAGAAGTACATTCGAGATGGGATAGCGCTTTTGCTGAGAAAGGCTGGTTATCTGTATTCCTGGCGAATCACGACAAAGCTAGAATGGTCAATCGTTTTGGCAATCCATCGCCTCAATTCAGAGCTCCTTCAACAAAAATGCTCAATACATTCATTCTAAGCATGCGAGGTACACCTTATTGCTATTACGGTGATGAGCTTGGCATGACCAACATCAATTTTGACAGTATTGAACAGTATCAGGACATTGCAGCAATCAATGGATATGAAAAAGTCAAATCTGAAGGTGGAGATTTAGATCAGTACATGGCTGAGCTAAAATTTCTATCGCGTGACAATGGAAGAACACCCATGCAATGGGACGATACAGAAAACGCTGGTTTTACTACAGGTAATCCATGGCTTCCTGTGAACAGTAATTACCGTGAAATCAATGTGGAAGTTCAGCAAAATGAATCCAACAGTTGCTTGAGTCATTTTAAAGAAATGATAGACCTGCGACTTAAAACCCCTGCACTCATTTACGGAGCTTATGAAATGGTGGAGCCAAATCATGAAACCGTATATGCTTATACTAGGAGTTACAATGACCAACAATACCTGGTAGTGCTAAATTTCTCAGATCAAACTTCTAGCATTGATCTTTCAAACTTCGATTTGAGTGACGTATCGATTAACAACTATCAAGTCTTAAACAAGGAAGGATCAACCCTCAATTTAGAACCTTATCAGGCAGTTATCTTCAAAACCAAGCAACTAAATATTCTGACTAATTAGCTTAATATCAAGCAATTGATCCGGGTGGATGTGATGGATGTGTTCTGCTATCATATCCACTTTTTTGGTCAAATGCTTCAAATATTTGGACAGTCTTGTCTCCAACATCATCACCTGACCATCATAGGAATACATTCCCGATTCGTTTTTCAATGTTTCAGCGTTGGCCTCCAGCTCATTTCTAGTAAGACAACTTTCTTTTAGAAACTCAATAAATGAGCGAATACCATATTCTTGCTCAAACTTCTCAATTTCATCAATGGTCTTTTCTCGCTCCTTTTTAGATACTTGAAGTGACGATGTTGGATCGTGCATCAAATCCAAAATCAATGAGTCGATATGGTGAATGGTGCTGAGCACTTTGATGGACTCATTTCTAAATTCTGGAGTCACACAGAAATCACTTAATCCATTGTAGGTAGATAAAAGATCAGATATCTGATGCCAATGCGCCGTTAACTCCTCAAACTCCTTTTCAATTCCAACTGGTTTTATCTGAGAATAAGACACATTAGAGACAGCAAGCAATATCAGAAGCACTACCATATTTTTCATACAACAAAGAAATGGGGATGGAGACTCGTTTCTACTCTCTGAATATTCCGATTCTCCTCTACGTATTTTCACTGAAACCTACCTTTCACAAAGCTTCAAGGTCATTTACATAAGTTCATAGTGCATAGTCTTAACTTTTTACGATAATTGTGATCTGTGAAAAGAAATCTGTCAGCCATCGTTCTTATTGCTGCATTGATCAGTCCAATGTTCGTGACACTATATGTCATCAAACTGGAACGTCGATCGATTAAACGCGAGGTGAAGCATCGAATGATGGAAGAGATCTCAAAAGATCGACTGAAACTTCTGATATCACATCCTGACAATGAATCTGAATTTGATTGGGAACACTCTCGAGAGTTTGAATTTCAGGAGGAGATGTATGATGTGGTGTACTCTGAAACTAAAGGAGATAGCACCTTTTATTGGTGTTGGGAAGACCATGAGGAATCCGAATTGAATCAGGAATTAACCAGGATACTACTCAATACATTGAATCAAAAACAATCAAATAATTCGAGAGACCTCCAGCTAATTTCTTACTTCAAATCATTCTACACTGAACAAGAACAAGCATTTGACTGTTCTATAAGCTCCAGAACAGTTGAACTGTCTGAGAAACTTTATTCAATCAATTACACTTCCATCCAACTTTCTTTAGAAAGCCCGCCTCCTCAATTGGTCTAATCCATACCGTCACAGTTAACTAACTGACCAATTAGCAACCTATTTTTTCAACACTCATATGAAACAACTGATGTGTGTATGGATGCTATTGGGATCGCTATCTTTTGCCTATTCACAAACTGTAACCATCACTGATGAACTTACAGAAGAACCTGTGGAAATGGTGATATTGATGAGTGACGCTCCCAAAGCATATGCCAGCACCAACACAAAAGGACAAGCCAATATTGATGGCTTTAAAAACTCAAAATCAATACAAGTCTATGCCTATGGGTATCAGACACAAAACCTCAGTTATGAAAGCNTGAGTCAAAGCAATTTTTCATTAAGTCTGAGCCGAACCAACATCAATNTGGAAGAGATNGTAATCGCTGCCAGTAGATGGACNCAAAGNTCGGGTAAGGTTCCCTCCAAATTGGTGGATGTAACACCAAAGGATATCNCTTTCCAAAACCCACAAACGGCTGCNGACTTACTGGGAATAAGTGGTAAAGTATTTATTCAAAAGAGCCAGCAAGGCGGAGGTAGCCCCATGATTCGAGGATTCTCAACGAATAGGCTTCTTTACACTGTGGATGGTGTTCGGATGAACTCTGCCATATTCAGAGGCGGAAATCTTCAAAATGTGATCAATTTGGATCCATTTACTATTGAAAACGCTGAAGTACTTTTTGGACCTGGATCTGTCATCTACGGTAGTGATGCCATTGGTGGGGTGATGAGCTTTCAGACACTTACTCCACAACTTTCATTAGACGATGAGCCAATAATCAATGGAAAGGCTGTAACGCGATATTCTTCTGCCAATCAAGAGAAAACTGCTCACTTTGATGTGAATTTTGGTTGGAAAAAATGGGGTTTTGCCACTTCATTTAGCTCGTGGGATTATGACCACTTGCGTCAAGGTAGCAACGGACCAGATGATTACATAAAGCCATACTATGTGCAGCGCATAGACAGTGTGGATCGGGTAATCACTCAAGATGATCCCTTGCTTCAAATCCCAACTGCATACAGCCAGCAAAACCTCATGCAAAAGGTGAGGTTTCAGCCAAACGCTAATTGGAATTTCGAATATGGGTTTCATTTTTCAGAGACCTCACCTTACGGACGCTATGATCGTCATAATCGTGTGAGAAACGGAACCGCCAGATATGCAGAATGGAATTACGGACCTCAGAAATGGCTGATGAATAACCTTTCTATTTCCAATTACGCATCCAATGCCATTTATGATCAACTGACTATTCGATTGGCTCAGCAAACATTTGAAGAAAGCAGAATTGATCGATCCTTAAATGGTAGCACCAGAAGTATAAGAGAAGAGGAAGTTTTGGCCTATTCAATAAATACAGACCTGGTGAAAGCATTGAGCCCAACCAATACATTGTATTATGGATTGGAATATGTCAACAATGATGTAAAATCCACAGGAATAGATGAAGATATCACCACAGGTGAAAAAGTGAATGGTCCGGCCAGATATCCTCAATCAACCTGGCAGTCCATTGCAGTTTATTTGAATGATGAATACGAGCTATCAAAAGATGTGACCCTTCAAGCTGGACTGAGATACAATCAGTTCATTCTGGACGCAGTATTTGATACCGAATTTTACCCTTTTCCGTTTGAAACCGCTTCCATTAATAAAGGAGCACTAACAGGAAGTCTTGGTGGAGTTTGGCGACCAAACGAAACGACAGTCATCCGAACCAATTTTGGAACTGCATTTCGATCCCCTAATGTGGATGATGTTGGAAAAGTCTTTGACAGTGAGCCTGGTTCTGTAGTCGTACCAAATCCTGATCTTGAAGCAGAGTATGCTTACAATTTGGATATTGGAATAGCTAAAGTGTTTGCGGATCGGTTTAAGATTGATATTACTGGCTACCGCACCATATTAAACAATGCCCTGGTAAGAAGAGATTATACCCTCAATGGTCAGGACAGCATTGTCTATGATGGAGAGCTGAGCCAGGTGCAAGCCATTCAGAATGCAGCCAAAGCCGACGTATATGGTCTTCAAATAGGCTTCAATTGGAAAATGCTCAATGGCTTCAGTCTCAGTACTGACTACAATTTCCAACACGGAGAGGAAGAGCTGGATGATGGAACAGTTAGCAACTCAAGACATGCGGCGCCATGGTTCGGCTTAAGTAGATTGACTTATGACTATGACAAACTCAAACTGCAGTTCTATGCACAATATCAAGGTGAAAGAAGTCATGAAAATCTAGCTGAAGATGAAAAAGGAAAAGACGAGATCTATGCTGCTGATGAAAATGGTGAAACCTATTCCCCAGCCTGGTACACACTCAATGTAAAAGGTCAATATCAGCTCAGTGAGTTTCTGATGGTGACTGCAGGAATGGAAAACCTAACGGACCAGAGATATAGACCATATAGCTCTGGAGTTTCTGGAGCAGGCAGGAATTTCATCTTGTCACTCTCAGCAAAGTTCTAATAGAAACCCCGCTTCTGGCGGGTTTTTTTAATGCTTAACGGCATCTTGATTACTTCACAAAAAGCCATTTCCACTACCCGAATCTTCCACTCAAGTTGTTGTCCCAATGGCCTATAGGTAACTTACTTACATGGCCTCCAGCTTATTCGCTCTTGAGCGCTTATCAACCTATCATCATCTAGACAAAAAAGACCACATCTCCTGTGGTCTTTTTTTATTGTTGAGGTCCTGGTGCTATTTGCGCATCAGATGGCATCGCGAAAAGTGAATCTACTGGTTCATCAACAGACAAAGTGATATTAGCAAATAATGCCTCTCCCCTCACCTCTCCGATGGTATCATTTTTATAGACATGCCATTGAAGCCTGGTAGGTAACTTAAGTTCATTCACATCAATCCAGTCATTGTACTTAATCAAATTGAACCGATCACTTGGTTCACCGCTTCTGTAGGTGGAAGTGTACATTAACCATTTCATGTTGTAAGAAGAAGGATCATACCAAAGGATATAATTATCATCCGGAGAGTCACCTGTAGATTCCCCATAGCTTATTTTGACACCTGATAAGATTTCTCCTTTGAATTCCTTTGGATCAACCTTCTCATAAGTAATACCCGGATCTCCAAGCACAAATGGCATAGCGAAGAAATAGAAGTATAGATTGTGATAGAATCTGGCACCACTTGCGTCAACTGTATCTGGGGTTACCCAAACATTGGTACCATCAAAACCTATAGTGCGCTGTTCATTTTCCAATAAAACCTTTCGATCCTTGAGTGAAATCAGTTGAGTTTCACCATTTTCTAACTCATATTCTAAAGTCTTCATGGATTCCCATTTTTCAAATCCTCCATGAGCATTCATAACTTTGGTTATTTCCGCAATGTGATGAGTTGGGTTGGTATAAGGAGCCTTTTCAGTGGTTGGTTGGCAGGCTATAGCCAGTATAGATATCCAAATGATTCGCTTCATGAGTTTTTTGTTTTGGCGAAAGTATTGCTCATTAAAATGTAATCTGAGCTAAATATCCAAATAGGTCTGAATAAGTCGGCTTACTTACATTAGGCCACTAATGAAACTTGGAATACTCAATGATATAGCTATCCGGATAATCGTTAATCAAACTCTGCTTATAGGATTCAGCTTCTGATCGGGTGCTATACTGGCCCATAATGACACCAATTACTTTCTGACCGTTAACCATCTTCGACTGCAAAACAATGTTTGCTGATTGGTATTTTTTCTGTAATTGTTCAACGAAAGTCACATAGTTATCCGTTTGAGCAAAACTCATGATTTGCACCCCATAACCACTAGGTCTTAACCGATTAACCTCAATATGAAAGAATGCATTATTGATTTCTGGTGTCGGTGCAAGATCTTTTTGGATGACCTCCAACGTAACTTCAACTACTCCATCGTTAATCATCTCTATCTCCTTAGCGGCCCCAAAACTTAAATCGACAATCCGATTATCAACGAAAGGTCCACGATCATTCACTTTGACGACAACTGACTTTCCATTTCTGGAATTCGTAACACGTATCATGGTACCAAATGGCAGCGTACGATGGGCTGCAGTCATTTTTTCCATGTCATACACTTCACCGCTAGCAGTAGGCCGACCATGAAATTGACCCCCATAAAAAGAGGCTTGTCCAGATTGCGTTTGAGCCAAAATAGTTGTTGCGCCAAGCATTGTCAATAGCAATAATAATATCCTCATAGTCAATCGTTTAGCAATTCCTTTAAGAAAGAATCTATGGCCTTATACATTTTCTGAAGCTCTTGATTTGTCACAATATACGGTGGAATGATGTAGATCACATTGCCCAATGGTCGAAGCAACATGTTGCGCTTCATGAAATAATCATAAATGCGCTCTTTGATATCACTAGTATAGCCCGCGTCATCAGCTTTCAGCTCTATGGCCAGAATGGTTCCACGATATCTAATCTCATCAACCCTCTCATTAGGTGTAAAACCTTCAACATATGCTTTATGTGATGCTCCTATTCGAGCAATATCTTGCTGACAATCTTTCTTTAGCAGCAACTTCATAGAGGCGTTAGCCGCAGCACATGCCAATGGGTTTGCAGTATAAGAATGTCCGTGAAAAAAAGCCTTCAATCGGTCCGCTACATCAAAAGCCTCAACAATCGTCTGACTTACTGCCGTAACTCCCATTGGTAGATAACCACCAGTAATTCCTTTGGATAAACAGAATATATCTGGATCATTCTGCAAATAATCACAAGCAAACATTTTACCTGTCCTTCCAAATCCTGTCATCACCTCATCGGCAATACAAAGGATCTGCTTGGATTGAGCAATAGATATCAATTTATCCAATACTTCAGGTGCATACATCTGCATACCTGCGGCACCTTGCACCAATGGTTCAAAAATAAACGCGGCTGTATCCTCACCAGCTAATTCCTTCATTTTGGCAATGGATTCGGATCCATCACCTTTTGGAAAAGGAACAAATTCCACTTCGAATAAAAAATCATTGAAAGGAGCACTAAACAAATTACGTTCTGCTACGGACATACTTCCAAAAGTGTCCCCATGATATGCACCCTCCAGCGCGATTATCTTTCTCCTTGGCTTACCCTGATTGTACCAAAACTGTATCGCTAATTTGATGGCCACCTCTACCGAAGTGCTTCCATTATCAGAAAAGAAGATTTTTGAAATATTCGGAGGCAATAACTTCTTCAAAGTCTTGCTCAGATCCACAGCGGGCTTATGAGTAAATCCAGCAAAGATGACCTGCTCCATTTTCGCAGCCTGTCGACTGATGGCTTTGTTGATTTTGGGATGACTATGCCCGTGAATGTTCACCCACCAACTAGAAATGGCATCAATAATTTTTCGGCCATCCTGCGTATGTATGTATACTCCTTTGGCTTTCTTAACCCCTATGGGTTTATTGCCAGCAAGGGGTGAAAATGGGTGCCAAATATTCTCTCGATCGATTTTCTCCAATTGATTCATTTACCAGTTCTCCTTTAATTGATCAGCATATTTACGCACCACAGCTTGATCTATCATTTCTTCTTGTTTTATTCGCAGCAGCACTTTCAATCCAGTGTACAGTTCAATGATTCTTTCACTTTCTGGATTGGATTCTCCGTTAAAAATCAGTCCTTTTATTTTCAACCCTTTTGCCTTCAACAATTCATATGTCAACAGGGTATGATTAATGTTCCCAAGGTATAAATTGGAGACCAGAATCACCTCACAAGGAATCCTTGCCGCAATATCAATGACCATATCCTTATCGTTTAAAGGGACCAGAACTCCCCCTGCTCCTTCAATAATCAGATCCTTATTGGAAACTGGTGGATGGATTTTGTTCAAATCAATTTCTACTCCATCAATCTTAGCAGAAGCATGTGGTGATGCAGGAGTATTCAGTAAATAGGCTTCTTTAAAAAATTGACTTGATGAGTTAGAAACCAGGTTCATTACTGACTCTGTATCCCTGGGTTCACCAGACTGAATGGGTTTCCAGTAATTGGCTTCCAACATTTCTGTTAGGATCGCACTCACCAGGGTTTTGCCACTATCTGTATGAATAGCTGTCACGAAATAATTCATATAGCGAAGTTATATCAGGAACATTTAAGTAAGTCAAATGGTATTAATTTCACTTTGTACATATTTGCAATCCATAATTAAACATCCCTATCATGAGTAAAGCCAATTGGACCACCGTTAGAGAATTTGAAGACATCACTTACAAAAAGTGCGGCAGTGTAGCACGTATTGCTTTTAATAGACCAAACGTACGAAACGCGTTCAGACCTAAAACGGTTGGAGAGCTTTATCAGGCATTCCTGGATGCTCGTGAAGACACCAAAATCGGTGTGGTATTATTCTCTGGTGAAGGACCATCAACAAAAGATGGTAAGTGGGCTTTCTGCTCAGGAGGTGATCAAAATGCTCGTGGACATCAGGGATATGTAGACGATGATGGGATGCCTCGTTTAAATATCCTGGAAGTACAGCGATTGATTCGTTTCATGCCAAAGGTGGTAATAGCAGTTGTTCCGGGATGGGCAGTTGGTGGAGGTCACTCGCTTCACGTGGTTTGTGATTTGACTCTAGCGAGTAAAGAACATGCCATTTTCAAGCAAACAGATGCCGATGTAACAAGCTTTGATGGCGGTTATGGTTCTGCCTACCTGGCGAAAATGGTAGGTCAAAAAAGAGCGAGAGAGATCTTCTTCCTTGGTAGAAACTACTCAGCACAGGAGGCTTTCGACATGGGAATGGTCAACGCAGTGATTCCTCATGATGAATTGGAAGACACTGCTTACGATTGGGCACTAGAAATTCTGGAGAAGTCTCCTACCTCGATTAAAATGCTCAAGTTTGCTTTCAACCTTACTGACGATGGCATGGTGGGTCAGCAGGTCTTTGCTGGTGAAGCAACACGACTGGCTTATATGACTGATGAAGCTAAAGAAGGTCGAAATGCATTCCTTGAAAAGAGAAAACCGGACTTTTCGGATATCAAGTGGATACCTTGATTAAGATATTTGGCTGGTTAGAACGCTAACCAGCTTTTCTATTTCTTCATCACTATTATGCACATGAAGACTTATTCGCAATCGCTCTGTTCCTGATTTGACAGTTGGAGATAAAATGGGCCTTACATCAAACCCAGACTTCTGTAATTCAAGTGAGACTTGACGTGCCTTTTCGTTATCCCCAATCATGATTGGCTGGATAGACGTTTGGCTCAAACTATCCTCCCAAAGCGATCTAAATGCGATTATTTTATCCTTCAGTTGGTTCTGTAGAACAAGATTTTCGTTGAGGTATTTAAAACTCTCTGTAATGGCAATCACACTGTGTGGAGGTAAGGAAGTTGTATAAATAAACGGGCGACCAAAATTCACGAGATAGTTTTTAAGTGTTTGTAATCCAGCAACACAGGCACCATGAACCCCCATCCCCTTTCCAAAAGTATAAACCCGCGCAAAGACACGATCTTCCAACCCCATTTGGGCCAACAAACCACTTCCTCCCTCTCCATAAACGCCAGTACTATGAGCTTCATCTACTATTAGATATGCTTCATATTTCTCGCACAATTCGACCATTTCAACAAGTGGAGCCATGTCGCCATCCATGGAGAAAACAGTCTCTGTAAGCACGAAACAACGTCCTTTCGAACGAGTTAATCTTGACTCCAGATCATTCAGATCATTGTGTCTGAAAGCGACAGTTTCAGCTTTGCTTAACCAGGCACCTTCTTTAAGACAAACATGAGCCAACTGATCATAAAGAATTGTATCTCCTCTATCTGCAATTGCTGACACCAATGCTTGATTGGCGGCATATCCTGAGTTAAAAAGTAGAATGGATTCCGCCTGGAATACTTGTTTCAGTAATTCCTCCGCTTCTTCGTACCATTGATGATTACCCGACAATAATCGACTACCTGTACCTCCATTGGGAACTTCCTCAGTTCGACATCTATCATGGATAGCATTTGCTAACTCCTGATTTCTAGACAATCCAAGGTAATCATTACTTAGAAAGTCTAGCAGGTTGCTGTTTTTAGGAAGTGACCGCACATTTCCTTTCTGGACCCGTTCGTCTAATTTATGCTGGAGGAAGTCTAAATTCATAGGCTGCAAAATAGCTAAATCTCTATATTTGTCGCCTCATGCGAGGAGCTCTAATTTCAATATTTCTATTAGTTACTATTTGTTCAATCAATGCTCAGAACAAATCACCTCAAAAAGACTACCTGACGTTTGATTACCAGTTATTGGTAGATAATGACGTTTTCACACTGGATCTTTCTCGTGATCATTACTATAGCAGTGGTATCTACCCTGAGGTGAGATACCTCCTGGATAGTGGCAAAAATTCTAAGCGAATCAGGTCCTTCCGTTTCAACCACCGAATGTATACTGCATACAATATTGTTTGGTCAAGATTGGAGCAAATGGATAGACCCTATGCAGGCATTATGTCTGTCAGCATGGCCAATGAGTACTATTTCTTAAAGAATAATTACCTCAAAACAGAATTGGAAGTCGGTTGGCTTGGTCCTGGCTCTAAAATTGGCGAACAGCAAGAAACCTGGCACGATTGGTTTGGAATGCCACACCCCAACGGATGGCAGTATCAAATAAACGATGCTCCTTTGATTAACTTGTATACCCGCTACATTCACCCTTTCTATTCATCTTATCGATTTGAAATTTCCACCGAAACCAATCTTAGTTTGGGTACTGTATACAACAATGTGCGACAAGAAATTATTTTCAGAACAGGTGAACTAAGACCAATACATCAATCCTCATTTGTGGCATCATCCCTGGGAAATAAGCGGAAAGACAAACAAAATAAAACAGAGGAATTTTACTTCTTCTACAGCCCTGGATTGGAGTATGTCATGCACAATGGTACCCTGGAGGGGGGATTAATTGGGAAAGAGTCGGTTTTCACTGTTGAAGCTAAACCATGGGTCATTCAACATCGATTTGGCGTAATGTTTAGCTGGCCTCGTTATGATTTGAGTATTATCCGATATTGGCGAACCAAAGAGAACAAAGAAGCCATCAACCACACTTATGTAGGGATTCGGATGAATCAGCGGTTTTAAGAGACCTTCAAAACGGACTTACCAATAGCTCGTCTCTCCATTAGTTCTTCAAGAGCAACTGCCGCTTCTCTCAATGGATAGATTTTCCCCAATGGTACATCAACTTTATTTTGAGCGATCCATTTAAGGACCATCAGGATATTCGAGCGATTGGCCAAAGGGTTTTCTCTCCAGAAACTACCCCAAAACACACCAACAATCGAAGCACTCTTTAAGAGCGGTAAATTAAGAGGAATTGAAGGAATCTTTCCTGATGCAAAACCCACTACCAGGTGTCTACCGCCCGACCTTAAAGACCTGAAAGCCTGTTCAGCCATTTCACCACCAACCGGATCCAGAACTACATCCACATCAAACTGCTTGAGACTAGTTTTCAGATTATCATATCCAATAGCAATGTTGGCACCATTTGACAAAGCTTCTTTGCGTTTTTCCTCTGTTGAGCAAACAGCTACTGTTTGTATTCCAAATATTTTACCCAATTGGATAGCTGCTGAGCCAATTCCACCGGATGCACCGAGAATAGCCATAGTCTCTCCAGCTTTGACACCACCACGATCTCTGAGTGCATGTATTACAGTTCCAAAGGTTTCCAGAATAACAGCACCTTTTTCCATAGAAATACCTGGTGGCAGCAAATACACATTATCAGCGTGGGCTTTTGTTACTTCCGAATATCCTCCCCAGGTCATCGAGGCTATCACAATATCTCCTTCAACAACATGTTCAACCCCTTTTCCTACTTTGATTACTTCCCCTGACACCTCCTGTCCAGGTGCGAACGGACCATCTGGTACAAATTGGTACTTCCCTTGAATGATCAAAGTATCCGGATAATTCACTCCTGCATAGGCAACCTTTATCAACACTTCATGATCGGCAGGATCTGAAATAGCCAATTCACCAAATTCTAGTGAATTCAGTCCTGTGGGCTGTGAACAAATAATCGCTTTAGGCATGCTTCGAAATAAGAAGACTTATAAAATAGCTGTTACATTTTCAGGAGGTCTGCCTAATGCAGCTTTACCATTCTTGATAACGATGGGTCGTTCTATCAACTTAGGGTTCTGAATCATTGCATCGATCCACTCCTCATCAGTGAGTTGTTTTCCCTTGAACTGCTCTTTATAAATACTTTCCCCCTTCCTGAGCAGTGCCTCAGGCTTCATGCCCAGCATATCAAGGATTTTTTTCAATTCATCTTTAGATGGTGGTTCGTTCAGGTACTCAACGATTTCTATAGATTCGTTTTTGCCCTCGAGAATTTGAAGTGTCTCTCTGCTTTTTCTACACCTGGGGTTGTGATAAATTTTTGTCATAATGATCTGTATTGCGCTATCACAAGTTTATATAAGAACGGTGTTAATACCATATAAAAAACCAATTGTCCTTGTATCAAATTGAAATAATCTAAACTGGCAAAATTTACTAACTTATGAGTCCAATAAGTTGAAAGTATCTAACAAATTAGAAATGCGCACGACCCTGTTTTCACTAGCTGTACTGCTGATATGCAGTAATAACCTATCAGCTCAAAAAAAGAAAAAAACAACAACACCTGGATCAACAACAGCTGAAATGAGATGGGCTGGTTTTCAACAACGACAGCAGTTGATCAATAATTCACTTATCAAAAACATTCCATTCAGAAACATCGGCCCAACAATCATGAGTGGTCGTGTGGTGGACCTGGAAGTGGATCCTAAAGATCCTACTCACTTTTTCGTAGCGTACGCTTCAGGTGGATTGTGGGAAACCAAAAATGAAGGAACCTCTTTCACCCCTCTTTTCGATAATGAAATTGTGATGACTATTGGTGACATTGATGTGGACTGGAACACAGGTGCCATCTATGTTGGAAGTGGTGAAAACAACTCCAGTAGATCTAGTTATTCTGGATATGGGCTATTTAAATCAGATGACAATGGCGAGTCCTGGCAACACCTGGGATTGGAAGAAACGCATCACATCGGGCGAGTGATTGTTCACCCAACCAACTCTGACATTATTTGGGTGGCTTCTCTAGGGCACCTCTACAGCGACAACCCTGAACGTGGTGTTTACAAGACCACAGATGGTGGAAAAACCTGGAAGAAAACCTTATACGTTAATGATCAATCTGGCATCATAGACATGGTAATCAACCCTAAAAACCCTGAAGAACTTTTAGCCGCAGCGTGGCAGAAAGACCGCAAGGCTTGGAATTTTGTGGAATCTGGTCCTGGGTCCGGCATCTACAAGTCTACAGATGGAGGGGAAACCTGGACCAATATCTCTGAAGGCGATTCTGGTTTTCCAGATACTGATGGAATGGGTAGAGTCGGATTGGCTTATGCTCCATCCAATCCAAACATCATTTATGCCATGTTAGATAATCAGGATAGACGAGATTCTGAAGAAGAAGAAACCTATCCAGTTACGAGAGATTTACTTAGAAACACTACCATGGATGCGTTTCTAGCCTTGACAGACAATGATATCAATGACTTCCTGGATCGTGAGCGATTCCCGAGAGAAATCAATGCAGTAGACTTGAAAAAAGATGTGGAATCTGGCAAAGTAAAGCCTGTGGATCTGGTTATCTATCTGGAAGATGCCAACAGTATGTTATTCGATACACCTGTGAAAGGAGCTGAGGTATACAAATCAACTGACGGGGGTAAATCATGGGCTAAGACTCATGAAGACTATATCGAAGCTTTGGTTTATTCGTATGGATACTATTTCGGACAAATCAGCGTAGATGGTCAAAATCCAGACATCATCTATACAGTAGGTGTTCCATTGGTTAAATCAATGGATGGAGGAAAAACATGGGAAGCTACTTCCTCACAAAATGTACATGCTGATCACCATGCACTTTGGGTAAACCCTAATCGCCCGGGTCATCTTATCAATGGAAATGATGGAGGAGTAAATATCTCTTATGACAATGGTGAAACCTGGATCAAATGTAATTCCACCCAGGTTGGTCAGTTCTATTCGATCAATTACGATATGGCTGAGCCATACAATGTATATGGAGGTTTACAGGACAATGGCGTTTGGAAAGGTCCAAGTAACTATGAGTACTCTTACTCCTGGTATGAAGAAGGCAAATATCCTTACGAGCGATTGATGGGTGGTGATGGCATGCAAGTAGCCATTGACACTCGCACCAACAATTTGATCTACACCGGTTATCAATTCGGTAACTACTTCAGAATAGATATGGCTAATGGTGACAGGAAATATATTACTCCAACCCATGAACTAGGTGATGCGCCATACCGTTGGAACTGGGAAGCACCGATTATGCTTTCCTCACACAATCAGGACATAGTTTACTTCGGAAGTAACAAGTTTCACCGATCAATGAATCAAGGATCTGATTTCGAAACATTATCTGGTGACTTGACTAATGGAGGCAAGAAGGGTGATGTGAGTTATGGAACCCTAACTACTATCTCGGAATCACCACTACGATTTGGTCTGATTTACACGGGTAGTGACGATGGATTGATTCACGTTTCTAAAGACGCTGGACAAACATGGATGAACATCTCATCTGGACTTCCTAAAGATTTTTGGGTGAGTCAGGTGCAAGCATCTAACCATGTAGAAGGTAGAGTTTACGCCAGTTTAAATGGATACCGTTGGGACAACTTTGAAGCAATGGTTTATGTATCCAATGACTATGGAAAGTCATGGACTTCCATCAGCAACAATCTCCCAAAAGAACCAGTGAATGTGGTTAAAGAGGATCCGAAGAATGAGAATATCATCTACATAGGAACTGATCATGGAGCTTATGTAAGTTTGGACAAAGGCAAGAGCTATATGGCATTTGCTAAAGACTTACCAGCAGTTGCCATTCATGATTTGGTGATTCATCCTCGGGAAAACGACCTGATTCTTGGTTCGCATGGCCGATCCATTTTCGTGGCAGATGTATCTGCTCTGCAACAGTTACCAGAAACATCCGATGCTGTTAAGATTTTCAGCTCAGAAGGAGCTACTTTCTCTGATAGATGGGGAAATGTGGGTTATTACTGGGGTGGACCATATGAACCATCCACCACTTTTGAAGTATACACCAAATCATCTGGTAAAGGTAAAATTTCAATAAGCATCGATGATGCAGTATTAAAAGAGTGGGATGTTGATTTAGATGCAGGAATCAATTACATCGATTATGATTTCACATTTGATGAGTCAAAAACATCAAACCTGAAAGAAAAACTAGAACTAGAAGAAGCTATTGAAGCCAAAGAAAACGGCTCGTACTATCTACAGGTTGGGGATTATACTGTAACGGTTACTATGGGTAATGATGAAGGTAAATCCAAATTGAGCATCAAAGCTCCACGTGAGCGACCTAAGCGAAAAGGAAGTAAGTAAATATCTTGAAAAAGCCGTCTCAAAGCTCAGAATAATAGTCATTCTGAACCTGCCTGTCGGCAGACAGGTTTATTTCAGAATCAATTGATTTCGGAATTAAGTTAAAGATTCTGAATCAAGTTCAGGATGACCAAATATCACTTTGAGACGGCATTTAAAAAAAGAATTAGCATCTTTCTACTAGCTAATCACTTCACAACGCCAAAGACACGATTGGTAGTAGCTCCTCGCATCACCACAAAATACCTGCCTTTTGGTAATTGATCCGAGTTCCATTGAATTTCCTTTGGTTGATTAACGACTCCATTGTACATGGTCGCTACCTTTTGTCCAGTCAAATCAATTAAGTCCAGTGAAATACGTTCTCGAGTTGGTGCCATCCGTATGGTAGACACGGATGCCAATGGATTTGGGTAAACCAACAAACCATCTCCTTGCTTTGGAGGTGTTGCCAACACCCGAGTACCAATGATATCAATCTGCTCAAAATCCTGGAAAAGTGCTGATTCTGCTCCAGTGGCATCGGCGCCTAACCATTGCTGTAAAATAGATGAATAGGCCTGACGGAAATCTATCTCCATTTCAAGGTTATCATCATAATCTGCATTAGAAGATATTATTGGATTAGACCCTGTCACTCCACCCATAACTGCATTTCCGAAGAAGAACATTGGTGCAGCAGCACCATGATCTGTACCCAAACTCGCGTTGGAGACAATTCGTCTACCAAATTCAGAGAATGTCATCCCAACTACTCGATCCTCAGTACCTAAATGCTCGAGATCAGCCATGAAAGCCATGATGGCATCATTCAGTTCCGTCAAGAGTTCTGCATGTTCACCTGTAGTATGATCCGATGACTCTACCTGTGCATCATGCGTATCAAATCCTCCAAGTCTAACGAGATACATTGGGGTTTTCATTCCACCAGCTATCAATCGACTGACAATTTTCAGCTGCTGAGCGAGGAATGTCTGAGGGTAATTCGCTTGTGATTTCACTTTATCAGCAGCTGCTTTCACTACTTGGCCGTACTGCTGCGATTGTTTTTCAATGACTCGAATGTACTTCAGTTTATCCCCGGCCAATGTATCTGGTACTTCTCGATCTTCATTGTCCACCAATTCATAAAAGAAATTAGGGTCACTGATTACCATACTCATAGATGACTGAGGCCCCTGGAATAACAATGAACTCCCGTACCCTAACTCAATGGACAAAGGATCTGTAAAAGAATCATTAGGATAGTCATCTGGGTATCCCGGATACAAGTCATTCAGAAAACGTCCTGACCATCCGGAATTCACCAACACATTAGAATCAGAGCCACTCATCCAAATATCTGTAGATCGGAAGTGAGAATAATTCTGTTGTGGATAGCCAACATTCTGAAGGATCTGAAACCTGTTTTCATCATACAATGATTTGAGACCACTCAGTGCCGGGTGAAGACCGATATTGGCATCTGAGAGTGTATGCAATTTATCCTCCGGTAGAATCACATGAGGTCTCACGGAGCTCAATGCAGAGAGTTGATCGAGGGGCACCACGGTATTTAGTCCGTCATTACCACCTTCTAAGTAGATCATCACCAATACTCTATCTGTATCGGTTGCCATTCTTAGTAGATCAGACAAGGTTTTGGAATTAGGCATTCTGAATCCCATGGATCCAAGAATACCCGGAACCGCCAGGCTGTGCCCTACATGTTTTACAAACGATCTTCTCTTCATAACTACATTAATTGAGCTTCACCTAATTGTAACAAATGCTGGAAGGTCGGTTTCAACCGGTTAACAACCACCATTTCATATTCTTGATCTCCCGGATTTTGGATCATTTCGCCCCAGGCTATTGTCCAGTAACTATCTGTTTGTTGTCCAGAGAGCAAAATGGCTTTAAGGTTGTTGAGAGAGGTCTCATCCAACTGTATCCCCAATATCAATAACGAGCACTCCTGCAACATCAGATTCGGGTCTTCTGGGTTCTGAAGTCTTTTCAAGAAAGGGATAAAATCGATTGGTGTTTGGAGATCTGGATTAATCCAATACCCCCAGTAAACCATCGAATCGCCAAGAAGAGCCCTGTTAGTTATGGTATCTGTGGTTATCCAATATTTATCAAAAGAAGGCTCCTGATAATAAGCCGGCCAGCCAGATACGCTTGGAGGATCACCTAGCTCTAATCCCATGTTGGCCATCTGCCAAAGCAAACTGGAGTGTTGATCTTTAAGCAATTTTAAATCTTCAGTTTCCACTCCCATTCCAAATGTCCGCCAGAGCCCAATGAGAAACTCCGAAGGGCTTTTAATCATGGCCCCGTGGTTTGCAGTATCATGAAAATGTGCACTCAAAAGCAATTGCCTGATTACTGGCAACACTTCGTAGTTATTTGCTCTAAATGTCTGAGCAAGTGGTACAATAATCTGTTCTTCGGTTGTTGCATCAATTTCATTATACACGAAGAATTTGTATAATCTTCTACAGATATACAGAGCGGTCTCATCATTTTCAAAAATCATATCGAGGAGCTCATCCAATTCTTCCGCACCTGCAGACCCGGTCTTTCCTTCGATCAGACGATCACCATAAAAAGAAGAAAATTGCTTATCAGACTCTTCATGAAAAGGTGGATAGAAAAATACCTGAAGTTCTCCAGAGGCATGAAAATTCTCCCAATCAACCACCCATCCAGTAAGGACCCTGGCGGCCTCCTGCACATCTGATTCGGTGAATCCAGCATTTGGTCCTTTTCCTATGCAAAACAATTCTTGCAATTCGCGACCGTAATTTTCATCGGGTGCTTCTTTGTTGTTGTACGTCCCATTTAGATATAACAACATGGCTGGATTCAAAGTAAGCTCTCTAATGAGTGTCTTGAAATTACCAAAGCAATTGGTCCGAAGCATATCAAAATATTGATAACACAACTTGGAATAGAAAATACCCCAGGTTTGGATGGGCAATAAATTGTGCCAGAAGAAAATCATTTTCTCTTCCAGACTAACCGATTGATTGACGGCATTGCTGATTAGCCAATTCTTTAAAGAAATGGTACGTGGACCTTCATAATCCCCACCGTATGCCGAGTTAATCCAGGTTTCTCCATAAGCGATTTCAGGGTCTTCTATTCCATCACCAGCATCATTATAATCATTGACCGGAGCAGAAGGAACTTCCCCTTGCGATAATATCAATTCCACTGACTGTTCGAAGGACAAACCGTCTAAAGCCTTTAGATCTTCTGGGATCAATCCAAATAGAATTCTTTTTAGAAAGTGAGCTTTCTGAAGGTCACCCCATTCACCTGAATAGACCTCTAAACCGGAAGCAATTGATGCCCTTTTATCTATCTTAGATGATTCTACCTCCAATATTTTTGGAGACACTTTGCGGTATTTTGCAAGCAGTTCTTGATAGTTCTTTGGATGATAATCCTTAGTTTTCATATTTAAACTGGCTAATCTCAAAATTTAAATTAACTGTTTTGTTGATGATTAGCAATGTCCAACACAAGAATCAAACCAACTAATCATGTCTCTTAACCATTATTTATTAGTAACCCTGGCTGCAATTGCAATAGGCTGTAGTACTCCTGAGTCTCAATCACCGATTGCCAAAAAGAGCGAATCAGCACCGGTCTATGACTCCCTTTTAGCACAAAAAGCCGGTGCAGATGCCTATGGTATGCGCACATACATCATGGCCAACCTGGTGGCTGGTCCCAATAGAGATCAGGATTCTGTAACTGCAGCTAATTTACAACGTGCTCATTTAGACAATATTACTCGAATGGCTGAGGAAGGTACGCTTGTTGTTGCTGGGCCATTTATGGATGATGGTGCTGTGAGGGGTATTTACATTTTCGCAGTGGAAACGATTGAAGAAGCTGAAGCCCTAACGAATACTGACCCTGCAATCCAGGCAGGAAGATTGAAGATGGAATTGAGACCATGGTACGGTCCGGCCGCCTTGATGCTAATGGAGGATTTGCATAAAAAGTTAACCAAGAAAAGCATCTAATATAAAAAGCCCTCTGATCGTCCATCAGAGGGCCAAACCAACAATAACCCAATCAACGTTCTCTCAAAATGAACCGTATTGGGACAGTTCTATAAACTCGTACTGGCATACCACGCTGCTTACCAGGGTGCCAGGCCGGCGCTCCACTCACTACTCTTACAGCCTCTTCATCACATCCTGCACCGATTCCTTTTACTACTTTCACATCTGTGATACTACCATCTTTTTCTACTACAAACTGTACGAATACCACTCCACTAATATTCAATCTTCTGGCCATCTCAGGGTATTCCATATTGTCAGCGACGTAGCTGTAGAAACTAGCCATTCCACCATCTGGCTCTGGCCAGGTTTCTACTACCTGGAAGATCTCTTCCACAACCTCTTCTTCCACCTCTAAACCAAGATCTTCATAGACCACATCCTCTACAGCCAGATCCTCAGTCATCTCCATATCAAGGTTAAGATCCATGTCTTCTATCAGCACTTCATCTTCTACCTCTTTCAACTCAAACACTTCAAGGTTTTTCTTTGGAGGAGGTGGAGGCAATTGTTGACTTAGAGGCATATCCAATACTTCATCGAACTCCGTGTTTACCTGGCCTAAGTCTACCAGATTGGTCTTATCATAAGTCTTCCAATTGAATGCGACAATTACAAAGAGCAAACTCAAACTCAACCCTATGAAAAAGAATAAAGGTTTACGCTCGATTTCCAATGCCTGACGCTCTCGTTTTACGCGCATCAATTCATTATATTCATCAAGCTTTATTTTTTGATTTTTATGTAAGACTTCATTGGCCTCTAACAAGTGAGGCAAGTGGGCTTCTTGCAAGCCCGGAACTTTTTGGGGGGTATTTACTTGCGCTTTCATGACTTATTGTGGTTTGTTTATACTAAGGTCATGAACTCATAAAAAATTACATATGACCGTTATCAATGGTGCATATGATTTAGGGATGGTAATTGAATGATAAAATTAGTATGCTTGCATAATAAATTTTTTAATAACTTTATAGGTCTCTTATTGTTTAGAGAACATTAACTTACGAACAATTTAAACTGAAGATGATGAAGAACAATCTAATGAACCCACTTAGAGCTCTGGCGTTGGTCGCTGTAGTAATTGGGCTTGTATTTACAACTAGCTGTGGTGAGGATGAAGATCCAGGACCAGAAAAAAACATCTATGAGATCTTGTCTGAAAACACAGAATTATCTGACTTGAAAGCTTTGATGGACGAAGAAGGCTTGAATACGACGCTTTCAGCAGAAGGAGAGATGACTTTATTTGCACCTAGTAATAATGCTCTTGTTAAGCTACTTACAACACTTGGTTTGGAGAGTTTCGATCCTGTTTCTGCTCAAATTCAAACTGCTGTTTTAACATACCATTTACATACAGCGGCAAAACTTGCTGCAGGTGAATTATCGGGCACTCTTTTAACAGCTGAAGGTGAAATGATTACTGTGAACGCTGATGGATCACTTAGCTCTGGTGCTACTTCACCATCAATAATAACTAGCTCAATCGAAGCAACGAATGGTTACGTTCATGTTGTAGATGTGGTACTTATACCACCATCAATTGGTGACGTAATTGTAGCTACTTTAGGAACAGCTGCTCAACCAATTCTTTTGTCATCAGCATATTCTAACCTAGCTGCTGCAATTACTAAAGCAGATGCTGGTAAAGAACAAGCGGCAACAATTCTAGGAGCTTTGGTTGCTCTTTCACAAAGTGATGCAAGTGGAGTTACGGTATTTGCGCCACTTGATGAGGCACAAGGAACACCAATCTTTACAGCAGAACTAGTTAGTGCAACAGATGCAGCTACACTGGATGCGATAATTAGAGGACATATTATTTTAGGTAATTACTCTACTCTAAGTGATACTGAAGCACAAACGCTTGCTGGAACAACAGTAACAATCGCTGCTGCAGGTGCTGTGAATGGAGTTGGAGCCGTTGCTGCGCAAGCTGTAAAATATCCTAACTCTACTGTGTATCCATTATTGGGAGTTATTCAATAAAACAGAATTATAAATATATTAAATAAGAAAAGGTCATCTAGCTGGATGACCTTTTCTTATTTATACGCTTCACCACATTTCATACAGTAATTAGCATATAACGGATTATTAGATTTACAACGACGGCATTCTTTACCTTCAGCTTTTTCAATCTTCCTGATTTCAGAGGTTACAATGCCTGTTGGTACTGCAATGATGGCATAGCCTGTAAGCATCAGCAACGCTGCAAATGATTGTCCCAATACGGTCTGAGGGGCAATATCTCCATATCCTACTGTCGTTACAGTAACTACTGCCCAATAGATACTTCTGGGAATACTCGTGAACCCGTTCTGACCACCTTCAATCAAATACATCAGGGTACCCGTAATCATCACCAATGTCGTTACCGCTCCCATAAACACCAATATTTTACGCTGTCCGCCTCTCAGAGCGGAGGCAAGCACCTGTGCTTCACTCAGATACCGTGTAAGCTTGAGGATTCGAAAAACTCTTAGTAATCGAATAGCTCGAATGACCACCAAATAACTACCCCCAACTGTAAAAATTGAAATATAGGTTGGCAGCAGTGCGATTAAATCGACAATTCCTAGAAAACTAAATAAGTAAGAAGATGGCTTTCTTGTGATGAAAATTCGTAGCAAGTATTCTAAGGTGAAAAATGCCGTAAAGGACCATTCCAGTGAAGTAAAAACCTCATCATATCGACTTCTCAACTCGCTGACACTTTCCAGCATCACCGAAACAATACTGGTTAAAATAACGATGAGTAGAAAAACATCAAAAGCCTTACCCGCTGGAGTATCAGTACCAAAGACAATGACATAAAGCTTGCTCCTTAATTGATGAAAGTGATTGAAGTTTGGTTCTTCCATTGTTCGAATATCGTACAATCAATAAAAAAGCCCAACTCTAATAGAGTTAGGCTTCTTCATATTTTCCTTAATTTAATTACTTCATCATGCTATCAAACGTAACTGACACATAATAGATAGCCCCAATATTTGGTGCGCCAACACTTTGAATGTAATAGTTGTTCAAAATATTAGATCCTCCAACTTTCACGAGGGCCTTAACAGGAGTTTTATATGTAACCTGAGCATCAAGTGTACCATACGCAGGAATATCACCATCACCAAATGAGCTTTCCCAATAGAAATCTGTCTGCCATCTATAGACAATATTAAACCCTATCTCATCTGTTAATTTTCTATTGCCAAACTTTAAATTGAATTTATGCTCTGGAGTATTAAATCCAAAGACAAAATCCTCAGAATCATTAGCATCTAATTTATTCCAACTATAGTTTACACCAAAAGTATAGTGGCCTGGCATCAGATAAGTTACTTCACCAGCAAAACCCATTGCATTAATTGACTCTGTGGCATTGGTATAAACCTGATAGGTATTATCTGCAGTACCATTCAACAAGGTAAATGGATTAGGCTGCCCTTCAAGGCTTGCATCAGCATTGTAAGACAACAACGGATCTGCATCAGCAGCAGCTTGATTGGTTGTATACAAAGCCGCTCTACGCATCCTTTGCTGTACGATAAAATTGTTATAATTATTAACATAACCTACCAAATCAATCATCAATTTATTGTTGATTAAACTCTTGTACCCCAATTCAAATCCTTTTACCTGCTCAGGTTTAACTGGAGTAAAATTGTCAATTGGATCCAGTAATGCTAATGCGGTACCAATATATGCAGGGTCCTGCTGCTGAGCTGGAGTAGCCGCGAAAATATGACCAGCGAATTGGTCAACCGACTCCAATGTATATAGGTAAGGATTTGTTCCAATCTCATATCTTTCAAGGTTCTGAGGTAAACCTCCTAATAGTCTTGATGATATAATATTCAAGTTGATATGCTGTCCTTGAGTAGTCGGATTTCGGAATCCAGTTTGATAGGAAAATCTAAAATTATGATTCTTAACTGGTGAGACAACAGTTGAAATTCGAGGACTCCAAACTGCGTTGAAATTCTGATTTTTATCAACCCTGATAGATCCAATGAGTTTTACTTTGTCATCCAATACTCGCTTCGTTCCTTGCATATATGCACCATATTCAGAAATAGTGATCGGATTGCTTTCACTATCTGGGAAAATTGTACCGTTGGACTGAAGGTCGTACATTCTAAAACTAGCACCTGCCAACAACTCCATGAACTCGATTTCGTTCTTGAAATCATATTGAAATTCTCCGTGATAAAGTTTTGATTGATCATTGAATTTAGGACCAGTTGGAACAACTCCATTCAAGGCATTATCAAGGATTCTTTTACCTGCATCTGAACTAAAATCAATGTCATAAAGAGCTTCAGTTTGTTCCCTTGCAAATTGATAAGCTTCAATTTGCTGGGCCTGAGTAACCTCCGTTGGACTATTGCTATTAGGATTATAGCCTAGATTATTCTGTAAATACCTTAGATAATTATACCCATAGGTACCTAACCATACACTCACATCTTGAGGAATTGCTAATGGCGCTTGACTTATAGATAAATCTGTAACCCGTTTTGCATAAAACTCGGTGATATAAGAATCTCCTGAATTTTCTAAAGTTGCATATCCCCTTAAAAACCAATTATCACCTTTTGCTTGAATTCTATGTTGCTGTATTCCAAAGTTCTTTAAGGAATATCGTTGTGCTCCTGTATAGATACTTGTACCAAAACCTGCATTGTATAAATAGCTCAGCTCCAACCTATCAGTTGGTCTAAAGTACAATCCAACATTTGCTTTCATATTTTCAGCACCATAGTCGATAAGCTCATGCTCTTCAAAAGGAGTTACAGTAACTACCTGATTTGGGAGAAATCCATTATTCGCAAAGGATTGAACATCAACAGGTGTACTTCCTCCATTCAATGCATAATAGTTATTTAGTGGATTACCCAAACTTCTCCAGGCAGAAGAAAAGCTAAGTATAGCCAAGTTTACTCCAGCTTCATCTCCCATATAATTTGGAGCATCTTTTCCAGGATTGTATGGAAGGTCTCCTTGGCGCTGGGCTTCTCTATCAGTCTGATAATCGGTAGCATACCAATCCTCAGCTTTCATATAGCTCCAATTTACTTTGAATGCAAACTTGTCATTAAATGCCTTAGCATATCTAAGAGAAACATCAAACATTGGTTGTGGAGTCGCCGGAGCTCCTGCGCTCTCATCTGCTCCGATATGATTTACTCCCGCTTTGGCAAAAGCACTAAATCCCTGATAATCAAATGGGGATTTACTTGTAACTCTTAATAATCCATTAAAAGCATTCGGACCATACAAAGCAGATTGTGCTCCAGAAATGAATTCTACACTTTCTACATCCAATTCTGATGGCCCATTCAAATTACCAATAGGAAAGTTTAGTGCCGGAGCTTGGGTATCCATTCCATCAGTTAACTGAACAAAACGTGTATTTCCAGTTGAATTAAACCCTCTTGCATTGACAATTTGGAAATTGATACTACTCTGGGTCACATCAACTCCTTTTAAATATTGGATGCCTTTGTAATAATTATCAGCCGGAGTTTGTTGAACAGCCAAAATATCCATTTTCTCAATACTCACAGGCGATTGAAGGATATTCTCCTCAACTCTAGAAGCTGAGACTACTACTTCTTGCCCTAACATAAAGGATTCCACCATTTCAATTTTCAGACTTGAAACAGAGGCTTGATTCACTTCCAATTCCAGTCGTTCATATCCGACGCTGGAGACAATCAATGAGACTGGGGGTGGGGATTTCACATCCAATGTGAAATTTCCTTCTACATCAGTGATTGTTCCAAGAACAGTTCCTTTAACAAGAATGCTCACCCCTATTAGGGCTTCTCCGGTATTTTTATCAGTTACCTGTCCTTTTATAGATACCTGACCATACGCAATGGATACAAGCATCATCAAAACCAAACTCAATAATGATTTGGGTAAAGTAAGCTTCATACTATAAATGAGTTAATGTTTATGCTAGACTAAAATCTAATATTAGATAAAAATACCAACATTGGCGCTATTGCGCCATTTGAAATGATATTATTTACAATCTATACAACTAAAAAAGCCTGTCAATTACGAAATTGACAGGCTTTTTATCATTCTATTGTATTTTAATTAACTCATTTCATTCTTTAAATGAGTAACAAATCGATCGCATACTGCATTTAGCTCAGAGGACATGAACTCATCACCGGTACTATTCAAGATTGATTGCGCCATTCCACCTATGCAATCAATGTAAAAACGCTTCATATCCTCCACAGGCATGTCTTTTGCCCAAAGGTCAATTCTTAAGGTATTCTTGGTTTCGTCATCCCAAAGGGACAAACTCACAGACTTGGTTTCTGATGGTCCCTCCCCTTGCTTCTCATCTGCATCCCAGGTAATCTTCTCTGGAATATTCTGCTCATCTAACTCTACAGAAATCTTTATCTCTGACTTTTTCATTTATGGTAAACTGTTTTGAAAATCTGCGTATGTAAATCCAGTCTCAGTGATCTGAGTCTTATCACAAGCCAATTCATCTGCCTTGGTATTGATATCTTCCACTCTGCTATCCGGACTCGGATGTGTACTTAAAAATTCAGGTCCACCACTTTGTCCAGACTCCAATAACTTTTGAAAGAAAGAAGCTGCTCCATTGCAAGCATAATCCGTATCTGACAAATATTCTACACTGTAATCATCGGCCTCAGACTCTGCATCTCTGCTGAAGGCCAGCGTTGCTCCTGTACCAGCGATTTGACCAACTACCTGTGCCAGCTGACTTGACTCTTGACCTAATGCGATACTCAACAGAATTTGAATACCGTAGGCTCTTTGCAGTTGTTTGGAAGAGTGGCGCTGATCCGCATGAGCAATTTCATGGCCCATGACTCCTGCCAAATCATCGGCATTTTCCAGGTACTTGATTAGTCCAGTATATACATAAATATACCCCCCAGGTGTACAGAATGCATTTAAGACATCATCATCAATAATATGGATTTTCCATGCAAACTCATCCTTATAAGTCACCTTATCCGAACTGAGAATATCATCGGTCATTGCTTGCAAGTAGCTATAGGCTTCAGGATATTGCTCAGGAGAAAGTATCACAAAACTCTCATCTGCTTCAATCTCTGCAGCAACCTGCTCTCCAAGTTGTTTATCATTTTCGATAGAGAACAATACAATGTCTCCGTTTTTGTCACAGGACCAAAAAGTGCCCATGACACCAATCAAGCCAACTAGTACTAGAAATTTCGTTTTCTTCATGACGGTCAATTTTAATTATTTAGGTAAACTAGCCTTGAAATCAGCATAAGTCATGCCAGATTCACTAATTGTTTGAGTGCTACATCCTTCTGCGGAGGCAGTTTTGTTGATATCCGACACTCTGCTAGATGGACTAGGATGCGTACTTAAAAACTCTGGTGTTCCGCCTGTCTGACCTTCATTAATTAGCTTCTCAAAGAAAGAAGCTGCTCCATTACAAGCGTATTTAGTATCCGCGAGATACTTTACAGAAAACTCATCCGCCTCAGCTTCATCAGCTCTGCTAAACCTCAAAATCGCTCCGGTTCCTGCCAGCTGAGCTACAATCTGCGCCAATTGACTAGGATCGTTTCCTAAGGCAATGCTCATGAGTATCGAGATGCCATATTGCTTTTCCATCTGCTTGATAGAATGTCGTCTATCTGCGTGAGCGATCTCATGTCCCATCACACCAGCCAAATCATCCGCATTTTCTAAATACTTTATGAGTCCAGTGTACACATAAATATATCCTCCAGGAGTACAAAAGGCATTTAGCACCTCATCATTATCAATTATTTTAAGCTCCCAGGCAAACTCTTGCAGATAGTCAATGTCATTACTTTTCAGGATGGCATCTTTCATGGAGTTCAAGTACTGGTAAGCTTTTGGATATTGAGTTTGAGAGAGAATCGGATACTCCTGAGGGTTTGACTCAATTTCCTGACTAACCTGTTCTCCTAATTTACGATCGTCAGACGGGGAAAATAATAAGGAAGATACTTTTCCTGTAGAGGCGCATCCTGCAACCGTCACAAGAATTACTATGTACACAACTAGTTGTTTCATAATTTTTCTATTGATTCAGTATATCAATCGCGAGAAGCCGGTCTTTGTTTAACTGTTCTTTTAATTCTTCTATACTGGAGAATTTTTGCTCCTTTCTCAGCAACCGAACAAAAGCAACCTTCACACGATGATTGTAAATATCTTGATTAAAGTCGAAAATATTCACTTCTATTCTACGCTCCTGACCAGATACCGTTGGTCGTTGACCGATATTGAGCATTCCCTGGTAAGATTCGCCATCTACTTCCACTCTTACTGCGTAAGCGCCATCGGCAGGAATCAACTTGTAAGATTCTGGTATATCCAGATTAGCAGTTGGAAAACCAATGCTTCTCCCAATTCGATCTCCATCTTTTACAAATCCAGAAATACAGTATTCTCGCTCAAGAAATTCATTCGCAATATGAATCTCCCCTACAGACAATGCCTCCCTAATTTTCGTACTACTTACCCCTACATGTTCGATATCCTGACGGGGAATTTCTTCAATCTCAAAGCCATAGTCTTGTGAGTGCTCCATCAGGTAATCAAATCCTCCTTCACGATTCTTTCCAAACCGATGATCATAGCCAATCACTAACTTTTGCGTATTGAGTTTCTCCACGAGTACCTGTCTGATAAATTCATCGGAAGACAACTCTGAAAATTCTTTGGTGAATGGAATTTTAACCAGGTAATCAATTCCAATTTGATCTAAAAGCTGAGTTTTCTCTTCAAAAGTGGTCAGCAATTTGAGATCACTCTTACCTTGTTGTAAAACAAACCGGGGATGTGGCCAAAAGGTCAGAACTACACTCTTACCTCCTTTTTCCTTGGCTATTTGAATGATTTTCTTGAGAATCTTTTGATGTCCAAAGTGGACGCCATCAAAAGTACCAGAAGTAACCACTGAGTAGTGTGGAGGAACAAAATCTTTTAAGTCCTCAACTAGGTGCATCTTGCTTGATTTGGTTAATAAAATCATCCAGTTGATCAGCATCGTCGACTGAAAAGTCTCCGATTTTGGTGCGTCGCAAAGCACTTAAATGCCCCCCAACACCTAATAGCTCTCCAAAATCGCGAGCCATACTACGAATGTATGTTCCTTTTGAGCACGCTATTCGAAAATGCACATCAGCACCATCAATTTTGGTGAGAGCAAATTCGTGAATTATTATTTTCCGAGGATCAATCTTCACCTCCTCATTCTTACGAGCTTTTTTATATGCTCTTTCCCCATTGATCCGGACTGCAGAGTGAGCAGGTGGAATCTGATCCAATGGACCAGTTAATTTTTTAGTGGCATTTATTAGGTCTTCTTCTGTGAGGTGATCTATACTGGTCTCATTTTCAAACACAGTCTCCAGATCATAGGATGGGGTTATTTTACCGATGGTGATCACCCCTTCATATTCCTTATCCAGTCCCTGAAGTTCATTAAGCTTTTTGGTGAACTTTCCAGTCCCTATAAGCAACAAGCCCGTAGCCAAGGGATCAAGAGTGCCAGCATGACCTATTTTTTTAACCTTCAATGCATATCGTAACTTTTTGACCACATCAAAGGATGTCCAGGTTAATGGCTTGTCGATCAGTAAGATCTTACCTTCGGTATATTCGTTTAGCTCCAAACCTGTGAAAGTATTGCAATTAACCCAACAACTAAACAGTAAACAGCAAAGTATGTCAACTTACCTTTTCTTACAATTCCTACCATCCATTTGCACGCGATGTATCCAGCGATAAAAGCAGCCGAGAAACCTACAATCATTGGTAACACACCTAAACCCTCGTAGGCTGTTGGTTCCTCGAAATAATCTTTTAGCTTGAGCATACTTGCTCCCAAAATTGGCACCAGCACCATCAAGAAAGAAAATCGAGTTGCTTTACTTTTTTCAACACCGAGAAGTAATGCCGTTGCAATTGTAGATCCAGACCTGGAGATACCTGGAAGAATGGCTATCGCTTGCGCCAAGCCAATGATAAACGCTTTAGGCTTGCTCACCTCTTGATCATTGTCTTTCTTGAAGTGAGTAAAGAACAAAAGTGCCGAAGTGAATAGTAACATACTTCCAACCAGGTATAAGTTACCTGTAAATAACGCAGTAATCTGATCTTCGAAAAAGACTCCAACTATCCCAACCGGGATCATTGAAATGATAATTTTTATGGCAAAGTCCCAGGATTCATTCCACTTAAACTCGAGAAGACCTTTAAAAATATCCAATATATCCTGCCGGAAAACAACTATAGTACTTAGAGCGGTAGCAGCATGAACAATCACTGCAAACAAAAGATTTTCACTGGAAGCAACACCGAGTAATACACTACCCATTTCCAAATGACCACTACTACTTACAGGTAAAAACTCTGTAAGTCCTTGTATGACCCCAAGGATCAACGCCTCAATCCAAGTCATGAATTATTCGCCTTTAGCAGAGTCACTCTTTGGTTTGTAGAAAATCGCTACGAACTCAATAATAAAACCTAGCATGACCACTATTGGTCCCAATGTCAATCCCATGAAACCAAATCCATATGGTTCACCGTCTGATGACATGATAAAGAACCCAACAATAAGGGTAAGTACCCCCACTAGCATAATCATGTAGTTAGCCTTTTGGAAGGCAAATTTGCTTTTATCTGACATATCAGTATAGTTCGTCTAAAGAGAGTTTTAAATATTTTCTTACAGCCCGGTAAGTACTTAGGAAACCTACCAACATCCCTAAAAGAATGATTGCCCCAAATAATAAGGCAAGGCTTTGAATATCTTGTAATTGATCTAAATCTTCGATTTGATTATTGGCATAGGCCATGAGGAAGAACAGCAAAAGACTTGAAAAAGTCCCTGCTAATAGTCCATACCACACTGATCTTTTCAGAAAAGGTCCGCGAATAAATCCAGAAGTAGCGCCTACTAGCTGCATACTTCGTATCAAAAATCTCTGTGAGAATAAGGCCAGTTTGATAGTATTATTAATCAAAATAACTACCACTAAAAGCAGAATTAAGAAAAATCCAACAAGAATTAACCCAATTTTAGTAAGATTCTGATTGATGCTTTCAACCAACGATTCCACATAAGACACCTCATATACACCGGTGATCTTTTCAAGATCAGCCTTGATCAATCTCAATGAATCTGCAGCTTGATGAACAGGATCTATGTTCACGATCAAAACATCTCGTAAAGGGTTATCCCCTAAAAATTCGGTAAAATCCTCACCAGTCTCAGAGATAAACTGTTTAGCAGCCTCATCTTTGGATACATGTCTAATTACAGGCCCGTCATCCTTTTTCAAAACGAATGATTTAGAACCTATCGTCCGATTAATTCTAGTAATCTCACTTGTAGTAATTTGCTTATCGAGAAATACCTGCAATTCGATATTCTCCTGAATGACGGTAGTCAGTTTATTGGCATGAAGAGCCAACATCCCAAACAGGCCTATTACAAATAGTGCTAGCGTGATACTTAAAGTAACACTAACAAAAGGGTAACTACCTAATTTTCGTTTTTTACGGGTTTTTTGTTCCATCCCGCCTCAAAACTAAATAATGTAAAGGGAAAAGTGTGAGCCTATTACTTATTGTTGCGAATTATGTTGAGTTCGTTGATCAACTTTGGATTCTCAATCTCATTGAGTTCTTTCACCTTGTCGGTGATATCAAT
This sequence comes from Rickettsiales bacterium, assembly GCA_002729235.1. GTDB lineage: Bacteria > Bacteroidota > Bacteroidia > Cytophagales > Cyclobacteriaceae > Marinoscillum. The sequence goes on along the minus strand of PBTY01000071.1, from coordinate 14,122 downwards.
ACTGAAGTACTTGTTCTCAAAGAATAAATAGAGCTTTCGTTCCTTAGCACCATTAATCTCAATGATTTCATAAGGTTGCTCATTGAAATCTCCATACAAGAAAAGCTTTCCATCAAAGTACTTGAACTTCAAGGTTTCATTTTTCCTGTTGACCGTCTCCACATCCACTGGAGTGACTTCTTTATTGGCCACTTCATCCGTAGTAGATATTTCCGGTAAGTTAGAATCAGGAGTTACTAATCCTTCCTCTTTATCCAAATCACCAGGTTGTGGCACGTTTACAGTCAAATCAAATTCATCAGGAGTCTTTGTGTTGGTTACTACTGACTGTGTAGCTTCTTCTAATTCTTCTGTAATCGATTCAGGTTCAGATTGTTGAGCATATTGTTCTTGAATATCTTCAGTTGAAGCAGCCGATTCTTCAATTAAATTCAATTGCAGATTAATAACTTCTTGCTCTACTGGATAATTGATATCTGTTGTTATTACTTTATCTTCATCGATAGCCGATACTTGTTCAGAATCCAGATTGGTATAAACCAATGTACCAACTAATGAAACAACTGCAATTCCACCTAAAGTTTTTACCAGAGCACTGTTACCAATCTGACCGATACCCATCCATCCTGTAGGAGCAACATCAATAGCGTCAAGTCTCGATTTTAATTCTGCTTTGCGCACCTCAGATAATCCCTCGACAATCTTCTCCTCAAAACGTACATTTTGAGCAAAGGAGGGATCATTAGCTAAAAGATTATTAAAATCCTTCAACTGTTCAGGGCTCAGTTCGCCCCTCAGATAAGCTTCAATTTGATGGTGCTGTGTCGGGTTCATCAATCAAAAAAGTCAGTTGTGGTGTAGCGTTCTCTTATTAAACTATCTAATTTCTTTTTACACTTATATTTTTTGGTCTTGGCCGTATCAGTATTTGCAAAGTTCATTTTTTCAGCAATATCTGACATGTTCAGACCATCAAAATAATAATAAGTTAATATCCGCTTGCAGGTTTCACCCAGCTCACTGATACACTGCATCACAATTTTATATCTCTCCTGTTCATCGTGGCTCTGAAACTCCTCCTTATCAACTTCTTCACTACTCAATCGGCTTTTACGATCAAGCTCCTTTCGCCACTGATTTAGGCATATACTGTAAAGGAAGGTGCTAATCTTGGAAGTAAGCACAAGTTTACCACTTGCGGCCTTTTGCCAGAAAACCACCAAAGCCTCCTGATAGACATCTTTAGCCTCATCAAGAGTACCATTATTTTTCAAAACGATGTTGGTCATCATCTTGTAGTACTTCTTGTAGAGGTAGTCTAGGGCTCGCTCGTCTCCTTTGCTTATTCTATCCAGAATCTCCCTATCCTTCATACACCCAGAGCTCTCGCTCTTCCTTTAAATACATTACACGGTCAAAAAGTAACCTCATACTTGATGAATAGCTGGTATATTTCTGTAAAATAATCGATTTACCCGACCAAACCAATGAGTTGGCCTTCAGCAACCGCAAAGATTTGATCCGATTTAGTCGCTCTGATTGGATGATTTCCTGTGAATTCTCCAAATGCTGGTATAAGCCCTTTTTTCTTCCCAAAGATAAAGCATGGCAATCTGGCCCCCTGTCTTGCAATACCGCTTAAGCGAATGCATGGGTGGACATGACCGGAAATATTGTATTGATCAGTATCTACCTCGTCATGTGTAAGCAAAAAGTGCCCAGAACTATACTCTGTAACCACGCTCATCCTGGTTTGTTTGTATGACCCTTCATCCAGTATATCATGATTACCTTCTATTAATATTTGATCGAGCTGTGTATGATGATTTGACCAATTGATAAAATCAATCCACTCTTCGTTGTTATCGCTGTGAAATAAATCACCTAAAAAGAGGATTTGCTTAGGTTGATATCGATCTATTAATGAATTAAGTTTTTGTAAATCAGTAATATGCACCTGCCTGGGTATGGGTACTCCATGTTTGCGAAAATGCCCAGCCTTACCTAAATGCAAATCTGCTACAATTAATGACTGCTCCTCTTGCCAATAAATAGCTCTATCGGCATCTAGAACGAAGTGTTGATTTAAAAACGAAAAGGTATAATTGGCACCAAGTAGTTCCAAATTACCCCTCATATGGCAGCCAGGTTTGAGTGCGATAAAGAAACATCACATATCCTCTGACCATCAATTTACCATCCTCAATCCACAACTTACAGTCGTAAACATTGCCACTTTCTGGATCCAGAATTTCGCCTTCCTCAAACACATTTTCTCCTTTGACCGGCTCCATATCAGTGATAATTTCCATCCCAATAATTTTTTGGTTCTTTTTCTTACCAGGACATTCATCACAAACCGGATCTTGCTCTTCACCCGCTTCTCTAAATAATTTGACGATCTTTCCATAATACTTGCCGTCTCGCTCTTCAATTTCTACAATTGAGCGTGGCTTTCCAGTCTCATCATCGATCGTTTTCCATTGACCAGCAATTGATTGAGCATTTAAACCAGTTACCAGTAAGGTGAATAATAACAAGAATACAGTTTTCATATTTCTACGGGGTTAATTTAAGCTGCCAAAAATAATCAACTCTTCTTATTGGCAGCACGTTCTAATTGCAATTGCATTTTGGCTATCCGATCGGATAATTGTTCGGAAGTAAGGTTCTGTCTTCGAAACATATCCACGAGTATTGGAAACGCAAAAGGTGTTGGTTTGATTGTTTCTTTCAAAACTATTTTCTGCTCATTGATTCTACGCATGGCTTCTAAAAGCCTGCTATGTTCTACCTGTAAGGTCAAAACCTCCTCCATCGACTGTCGAACTAGAAGATTGTCCTGATCATACTCCTCAAACACTTTAAAAAGGATGCCGGACGAAGCCTGAAGATGCTTTGCGCGTATCCCTTTGCCAGGGTATCCCTGAAAAATAAGTCCAGCTATGGTCGCTACATCCCTAAACTTGCGTTGGGCCATTTCGGTCATATTAATCGATTCCTGAATGTCCTGAAAAAGATTCTCCTCATTAAATAAATCTAATTCGAGAGCTTCTTCAATTGGAATCTCCTGATCAGACAATAGTTCAAAACCATAGTCATTCATGGAGATAGAAAAAGAAATCGGTTGAATACGACTGATGCGAAGGGCCACTACTCCACCTAACACCTCGTGTACGAACATTCCCTCAAAAGGATAAATGAAAATGTGATGGCCAAACCGAGTCTTCGTTTTTTCAATCAGAAGCTTTTTTCGTGATGGAATCTCAGACCAGTTTGCTTGCAAATCCAGAATAGGCTTGATCGTCCGCATTTCAATATCGGAATACCTCCCTTCTACTGCTTGCTCGAATTTCTCCCGAATTTTGTCAGCAAGCATGGATGAAAGCGGTAGCCTTCCTCCCATCCATTGAGGAGTCAGTCCGCTCTTTTTAGACGATTTCTTCACCAAAACAGTCAGATCCTTTATTCGGACAAACTCCAGGTTCTTGCCTGCAAACCAGAAAGAATCACCAGGATTCAATCGAGAAATAAAGCTTTCTTCGATTGTTCCAATATATCCACCAGTCATGAATCGAACTTTTAGTGCAGGATCTCCAACGATAGTTCCAATTGACAGCTTGTGCTTGGTTGCTGCTTTCTTATTGAGAATTTTATAAACCCCATCATCATTGTAAACCCGAGCAAACTCGTCATACTGCCCAAGTGTACTCCCTCCAGTAGTGATAAATTCCAGACACCATTGCCATTCTTGAGCTGTAAGCAGACGGTAAGAGTATGTATTTTTTACTTCCTCAAGAATCTGAAGGGGTTTGAAGCCTCCACTTACAGCAAGAGTCACTAGATACTGGATTAACACATCCAGACTCTTCTCTAATGGCTTTCTGCTCTCAAATTGCTTATCGATAATGGCTTCTCGCAAAGCCGCTCCTTCAACCAATTCCAAAGAATGGGTAGGCACAAAGAATATTTTAGATGTTGAACCAGGTTGATGTCCACTCCTTCCAGCTCTTTGAAAAAAACGTGAGATCCCTTTTGGGCCACCTACTTGAATGACCACATCCACTGGACGAAAATCCACTCCAAGATCCAAGCTAGAAGTACATACCACACACTTCAATTTCTCGGCATGAAGGGCATCTTCCACCCAACCTCGAATATCATTATCCATGGATCCATGATGCATGGCAATAACACCTGATAATTCAGGAGCAAATTTCAATATGGCCTGATACCATAACTCTGTTTGAGAGCGCGTATTTGTGAATAATAATGTTGTTTTGGATTGATTGATGATGGGAATGATTTTAGGCAATAGTTTGGTGCCTAAATGACCAGTCCAGGGAAACTTTTCCACCTCATCCGGCAACACTGACTCGATCACCACTTGTTTATCTATATCAGCTTTGATGGTGACACTATCTTTATATAAGTCTTCTCCCAAAAGCACCCTCTTAGCCTGAGGTAGATTACCAATAGTCGCACTAATACCCCAAACCTTTAGCTGAGGTCCATTCAATGCCTTTAACCTCGAAATTGCCAATTCTGTAGCCACTCCTCTTTTGGTTCCTAAGATCTCATGCCACTCATCTACGATGATGGCTCTTAAGTTTTTAAAGAAATTCGGATAGTCACTTTGACTTAGCAGCACATGGATACTTTCAGGAGTAATGACCAATGCTTGAGGTGCCTTTTTCTTCTGGCTTTGGCGTTGGCTAGATGTAGTATCTCCAGTTCTCAAACCTACTTCCCAGCGGAGATCTAAATCATCACAGACTTCCTGCATGGCACGCTGAATGTCTTTAGCGAGTGCCCTGAGTGGAGTAACCCAAAGTACTCTAACCTCTGGTGTAACTTCCTCTGGCTTGTTTTCCTTCAGAAACTCCAGGATAGTTGGAATCCACAGTGCATAGGTTTTACCACTACCTGTCGGTGCGTTTAACAAACCACTTTTACCCTCTAGATATGCTCTCCAAGCCTCCTCTTGAAATAAAAAAGGCTTCCATTTCTTGTGACGAAACCAGTCATATCCGGGCTTTAATACTTCATCCACACATTGCTAATTGAAAAGTCATGCGGTTTGTTTTCCAATAAAGGGCAAATCTTCTTTTCTCATAAAAAGTAGAAGCACACAACTCATGAATACTGTTATTGCATAGTAAAACAGCAACCCATCGTCATCCATTACTTCTATACCCAGCTTTGTCAAATGAAAAAATATAGCCCCGGAGATCACCCCAAGAGCAAGGAGAGCTCCATAAACACGGTATTTAGGCCATAACAATAAGATACCAGCGATTAACTCTGCAATACCAGATGCATACCGTCCCCATGGCTCCATGCCTACTTGAGTAAAAATGTAAATACTTTCGTCACTTCCAGAAAACTTAAAAAATAGGGTTTGTAGAAGAAGAAATGCTGCGAGAATGCTGAGTAGCCATTCAAAGATGATTTTCATAGGGTTATAGTTTAGTTAATTGAAGATAATTAAAATCATTTTTATCAATCAAGAAGACCAATACCAATTGTTAACCAAATGTAATCTTGACTACTTATCCTTACTTAAATATCTGAAAGCATTGGATTAACAACCCCATCAAAACCTGTTAATAAAAAGAAAGCCCCCCTCTGGAACGAGGGGAGCTAATCACCAACCTAACCTAACTAAAAAGTTATTCTTAAATATTTTATTAACTAACCTGATTACTAAATAGCGATTACCGTGCCAAAACAAGAAAGTGAATCCAGAATTTTAGGTAAACATTCTAAAAAGAGGATTTAAAGACATTAAGAGAGGATTTTGGGAATTTTAGCTTTTTGATTTTTTATCAAAATGAAAAAACCCTTCTCTTTTAGAAAAGAGAAGGGTTTTATTTTTATCAATTTCTTAAACTTATTCGTAATTCATTTTTGGAGACTCTTCCTGCGAGAGTAACCTTTCAAAAGTTGCATTAACATCCTCAAAATCCCATGGTTTTGGGATGTAAGCATGTAAGCCGAAAGAATTGTTTGCCTCTAATAATTCCTCTTTAGAAACAAAGCCACTCAATATAACGCGCTTGATCTTATCATTATAAGCGTGTACTTCTCTGAGGAAGTCCGTTCCTACTAGATCTGGCATTCTATGATCCGAAACCACGATTTTCAAATCCTTTTCTTTCACTAACTCCATAGCTTGTGTAGGATGCTCAGCAATATGAACCTTATACAAACGTCTGAACGCCGACTTGAAACTCCTCAAGTTCGCTGGCTCATCATCTACATAAAGTATCTCAAGTTTCTCTGGACGACTCATATATTAGGTTGACTTAACAAATCAATCTACAAGTTAACAGAATATTATACTCACCTCCAACTTTCCTGTTGATCGGGAATTTTTTTACACCAAAAAGAATAAATGAATCCTGAAATAGTTCAAGATGCCTTGATTAAAATAGCATCTTAACTCAAGCCATTTGATGGGGCTCTTTTGAATGGCTTTTCACATGCTTGTGATAAACAACTACACTCATTACTACACCAAATACTAAACCAGTAACAGTAGCAACGTCAATCATTAAAGAAGGAAAGTTCAAACCGAGAATTTTCTCAACCATATACTCTATGAATGAACTCGGTATATTGGTCTCTCCCAATGCTCTTTTGACATCCCAGTGCCAATCAGTCAAAGGGCAGTAACCAATCACTCCTTTGTATAACCCGAGCAAAAGCCAGGCTACCAAAGTCAATAAAATAGCGGTAACATGGTATTTCCGAAATTTTGGGATAGTCCACCCAAAGACAACAAATAGCACAAACGCACTATGAAATACCGTAAGAAACAAATCTAAAAATTGTAACATGCATACACATATTACCAAAAGTGTGCCAAATCAAAAAATCGCTTATTTTCTTATCGTATAGCTCAAAACAGCAGGTTTTCCATCGATTTGATGAGTGTAATTCAATCCTAGTATTTGAGCTATTAATGGATAAACATGGATGTTTTGGAACGGAGATATTTCAAGTCCAACTTTAAAATCTGGACCAGTTCCATAAAAAATGGCTCCCATCTCTTCATGATCAAAAGGATTGAACCCATGAGTACCACCAGTGACTACTTGAGGCCTCTCTAAAATCACTGTTGGTGCTTGAGAAATCAGAATCAAATCCCCAATGCAATCTTCATTATTATTAAAAGACAAGTAATCGGGAACCGCATCCTGCTTATAGACATCTATATTTTCTACCGTTAACAAGTCCTGATACAACTTTTCCAACTTAGTAGAATCTGGCTGATAGATCATCGGCGGAAAGCTGTATGCCACCTGAGCATCATCCAAATCAACTACCTCTGGTAAAACTATACCTCTGTTAATATTGGTCATCCCATGATCTGATACCAAAACGATGTTGACAGGCAAATTGGTCTGTTCTACTCCTATCAATAGTTTTCCAATGATCCGATCTATCTCAAGAACCGCTTCTTTAGTTTTTTCGTGATCTGGACCATAACGATGCCCAGCATCATCAACCAATGAGAAATACCCTAAAATCAAATGTGGCCTTTGAATTTCAGGTAAGTCCAACCAATCAATCATCTTATCTACACGATGTTCGTTGGCTATTCGGCTGGTGTAAGCATAAGAATAGGTGGATATGACCCCACCAATAGGTGCTTCAGAGCCTACCCAAAAGAAATTAGCTGCTAGCATTTGCTGACGCTCCGCCAAAACCCAAATAGGAACTCCATCATACCAGGAAGAATCGGTTACAGCTTTCTTATCCCTTATTTTGTACCAGTAATCTTTACTTCTACTATAAAACTCATTACTCACTAGTCCATGATTTGAAGGATACATCCCTGTGACTATGGTGTAATGATTAGGAAATGTCTTACTTGGAAATGAAGGAATCATCCGTTCTGCCGAAACACCATTATCAATGATGGACTGAATGTTTGAAGCTCCGTATTTTTCAACATAATCATATCGGAATCCATCAATGCTGATCATGATTACATAAGGCTGACTCATGGCCCACTCAGAGTTAACTCTACCCTCAACAATCTTTTCCAAACCTTCAACCTCCTGATAACTCAAAGTTTGGCCTAGTACGACTAATGATAAAAGGTTTAATGCAATAACAACTCCAATTCGATTCATACTGCTTGCTCTGATGAGTCACAAAACTGATAAAATCCAATGAATCTTTTCAATAGAACAGAAAAAAACCCCTTCTCGAAATTTGAAAAGGGGTAGTGAATAATTATCAGTAAACAAAAATATCTTAGATGAGCTCTACGAATTCAATTACACCATCTTTAATCATCTGACTCTTTCCTCGAAGGGCAGCCGGAGAAACATCAACCAGCTTTTTAAATGATTCGTACAACTCCGTTTTTCGAGTCAATTTCTTTTCAAAAAGCTGAACATCCTCTTCAGGACTATCACCTTTTTTCAGCTCTGAAAGCTCTTTTTTATTTTCTTTTAAAATCTCCTTCATCAACGGCATCATTTCTTCCATTGTGGTTCGTGCTGCCTGAAAATTCCTTGCGTCAATCGCTTCACTAAGCTGACTTGACAACTCTTCAAATTTATCCTTTTCAGCCGCAGAAGTTGCCAACAGAAATAAGGGGGTTACACTTAGCCATATGACAAGTGATATGAGGTTGAGACGTGTGATTTTCAACATGATTTGCGGTGTTGATTTACACAAATATATTAAATTATTTTTAACAGCTTATTTTACAGGTAGTTACAATCACTTTATTAAAGTATAGATTTCGATATATGAGTCAAAATATTAGTTATAAGACAATAATTGAATCATGAGTATCTAATAAAAAAGGCGCCTCAGGAAATTCCTGAGGCGCCTTTTGCTAGATTAATGTAATAACTATTACTTATTCTCCTCTATTGCTGCTTCAATTTCAGCCTTTGTGCCAGTAACCGTTTTTGTTTCGGTTTCTTCACCATCTGTAATAGTGATTTCCGCCTTTAGGTTTTCCTCATCTTCTCCTTCAATGGTTACTTTGATTTCTTTTTTCTCAACAACCTGCTCAATTACTTCTGTGTTAGCAGCACTATGAGAAACACCTCCATAGATCTCTCCCAAAATTGGTGCAATAACCAAACCTACCAGACAAGTTAATTTGATCAAGATGTTCATGGATGGTCCTGAAGTATCTTTGAATGGATCACCTACAGTATCACCTGTAACTGCTGCCTTGTGAGCATCAGATCCTTTGTAAGTCATTTCTCCATCGATCATTACACCTGCTTCGAATGACTTTTTAGCATTATCCCATGCACCACCAGCATTGTTTTGGAAGATAGCCCATAGCACACCAGATACAGCAACACCAGCCATATATGAACCAAGAGCCTCAGGTCCCATTAAGAACCCTATCAAAATTGGGGCAGTAATGGTAATTGCACCTGGAAGCATCATCTCTTTGATAGCTGCCTTAGTCGAAATATCAACACACTTACCATATTCAGGCTTGCCTGTTCCTTCCATGATACCAGGAATTTCTTTGAACTGACGTCTTACTTCTTTTACCATTTCCATAGCTGCCTTACCTACTGATCGCATGGCTAGGGCTGAGAATACTACCGGTACCATACCACCAATAAATAGTGCGGCAAGTACGTCAGCTTTGAAAATATTAATTCCATCAATTCCAGTGAAAGTCACATATGCAGCAAAAAGGGCTAAAGCTGTCAAGGCAGCAGAAGCAATGGCAAATCCTTTACCTACAGCAGCAGTCGTATTACCTACTGAATCCAGTATATCTGTTCTACCTCTCACTTCTTCTGGAAGCTCGCTCATCTCGGCAATACCTCCGGCATTATCCGCAATAGGTCCGAAAGCATCAATGGCCAACTGCATGGCAGTAGTAGCCATCATAGCTGAAGCGGCAATACCCACACCGTAGAATCCTGCTAACTCATATGCTCCCCAAATCGCACCAGCGAATAATAAAATTGGAGCAAAAGTAGAGATCATACCAGTAGACAAACCTGCAATAATGTTGGTTGCAGCACCTGTTGCAGAGTTTTGAACGATATCTAATACAGGTTTTTTACCAAGACCTGTGTAGTATTCAGTAAAGTAAGAAATAGCTCCACCTACGAATAAACCAACAAGAACTGCATAGTATACATATCGGGAAGAGAGCGTTTTAACTCCCTCACCAAAGAAACTCATTGAAATAGTTTCTGGCAGCAAGTGCTGTATCACGAACCAGCATGCGATTGCCGTTAAGATGATTGATCCCCAGTTTCCTTTGTTCAAAGCGCTCTGAACTTGAGCCTCTTTCGCATTATTATCTGATATTCTAATCAATAGTGTACCGGCAATAGAAAATAGAATACCTAACCCAGCAATGACAAGAGGCAAAAGAATTGGACCAATACCATTAAATTCATCTGTAATGGATCCACCCATATCGCGGATCACATAGTTTCCAAGCACCATCGATGCTAACACAGTTGCTACATAAGAACCAAATAAGTCAGCCCCCATACCTGCTACGTCACCTACGTTATCACCTACGTTATCGGCAATAGTTGCCGGGTTTCTAGGATCATCCTCAGGAATTCCTGCTTCTACCTTACCAACAAGGTCAGCACCAACATCAGCCGCTTTGGTATAAATACCACCACCAACACGTGCAAACAATGCAATGGACTCAGCACCAAGTGAAAAACCTGCTAAAGCTTCAAGAACCATTGTCATGTCGTCATTGGAAGTCCAATTACCACCCATGAACCAGGTAAACAGAAGAATGAACAAGATACTCAACCCGAATACTGCTAAACCAGCAACACCCAGCCCCATCACTGTACCACCTGTGAATGACACCTTCAATGCTTGTGGCAAACTAGTTCTAGCCGCCTGGGTTGTTCTCACGTTAGCAGCTGTAGCTATTCTCATACCGATGTTTCCTGCCACTGCAGAGAAAACAGCTCCAATCACAAAGGCTACTACAATGAACCAGTGTGTCGTCTCAACTAAAGTGGAAATTACCCCTAGTAGAATACCTGCGAACACAACAAAAATGGCCAATACACGGTATTCAGCACTTAGAAATGCTAATGCTCCTTCTCGGATGTGATTAGCCAGTGATTGCATTTTGTCATCACCTGCATCCTGTTTGTAAACCCATTGTGATTTGATGATCATCACAACGATCCCGATCAGTGCCAACACGGGCACTGCGTATATCCAGTAACTCATATTTTTATTAGGTTTTTCAAAAGATGAGCAAAGATAACAGCCTTAATGAATTATGAAAATGTAAAAACAGGCAAGCTTTTATTTGATCAGATTACCAATTTTCCAATTGTTCTACTTTAATTGTATTGTTTGACTTAGTATTAGTCACAATTGTTAAAAAAATGATCTTGGTTTGAGCAAAGCCTTGAAAAAATTCAGACTTTCATAATTAAATGATGCTACAATTTTTTCGGTTGATGATCTGGTTTGGCGTAAGTAAACCTGGCTAAACGTGAGGTAGAATGATAACTATCCAATCCCGAACAGGTTATTGTTCCCGCAGCTTCAATATCAACATAACCATCAGGAGAGAGTGTTTCATCCGGTATTTCAATATAGGTAATCTGACCAACGAGGAAATGAGTACCATTACTCTGAATTTCTAGCTGTTCTTTTAATTCACATGCTATTTTCAAATGTGATTCTCCCACGAATGGAACCTCTATCCCATTAATATAGTGCTCCGAGAGACCACAATGATCGAACTCACTTCCTTCCCACCTGGCAGCTGTATGATGAGCCTTTTCCAAAAAGCCTGCATTGATGTGATTGACTGTAAAGCATTTAGTTTTTTGGATATTCTCTAATGTATGCCTGGGTACCACATTCGGACGAAATAGCAATCCCAACAATGGTGGATTGGCCCCAACATGAACAATCTGACTTATAGGTGCGAGATTGGTCAGCCCTCTATCGCTTTTGGTCCCAACCAGAGAAACACTTTTGAAGCCTGTTATACTATTAATTAAATTACCGCGATACCGGGTTTCTAGTCTGTTGATATCTTCCGTTAAGAATATCATTCTGCTATGGCTTGATCTAGAGAATCACAGTACCGGATATCAAGACGGTTAATAACAGAGTGAGGCATTTTCTTAAGTAATGGATCTCTAGCGATCTGAACTGCTTTGACAAACCAATCCAATTCTGGAAGTAATTTGCGATGCTTTGTTAATCCATATTCAACCATCTCGGTCTTCCAATCGAGGAAATACCATTCCATGGAAGGCTGATGAAAGGTTCTTAGGTTTCGCTTATCAAAAATGAACTTTGTGTATTGATTTGAGCGTGCGAGAATACTGATTTCTTTGAATGTCTCAATAAAATACCTAATGGGAACATAATCCGAGGTAATTACGCAACCAATGATTCCAATTGATTGATTGGTAAATACGTCGACGAATTCATTTGAATAGGTTTTAACAAACCCGAGATCAGTCAAACTCTTTTCTGCAACATCATTCATATCCTTATCGCATTAGTGATATCCAAAGCTATTTTTCTCATTATCTCCATCTACCTTTTTCTTGAAGTCCTCTAATTCTTCTTCAAGTTTATTTACATATTCAAAAGCAGACTTCATCATGTTCTCTTGTGCTGAAAGTTGTTCTTTTAATATACCCACCTCCTTCGAGATCTGTTCGACTTTCTTTTCATATTCCTCTTTGAGACGGTCCTTCTCTAATTGAGCTTTCCGCAACTCTTCCCTAAATATCATGAATGCTTCTGGTGGTCGCCCCATAACGGTAGTTTAGTTTCAGATATAATAAATCTGTTTTAGGAAAATGTTTTGACTTTTTCTCTAAAGTGGTCTAACAGATGACATCCCTCCATCAATATGAAGTATTTGACCGGTCATCCATTTAGTAGCATCTGACAGTAAGTAGATGACTCCTGCAGCAATTTCCTCAGCTGAACCTATACTTTTTATTGGGTGTCTATCTTCGGATGCTCTTCTCTTGTCTTCAGTAGAAAGCAAAGCTGCAGCAAGTGGCGTATCAGTCAAACTGGGAGCTATTGCATTAACCCTAATTTTATGCCTAGAAAACTCAGCTGCCAACGATCTCACCACACCTTCCAAAGCTCCTTTTGAGGCAGCAACACTTGTGTGATAATTCATGCCTTGATGAACCGCTACTGTACTAAAGAAGACAACTGAAGATGTCTCGGATTGTCTTAAGCTCTTCAAACAAGCTCTAAGCACTTTTATTCCTCCTAGGACATTAAGATTAAAGTCCTCTAGATATTGTTCAGGCTTCAGGCTCTGAAAAGGTTTTAAGTTGATATTTCCAGGACAATACACTAAACCATCAATCTGGTCAGGCAATCCATCAATTGCATCAAATTCAGAAGTAACGTCAAGTGAAATATTTGATACTGAATTGTTCTCTCGTCTTGCGATGTTCGTTACCTCTGCTCCTGCTGCTATTAATTTTGAAACTACGGCTTCACCTATTCCACTCGTTCCGCCGACAACCACTATGTGTTTTCCAGCAAAATCCATGGTTATCTTAAGTCAGATTTGGTATTGATATAATTCAAAAATTCAGTTTTAACATTTTGATCATTGAATTTACCATCAAAGAATGCAGTTCCAGTCATACTATTGGTATCATTTACTCCTCTAGAAGACACACACATGTGTGTTGCATCCAATACAACTGCTACATCTTCAGTATGCAATACATCTTTTAGTTCGTTAGCGATCTGCATAGTCAAACGCTCCTGTACTTGTGGTCTTTTCGCATAGTACTGAACAATTCGATTGATTTTGGACAAGCCAATTACTTTGCCACTACTGAAGTAAGCAACATGTGCTTTGCCATATATCGGTACAAAATGATGCTCACAATGAGAGTAGAAGGTAATATCCTTTTCTACTAACATTTGATCATACTTGAACTTATTCTCGAATAGCTTTGCTTTCGGCTTATTATTTGGGTTTAACCCACTAAAAACCTCCTGAACGTACATTTTAGCTACTCTACGAGGAGTACCTTGCAAGCTGTCGTCTGTTAAATCAAGTCCAAGAATCTCCATGATCTCTTTGAAATGCTTGGAGATTAACTCAATTTTTAGC
>PBTY01000070.1 GCA_002729235.1 Rickettsiales bacterium | reverse complement strand
TAATGAAAATGGTCATATCCATGGTGTTCCTGATTTGTTAGTTGAGGTGCTTTCACCTGGCAACAAAGACCATGACCTGATCAGAAAAAAAGATCTATACGAAAGGTTTGGAGTAAAGGAATACTGGATTGCAGATCCAGATACGAATTTGGTACTTGGTTATCAGCTAGTGAATAAATTATATGAAAAGATTCATGAAGAAATTGGCACATTTCAATCTCCTCTTCTTGATTTATCTTTTTCATTCTAGATCTACAACCTTAAACTAGACCAAAGTCAAGGTCCCCAACTCTTTCATAACTTTTGAAGGACAGCTGCAATAAATCTATTGTCTATTGTCTATTGTCTATTGTCTATTTACTTAAGTCCTCTCACCATTTCCTTTTTGCCCATGGCACCTTTGAGCGTTTCTACTTCATAGCCTGCAGCAGCAAGGTTTCGCTTAAACTGTCCCTGGGCACAGTAGGTAGTGAGACCTCCTCCTGGTTTGGTGAGATCAAAGCACTTTTGGATGTTCTCCAAACTCCAAACCTCCGCTTGTTTGCTTGGCGCAAAGGCATCGAAGAAGATCACATCAAATTCTTTTTTCAAATCCAATGCCTCTAATGTCGTTTCATGTTTGCAAATGGTGAAGTACTCGGAGATCTCAACCTCTTTTCCCCATTCGCAATCGTGTAAATGCAGTAGCAAAGCATTGCCTTCAATGGTGTCTCCATAGTTGAACTGGCTGTATAATTCCTGAGGAACAGGGATCGGTTCTACGGTATGAAAACAAACCGGAATACGATGCTTATTGGCAAATAAAGCAGCCAGATACGCATTCAAGCCGGTACCGAAACCAACCTCAAACACATCTATTTGCTTAACCTCTTGTTGGTTCATCTTCCACTCAAGCCCCATCTCGATAAAAACATACTTTGACTCTCCTAATGCGCCATGAAACGAATGATAAGTTTCATTCATGTCTTCACGCATAAGGCTGTGTGAGCCATCTTGTGTCGTTATGAGTTTGAGTTTCGGTTGAGACATTATTTCTTATAGATTAAAGCAACAGCATGAGCAGCCACTCCTTCTTCTTTACCCACAAAACCCAATTTTTCTGTGGTAGTTGCCTTGACAGAAACGTCCTCTACAGGAATATCCATAGTAGCAGCAAGAGTCTTCTTCATCTCCTCGATATGAGGACTTAGTTTAGGTTGCTGAAGGCAAACCGTCGCATCAATATTGACAATGCCATAACCTGCATCATCCAGAAGTGCTACCACCCTTTTGAGTAAAATCTTGCTGTCAATTCCCTTGTATTGTGGGTCTTTATCAGAAAAATGAAACCCAATGTCGCGCATGTTAGCAGCACCTAGCAATGCATCACAGATCACATGAATCAGCACATCGGCATCGCTGTGACCAAAAGCTCCATGTGTATGTGGAACCTTTATGCCACCAATCCAAAAATCAACTCCTTCTGCCAATGCATGGACATCATATCCATAGCCAACTCTAATGTTCGGTTTCATCTGATAAATAGTATAATGTGGTACTGTTTTCCTCTCTTAAAATACTCTTTGCTGATTCTAAAATATCATCCTTAGTAACTGATTTTATCAGATCTAGTTCTGTATTGATCAAATCAATATCGCCAAGGAAAGCTGCATAAGCCAACCCCATAGCTCTGTTCAACAAATCAACTTCCGCAAAAACAGTAGTAGATTCTGCCTGGTTTTTGACCTTCTCCACTTCCTTTTCATCAACTCCATTGAAAAACGAATCCAGCACAGCCTTAACAGCAGCATCTCCTTCCTGAATGGAAACACCAGGTAGTAATTTTCCAGAAATCACAAACAATCCAGGATCCATGCTTCCCGTAACATAGGCCGATAAACTTGAAAACATCGGTTTCTTCTTCACCAATTCCTGATGCAAAATGGATGACTTTCCTCTTCCCAGCAGATCACTCAACAAGTCCGCAGAGTGATATGCCTTCCCCTTACGACCGGGCATATGATACACCTTATACAAGGCGTCTGCTGGTACAGTCGCTTTGATTTCCAATTGTCTGGCTGCTGTTTGTACTGGTTCTTGCTCTACTTCTTCTACAGGTTGATCCTTACCTGGTATGGGACCAAACCATTTCTTAGTTAACTCCAGAGCTTTTTCCTCCGTGATGTCTCCCGCAATCACCAATATCGCATTGCCTGGATGGTAATGAGCATTAAAGAAACTCCGAACATCTTCCATGGTCGCATCCTCAATGTGACTAATCTCTTTTCCTATAGTAGGCCAGCGATATGGATGTTTTTCGAAAGCAACTGGTCGAAGTTTTAACCAAATATCTCCATAGGGCTGATTCAAGTAACGCTGTTTGAATTCCTCGATGACCACCTTGCGCTGTACTTCCAACACCTCCGGATCGAAAGACAAACTCAACATACGATCAGATTCCAACCAAAATGCTGTCTCCACATTGGCAGAAGGAATGGTGATGTAGTAGTTGGTAATATCCGTATTGGTAAAAGCATTATTGTCTCCCCCAACCGCTTGAAGAGGCTCGTCAAAATTGGGTACGTTCTTCGAACCACCAAACATCAAATGCTCAAACAAGTGCGCGAAGCCCGTTTTGTGAGGTAGTTCATTTCTTGAACCAACTTTGTACAACACATTGAGGCAAACAATTGGTGAATCATGGTCTTCATGCACGATGAGCTGAAGTCCATTCGGGAGTTTATGTTCTTTGTAATCAACCATGAAGCACCAAAATTAACCAATGTCTTGGCAATCTGAATTTGTAGGACACATTTGCTCTTTATTTTGTTTTCCAGTAGCTGAAAAAACTCTGGCCAGATTCAGGATTCCTTATACCTTTGGGCAAATTTTTTAACCCCAAATCCCAAAACATCTTACACCCCTAAGACTGCAATTTGATATGGACTTTGTTCGTAAACATAGAACCGATAAACAACTACTAGACATCTATACTGAACTGGTTACTCCTCGTTTGATTGAAGAAAAAATGTTAATTCTTCTTCGCCAGGGAAAAATCAGCAAATGGTTTTCAGGTATTGGCCAGGAGGCAATCTCCGTGGGAGCAGCTTTGGCGCTGACCAATGATGAATACATACTTCCAATGCACCGAAACCTGGGAGTATTCACTTCGCGCGGTGTAGAATTCACCCAACTCTTTGAGCAGTTTCAGGGAAAGATTAATGGGTTCACCAAAGGAAGGGATCGCTCCTTTCATTTTGGATCCAAAGCGCACAATATAGTTGGAATGATTTCTCATCTAGGTCCACAATTGGGTATCGCAGATGGAATCGCCCTATCTCGACTATTGAGAAAAGAACCAAAAGCAACCATCGTTTTTAGTGGTGATGGTGGCACCAGTGAAGGAGATTTTCACGAAGCTGTGAACGTAGCTTCTGTGTGGAACCTTCCGGTAATCTTTATCATTGAAAACAATGGCTATGGTCTGTCCACACCAAGTCATGAACAGTTCAACTTCGAATCCTTTACGGTAAAAGGGCCTGCTTACGGTATTGAAGCCATCAGTGTAGAGGGTAACAATATTTTGGAAGTACTTAATGAATTGGAACCTCTTGTTGCGGACATCCGTCAGAACCCGAGACCAGTGATTTTTGAAGCCCGTACTTTCCGAATGAGGGGTCATGAGGAAGCATCAGGCACGAAATACGTCCCGAACGAACTGATGGAATATTGGGGTCAAAAAGATCCAATTGATAATTATGAGAAGTGGTTGCTCTCAGAAGGAGTAGCTAAACAAGAGGAACTGAACAGGATCAAGGATAAGATCAAGAAAGAAATCAATTCTTCAGTCAAGAAAGCATTTGAACAACCAGATGTGGTAGCTGATACCCAAACAGAATTTGAAGATCTATTCTCCCCTTTCAAACAGGAAGTCACTGAGCCAACAGGAAATGCTACAACCAAAAGGTTCGTTGATGCCATTTCTGATGGACTGAAACAAAGCCTGCAAAAATATCCAGAGCTTGTGGTAATGGGTCAGGATGTTGCAGACTATGGTGGAGTGTTCAAAATCACCGAAGGTTTTGTGGAACATTTTGGCAAAGATCGAATACGAAACACTCCATTATGCGAGTCTGCCATTGTCGGTACAGGTTTGGGTTTATCAATCCGGGGAATGAAGTCAGTGGTTGAGATGCAATTTGCAGACTTTGTTACGTGTGGGTTCAATCAAATTGTCAATAACCTGGCGAAGATCCATTACCGTTGGGGTCAAAATGCTGATGTAGTAGTACGTATGCCTACAGGAGCGGGAGTTGGTGCAGGACCATTCCATAGCCAGTCCAATGAAGCCTGGTTTTTCCATACTCCAGGGTTGAAAATTGTTTATCCTTCCAACCCCATTGATGCTAAAGGGCTTCTCAATGCGGCCATTGAAGATCCCAATCCATACATGTACTTTGAGCATAAAGCGCTTTATCGATCTTTAAGTGCTGAAGTACCTGATAGCTATTACACTATTGAGGTTGGCAAGGCAGCATTGGCGGCAGAAGGACCCGAATTGTCCATCATCACTTATGGTATGGGAGTTCATTGGGCTCTAGATGCTATCAAAGAACATGGAATTTCTGCTGACGTTCTTGACTTGAGAACACTGCTTCCATGGGACAAAGAAGCCGTTGAAAATACGGTGAAGAAAACCGGTCGGGTAATCATCCTTCATGAGGATTGTATGACTGGCGGTATTGGTGCAGAGATTGCCGCCTGGGTCAGTGAACATTGCTTCGAGTACCTCGATGCTCCAGTAATGAGAGAGGCGAGTTTGGACACGCCTGTTCCATTTGCTAAGGCTCTGGAAGAGAATTTCTTACCAAAACAACGAATTAAAGATAAAATTGACCTGCTGATACGCTATTAATGGTGATATACCGTTAATTGATTGGGATTCCGAAGTAAATTTGAAATCTTTGGTATGAATGTAAGTTTGTGTTGAAAAGATTTCTCGTCATATCTTCCTTTTTCCTGATTCTTTTAGCGTATTCTGGAAATGAGGCTTATGGTCAGTTGATAACTGATTCCGATAAGCGTCTCAAAACCCAGAAGACCAAACAGAAGGGTGGTGGATTTACTCTTTTCAAAAAGAAAAAGGGAAGATCGAGTAGTGCTGGACCTCTTCAGCAGGGTGGAAAAGGTACGTCTCCACGATATTCTTCCGGATCACCATTTGCCTCTTTCAATAAACGAAAAAATCAAAGTCCACGATCCGCTACATCAGAAAGAAGCAGTATTTTCAAAAATCAACGGTACACCACCCCAAGATATTCCTCCTCAGGTCTGGCAGGCACCATGTCTGGTAAAAGGAAGCCGGTTCGCTACAGTGCATCGAGGCCTCCATTTACCAAAAAGGATAAAAACATTACACCAAGATATTCGAGTGGTAGTCCTTTCCAGCAATCGCTCTTTGCACAATTATTTAAGTCTAAATCAAGCCTACGCTATTCCTCGGGAAGTCCATTTACCAGAAAACAGCAAACGGCGAGTCCGAGATACTCTGCGAGTTCACCGTTTACTCGAAAACAGATGAGTGTTACCCCAAGGTATTCTGCAGGTTCACCATTTACCAAAAAACAGAAATTTGTCACTCCTAGATATTCGGCAGGATCTCCTTTCGAGAAGAACTTCTTCCAAATGGTCTTTAGTAGCAAATCAGGGCCTAGAACTAGTGCCGGTATGCCATTTTCCAGAAAGCAGCAAACTGTTACTCCGAGATATTCGGCAGGCTCCCCTTATGAAAAGTCCTTTTTGGAACGATTATTTAATCCGACAGCTCCGGTAAAGTACTCTGCCGGTTCCCCTTATACCAAAAAACAAATGACGGTGACACCAAGATATTCAGCTGGTTCACCATTTAGGAAAAAGCAGATGACGGTTTCTCCACGATATTCTCAGGGAAGCCCATATCAACGAGGTTTTTTGGCTCAATTATTCAAGCCTCAGGCAGTATCTCCAAGATACTCCGGTGGAATGCCTTTTACTAAAAAGGATAAGATGGTCTCACCTAGGTATTCCACCAGAAGTTCAGAGGAAAAATCAATGTGGGAAAGAATTTTTGCCAAATCCGTACAGCCTCGCTATTCAGCAGGATCACCATATGCAAACGTCAGTTGGCGATGGATTAAACCACGCTATTCTACGAACAAGCATAAGTTTGATGGAGACCCTAGAGTTCAATATCAAATGCGCCCATACAACGAAGGTGCTGGTAAATACAGAGGTACCATCAGGGACAAGAATAAATTTGGTGCATTGGTTGAAAACCTTTGGACATCCAGTAAGCAAGGCAAATACGATGGCAATAAGGTTCCGCGATATGCACCGATGGGTGATTACAAGTCGAGTACCTTCTCAGGTAATTTCAAAAGGGATTGGATCAATAAAAAAGACATGCATCCAAGCTTCCACCACAACAAAGTCAACAATGACAGTGAGGCGATTAGAAAAGGCTACAGGAAGTGGAATATTTTCTGGACTAGACTAAACAGGAACAAAGTGCAGCCAGATGCTGTTACTGATAAAATTTCGAAACCGAAGTTTGACAGAAAAGAAACAGAAATCTGGAATAATTAATATGAACTGGAGAGAATTAACTAGTCTTGATCAGCTAGATGAGATCGGTGAACGATCGAAATCTCAACCTGTGCTTATTTTTAAGCATAGCACAAGATGTTCTATCAGTGCCGCGTCGCTCAATAGGCTGGAAAGAAAGTGGGATTGTGATAAAGCTCAAAACCTGGAAGCATATTTCCTGGATTTAATTGCATACAGAGATATTTCTAATGAAACCTCGGCAAAATTTGGAATAGCACACCAAAGCCCACAAGTATTACTTATCCAAAATGGGGAATGCGTATATGATAATTCCCATTTCGGTATTTCATTCGATGAGCTCATTGAAAACATAAAACCCGTAGCAGCTTAGGGAAGATCGATTACTAAGTGTTAACTTAATATCCATGAAAATAAAATCACTGTTGGTATTTCTAATGATTGGTTCTCTTGTTACCGCATATGGTCAGCAGGACGAGGACGATTATACCACGGAGATCATTTGGGGATTAACGAAAAACACCAGAAGCGGATTGATCGGTGGAGGAGTATTCAAACTCTCCAGAAGACAAAAAGACAATGTGTTTGCTAGCTATGGAGTGGAATTGCTGAATGTTAAACATACGCACGAAGTAAGAAATCCTTCACCATCCGGCACCTATTACACCTATGGCAAACAGAATTTTCTGTATTCTCTAAGGGGTATTTACGGTCGAGAAAAACTTTTTTTTAGAAAAGCCCCTCAACATGGAGTACAAATAAGTGGAATTGTCGGAGCAGGCCCTACCATTGGAATCGTGGCCCCTTATTACATTTTGACCAATCAGGGGTATGAGCAGTATGACCCGGCCAAACACCCACCATCCACCATNATGGGNTCNGGTAAGTTGTTTCAGGGTTTAGGCCAGTCACAAATNAAGCCAGGGATNAATGCNAAAGCAGGNTTTTCNTTCGAATTTGGAGAGTTCAAAAACAATGTAGCTGGAGTAGAAATAGGAGTCTCGTTTGAGGCTTTCCCAAGTAAAATCATCATTATTCCCACTTCCGAAAACAGCGCCACTTTTACAGCTGTCTATTTTACCATGTATTGGGGAACAAGGAAGTAATCCTCCTTGTTTGGAACTTTAATNACGCAAAGCTTTCTTTGCACAACATTTGATGGACATGATAGAATTACCAACAATATCGCAGGACAAAGCGCAAAAAGTAAAAAAACCGAACTGGCTGAGAGTAAAACTTCCAGTTGGTAAAGAATATGCGCAGGTACGTAAGATCGTAGATGAAAACAAACTTCACACGATTTGCGAAAGCGGTAATTGTCCAAACATGGGAGAATGCTGGGGAGCTGGAACCGCCACCTTCATGATCCTTGGAAATGTATGTACAAGGAGCTGTACATTCTGTGCAGTGGCTACTGGTAGACCTCCAGAATACGATGAGCAAGAGCCTCAGCGAGTAGCAGAAGCGATTGCCACAATGAAAGTAAAACATGCCGTACTCACCTCTGTCAATAGAGATGAGTTAAAAGACAGAGGGGCTGAAATCTGGTACCAGACAGTGGTGAAAGTAAAAGAACTTAGTCCATCTACGACCATAGAAACGCTTATTCCAGATGTAAAAAGCAACTGGGATGCACTTTACCGTATGATAGAGGGTGGCCAGGAAGTAGTTTCGCACAACATGGAAACGGTAGAGCGTCTTTATAGAAGAGTACGACCTCAAGCCAAGTATGCAAGAAGTCTTGAACAAACCAAACTCACTAAAGAAGCTGGTATGCGTACAAAATCAGGGATCATGCTAGGACTTGGTGAAACTCAAGATGAAGTCCACAAAGCTATGGATGACCTGGCGGCTAATGGTTTGGACATCCTTACACTAGGTCAATACCTCCAGCCAACTAAACGACATATCGAGGTTGCGGAGTTCATCCACCCTGATCAATTCGATGCATATCGTGAAGAAGGGCTGAAGAGAGGTCTTAAGTATGTAGAGTCTGGACCTTTGGTAAGATCTTCTTACCATGCGGAGCGTCATGTAAACGTGCCTATCTAAGGCTTAGACGAAGGTAGAATACGTATCCCAAACATCATGATGTGAGTTGAACATCTCTGATTTAAATCGGAATAGCTTCAGCATTAAACGGGCTGATCCCCTTATTAAGACAGAATCTGAGATGACGATGATCCGGTCGATTTGATCATGCAACTCATGCATGTGTTTCAGCCATTCTCTACGAGCTGACATCTCAAAACCGGTCATATCCATACAATCCCAGACCATAATGAATTTGGCCTTGGGGTGTTTCTGAAAAGTTTGCTTCCAGACGGTAGTGGATTCTATGCTGGTGGACTCGGTGAACTTGCCAATGAAGCGAACATTGACACATGGGATGTCAAATCTATCATCTAGACGAACTTCCACATTGGGCGTACGAAGTAACATAAGGTTGGTTTAGGTTGCGATTGTAAACACCTAGTAATCTGGTGCTTATAAATCAAATATAGGTAAAACACTTAAAAAACCTATCACCTCAGTATAAGTCTTACGGAGCCCGTTTTGTTTAAACTTTGTTATGCAATGATTGCTTTAACCTGCGTAGCTTCTAACTCATTCCGTGATTTATAAATTATTACAGGAACTTCTACAGACCGGAGTAAAAACCGTGCATAAAGTCGATGCAACAAACTATCGCTGATTAATACTACAGCCTGAATTTTTCTTTTAGTCAGTTGGATAGTAGAAACCATCGTCTTCCTGGATGATGATTCATGAGCAATCATTTTAGTGAGATCGAGTATCAATAAATGCTTCTGATGATTCTCAGCTGCACAATCTTTCCATGCTTTGGCAGCTATTCCACAAGAATAATGGCTTAGATATCCTTTCACTGTAAACCTTACGGCTGACGCTCCGTGAAAGTGGTCTGTTCTGATATCTACATTAGACGATGAGATATTCATTCTTTTTTATTAGACGGTGATGCCTTAAAAGAACAAATAAAATCGCTTTTAAGCAATGTTTTGGGCTAAAATATAGGTGAATCACCTATACAATCAGGTGGTTAACGTGGCCATTTTACTGCGCATTGTAGTGATGGAGTTATAAACCTCGGATTCAAAAGAGAATAACTTCAAAATAAGTCTCGCCGCACCTCTTATAACAATATTGTCAGCAATTACGATGACTTTCTCTATTTGACCAGCCAATCGATTCATATGCTTTACCCATTCTCTCTGAGCTTCCACGTCAAAACCTGACATCTGAGAACAATCCCAAATTAANGTAAACTTCTTGCCCNTGAAGCTTTCAAAAGCTGAATTCCAGGCTGACACTGTNTCTTGACAAGTTGTCAAATCAAACTTGCCCTTAAAATCGAATTTCAGGGNATTGCCCTCCGGCATTGCATGATAATACACCTTGATGTTCTTGTTGTCTATAAGCATAATTCAAAATTGAATATTTATACTTTCATTATCGGATCAAATTCGTTGGATGATGCTTTTCAGGCGTTCGTTTAATGATCATGATCGGACAGTGGATGTACGGTATGATACATTTCATAATATCAAAAACCTTCTGAATCTTCAGAAATCAATTGTTTTATATGTTGGCACACATGTTGAGTCACAATGATGAAACCATAATTGCTCATGTTTAGAAATTATTTGATTACCGCTCTCCGCAACTTGAAACGCAACAAGGTATACACTGCTTTGAATGTATTCGGCTTGGCTCTTGGTATTGGGTGTGCCCTGGTGATTTATAAAGTGATTTCTTATGAGTTTAGCTACGACAAACACCACGCAAATTATGAGCAGGTTTATCGAGTGGTGAACCAAAATATTTATCCTGATCGGGTAGATAAAGGTATGGGAACACCACACCCAGTTGGGCCTGCCATCAAAGAGGACTATCCTAATATCAAGCATGTGGTTAGGACTAACTATATGTACGGGGATCAGCTGAATGTCACAGATGGTAGTGGTGAGATCAAGAAATTCCGTATTGAGGAGGGAATGGTCTTTACCGAAAACAGTTTCTTTGATGTCTTCACCGTAGAATGGATTGCTGGAAACAAAGCCACCGCATTGACTAACCCTCAAACAGTTGTTATAGCAACATCACAGGCGCAGAAGCTATTCAATTTACCTGAAGGAATGGAACAAGAGGCCCTGGGCAGAACAATCAACTTCAATAACGTAAAGGATTTCAAAGTTGTAGGTGTGATCAAAGACCCAAAAGAGCCAACTTCATTGCCGTTTACATATTTGTTTGACTATGAAAGCCAAGGAGGAGAGATCAATCCTTATTTCCGTGAAGGAACGAGCTGGAACAGTACCAGCTCCAACACCAACACTTACTTCATTCCTTCAGAAGGATTTGACCTAAATGCATTTAATGAGGCAATGATAGCTTTCGTGGATAAATATCATGGTGAGGGTGAGTCTGAAGAAAGAAGATATGTAGCCCAGGCTTACAGCGAAATCCATTTTGACCAGGAATATGGATCATACACAGGAGCCACTTCGCTTCAATTTTTATATGCTTTAGGTTTAATTGGCGTATTTCTAGTGCTCACAGCTTGTATCAATTTCATCAATCTGGCTACCGCTCAAGCATCCAATAGAGCTAAGGAAATTGGCATTAGGAAAGCTATTGGCAGCATGACTTCTCAGCTGCTCGTACAGTTTCTTTCAGAAATTGCGTTGATCACATTCTTTGCATTAATCATTGCATTGGCGATCGCTGAGCTTATGTTTAACCTATTGTCGGATATAATTGGCTACCAACTGAGCATTAACCTCCTCGGCACACCTGAAACAGCTATTTTCCTTCTCGCTTTATTCGCAATTGTGAGCCTACTTTCCGGATTCTATCCTGCCATGCTGCTTTCGCGAATGAACACCGTAATGGCTCTGAAGAAGAAAATTACCACCAGGTCTCATTCTGGTGGATTATCCTTAAGAAAAGGACTGGTAGTGGTGCAATTCGCCATCTCACAATTTCTGATTATTGGTACGCTAATCGTTTCTTCACAGAGTGATTTCTTCTTAAATAAAGATCTTGGATTTGAAACAGATGCCATTATCACCACTTATTTACCTGAGCGCGATGTGGTGAAAATGGAGCGTTTCCGTCAAGCCATGATGACCTCTCCCGCCATCGCAGGAGTCACTTATGGATTGAGCGAACCAACCGGAAATGCAGATTCTCATAGTAACCTGAACTATGCACCATTAGGTTCTGAGAAAGACTACAATGCCAATTTCAAACCAGTAGATCCTTACTATACAGATTTCTTTGACATAAAAATTCTTGCTGGTAGGACCATCAAAGAAGGGGACTCCATGAATGTAGTAATCAATCAAAAAATTGCGGATCTGATGGGTTTCGAGGGTAACTATGAAGGAGCCGTAGGAGAAACTCTCAAAACTGGCTGGGGTGGTGATAAGAAAGTCGTCGGGGTGATGGAAAATTTCCATACTTATTCGCTCGAAGAAGAATTGGATTATGTACTGTTGATTCACTTCCCACAAGCATTCTATAGTTTATCTTTCAAAACACCGAGTTTGGCAAGTGTAGAAG
Source organism: Rickettsiales bacterium (assembly GCA_002729235.1). GTDB lineage: Bacteria > Bacteroidota > Bacteroidia > Cytophagales > Cyclobacteriaceae > Marinoscillum. The sequence goes on along the minus strand of PBTY01000070.1, from coordinate 10,907 downwards.
AAGCCAAAACTCATTTCGAAAAAGTCTGGAATGATGTTTATCCAGAGTATGTGATTGATTATGACTTCTATGATCAGACTTTAGCAGAGAACTATGAGGACGTGCAAAACATCACTGCACTAATGAAAATTTTCTCCACTATTTCCATTCTGATTGGATGTCTCGGTTTGTATGGATTAGTTTCTTTCATTGCCATGAATAGAAATAAAGAGATCGGGGTAAGAAAAGTATTAGGTGCCAGCGTCATGAATATTCTGGGAATATTCTCCAAAGAAATTATCTTCCTGATGATCATTTCATTTGTGGTCACAGCTCCATTGGCCTTCTATTTCTTGAATCTGTGGTTGGATAATTTCTCCTTCCGAATTGCTATTGGTCCAGGGTTCTTCATTGCAGCCCTGATCTCTACATTGCTTGTAGCATTGGTCACCATCAGTCACAAAACAATCTCAGCTGCGTTGATCAATCCAGCTCAGACATTGAAAGATGATTGATAAAGATCAGTGAGAGTCCTGATTCTCACAAGCAATTAAAATTCATGAAGGGTATACCTTCGCCCCCCATTGTGAATTTTAATGAGCTGCTATGAAAGCACAGATTCGATCGAAGTTTGAGATTGAAATACTGATTGACACCTTTTACGAAAAAGTGCTGGAGCATGAAGAACTATCCAGGTTCTTTTCTTCAGCGGTTCTCAACTGGGACTTCCACAAGAAGATCTTTGTCAGCTACTGGTCTAAGCAGATTCTGTTCACTGACACGTACGAAGGTAGCCCGCTTCATCGACACATTGATGTTGATCAAAAATTCGAAAGAGGATTTACTAAACACCATTTTGACGAGTGGGCTCGACGGTGGGTGGAAACGATTGATATCCTATTTGAAGGGGAAAAGGCAGATCTGGCCAAAGAGTCTGGAGTGAACATGGCCAAGAATATTTATCTAAAAATGTTTTTCAACAGAAAGCCCAAAACACTATCCATTTAGGATTTCTGAAACATTTCGCTTGATTTTCAATGCGAGATCGTTGAGCGGCAAGTCATTGATGTCATTACCGAATGGGTCTTCAATTTCCTCAGCAATAAGCTCTACACTAACCAGGAAGTAAAAAGCCAGCATCACCACAGGTACTGTCCAATAGTGAAGCTCCCACATAAAACTGACTGGCAATGTCAGAGAATAGATAAACAAGAACTTCTTGATGAACATGCTATAAGAATAAGGAATCGGTGTGGACTTAATTCGCTCGCATGCTCCAATAATGTCCGTGAATCCTTTGATCTCTTTATCCAGGATGAACAACTGTTGATCATTGATGAGTCCTTCTCCGTGACATTTCATCACACGCTCATACAATAGCTTGTTAATCATGTTTGGTCGATGCTTGCTCTTGATGACACGCTGTTTGATGTCTTCATCGATCAGATCCATCTCACCCACCAAAATACTGTCTCTCAAGTGTTCCTTCATGGAAAAAGCTTCATTAGGAATCATTCTTCGAAAGAACTCTCTGTGCTCAACCGCTTCTTTTGGTAAAAACGAATGGATTTTAATAGCCAACTGACGACTGTCATTTACCAACTGACCCCATAGTTTTCTTCCTTCCCACCATCTGTCATAAGCCGTGTTGGTTCTTAGTACCAGAAATAAACCAAGGATAACCCCCAGTATGGAGTGAAAAGCAATGGTTCCAGAAAAATGATAATCAAATACCGTAAGTACGATGAAACAGATAGCCAGAGAAAACAACCCCACAAAGAACAGAAGTGGAAATAGTAGTTTGATTACATACCTACTGTATACATCAAATATTAAGGAAAACCAGGTCTTTGGATTGTACTGGATCATATGGTATGGAGGCTACTTTTTTACTTTCTATGGCTTCAAAAGACCCATTTCTTTCTTCAAAGATATGATTCGTTTGTAGGACTCGGCTATTCGTTCTCTACTAATATCTCCATTTTCAATGNGTTTTTTAATAATTGAATGAATTTGTTGGGCTGTAACCAATTCATAGTCTGGGACATTGTTAGCAAATAGCAGGATATCAACACCCGCGAGAATGGCCATTTTAATTGATTCCTCTAATGGATATTGAGCNCTGATGGCCTTCATCTGCATGTCATCAGAAACTACTACTCCTTCATAACCCATAAACCCACGGAGTACATCATTGATTACTTTGTCAGAAAGTGTCGCAGGTAGCTTGCTTTCATCNAGNACATNGTTNACAATATGTGCGGTCATAATCGCGTGAACTTTCCCAGAATCCAACAGTGCCTTGTATGGAAGTAGCTCTTCAAACCTCCAGGTAGAGGACACATCGGTTAACCCCAGGTGCGAATCATTCTTAGAACTGCCATGGCCAGGGAANTGCTTCAAAACTGTGGCTACNCCAAAGAGATCATGCCCTTCTATCCAGGNTTGAGCATGTTTGGCAACTAACTNCGGATCTGCAGAATAAGAACGTCCGATTTTACCAATAACTGGATTTGCAGGATTAACATTCACATCCACTGAAGGCGCAAAATTCATGTTGACACCTAGTTTGTACAGAATACCAGCAGTTTGTTTCGCATAANAAAGGGTGGTGTCCACATTATCCAACNCTCCAAGATATTGAGCAGTTACGGTTTTCGGAAAACCGTATTTGGTCTTCAATCGATTAACTCGTCCACCCTCCTCATCAATACTGATGAATAATTTCATGTTGGATTGGGCTTGGGTGTAATCCAGGATCTTCTTGAGGGTCTCCTCGGTGTTTTTATTTGCCAGGTTTTTCTCAAAGAGAATCACCCCTCCAACCTTTCCGGTTCGGATATCTTTATAAATAGGAGTTTGTTGATCCATGGTGTTAAAATCACCAAGACCGACCATGATCATCTGACCAATCATTTGATCCAGGGTATCACGAGGAAGAAGAGAATCTGCTTGTGCTACCATAGAAGTGCAGTACAATCCCGCGATAATCCCTAAAAACAGCTTTTTCATATGTCTGCCTTATTAAACTTGTTGAGTTTTTGACCGGCCAAAGATACATAGTAACCTTGAAGGTCAGCCGTGAGGCAACTATGTACCGGCAAAATCCCTACCAAATCCCCAATTCTCAAGGAATTTATTACTTCGTCGGAGGCTTTGATGATACCATGCTCCTGAGATAATCGATCAACATGAGCAATTGGAAGCGTCTTCCAGCCTGATTCTGTGAGTGTCACTACCGTTCCAAAACTTCTTTTTCCCTCTGGCTGAATGAAGTCCTTAGCAAAATGAACCGCTCCACCATAAACGACTACCTCATTGCGCTCAGCATGAATGGCTACAACCGGACAAGCCATGCAAACGGCTATCTCCTCCAGAGTACAACTTTGAAAATACTCCTGCATGATGTCATAAAAAACAAAATTGCCAGCACGGATCTCGTCCACCCCTGGAAATTCATCTAACAACGAACAAGATGGAGTATCTCCGTATGAGAGGATCAAATCTTCACGACCTAGCACTTCTTTCACTCGCCGGAAATATGCTAGTGACTCATTATAAACCTCTTCCGCTTTTACTTTGGTCATGGGTTGGTAGGTATGGCCTGCATGCACCATCAAGCCTACTAATTGATGATCGGGGTTTTGTGATTGACCTAATCGCTCAATGATTTCCAGATCATTAGGATCAACACCTGTGCGATGCGTTCCTACGTCCAGTTTGATGAAATAGTTTATTGGTGCAGCAACATGACTATTTAAGTGATCCAATGCCTGTTTGGAAACTATGGTTAGGTTTATCTGAACCTCTTTTGCCAAAGATTCTATCGCTTTTGATTCCAGTGGGTTGTAGGGAAAAGCAATGGTGATATCCCTCCACCCTGCTTTGGCAAAATAGTTGGCCATGTCTACGGAAGAAGCCGTCGCCTTGGTAACCCCTTCATCCCGCAACCACTCGGCTACATCCACCGAATGGTGGGTCTTAAAATGAGGTCGCAGCTCAGCTCCTGTTCGCTTAACCTTGGTCAACATCTTTCGTACATTGGCTCTTACCTTGGCCTCATCAACGAGTAGTGTTGGTTTCGTTATTTTCATCTATTGTTTGAATCAATCTTGAAATTACTTCTGATACATACGAGCCAGAATCTGGTCCATACCAGCTCATTGTGCGAGCCTCATATTTCGATAGGTCGTACCATTCGTCCTTAATCACATATCCGGCATACCCACCATTGAAGGATGTGATAAAAAGCTGATAACCTAATGCCCTTGCTTGCTCATACAATGGCACCGCCAACTCCCCCGAAAAGTCACATGGGAGCCCGATAAAAATAGCATTGCCCATTACCGCAACGCTGATATCATTGGTATAATCACCGAAAGCTTTTTTGAAAATATACGGTCTAATAGCGAATGAATTAGTCACTTTAGCATAAGGCTCTCGCATTGGTAGAGGCAACCGAATAGAAGCTAGTTGTTGTATAGGCGGCTGGTCCAACCCGATGAGCGAAAGCAATTGCACCTGATCATTCAATTCAGTTGAAACCTCTTCAATTACTAAATCAGATGTTGGTTTTTCAGAATTGACAGCCATGCTTCCCACTGCTCCAGCAGCAAATGCTCCAAAGTCAAAAGGATCATTTAGCTGCTCCACCAACGCGGCAGGGTAGTCTCCTGATAATAGTCGATTATCTGCTCCAAAACAGGTTGCGTGTGCACTAAATACAGTGATATGCCCAATAAGCGTGTCACTTTGTAGTCTAGCGACTTTAAACCATGGATCGATGGTTCCTTTTTCTTTTACCAGCCTGTTTCGAACCAAATGATCCATGTACAGCTCTCCAAACTGCACTGAACCCAATTTCAAATTGCTTTCCGCTGTAGTTATGCTCTCCAAAATGGTAGTGGTCAAACGCTGAAGTTGATCGTTTTCATATTCTCCTGCGAATAGCTCTCCAACTGGACCCGGGGCCCAGCCACCCTGACCAGAGTGTGTATGCGTAGCGGTGAAATAGATTTCGTTTGGATCCCACGAGTCTGGCAATGATTCAAATACGCGTTCTCGGAGTTCAGGATGAATAATCAATAGGTCCACAAAGACCATTGCCAATCGCCGTTCACCTAGCTGGAAAACAACCGAGCGGATAAAAGAGCTATCCAGAACGCCATCCATGGTTTTGGGATCTCGTGCGCCATATCCAGCTAGTGGTTTTGCTTGCTCTGGAGTGATATTGACTTCCGACCACCCAATTCTGAGACCTGAAGTATCACTCTGCAGGGTCCAATGCTCGCTCAAGGAATCCAGCTGAGTGTTCATTTCCTCATAAAAGCTTGTTTCCTTATAAGGAGTACGGTCCACCGTAGTGATGGTGGCAACGACCAAAATGATCACTAAAACACCAATGGCAAGGAATATTTTCGATAAATAGCGAAGCATTTTGGGCAAGTTAGCAAATATCTTTAGCTAGTCTTATTTAGTTTCGCTCATTCATAAATGGAGTGATATTTGGAAAAAGTAGCGTTCGAATTGTTTGGTCTTCAGCTTTTGGAGCCGTTGAGTACACTGATGAATTGGGTCCTTGCCGCACAAGCATTCATTTTTTATAAAAGATTAGAAAATGCGGAGACTACTTTTCAGAAATATTGGAGATGGTTTTTCCTTGGTTATTCTATCGCATTCATTTTCGGAGGGCTCAGTCATCTCTTATTCAACTATACTGGACAGTATTTCAAGATTACTAACTGGTCAATTGCTATTATATCAGTTGTGATCGCTGAGCTGGCTATGATACTAGACATAACTGATTCAAAGAAAAAACAAATGCTCCTAACTGTAATTCGTGCCAAGGTATTTGCCACGTTTACTATGCTGGTATTTGATTTCTCATTTAAATGGGTAATGGTTCACACAGCTGGATTCTTTGTGATCGCAGGAGTTTTATCCTACAATCGACAAAAAAATGGTCAGTCGAATTACCGTTATTTCCTTTACGGAATTGCCTGCCTTTTCGCAATTGGTGCAGCTAAAATCGGTCAGGTGGATATTCATCCGGCATGGTTTAATCGTGATGATGTAGCACACTTTATCATGCTGGCCATGTACTGGATGTTCTACAAAGGAGTAAACCGATACGAGGAACCAGCCATGGAACGTATACCGGCCGACAATTCTTAAACTCTTTTTTCATCTTCTGGAACCATAAGGGATGCATTTCGATTTACTGATCAGAAGTTATTTCGACATGGAAAAGCAACAACTGCAAGAAATCATACAGCAGGCAATTAGCCAATCAATGAGTTTTGATGAATATGTGACCCTGGTACAGACATTGACCGATACTGCAGATTCTTCAGGACCCAACAAGTCTGAGAGTTATATCAACTACACCAAGCTGGGGAATCAACGAATGAAGCGATTGATCAAAACTGTCAATCTACCAGAGGAATACGCTGCTAAGATGAAGCAGATCAATGGTTCTCAAACCTGGTTGGTCATCACCGAAAGTTGGTGTGGAGATGCGGCACAGATCATTCCTATGCTTCAAAAAATGGCGAATGAGAATGAATTGATCGACACGAGATTTGTGCTACGAGATGAAAACCTGGAACTAATGGATCAATTCCTGACCAGAGGTGGTCGGTCTATTCCAAAGCTAATTGTTCTGGATGAAAACTTTGAAGTACTTGGGTCGTGGGGACCTAGACCTCAGGAAGCACAAATGCTTTATGACACGTGGAAACAAGAGGAGAATCCAAGGACCTATCAAGAGTTTTCAATAGAACTACAAAAATGGTATACCCAGGACAAGGGAGAATCCACCTTCTCTGAGATAATGGATATTTTACAAAAATCAGAAGCTCAACCAAACTAAGCTGAGCTTCCAAGTGCCTTTACATGGCAATAGCCTCATGCACTTCGATCTCACATGCTCCATTGGCTAAATGTGGGTGACCGTTTAGCAGTTGAATGGCCTGATCATAGCTCTCTGCCTGAATCATGGAATATCCAGCGACTTCTTTTTGACTGTCAGAAGCGCTTCCACCTGGAGTCAACTTCTTTCCACCCATTACAGGATTACCAAAGTCTAGTAAATGGTCTCCCATTGATTCTTTCCAGGCAAACCAGGGCTGCATAGCAGCTAACTTTTCCTCTTCTGAAGGATACTTCATGCCTTTTACTTCTGATTTTGGTGCGTGATAGATGACTAAATACTTGTTCATGTCTTTAGAGTTTAAGTGACTAAATTTTCCTAATGACGAATGAGGTTGGGTAGAATGGACAGAAGACTAAAAAAATCTTTTACAATCAATAAAGAACGAACGCCCAAATCCAACTCTAGAAATATTGATTAGGAAATTTGATCAAACAAAAGACGGTATCAGTAAATTTAATCATTAGGAAGTGTGATTGATCATCGACCTAAAACCACACACAATGGAAGTAATTGAATGGATTGAAAAAACCTGGAGAATCTCTGAAACCAGTCAACTTAAAATTCTCTATTCGTTAATCACGTTTCTCATCTTGTGGACGCTCCGTAAGTTGCTGGTGAAGCTAGTCAACAACAAGATTGAGAATGTACGCGAGCAGTACCACTGGCGAAATGGTGTCAACAATGCCTATTACATTTTTCTGATCATCATCATCAGTTCCATTTGGGTGGACAAAATGGGCTCTTTGGCTACTTTTTTCGGTCTGGTAACGGCAGGTTTGGCCATCGCCTTACAAGACCCGATTGTCAATGTAGCAGGTTGGTTGTTTATCCTCATTCGCAAACCTTTTGAAGTAGGAGATCGGATTCAAATCGGAGACCATGCTGGGGATATTATTGACATTCGTTTTTTTCAATTTACCCTCAATGAAATCAACAATTGGGTAGATGCCGACCAGAGCACTGGACGAATCATTCACGTTCCCAATGGACAAATCTTTAAACTGCCACAAGCCAACTACAATCAGGGTTTTTCTCATATCTGGAATGAAATAGGGATTTTAATCACGTTTGAAAGCAACTGGCAGAAGGCAAAGGATATTCTGAGTGTGATTGTAAAAAAGCATACTGAACACTTAACCAAAGAGGCCCAGGAAAAACTGATCGAAGCTTCTAAAAAGTACATGATATTCTATGGCACCTTAACACCCATCGTTTACACTGCCGTAAAAGATAGTGGAGTAATGCTCACGATGCGTTATTTGGTCAATCCAAGAAAACGAAGGTTGACAGAGCACAACATCTGGGAAGAAGTGCTCCAACGATTTGCTGAGAGCAATGACATAGATTTTGCTTACCCTACTCAGCGAATCTATCTCAACCCACAAGAAGGGAAGTCAGGAATGATAATGCCTGAGAGATGATAACCTATTAAGAACCTTTTGAATACTAACCCGCCCAGCCTTCTCTATCCAAGCTGCGGTATTGAATGGCTTCTGCCAGGTGCTCAATCCTGATATCATCACTTCCAGCCAGGTCGGCTATGGTTCTGGATACTTTCAAAATGCGATCATATGCCCTAGCCGAAAGCCCTAGCCTTTCCATGGCTGTTTTGAGCAAGGCCTTCCCCGCTTCATTGATCTTGCAGAGTTCCTTGGTCGCTTGAGAACCCATCATGGCATTGTTGAAAATCTCTGGGGTTTCTGAAAAACGAGCCTTTTGTATTTCCCTTGCTTTGATCACCCGATCACGAATCTCAAGGCTGGATTCTGCTTTTCTGTCGGCAGTCATCTCATCAAAAGAAACTGGAGTCACTTCCACATGCAAGTCGATGCGATCCAGCAATGGCCCACTGACTTTATTCAGATAGCGCTGCACCACACCAGGTCCACAGACGCATTCTTTCTCCGGGTGATTGTAGTATCCACAAGGGCAAGGGTTCATACTGGCCACCAACATGAAATTGGCCGGATAATCAATACTCACCTTCGCTCTGGAGATCGTCACTCTTCGTTCCTCCAGCGGTTGACGCATCACCTCCAGTACGGTGCGCTTAAACTCTGGCAACTCGTCCAGAAATAAGACCCCATTATTGGCCAGGGAGATTTCTCCAGGTTGAGGAATGCCTCCTCCTCCCACCAAAGCAACATCTGAAATGGTATGGTGCGGATTTCTGAAAGGTCTTTGTGCAATGAGTTTTCCATTCTGACCCAGTTTACCTGCCACCGAATGGATTTTGGTCGTTTCCAAAGCCTCATGAAGGCTCAAAGGCGGTAAAATGGATGAAAGTCTTTTGGCCAGCATGGTTTTTCCAGCTCCTGGAGGGCCAATCATGATCACATTGTGACCACCTGCGGCCGCAATTTCCATGGCTCGCTTGATATTTTCCTGACCTTGCACATCCGCAAAGTCAGCTTCAAAGTTGTCAATGTCGTAAAAGAAGTTGTCACGGGTGTCGTAGATGATTTTCTCTAATGGATTGGTCCCATCCAGGTGTTCGATAGCCTGTTTGATGGTTTCTACCCCATAAATTTCGAGATTATCTACAATCGCCGCTTCGATGGCATTTTCTTTTGGCAGGATAAATCCTTTGAATCCTTGCTTGCGCGCTTCGATGGCAATTGGTAGAGCTCCTTTGATTGGTCTGAGAATCCCATCAAGAGACAGCTCACCCATGATAATGTATTTTTCCAGGTCTGGAAAAGAAGCTTGTTCGGAAGCTTGAAGAATGCCAAGAGCAATGGGTAGATCGTAGGCAGAACCTTCTTTCTTGATGTCGGCTGGAGCGAGGTTAACCACTGTTTTTTGACGTGGCATGCGGTACTCATGGTATTTAAGTGCCGACTCCACACGCTGCTCACTTTCTTTCACAGCAGAGTCTGGCAATCCCACCATGTGAAACCGGGTTCCCTGTCCTACATTTACTTCAATGGTGATGGTGTAGGCGTTGACACCATATACAGCACTTCCAAAACTCTTTGCCAGCATGGTTTCTAAATTACCATTTTCTCAAATAACTGTGCAAATAAAGTTTGGATTCATCAACATTCCAGAGAAAGACTGTGGATTATCTGGTTGAATGTCTCCATTTGGCTGCTGACAACACTAAAAAAATGATGTTGGTCAGAATCAATAATGAAAAGAAGAATGACATAATCTGTACTTTTTAATGTAAAAGTGACCAGATTAAATCAAGCGTATTCAGGTTTATCGTTAACTGGAACAGTTGGAAAGACTTTTGGATACTTGTATTAGATGAAGGTTAACGATCAATCGTCATCATCATCATCGTCTCCCAGATCAAACTGTGGAAGTTTTGCAGGCTCTGATTCTTCCTCCTCATCATCATCCTCTTCGGCATCTTCACCTTGAGATTTGTCATAAAGACGTGCTTTGTACTTCAGTACTTCCTCTTCGGCTTTTTTTACTTTTCGCTTCAAGTTGATGATCTGAAAGTTTTCTGCTACCAGCTCTACGAGCATCAGTACACTTAAGAGAATGAAAGCGCTCATGGAGTAAACAGGTAGTTTGCGTAGAGCAAAAGTCATATCTATCTTCTCTTTATAGCTTTCCATGTTGGCCAGGATATCTACGCTATAATAGAGTACTAAAAATGCCGCAATCATGTAGATCGGGTAAAAGAATAGCTTGAACTTTCTCATCTTTTATTTTGAATCTTGGCGAAAAGTTAGGCAAAACTCATGGAGCCAACCAATCTTATCGACTGAACGGGTCAAAAAGACTGCAATCGGGTAAGTTGACCATATAAACCGTCCAACTGGATCAGCTCTTCATGAGAACCTGATTGTTCCACCTTTCCTTTATCTATAACTAAAATACGATCTGCATGTTGGATGGTTCGATAACTATGTGCAATAATCACAGTTGTTCTTCCTTCCATCAGTTGTTCCAGAGCCTGCTGTACCATCTGTTCTGATTGTGCATCTAATGCTGAAGTTGCTTCGTCCAGAATTAACAACTCTGGATTTCTCAACAT
>PBTY01000069.1 GCA_002729235.1 Rickettsiales bacterium | reverse complement strand
GTAGCAGTTACGAGGAGTGCTCAGTTCTGGACGTTCATCAGTTAGTTGAGCTGCAGTAAGCAATTTTGGAGCTTCGAAAATAGTCGCCTCACGAGCCTTTCGAATCCCTGTTTCTTTCCGTGCATGCTTATCCCGCTCCTGTTCTTTTCTTCTTTGTGCTTTTTGCCAATCTTTTTTAGCCTGACGAAACTCTTCACGTTGAGGACGTGACACCTTTCCTGCGGCTGTCATAAAGGCAACTCGCAGTTCTTCCGGCCAGTCAAATACTTGCGAATAATCAGAGCTGATCAACTCCATGAGCTCCGCGCATTTCGCTACATCTTCAAGAGTTACCTGTTTATCTGATACTCCTTCTTTTTCGTTCTTCTCGTCTTCCACTATTCTCCGGTTTGACTCAGCAATTTTGAATGAGCAAAGATAGTTTTTGTATTAATTTAATTCTCAAACTAATATTATATCCTTAGTGAAGGACGGGCATTATTCATTTTAGATTTGGAAGGATTAAAATCAGAGATGAAATAAAAGCTGTTTGAGTCTTTGCGAAGAATTATATCGATCCAAATGATTAAAATAGACGAGTTCTTTTATTTCCTGATTTTAACATTTTCAAAGCGTTAAGAAATGAATACAGCCCTAGATTTTTGCCTACTTTTCATCAATGGAAAAGTAGGAGTATAACAATTTGAGGCCAAATCAGGTTATTCCGCCTAATTCCAATAAATTATAACATAAGTTAAAACCTTGTTCAAGGTACTCTTAAAGTTAGAGTTATAAACTTAAACCTATTATCTTCGCAACACCTTCCTTGATGTACTGAACACCACCTTGATTCAGTAAACTATTATCGCTTAAATCAGTTTTATTCCACGTATGCGCAAAAAGATCTGGATCGTCATAGGTTTGGTACTCCTATGCAGTTTTTTAATCCTGGCCACAATCATTCGGATAAAAATGGGCAAAATCCCATCCGAAAAAGATTTACTAGCAATCAATCAACAAACAGCCTCTGAAATTTACAGTTCAGATGGTCAGATTCTCGGTAGAATCTTTGCCGAAAATCGGACTAATGTATCCTTCAATGAGATTCCTAAAAATTTTCTCGATGCTCTGATCGCTACAGAAGATGCTCGATTCTTTGAACATTCAGGTATTGACTATAGAAGTTTAGGAAGAGTCTTGATCAAATCGATCTTACTCCAGGATCAAAGTGCTGGCGGAGGCTCTACCTTAAGCCAACAGTTGGCTAAAAACCTCTATCCAAGAAAGAAAGGTGGAGTTCTGGATTTGGTTGGAGCTAAGTTTCGAGAGGCTTTAACAGCGAATAAGTTAGAATCCATTTATACCAAAGAAGAACTCCTTACCTTGTATCTCAATACGGTTTCGTTTGGGGAAGATGTCTATGGAATAGAAGCCGCTTCTATCCGCTATTTCAACAAAAAGCCCATTGATCTGGAGGTTCAGGAATCAGCTGTATTGGTGGGCATATTAAAAGCTACCACGGCATACAACCCCAGGCTATACCCAGACCAAGCTAAATCCAGACGTAATACCGTACTCCGCCAAATGGCTAAATACGAATACCTGGATCAAGATCACCTTGACTCATTGACTGCAATGCCAATCGAATTGCAATACCGTAGATTGACGAATGAACGAGGAACAGCACCCTATTTCAAAGCAAAAATTCGTCCGATGATCGATAGTCTGATTGCTACATTGGAGAAACCAGATGGTGAGCCGTATAACATCGAAACAGATGGGTTAAAGATTACAACAACCATAGATTCCAGGTTGCAATTTTATGCTGATTCTGCTGTAGCGCAACACCTATCCTACCTACAAAAGCTGTTTGACAAACATTGGAGTTATACCAAACCATGGAACGACAACCCCAACATTTTGGAATATGGCGTTACACACTCGCAAGCATATAAACTATTAAAAGAGAAGAAGCTTTCGCAACAAGAAATCGAGTCTGCATTGGCAAAGAAGAGACCGCAAACCATTTACATGATGGAAGGCCCTGTCGATACATTGATGAGTGCTATGGATTCTATCCAGCATTATCTGATGCTCTTACAAACTGGAGTACTAAGCATGGAGCCGAGCACAGGACACATCAAAGCCTGGGTTGGTGGATTAGATTATGAATATTTCCAATACGATCACGTGACCTCCAAACGACAGGTAGGTTCCACTTTCAAACCAATTGTTTATACGACTGCACTGGAAAATGGAATTGAGCCATGCGACTATTTCAAGAATAAACAAGAAACGTACGAAGAATACGAGGACTGGTCTCCNGGCAATGCNGATGACNANTATGANGGNTTNTATTCNNTNAAAGGNGCANTNACNCATTCNGTNAANACCGTNTCAGCNCANGTNATTCTNNAAACNGGNATTCAGAAAGTGATNGANATGGCNCATTCTATGGGTATCCGTCAGGAACTNCCAGAAGTACCTTCATTGGCNCTNGGNACAGCCGACTTATCNCTATTAGAAATGGTNAANGCCTANGCNACNATNNCCAATAAAGGCATTCGAATGGATCCNGTTTANATTCTNAAAATAGANAANGCNGCTGGAAAAATNCTTTGGGAATANGANCNGAAAATTGGNGTNGATGTNATGTCNGAGCAAACNGCACANCTCATTACCAACTTCATGCAAAGTGTGGTTACCAANGGCACAGGTAGATCTCTTGGAAGCCGTTATGGATTGACCAATGAAATTGCAGGTAAAACAGGAACTACACAATCTTATGCCGATGGATGGTTTATTGGCTTTACACCAGAAATCGTGACCGGCGTTTGGGTTGGTGCAGATAATCCTGGAGTACATTTCAGAACTGGTGATTATGGTCAGGGAGCAAGAATGGCCCTTCCTGTTTGGGCATTGATGATGCAACAAGCTTTAAAAGATCCTGATTTTGCCAGCTGGCAATATTCCTCTTTTGAACCATTAGAAGATGACTTACTTGCTGCTATTAACTGTCCTTTGTTCACAGAAAAAATGACACTTTTCGATCGCATTTTTGGTGTGAAAGACCGGTCTGAAGATAATACGACTGAAGAAGATAAAAAACCACTATTGCAAAAGCTAAAAGGGCTTTTTAAAAAGAAAAAAGACGGCAATTAAACTTCTATTCTTGATCTAATTGTCAAAAAATCCATGCAACTGGTAGGAGTTTTTAATACCTACCTGTTTTTATAGTGGTTGCTAATTGTATTGACGATGAAAAAATCGCAAGCCCTATTTATTTCCTTCGCGATCCTCACCATACTAATGGTCATTTTGAGTTAGGTTAAGTACTTAGAATGATTTTGGTGATACGATCTAAATGTAAAGTTTAAGAATTACGAGTTTCATTAAGCTTTTAGAAAAGCCATCATGAGCAGTCATGATGGCTTTCTTTTTTATTTATCGCTTCGGTGATCTCTTATTTTCTTAATACCATATGCTGCGCCTCCGGCCAAAAGCAAACTCAATCCACCATCAATAGGAGTACCCGGAGGAGCTGACTGAGCAAAAACGCCAAGATATCCAAGAGAGCACAGGGTAATTAGTAATATTCTTAATTTCATTTTTCAGTATTTTATTGTTGATTTAGAGCAGCTTTCTCGGTGAAAGCATTGCTAATAATTGAATCAATCCACCACAATTCTTTTGCGAATTGACCCGTCTGAAACAAGGTAAACCCCTCGTCTTAATCCACTTAGATTGACCTCTTGCGATCCAATAACATGGGTCTTCATCAGTACTTGGCCAGAAAGATCAAAAATGGTTACTGTTCTGTTTTGCTGATCTGAATACCTGACGAAGAGCGTATTGTCAGCCTCGTAAATCATTTCACTACCCAATGATTCCTCGCTCAAAACCCTACTTATCNTTTGAAGAGTAAAACGATCGATGAACTTACCTGACTNAGAAGTAAAAGTGTAAGGATTAGTCAGTTCTATTAATTCACCAGTAAGGTTATCCTTCAATTGGAAAGGTAAGGCTTCCATGTTTTCCCACTGTAGATCGAGTTGATATGAACCACTCTCCTTAATATTNATTCCAAGCGCTATTGACTCTACCTCCGATTGTACAGCCTGAATGGCAAAGGCTTGATCAACCTTAATTGTGTAGAGTGCATCTTCCGATTCACTATTGATCGCGTTTGCATCATATTGTTGATTGATTTGCTTATCACTCACGCCACTGACAAAACCTACAACTGACTGCTTAAATAAACCATCATCATTCATGAGGTTGATTCGAAGAAGTGGAATATTTTTAGTTCCATCGATTCGATAAAAGTTGTCATCTGAATTGCTATCACTCACTCGCATGTCTTCGGTAAAGACTACATCCAGGTTAGCATCAGAGGACAACTTCACAAAGAATCCTTGTCCGGAGCCAATGTGATAATTGTAGCGATCTTCATTCCCCGCTTGAGAGTTTTGAGTTGTAGCAATCGCATTGGCGACAATGTAATCTGCATTAGAACCTCTAGCAGATTGTGAATTGTTATCATCCCAGAAATACACTGCCCCTGTTAAGTGATCATTTTCATTGAGGAATCTTGACACACTGATTGCTGAGGGATACGGATTGGCCACCAAAACCCAGCCTTCGACATTGTCATTGGTTCGATCAGTAAAAGTGCCTGTGAGCGTAATGGTGCCACTATTTGGGGTTCCAGTAAAAGTCAAATCTTGCTGAAATGCCTGAGCATATCCTTTGCCTGGCACTAATTCATCTGACGAAGCACTCTCCCAACGGCTGAGGCCCTGATCCCCTCCATAAGCAGTAGTTTCATTGTATCTATAAACTACACTTCCAAGATCAGAGCCTGTGATGGAAGATGTTTGATTAACCGGAGTTCCAACAAAACTGTATTTTCCATCAGCATACCTGGTTGTTCTTTTAATAGTAACATCGTTTCCACTAAATGTCGTACCATCATAGGTAATTAGAGAGCCTCCTGACTCAACTACCAAACTACCACTATTGGTCAAATTGCCATAAATAACGAGAGCCTCCTCAGTGTCAACCGTTAGTGTTACACCACTTGAAATGGTCAGGTTGTCACAGGAAAATTTGCCACCCGTAGAGAAGTCATAATCTGAAGATATAGTGACATGATTGCCATCTCCAGGCCCCGATCCATTACTCCAGGAGCCACTCCAGGTAATGGTGGAGTAAGAACAGCTGCCATCATCTACATTGGCATTAGCATTATAATTATCAGAAAAAGGATCCATACATCCAGTTACTTCTGATGCACATGACGAGGATGTAGTAGTTGATGAAATGGAACATGAAGCTGTTGGCCCTACACGAAAGGAGTTATCTACATGAGTTCCCTTGAAACATCTTGGGATATAGGGATATTCATCAGTGATCACATAGTAATAAGTGCCATATGGGTAATCCGGAGTGACACCATAGCGTCCATTACACTCATCCAAAATTGTAGAAGCTGAGCTGTATTCGTAATCTTCATAATAATTCCCATCATATGATTGATCAGGAGCGGTCAAACCATCACCAGGACGATCACCGGACTTTAAGGAGTATCCAGATGAAGCTATTGCAATCGAACTTAAAGAGTCTTCTTCATCCGTATAAACGTATTTATAGTATATCGGAAAACCATCTGCCGCATAACCTACAATCGGTGAGTGATTAGACCCATCTATTCCCAAATCATTTACAAAATAATCCTCTGGAACCGCATGGTAATGGTAGACTCCACTGGCATTTAAATGACCACCATTAAGTTGGCCCATACTTACTCCAATACTATTTTCAGTTGAAGTAGCCTCGACATGCCACTCAATATTATTTGACCCATCGTCATTCACAAAAGTGACCGCAGAATTCGGGTCATATCTCACTCCATTGATGGACACTCCAAACTCGTAATTGTACTCACAGCCTACAGTAGTTTCTGTTTCTTCATACAATGGAGTGAAGTCTTCAGCCTCTTTGGGATACGCACACATATAATACTCATAGTCACCCGCTACTAATGTGAAAAAATCTTGATCGTAATCATCTGAATGATCAGGATAGTTGTTGGAGTAGATATAGCGCACATTGTCTACTACTTCAAAGCAATAGGCATTGGCATCATCCACCGCAAAAATATCACTAGAATTACATTGGGCCTGAATTGATACATTGATGAACAGGGCCATCAGTAATAGATATAATGATCTCATAGTTGATTATTGAATGTTAGTTTGGATAGAGCGATTGTTAGCTGATAGGTTGAAGGTTTTCGAAGTATTTCTTACCCCGACTTTTACTTTGACAATAGAATGCTCATGAAAATCAAATAAATAATCACTAGACACGGTCAAGTGAGATGCAGGCGTGCCTTGATCACCCAAATAATAGCGATACATGACCTGTTTTTGAAAAACCTCCATCTCAGGGGAAGTCAGTTCCATATTCTTGGAATTGACGGTCAAAGAAAGGTGACTTTGTAAGTACTCGCTTCCACATTGAGAAAGCATTTCCTGAGGCAAACAGTCTGCTTCGGTTATTAAAACTGTCGATAATAGACGCTTATCCACTAGCACCTCAACAAACAGTTCGTTTTCGAAATTGTCAATTCGAACTTCAGCTACAACTTCAGAATGAAAATAGTCATTAGCACTCCCTGTTATGAAGAGTAATGAGAGAAGAAGCATTTTTATCATATGGTTGGTTTTGTTGGTTAACAACCATAGAACGGGATGCTGCTACAATACCCTTCCTACTAAAATCTTTTGTTATTGTTTAGTAATCAAATTCCCCAAACACCCAGTTACCACGTTCTTCTGGATCATCTGAAGTAAGGAAGACCTCAACTGCATTCATCAGTTCATAACGTGAAACATGACCATCTGCATTGGAGTCTAGATCCTTAAAAAAAGTTTTGGACTTCTGAAGAGGCAATCCAAACAACTGAAAAAGCTCCATTGACTCATATAGAGAGATGAACCCATCTTTGTCCACATCAAAAACTCCATAGAAGAACTCCAAAAAGAATTGAATAACAGATTCCATTTCTACATCATCCTCATCATCCAGTTGCCGAAAGAAGTCCAACCAATCAGCCAACTTAATTTGAGAACCGGTAATTTCTAGAGCATCTAATAAGCGCTTATAATACCTGGTGGCTGATGAAGATATGATACGCTTATGAAGCTCTCCTTCTCTGGACTTATCTTGATTTTCTGAGGCTCTCCTGGCCATTTCATCAAAGTCCTCCTGAGAAAGTACCTCATCTTTATCTAAATCCATCAATCGGAATAGATAACACAGTTTAGCGTATCGAAATGTAGATAGCGGCATAAGTAAATATACAAAAACTCAATTCAGATTGTAACGTGTTGTCGACCATAATGGATGATGGAAATGAATGATTATGATCATCGTTAATCATCATTTTTACACTTTCTTTTATCAGAAAATAACATTTCCTTCGTATTATCATTTATACAGTATGGGACATCACCACCATCATCATCACGATCATGAAGATCTCAAAGACGATGGCTCCTTGGCTAAAATCCAGATAGCATTTTTTATTAATCTTGGATTTTCTGCGATAGAGTTGGTTGGAGGATTGTACACCAACAGTATTGCGATCATTTCTGATGCACTTCATGACCTTGGAGATAGCCTGTCCCTGGGCGCAGCCTGGTATTTCCAAAAGTTATCATTGAAAGGTAGAGACCGAAAGTTTAGTTATGGCTATCGTCGTTTCTCGGTTCTGGGAGCAATTCTCAACTCCTTGATTCTTGTCATTGGATCTACCATTATTTTATCTGAGGCTATTCCAAGATTGATCCATCCAGAAACACCTGATGCAGAAGGTATGATTTACTTCGCCATTGGAGGAATACTTGCCAATGGATTAGCAGCATGGAAACTCCACGGGGGATCTTCCATCAACCAAAGAGCAGTTTACCTTCATCTTCTTGAAGATGTGCTAGGTTGGTTTGCCACTTTAATAGCTGCTATTACCTTATACTTCTTTGACTTCCCAAGGATTGACGCCATTTTGGCAATAGGAATAGCCTTGTTCATTGTCTATAATGTGGTAAAAAACCTCAAAGAGGCTATTAAAATTATCATGCAAGGAACTCCAGAAGAAGTAGACTTGAAGAAAATCAAACACATCCTCGAATCTTTGGACGGTGTAAAAGAAACTCATGACTGTCATACCTGGTCAATGGATGGTCGATACAACATATTGTCCATTCACATAGTAGTGGAACCAAAATCCCTGGAGCAACTCTCCACAATCAAACAACAGGCAAAGGACTTGCTGAAAAAGGAGCACATAGATCATGCAACCATCGAATTTGAGACTGAAGAAGAGGAGTGCGAAACCTGCTAGTCATTCCGCTTTTTACAATCCTACCAAATCCTTGAATAATCCTATCTCAAAATTTTAAATCCTATATCCCAAGCTTAGCTTAGAAAATTCGGTTTATTTTAGATCAGACCTATTTGACAAGAACCAATTATGTTTTCAAAAGCTAACCTAACACCAGACTTCCTGGAGTCTAAGCGTCATATTACCGATCCGCTTGCTGATCAAACAGTTACAACCATTATTGATGAGGGTTTTGAGGAAAGAATCAACGAAATATTCCTAACCCTCCATCGAAACAATGGATTTGACCCTTCACTTTTAAGTCATTTCCCTCAGAAAATACAAGATAGTGTTGCTTCCTACTTCGCTAAGTCTGCAAAACTTCCTGAATGGGCTAATGAAACCTTGATTAAAAAAGGTCAGGAAGTATTCAGCGAATTTGGTCCTGAAGTATTCATGCTTCTCAATATCAAATCACTTCCAATGTGTTACACCTGTGCCAATGGTGCTCAGGTGCTTTTTGATACCGGAAGACTGGTGGAGCACAAAGGGAAAATTGACCCGTTAGTCCGCAGACTAATGGAAACGGCTCAAATGGTCGTAAATGTCTTGCAACCCGGTGGACTAGACCCCAATGGTGAAGGTATCGTTACAGTTCAGAAGGTCCGACTCATCCATGCTTCCATCCGACATTTCCTAAAGTCCCCTAAATACAATCCAAATGGATGGGATGTAGCGAAACTTGGCGAACCAATAAATCAAGAAGATTTGGCTGGCACCTTGATGTCCTTTTCCCCAATCATTTTGAGTGGTTTGAAGCAATTAGAAATCAATCTATCAGAAGAGCAAATTCAAGCCTACTCCCATTGCTGGAAAGTAATTGGTCATTTGATAGGGTTACAGGATGATCTACTCTCAGATTCATTTGATGACAATTGGGAATTAGCATGTGCAATTCTGAAACATCAAGCAGAGGAATCGGATTCTGGTAAAACCCTCACCACTTCATGTGTTGCCTTCATCCAGCACATGATCCCTGGAAATCTTTTTGATGAAGTTCCCGAATACATGATCTGGTATTTTTTCCAGGACATCCAGCAAGCGGTTGATAAACCTCTGGCAAGCATGATAGGTATATCTGACCATCAAAACCTAACTGATCGATTGGTATTACGGATCTCACAAATATTCACCTCAAAGATCGCTCAAGCAGAACATCATACGATCATCAAAAAGCTAACTGGTGAATTTAACAAGCTCATGCTTCAGGGGTACATCAAACACTACAATGATGGCAAGCAGGTACGATTCCTTATTCCTCCTTCTCTTACCACTGACTGGGGATTGGATGAAATAGAACCAGCTAAGATTCCCCAAAAAGACATCGGCAAAAAACTAACCTGGCTGATTGTCATTACTCAAGCCATATTAATGACCTGGTCCGTGGGTAGCTCCATTTTAGAAGCAGGACCTATGTCAGCATCCATCATTACCTATTCATTGTTCGGGTTTTACGTTGCATACACGTTGTATACAAAAGACCCAACCATGATCAAATTAGTGACATTAGGTACCATCGCAGGAATTATGGAACTCTATACCGATCATTACCTGGTTGATACCATCAACAATTTGGTGTATCCTGGCAAAGAAGCCATGATCTGGTCCTCTCCTGCCTATATGCCTTTTGCATGGGCCAATGTATTGATTCAACTAGGCTATTATGGCATGCTGCTTTCGCGATGGAAAGGATGGGCTATGGCGTCCGTAATACTTGGTCTGGCCGGTGGCATGTACATACCGCTTTATGAACACCTGGCAAAAGATGCCGGATGGTGGTGGTATCATCAGAACGTACCAATGGTATTTAATGCCCCAATCTATGTAATTATTTGCGAGGCGCTTATTTCATTATCCTTACCGTTGCTACTCACCCGTTCATCGAATAAAGGGCTATTCCATGCAGCAATTTATGGTCTGATCTGTGGTGTATGGATATATTTGAGTGCTGTACTATCTTTTTGGATAGGCGGCTAACCGGCACTTCATGAACCTATTAGACAGAGCGTCCAAGATTGCGGAAGGATTCAACTCATCCATTTATCAGTTGAGTGACGACACCTATGGCCAGGAAGTCATCCTCAAGGTGATGAAGGAAGACTTCAATTACCATCCACATTCCTCACAACTGTACAATGAAGATAGGTTCCTTAGAAATATCGATGTTAAAGGTGTAAGAGCATCTATCGACCTCATAGAAGATCAGCAAACACCAATACTGGTATTGGAGTATTTTGATGGTAAATCCCTCAAAGAATGGCGAAAAAATCATACTCCTTCTTTTTTGGATTGTCTCAAGATTGCCATCAGTATTACCGAATCAATCAACGAGATCCATAGCAAGCACAAACTCATACATCGGGATATTAGTGCACACAATATCCTGATCAATGAGAATGGTGAAATCCGAATTATAGATTTTGGGTTGGCGATCAATGTGGATATTAAACAAAATGTAAAAGGTATGAGTGACCAGTTATTGGGCACTCTTCCATACATTTCTCCCGAACAGACGGGGAGAGTAAATCACCCGGTAGATTACCGCTCAGACCTGTACTCTTTAGGGGTGGTCTTTTTTGAGCTTTTCACTGGCAAGGTACCTTTTGAATCGTCTGATCCACTAGAGCTGATTCATTCTCACCTGGCTGTAATTCCACAACTGGCGAGTAAAGTCAATCCCAACATTCCTGAGGTATTCTCGAATATCCTTGCCAAACTGCTTGAAAAAAACGTAGAGAATAGATACCAATCAGCAAATGGCCTTTTCACAGATTTAAATAAGTGTAAGGATCAATTAGCACTTAAAATAGAAATAGAGGGTTTTACCCTTGCCGAAAATGACGGTTCTGGCCAGTTCAAGCTACCTTCCAAAATCTATGGTAGGGTTGATGAAATCCATGCTTTAACGGAAAGTATCGAAAACATTGGGTCCAGAAAAAGGCAGATGACCCTGGTTTCAGGTAAGTCTGGAACAGGTAAAACATCTCTCATTTATGAAGTATATAAGCCCCTAACGTCGAAAAGAGGATACTTCATCAAAGGCAAGCATCAGCAATTTCAAAAAGATCGTCCATACCAGGCAATCACCGAGGCACTAACGAACTTCGTCTCATTGATGCTTTCAGAAAATGAACAAAAACTTGCACACTGGAAAGCAATCATTCAAAATGCACTTGGTGAACAAGGCAAATTGCTAACTGATCTGATTCCTAACCTGGAGCTAGTAATTGGCAAACAAGAGGAGCTACCAGTTTTAGGTATCAATGAAGCACAGAATCGATTTCACTACGTATTTGGTCAATTCATCAATGCGTTAGCTAGTCCAGAGCATCCATTAGTACTTTTTATTGATGACCTTCAATGGGCAGACAGCACCTCGCTTAAGCTCATCAAACAATTATTGCTAGACCCAGAATTAGATTATTTCTATTTTATTGGTTCCTATCGTGACAATGAAGTTTTGTCATCACATCCTCTATCGATCATTTTCAAAGAACTTCCACGATTAGGGGTATCCATTCAGGAAATCCATCTGAAAGACCTAGAACTTGATCACGTACAGGACATTGTCAAAGACACTTTTGGTAGTTCTGATGCACGATCTCGTTTGCTTGCCAATATCGTTTATGGCAAAACGGCAGGTAACCCATTCTTTGTCAACCAGTTTCTAAAATCTATTTATGAAAATGAATTGGTTTGGTTTGAAACCAAAACAGGTCAATGGAATTGGGACATCAAAGGACTTGAGTCAACCAACTTCACCGACAATGTGGTGGAGTTCATGATTGATAAACTCAGTGGAATGGAGGCAAATGTCCGTCAACAGCTGACTCTGGCATCATGTATTGGCGACAGTTTCGATATCCAGACTTTAGGCTTCATTCAAGATAATGCCGAGGATCTGGTGGATGATCTATGGCAAGCAGTAATTGAACAATTGCTGATCGTAGAAGAAACTGAAACAGATAGCTCTCAGTACAAAAGCAATAGCATTTCTGGATTACCAAGCTTGATTTATCGTTTCGCCCATGACAGAATCCGTCAAGCGGCATACGAACTCATTCCTAAAGATGAAAAATCGAAGGTTCATCAACGAATTGGTGAACTATTGCTTCAAAGGTTGGATCTTGAGAAGGAACCAGACCGTGTTTTTGATATTGCAGACCAATTCAATCTAGGTAGCAAAACACAGCCTGCTGATCTTCGGATCGATATCGTCAGACTGAATTACAAAGCTGGGATCAAAGCAATTTCTGCTACCGCAAATGACTCAGCACTGAGCTATTTCAATGCCGCCGTAAGTCATCTCTCTCCATCCGACTGGAAAGAAGATCATGAACTCTGCTTTAAAGTATACCTGTCTGCGATGCAAAGCAATTACCTCGTAGGATCTTATGAGGAAATGGAAAAGGTAGGCAAGTTACTTATTAGTCAACCACTGTCTAAAATAGAGAAACTTGAAACCAATAATGTACTCGTTCAGGCGCTGATTGCTCAAGGGAAATACATTGAATTAATAGATTTTGGTCTGAGCATACTCCGATCAGCAGGAATTAAGCTTCCATCAAAACCATCAGATCTGAACATTCTTCAAAATCTGATCAAAACGAAACTCAAGCTACGGGGAAAGAACAACGAATTCTTTGAAAAACTGCCGGATATGTCAGACGAGAGTATGGCTCTGGCTATCAATATGATGACAAGTATTAGTACTGCATCTTATCACAACTATCCTAAGCTGTTTCCTCTGGTTATACTCAAGTCAGTTCAGCTTTCCATTTCATATGGGAATTCAATAGACTCCATTCCATTCTATGGCGGTTATGGAACCATTCTGTGTGGCGTACTGGGTGAATATGATCGTGGCTATGAATTTGGTCAACTATCTCTTTCACTTCTGGCAAGATCGAGTCGATACAAGGCAGTGGTACCCAAGACCCTCGTGATCTATTACACATTTATCAATCACTGGAAGGATCATCTAAGAGAAAGTCAGAACCCTACAGAAGAGGCTTTTATCGTCTCTATGGAGATTGGTGATAATCAATACGCGGCTACCTCAGCTTTCCAAAAATCTTATACGAGCTTCTTATGTGGTGATCGACTGCCTGAAGTATTGTCCGAAATGGAGGCATTTTTAGAGAAAATGGATTCCTTAAATCAGAAAGGATACCATCTCTACCAACAAATCGTCTATCAGTGTCTACATAACCTCGCCAACCCAGAAAATTACCAACCATGGCAGCTTGAAGGTGAAACTTTCAGCATACTGAGCTATGACATAGAAGTAAACGAACATACTGAAGATGGAACAGCTCGCTTCCATATAGCCTTCAATGACCTATTTATTAATTACCTATTTGGACGCTATGAAGAGGCACTAATCGGTGCAGAAAACTGTCTGAAACATATTGATACCATTGTAAGTACAGCGTACGTTCCGGTAGTCAACTTCTATGATTCGCTCGTTTGTATTGGCTTATTAAAAACTGGTAATCCTGCAGATCGCAAAAAATTGATCAAACGGGTAAAAGCAAACCAGAAAAAAATGAAAACATGGGCAGACCATGCCCCAATGAACTATCAGCATAAATACTTATGTGTCCAGGCAGAACTTACCTCTATTCTAAAGCCGAACACCTATGTCAAAGAGTTCTATGACAAGGCCATTAAAAAAGCTAATGAAAATGATTATCTCAATGAATTAGCAATCATTTATGAACTAGCCGGTAGACATTTTTATCGGACAAATGACGAATCGCTTCAGGCCTACTACCTAACGAAAGCTGTTAAAGCCTATAGAAAATGGGGCGCAATACGTAAATCAGAAGATTTAAAAAAAGAGTTCCCATTTACACAGGAAAGAAGAAAGCGAGATTTACAAACCAGCTTCACAGAGGGATCATTCTCGTTCGGATCCATGAGTGGGAATAATTTGCTAGACCTGGCCTCTGTGTTAAAGGCTGCCAGTACCATTTCTAGTGAAATACAGCTCAGCAAAGCAATACCAAAATTACTTGACATTGTAGTGGAAAATGCTGGCGCTCAGTCTGGAGCTTTTGTATTGATCCAAGATGGTGTCGCTAAGCTTCATGCACTGAGTAACACCGAAGAAGGTGCTCGTGTTATAAATCCACAACCTATCGAGGAACTGGACATGCTCCCAGTCTCTGTTCTGCAATATGTGCACAGAACCAAAGACACTGTGATTCTGGATGATGCAGTAAAGGATGAGCGGTTTTCTAAGGATAGCTACCTCAATCAAATTCGTATAGCTAGCTTGTTGTGTCTACCAATCATACACCAGCAGGAATTGATAGGTATTATTTACCTGGAGAACAGACTTACTAAGGGAAGTTTCAACACCGATAGAACTGATCTCCTTTCGTTGTTATCTGGTCAAATTGCAATCACAGTTCACAATGCCATGCTCTATGACACTCTGGAACAAAAAGTAATCGAGCGAACTAAAGAAATTGAGCAACAGAAAGAAAAACTTCATAGACAAAACAAACAACTCTCCGACCTGAACGAAGAAAAAGACTTCTTGATTAGCGTGGTTTCGCATGACTTGAGAAATCCTTTACAGCTTATCAAAGGATATACTAGTCTGGTCTTGAAAGAAAAATCTGACAACAACGTAGAGGAATATCTGAGCCATGTGATCGAATCTTCTGATAGAATGGAAAGCTTTATTTCTCGGATTCTGAATGTTAGCGCTATTAATTCCGGAGATATCAACCTGCAGTGGACCAGTACTGATATTGTGGTTTTATTGAAAAATGAAGTAGACAATTTCTTACCTCTGGCCGAAAAGAAAAAGATTGACTTGAGTTTCATTCCGGAATTAGAACAATTAGATAGCAAAATAGACAAGGGTTACTTCTCTCAAGTAGTCGAAAACCTAATCTCAAACGCTATTAAATACACCCACAAGAATGGAATGGTTGAGGTTTCTATCAGCCAGTTAGAAAGTGGTGATTATTTCCGAATCATCGTCAAAGACAATGGGCAGGGAATTTCTATGAGAGACCAAAAGCTGTTGTTTAGTAAGTTTCAGCCACTTAGTTCAACGCCAACAGATGGAGAAGATTCAACTGGTTTAGGATTGGCTATTGTGAAGAAATACGTAGAAGCGATGAACGGCCATATCTGGTGTGAAAGCGAGTTTGAAAAAGGATCTACCTTCTTTGTAGAGTTCCCAATTGAGTCCTGATAAAATTAAATTCTTATGTAGCCGTCAAGATCAAAATTAAACCTAACTTCACACTCTCGTTCTATGTCTATTGTGCGAAAAGTGAGAGCGGTTGAACGATTGTTTGAGCGCCTCGATGGAGAAATCAGCCAATTCCAGCAAGTTTCTGGATTGCATTGCTATTCAGGTTGTGGTAAGTGCTGTAACAAAGCAGATATTGATGCAAGTCCATTAGAATTTTTACCTCTCGCATTTCATTGGTTCATGAATCATGAGGCAGAGCAAAAGTTAGAGGACCTCAACAGAGAACAATCTCCCATTTGTCATATTTATTCCCCTTTATCAATTGAAAACTTATACAGTGGAAGTTGCTCTAAATATCCTTTTAGAGGTCTAATTTGTCGCTTGTTTGGATATGGCGCCAGCAAGGACAAACTGGGACAATTGAGATTAGTCACTTGTAAGTTGATTAAAGAAAATCAGCTGGAGAATTATGAGAAAACACAACTGCTGCTGAAGAATAATCAATACGTGCCTGTGTTCTCTGATTACTACAAGAAACTAGCACAAATAGATTTTCATCTCGGCAATCAAATCATGCCTATTAATGAAGCAATAAAAGAAGCTTTGGAAACTGTTTTAAGTCATTATGCTTATAGACCTTTCCCTCGCCCAAGAAAAACAGCTGCTTAATGATATTGTAAATAGGCTTTCTCCAAATCAGAGAATACTTCCTGAATACGTTTGGTGACTGACCCAATGGAATAGTGCATATTATCTATTTGATTTACTGGAAGGACTTTTTTGGTCGTACCAGTAATAAATACTTCTCTCGCGGAGTTCAGTACCCCTATGGGGACATCAGTCACTACTACCTCCATTTCTTCTTTCAACCCATTGATAAGCTGTTTCCTGGTAATTCCATGAAGAACTTGATTGGCTGGTGTAAGCAATTCACCAGCATCATTTACTATAAATATGTTGCTTCTGGTCAATTCGTGTACCAGCCCCTGATGATGATAAAGTACATCAAAGGCGCCAGCTTCTTTTATCTGATTCTGCAACCAAATTCCGGTCATGTAATTGATCGTTTTCACATGTGGAATATCTCTCAAATATTCATGTGTAATAAGTTTCACACCTTGTGCAAACATCTCTTCTGAAGGAAAGATGATAGGTTCCTGTGTTACAATCAGATTAGATTTACCAATCGCATAAGCTCCTGCACCTGTTCCACCTGTAAGCACCAATCGAATCCCCGATATTGGCATATAATTGATCTCGATCAATTGATAAATGAGATCCTTTAATTCATCTTTTGAATGAATCAATTCAAGTCGAGCAATTTGTGCACTTTGATAAAAACGCTCTAAATGATCGTCAATAAATAGTGGAATGCCGGAAGAAAGTCTGAAAAAATCAAAAATACCGTAGCCTCTGAGTATGGCCAGATCATTGATTGGTAAAGAAACTTGGGAGGAGTCCTGTATTTGCCCGTTGATGATGCATTTCATACAGGAAATATAGCGAAGGAATAATTGGATTTATGAGTAAATAGACTATGCTACTTTCTCGAGTGCGATTTCACTTTCAAGAGATAAGCTGGCTAAAACCTTTTTAGCAATACTCAACTCATCCTGTTCAAACTCATACAACACTTCCATTTCTCCTTCTGGAGCGGTTTCACCAGAAACCATTTTATAATTGTTGCCGATATAGCAGTATACTAGGTAGTATTTCATAGGCGATTAAATACTGTTTCAAACCTTAGACGCACTTAAGCTTCATTTGGTTGCCGCAAAGAAACAAAATATATTTAAGTAACGATCTATACGAATGGAATTTGGTCTCATTTTAATCGATATACAAAAAGGTTTAGACGAATTAGACTATTATGGCGGTCAAAGGAACAATCCTGAGGCAGAAACCAATTGCAAGGCACTTTTAGAGGCATTTAGAGGCTATAATTATCCATGTATATTTATACAGCATGATTCTACTAATCCAGCATCTCCTCTATTTCCAAATAAACCCGGGCACGAACTCAAAAAGGAAATAACTCCACTACCTGATGAACCTGTATTTCACAAAAATGTAAACAGCGCATTCATCGGAACATCTCTTGAAGAATGGATTAAAGAAAGAGAAATTAAAAAAGTCGTGATGGCAGGTTTGACTACCGAGCACTGCATCTCCACATCTGTTCGGATGTGCGCTAATCTCGGGTTCAACACCATTTTAATTGAAGATGCTACTGCCGCATTCCAAAAAACATTACCAAATGGCAATATCATCGATGCTGAATTGGTGCATCAGGTGGAGCTAGCAATTCTGAGAGATGAGTTCGCCGAAATTATCAATACAAAGGAAATGCTCAGTAGGCTCAAACACTAACATTAACGTTTATTCCTTAGGTCACGGTCACCATTCCATAAAGCCGTTTTACCAGCAATAGATATGACCATCAGGAGGATCATCAACTCTGGCCAACCAAATGAATTAAACGTCAAAAGAAGCATTCTTTGAAGATACAAAAAAGTCATAAAATCGTGTTAAACGTTTAAAAGTTCATCTCATTCCTCAAATATTTTCATAGCTCAATAAATACTTAATCATCTGTATTTAAGTATTTTACCCGTTTGTAACCGGCTACAAACGGATGTAATCGGATGTACACGTTTAACCTCCGACTAGCACTTGCACCCTGCCCTTACTTTGCTCTCGTCAATTCGACAACAGTCTTACGATCGGATCATCTGCCAATCAGAGACATTATTTAAAACCATTAAAATTTATTATCATGACAAATTTGAAAAACAACGTACAGCTTATCGGCAGATTAGGAAATGAGCCTCAAGTAAAATCTTTTGACAGTGGTAAAAAAATGGCCACCTTCTCTCTCGCTACTAATGAATCTTACAGAAACAACAAAGGTGAGCTTGTAAAGGACACGCAATGGCACAACATTGTGATCTGGGGTAAAAAAGTAGATATCGTAGAAAACTACTTAAAAAAAGGAAGTGAAGTAGCCGTGCAGGGAAAACTGGTCAACCGCAGCTACGAGAGCAATGGTGAGAAAAAGTATATCACCGAAATCAATCTCAATGAAATCCTAATGTTGGATAAGAAATAAACCTGAATGATTAACACCTTCGAAGCCTCTGACATTTTGTTGGAGGCTTTTTTATGTCAAAATATTTCTAACTTGGCACAAACTATAAACTCATGAACCTAATCATTCAGATCCTCACTGGCTTAGTAGCCTTATTTCATATCTATGTACTCTGGTTGGAAATGTTCGCATGGACAACACGTGGTGTAAAAGTCTTTGGTTCCAAAGCCTTCCCTACCGAGTTATTTCCCAAAACGAAAACCTTGGCAGCAAACCAGGGGTTATACAATGGATTCCTAGCAGCGGGCCTTATTTGGTCTATGCTGATAGAAAATGTAGAGTGGTCCAGAAACGTTGGAATATTTTTCCTGGTCTGTGTAGCTGTGGCAGGAATATATGGAGGCTTCACCGCATCACGTAAAATACTCTACGTACAAGGTGCGCCGGCATTAATTACACTGATTTTATTGGTATTCTTTAGTTGATTTTTTAGATCGTAGTTCCTCCTAAAACTCCGAATACGATCAAACCAATAAGGATCAAAGTTGTGATTACTTTTGCTGTTTTCATAATAGTTACGCTGGTTAGTAATAGAAATTCCGCTTATTCCCTTCAATTTAGATAAATGTTTCAAACATTTCGAATAAACAGTATGAAAAACGTAAATCATTGTATGAACAGGAATTTTTCATAACTGAATGAGTTACACGTTTTGATTAAAAAAGGCAGCAGGTCGTTTACGGAATGAATTGTTCATAGTATTTTTGGAACAACCAAACCAACAACGCACATATGAACTTACGCTCTGTCTGCGAGGAGCAGACATTCCAGGAAGTTCACCGCACACACGAAACGCCACTTCGCAATTTCCTCTTCTACAAATTTGGAGACCTGGAAAAAGCGAGAGATTTTGCACAGGATGCTTTTATCAAGTTATGGCATAACTGTAGCAAAGTCACATTCGAAAAAGCCAAAAGCTACTTGTTTACTGTGGCCAATCGCTTATTCTTAGATGATTACGATCATCAAAAAGTCGTATTGAAATTTCAACACCGCCAAAACTTATCCGAATCTCAAATGGAGCATAATCCTGAATACATGTACCAGGAGGAAGAATTCAAAGAACGGTTAGAAGAGGCAGTTTCTAATCTACCAGAGAAACAACGTGTCGTATTTTTGATGAGCAGAATAGACAAGATGAAAAATCAGGAAATCGCTGATGCCCTGGACTTATCCATCAAAACTATTGAAAAACATATCACTACATCTCTGAAAACACTCAAAGAGAATCTGGACGAAATATCGCAGTATAAAATCTAGGTAGGGTTTATAACAAAGTTACCGTTGTAAAATCAAAGCGTAGAACAAATGGCAAGTCAAGACGAACGTATCATCAAATGGCTCAACGGTGAAATCACCGATGACGAGCTCAAACAAGTTGTGGGTGAATCTGATGTAGCCAAATACAAACAGATTACACAAGAGGTAGATCAATGGGAGCCGGAAAACAGTGACCAATTTCGAATAAATGTTCAGGACATTCTCCAAGAGAAGAAAACGATTACCCGAAGTATTGATTGGTGGAAACCAGTATCCATTGCCGCTTCTATCGCTCTAGTCCTTACTGTGAGCGTTTGGCTCATGTTTTTCAATGACACCACTACGTATTATGCAGAAGTAGGAGAAACTAAAGAAGTGATACTACCAGATGGTAAATCAAAAGTGACTTTGTCATCAGGTAGTGAATTAATTGTCAATCGCTCTGCCTGGAAAAAAGGGGGAAGACCTGTAAAACTTAAGGGTAAAGGTCTATTTGAAGTAGAACCTGGAGACCCGTTCTCTGTAGATGCAGAAGTTGGGAACGTAACCGTATTAGGTACCACGTTTACAGTAGATGCTTTTGATACCTCCATGGAAGTCATATGTTTTGAAGGAAAAGTAAAAGCTACAGTTTCTGCTAATGACGTCATCGTAAACGGTGGAGAAAGTTACCTCTTCCATGAAGATAAATGGGAAGAAATGGTGCCAGTGAAAACAGATAAACCGAGTTGGTTGCAAGGCGAGCTCTCCTTCACGAATGCACCTCTGAAACAAGTAATACAATCTCTTGAGAAGGAATTTGATATAACGATACAAACAGGAAAAGTTGACTTAAAACGTCGATTCACTGGCACATTCCCGAAAAACAACCTCAATGCAGCGTTAAAAATTGTATTTGATCCTCTGGGAATATCGTTCGAAATCAAAGACAAAACGGTAACACTAAGTAAGTAAACAGTCTGACCACTAAATGCGTGCATTACTATTTCTAGGAGCATTATTTTATGCGATGGTTGCAGTGTGTCAAACACACTCATCATTGAGTGATGCACTTACTACCTATTCTACAAATACCAATACCCGGTTTTCCTTTGATGCCGATTTGCTCGATCAGATAAAGGATCCAGCTATTGGTTCGTTGAGTGAAGATTCACTCATTCAATTCATTCAAAAAGAATACCCATTAGCTATTCAAAAGATTGAGAGCAACTATTACATTATCACATTATATGAATCCACCTATGAGATAAATCTGAAGGACTCAAGTTCGCAGGAATCAATTATTCCTGACATCAGTAGCATACTTGTGAATGGAAAGGCCATTCCAAGCAAAGTAAGGAACGGGAAACTCATTTTCGATTATAAGCCGGACAGTAAAGACTTGGTTACCATTTATTCTCCAGGATACAAAAACCAATTAATAACATTCGAGTACCTGATTAATCATAAAAGATTAGAGGTCTTAATGGAGCCTACAGTTATCGAACTGAGCACTGTCATTATTCAAGACTTCATTACGGAAGGAATTGACCTCAATCCATCGAATCAAAGTATCAACATCAATGTGAAGTCACTACCTCTTCTCCCAGGAGAAACCGACGGTGATCTATTCGCCTCGTTATCTGCACTACCAGGCATCTCTACACCTGACAACCGTGCCGGTAACTTATATATCCGAGGGAGTTCCACAGATCAATCTTATGTGATGTTAGACAACATTCCCATCTATAGCAGAGGCCATTACTTCGGCACCATATCACCCTATAATCCTAAGATTATTGACAATGTAGAAGTACATAGAAATGGATTTCATCCGCGAATGGGAGGAAGAGTTGGTGGAGCAATAGAGATCCAGACAGACGGTGGAACCAACAATGATGTAAGCGGAGGTATCGGGGCCAATACTCTCTTTGCAATGGGGTATTTACGAACACCTATTTTCAATCAAAAAGCAGGACTTAGCTTGGGTGTCCGACGTTCGTTTCCAACTTCATTTGTCTCACCAAAATTGGAGGCCATCACCAAAATGGTCTATGCCGGATCAGCGCTAGTTGACGTCAATACCGGTGAGGTGATTTCGGATGTGGATGTCATCTTTGAAGATTACCAGGCCAGCTTGAACATCCCCATGCGACCAAAAGATGACCTATACATTTCTACCATCTACACCAGATCCAAAATTGCTTATGAAATAATTCAGAACAATAATCCAACGATTCCCGAACAGACCACTAATTCTAACCTGGGAATTAGTGCCAAATGGGAACATCAATTTCATGACCACCTAAAGTCAAGTACAGAATTATCATTGAGCTCATATAACTTGCAATTTCGCGCCAATGAAGCAATCAATGAAATCAGCAATACAGTTCGGGGCACCTATTCAATAAACACCATTTTGGACATGGCTCTTACAGAGGAGCTTAAATTGACTACAAACAATAAAAATGAATTGGATTTTGGTCTGGAATATCGTCAGCAGAACGTTGCAGATAAGTATAAAGGGGCAAGCACTGGAAACAATCCTGATTATCTACGATCTAGCGATCAAATTGCCACCACGGTAAGTCCATTTGTAAGCTTCAGCATGAACCAATGGGAGAAATGGTTTTTGCAATTGGGATCAAGACTGAATTACTATAATCTAATCAATGACTTGAGTTTTGCACCAAGATTATTTGTTAACTGGAATGTTTCCAACTCATTTACTTTGAAGGGCACTACGGGATTGTACTATCAATATCTTAGCCAAATTAAAGGACTTGAATTTAGCAGTGGTGGATTTGACAATGAAGTCTGGGTATTGGCTGACCATGTTTATAGTGAACCAATATCTGGCTCACAGTCAATGCTTGGATTCACCTGGTCCAAGAAACAATGGGTGGTTGATCTGGAAACCTATTATAAGACAGCCAATAACGTAACTTATTACACAGCCAATAGGCTTACAGATAACGAATCATTTGTGCAAAATGATCACCAAATACAAGGGTTTGATTTATTTATAAAAAAGAAGATTAATGAAAGTATAGATGCCTGGATAGGTTACTCCTACTCAGATTTCAAGGTTTTTCTTGATACTGCTGTTTATGATAGTAAGTACAGCCAACCTCATAGTGGCAATATTGGCCTATCCTACCATCAGAGCAACTTCAAGCTATCCACTGGATGGAGAATAGCTTCCGGCCTCAATGGAGATTCACCAGAACTAGCCTACAAAAGGAAGAATTTTTATAATGGCAATTCAAATGCTCAAGATCCTTTTATTGGTTTGGATGTAAGATATCCGGCTGTACATTTTTGGGACATCTCTGCCTCTTATCAAATCCCAAAAACAGAGGACCGAAAATGGTCCTCCACGATTGGCATTTCTTTAATCAATGTTTATAATAAAGAAAACCTCACCGATGAGGTGGTGAGAGCTGGGATCGATGCTTCATCTCCAATATTTGTGGATCGTGAAGCGATAGGATTCGCTCCTAACATCATGATAACCCTGGAGTGGTAATTATAACCACTTCACTTTATCTTCCATTGGGGTTCTTGGCGGTCTTACATTTGGCACATTGGCGTAGCCCATATAAAACAACCCAATACACTGCTCTCCTTCATCCAGAGGTTCAAATTCCCCGAAGTATTCTAGTAGAGCTGGTGAACTCCAATAAGCTCCAATACCATAAGCCGTAGCCGTCAACCACATGTTTTGTACCGCCATAGCGACTGAGGCAATTTCTTCCCAGGCAGGAACTCTGTTCTTTTGATCTCTCTGCATGCAAATAGCTATGATCGCTCCAGCTTTTTGAGGGTTCATTTTGAGCTTTTCATATTTAGCCACAGAAAAAGACTCCAGCTCATTTATTGATCTGTACTTTTCAGCCATAAAGACTCCAAACTTCTTTTGCACCTCTCCTTTGATCACTTTGAATCTCCATGGCTGAGTCAGTTTATGAGTTGGTGCCCAATTAGCATTCTCTAGAATATTTTTAATTAACTGATCCGGTATAAGCTTATTCAAATACTGGTCTGGATATACCGATCGCCTATTCTGTAGTAACGAGTGTACCTCTTCTATTGTCATACAGCAAAATTATGCCAATAGTGGCTATCAACAAGAATAAATGGCAAATCATCGTCGGAACAGAACAACTCAACGAATTGAGGTGAAAACATTATGGGTTAGAATACAGTTTTGCAGTCATCAAACCAGTTGATTAGTTAAGCAGTTAGGTAGAACAACTACTTTTTAATCAAACCAAAAAATTATCATGGCTAAGACCGATTTTATTAAACAGTTTATTGACACAACTATTGACAGCTCTGATGGAATCCACGCAGTGTCCGTAGTAGAAATTGCATCAGGAATGTCTCTTGGCGCTTTTTCAGATGGAGTTCTTGATCCAGATGTAGCCAGTGCCTACAATGTAGAAGTAGTAAAATCAAAACTTAAGGCAATTGCTGCATTGGGTTTAAAAGAAGGAATTGATGACATCTTGATTACTTTGGAAACTCAATACCACATCATCAACTGCACCAAGAAAGGCACACATATGGTCTATGTAGCTGCCGACAAGAAAAAAGCTAACCTCGCTTTATTGAGAGCAGTTGTAAACAAAGGAGTAAAGGAGATCGAGGAGAAAATATAAGCAATTGAAATCTCTCCAGGAATTAAAGTCAGAATTCAGTGTTGTAGAGCATGCTAATCTCTACAACGCTAATAATCAATCATTTGAATTTCAGGAATCAACCTCAGAAGAACTAAGTTTTCTGGAGGAAATGATTGAGAATCAAGCTACTGATTCCCTTGAATACATGTTTTTGGAAATCAATGATTGTGGCTTTTTTATTATGAAGGGAAGAACGAACTATTTGTTGGTTCTGAAACTAAAAAGAATGGATAATTTCAACAAACCCATCCTAATCCTAAAAGCAAAGGCTACATTGAAAAGCCTGGAACAACTATAAGGCCCTAACGATGAATAAGCTAGTCCAAACAATATCTGAGCACTTCCCCAACTTGATTTACTGTGGGATTGTTGATAAGAGGGATACCAAAACCTATGATTTAATTCAACAGTCCTTTAATTCCACAATAAAAGTGGACAATTGGTTGAATTGGATTAAATCATCCAAAAAATCCATTTCCTATTCGCGGATTCATGTAGGTAACAACATTCAGCTTTTCGTAAGGAAAATTGATGAGAATAGACATTTATTCATCATCAATGAAGAAGAGAATACCACCCAGCTGATTAGTTTCTTGATGGAATTGAAAATTGATTCTTCAGACGTGGTGATTTCAAGTGCACCTAACATTTCAAAAAAGTCTGAGGATCCAAAGCTTCTAGAAGCCGTTCGAATTCAAAACATGATCATTCCCAAAGAGGAAGACATAAAACAGCATTTCAAAAACTTCTTTGTCGTTCACCAACAACAGGATGTAGTAGGTGGCGATTTTTATTGGTACTACCGCAAGGATGATAAGATATATCTCGCTTTAGTTGATTGTACAGGTCACAGCCTGGAAGGCGCAATGACTTCAATGATTGCCAATACCATATTGAATCAGATGAAGGATCAGATGGGGCAATTGTCTCCTAAAGAACTCCTGATAAAATTCTATGAGCAAATCAATGACTACAATGAAAAATCGGTAGACGAATCTGGGAATTATGGCGTAGGGGCTGAAGTCGGCCTATTTGAATTTGATTACAACAAACAACTTATTAGTTTTAGTTCTACAGGTATTCCTGCATTTATCAAGTACAATGACCGTATTGAATTATTGAAATCCAAGAAAATTATTGAGTTTGATAATCTAGATGAACTATTGATCAATGAAACGATTGAAATGAAAGATGTTTTGGGCATCTACAGTTTCACTGATGGGGTCACTGATCAATTTGATTCAGAAGATCGTAAAAAGTTAGGCCGCAGGGGGATTCAGAGGATCATTGAAGAAGAAGGCACTTTTGATTCGAGTTATTATCTTGACAAATTCAATACGTGGCGTGGAGACAACATGCAGTATGATGATATGACATTTTTAGCCCTTGCCATCTAAGGATTGATTAAACTCACCACGAAAACTAAGGCAATTCATCGAATATAAGAGATTCACCTAGGTATTTCCTTTAGGTATTAGCTATTATTGTATTTCGAACCAGTTTAGGGATAAGAAATACTCACATTCAAACTTAATTTCACCTTAAACACACAATGTAATGCCAAAAAATGTCATTAACGAATTCATAGAAACTGCCAAAGAAAGTTCAGATGGAATTCACGCTATTTCTGTAGTTGAAATTGCATCTGGAATGTCACTTGGATCTTTCTCTGATGGCACACTTGACCCTGATGTAGCCAGCGCATATAACGTAGAAGTTATCAAATCTAAACTTAAAGCAATTGATGCTTTGGGTTTGAAAGACAAGATCGATGATGTATTGATCACATTGGATAGCCAATATCATTTGATCAACTGTACTGACAAGGGTACACATATGATTTATCTTGCAGCTGATAAGAAGAAGGCTAACCTGGCTTTATTAAGAGCTGTAGTAGCTAAAGGAAAGAAGGAAATACAGGCTAAACTGTAAGTCCCTACCTAATTCATGCAAGAGGAATTAAAAGCTATTAAAAGAGAATTCAGTGTTATTGATGAGTTTAACATCTATAACACTGAATCCAAACAATTTGACATGCTTGAATCAGACCACTGTGTGGACATGGTACAAAGCATGGATGAATTGGACTGCCTAAATGAAATGAACCAAATCAACCTAGACTCTGAGGAAGCGAATTATTTCATTATAAAGGGTATCAACCATCGTTTGGCTGTGATAAGATTAAACAATAAGGTCGACTATAATAAGGCTCTATTCACAATCAAAGTCAAAACACTGATTAAAAGCATTGAGTAAACCCACTCAAAATGAGCAACCTTGAAACCACCATTACCGAAAACTTCCCTAACCTGGAAAGTT
Source organism: Rickettsiales bacterium (assembly GCA_002729235.1). Taxonomy (GTDB): domain Bacteria; phylum Bacteroidota; class Bacteroidia; order Cytophagales; family Cyclobacteriaceae; genus Marinoscillum. The sequence continues at coordinate 23,768 of PBTY01000069.1, read as the reverse complement.
TTTCTATTCTAGACACATTAGCAGACAATTCTGACTCAGAATTACAAAATCAACCATCAGTATCCCCATGGTTAAATTGGTTAAAATATAGTAAAACCAAATTTAACAACTTAACTGTACAGCTCACTGATGAAAGCTCCCTGATCATCAAGTCAATTGGTGATTCTAAGCATTTAGTAATTCATAATAAACGCGAGAATACTACGCTCCTCAATAATTTCTTAAAGGAAGTAGACATATCAGCCATCAGTGATACCAAAGGTCAAAAATCGGATAAAAAGGAGGTGGTAACTCCTGTGCTAAAACCAGACCTTAAAATGATGGATGCTGTGAGGATTCAAAAGCTAATCATACCAAGATTCGAAGACATTAAAAAAGAGTTTAAAAACTTCTTTGTGGTTCATGAACAGCAAGATGTAGTCGGAGGTGACTTTTACTGGTATTCGAGAAAGGGGAATCAAACCTTATTGGCCATCGTTGACTGCACTGGTCATAGTGTAGAAGGAGCCATGACATCTATGATATGCAACTCCCTACTTAATCAGGCTAGTTCAGATTTTAATGGTGATAATGTTAGTGAGCTATTAAAAAATTTCTATACCCAACTTTTAAAATACAACAAAACCACTTCAGAAACCACTGACTATAATTATGGTATTGGCGCCGAAGTAGGTCTTTTTTCATTCAATCACGACAAGGGAATCGTCAGCTTTTGCACCACCGGAATCTCTGCAGTCATCAAAAGAGAAAATGGCATTGAGCATCTGAAAGCCAAGAAAGTCATCTCCTACGAAAACATTCAACAGTCAATCACTCAAACATCTTTTCCTATGAACGATGTAGTGGGTATCTATGGGTTTACTGATGGCTTGGCTGATCAGTTTGATGCAGACGACAAAAAGAAACTAGGAACAAGAGGGGTACTAAAAATGATTGAAGATGAGGAGAACTTTGATGCTGAATATTACTTATCTGAAATCAATAAATGGAAGGGCGACAATATTCAGTACGATGATATCACCCTTGTCGGAATAGCCATGTAACCATTAGCTGGAATAAATCGGGTTTACTAGATTTTCTGTTTTTTCGAATTTACTGGCACCTGCCCATTTAATACCACGTTGTAACATCTCCAAAGCATCGGGTTCTTGAGTGATGTGATCAAGATTATGACCTAGGGAGGTATAAAACACTCTTCCTTTGCCGTAGATTTTCTTCCAAGCCACAGGGATCACACAACCATTGATCCAATCATTGGTCTCTCCAGTGAATTTGGTAGTAGCTAATACTTTGGTGTTTGGGTCTACATGCATATAGTACTGCTCACTGGTCATTCTAAAATCTGATAATCCAGCAGTCACCTCATCACCTGTATCCAGTATTTTGACTGAGTAATCTATCACACCCCCTGGGTGTGCTACCCATTGCCCCCCAGTCATGAACTGATATTCCACATTATTTCTGAAGGCATCACATAGTCCCCCATGCCAACCAGCAATTCCGACACCAGCCTTCACTGCCTCTACCAATCCCTTTTCCTGCTCATTGGTAATTTGGGACATGGTATATAGCTGAATGATCAAATCAACAGAAGTCATTAATTCTTTGTCCAAATAACTATCCAAACTATCTGACAAGGTTACCTCCGCTCCTTCATTCTTCAACCAATCCCCCATATAATCCCGATATTTCAAAGGCTCATGGCCATCCCAACCACCATACGTAAAAAGAACTTTTCTTCCCTTCAAAGAAGGCAATTCTTTTGCCTTTGGCCTGGATTTTATTTGAAATGGAATAGTACTGGCTAAACCTAGAGCAGCCGCTTTAGTAAGGAATGATCTTCTATTATTTTTCATCTTTGGAATTACATTGAAACTTATAGTCAATTTAACTATAAGTTAGGATTAATCTTAATAAACTTCCAGGTTATTGATTATAGGACAAGCCTTACTATCCAAAACGGTAAAGCGAATCTTATTGGTCTTTACCGGATCTATCTTTGAAATATACTTATACCCAACAGTTGTACCTTCATCAACAATTTCCCATTGACCATTAATCTCTGCTTCTAACCTAAATGCTTTCACCCTTTGCCCTAGTTGTATAAACTCTTGAATAAGAACGTATTTAACTTCTTTACTCTCGCCAAAATCAATCGTTAACGAGCCAGTATGCACTCCATCATCAGTTGCCCAATAAGTATTCAAGTCTTCATCGATGACACTAGTCGCACCGAATTGATCACTATTACCTCTTGTCGAACTTGCAATGATTGATGCTCCCATTGCATGATTAGTTTTGAAACGTTCCTCAAGCAAATCCCTAAAACCCTTTAACGCCTCAACATCATTCTCGTGAAACAAGCCTCTTCTATCTGGTGGAATATTTAGCAATAATGTAGCTCCTCTACCAACAGAGGTTAAGTAAATCTCGAATAATTGCTCTGGTGATTTCACTAAGGTATCCTCACTAGTATGATAGAACCATCCAGGTCTGATGGAAGTATTGGCCTCCAGTGGCACCCAACTTTGACCATTCTCAGAACCAGTATTTAATAACCCTTCAATATTAGCTTTACCAGCATATAAGGTATCTTTAGTGATAGTATGCCAATTGGTTTCTCCTGCTCTGGCCTGTTCGTTACCGCCCCACCTAAGATCAGGACCCCCATCACTGAAAAAGAGCACGTCACTTTGAAGCTTTCTAACCATATCCAGAGTAGTGGACCAGTCATAATAAGTCTCTCGATTGATTCTTCGCACTTCATTGGCTCCTCCGTAATATCCATCACCACCATTGGCTCCGTCAAACCACATTTCAAATACTTCACCATAGTTAGTAAAGAGTTCTTCCAACTGATTTCTATAGTATGTGACATAAGAAGAGTCTCCATAGTCAGACCGATTTCGGTCCCAGGGAGACATATAAATACCAAATTTCAATCCATACTTTTGACAGGCTGCTGCTACCTCCTTCACAATATCTCCTTGGCCTCCTTTATAAGGGCTTTGAGAAATATCATGATCAGTAAAAGCAGACGGCCAAAGACAGAAACCATCATGATGTTTAGTTGTAAGAATGACTCCCTTGAATCCAGCATCTTTTAATACTCCAATCCACTGTTCCGCATCAAGATTGGAAGGATTGAACAGTTCGGGAGACTCATCACCATAACCCCACTCCTTGTCGGTGAAGGTATTGATTGTAAAATGAACAAAGGCATTCAACTCCATCTGATGCCACATTAATTGCTGCTTAGTTGGCAACGGTAAAATGGGTTCTGGAGGTAAAGGTTGCTTTGAGCAACTAACAAGAAATGTTACAATAAAAAGAAATAGTATTTGAAAACTTCTCATGTAAATCCAGGGTTATTTTCAAACATAGACATTTCTGAAATTTGTTTCATGAACACAGCTCATTTAGAAGTACGATTGATCATAAATTCGTTGTGTGCGTTTCTTTAATCTAGCTCGGATGGATTATTTTCGTGACTCACAGCCTAAACTAAAATTACGTTTTACCAACCAACCACCTGTAGAGCATAAATGAAGCTGTTCATCTATTCCTTATTACTTGTTATCTCTTATATTTCAGTAGCTCAAAGACCTGATTTTGAATCACTCAAATCAGCGATAAGTGAAGCAAAATCAGAAGAAGCAAGATTACATGCCATTACCCAATACGGGGACGCACTGCCTAACAATAGACTTAATGAAGTGCTATTGTTGGCAGATAGCATTGAAATGGGTTCAGATAATAGCATCAATCCAGAACTAGCAAATGCGACTAGCCAGTTTTTAAAAGGAATCAGTTACTATAAAAGCCGTGACTTTATCAAAGCCAAAGGATTTCTTCGAAATAGTGCAGCGTATTATAGTTCTGTAGGTAGCGATATTGAATTTCGTGCGAAGAATGTTCTCGGCCTTACTTATATAAGATTGAGGGAAATCGACAGTGCTATTTACTTATACAATGAAGTTTTGAGTAGAATTCCTGAATCGAATCTTCAAGGCAGAATTTCCACTCATGGCAATTTAGGAAGTGCGTATCGACAATCTGGAGATAACACCAAAGCTTTAGAGCATCTCCAAGCCGTATATCGGTTGGATTCGGCTAATGCATTCACGCAAATCAACACTGCCATGAATATGGCTCACATATATCAAGACATGGAATTGTATGAGCGTTCGATCACAACATTAAAACAAGTAAACATTGAATCTGCACCGCCTATTCCTCCCAAAGCAGTTTATTATAATAACCTGGCTAACTCATTTCGAAAAAATGAACAAATAGACTCAGCCCTTTACTACTTCAAATTTGGATTGCAAGTAGCGAGACAAATCAAATTCGAACAAGGAGAATTTACAGCCTTATCTAATCTCATTGAATGCCAAATGGCGCTCAATCAGCTGGACTCTATTCCTAATTTGATAGCAAGTTTGGAAAAAGTATCAAATGCAAGATCCATGGATGCCGTCTTACGAGTAAACTTCATAAAGGGACAGTACCATTTAAAGGTGGGCCAACCGCAAGAGGCTATTACCTATTTATTGGTTGCCGAACGAGAGGCCAACAAACCACAACTTCAAGGTATGAAGCCTGGAATTTATCATCAATTGATCGATGCATACAATGCTGATGAAAACACCGTAAAGGCAAAAGAGTATATCGTAAAACTTGATCAGTTCAGGGAATCACCCGCCAACTCCAAGCGTGAACGTTTCCTTGCTGATGCCAAGGCAAATTACTTATTAGCGGTAACTGAACAGGAGCTGGACGAAAAAAACAAAGAGGTGGTAGATTCGAGTAATAAAGTGATCATATTTGGTGGAGCTGCTGCACTTCTCATGGTGATCGCTTTTGTGTTATTTCGCTTAAACAAAAAATCTACGGAAACACTCGTTTCTCAAGAACAAGAGAAAGCAGATCTTCAGAAGGAAATTGAGAAACAGCGTACTCAGATCATTGAGCTAAAGAGCAAGGCCGTTCTGGAAACCCAGGAAATCGTTTCCATCAAATCAGATGGCCATTATCTAGAGTTCTCTTTAAGGAACAAACCGAAACCTGAGGTAGATAGAAATAAACTAAAGGATATTCTTGAAGTCCTTCCAGATTTCTTTATCCAGATACACCGATCGTATATCATTAATATCAAAGAAGTACGAGTGAAGTACGCTGATAAAGTGGAAATGAAAAACGGCGATGAACTACCTGTATCTAGAAAATTCAAGGAAGAGTTTAATGCGGCCTTAAGCAAACTAGATAGCTGATTCTGAAGAACCGGTCAACTTGATTTTTTCATACGCAATTACATGACTCAAAGCTAGATCAACTTAAAAAGAAAAAGCTCCCTGATATCAATCAAGAAGCTTTAAGTGCAGTACACCCAGAAGGAGTCGAACCCTCAACCTCTGGAGCCGAAATCCAGCGCTCTATCCAGTTGAGCTATGGGTGCATTAATTAGTACACTCGGAAGGAGTCGATCGCCTCGGCGAACCGCCCCTCAACCCCCGGAGCCGAAATCCGGTATTCTATCGCAGCGGCGAACCGTCCAGTTGAACTACGAGTGCATTTTCTAAAATGGTTTGCAAATATAACGACCTATCCTACACTTAAAAATTAATTTGTGAGACATAATTAATGATATCTCGTATTATTACCCTATGTCTCTCATTAAATGCGTTTTGATTTCAATGGTTCTCTACGGCTGTCCGTTATCTGAAGAACCCAGGTTAATTGATTTGCGTGAAGGCTTCAGACAAGCGGTGGTTGCAGATGAAGTAGAAAACTTCTTTGATTCTGTGAAAGATCTGGAACAATTGGCAGCACCTAAACAAGCTTATCAAGCTTGTGCCTATGCCATGAAGGCAAAAGAGAGTTGGAATCCTTTCAGTAAACTAGCCTATATTAGAAAGTATGATCAATTGATGGAAAAAGCAACCGACCAAAGTCCAAACAATATTGAAATTAGATTTCTTCGCTTTAGTATCGAATACAATCTTCCAGAATGGCTCGGAATGAGTGATCATATTTCGGAAGACATACACTACATATCTAATCACACAGCAGACATTGAGCAATTGATGCTTCATTCTGAGTATGCTCAATACATCCTATATTTTATACGAGAAACAGGGTTGTGCGAATCCAGTACGATAACCGAACTTCAACAAGCACTGATCAAAGAATAGGCACTGCGACTGGCAATATTCTCTGATTGTATAGTATCTTCAAAGTGTGAGTAATAACCCAATGATCATTCAAAAGTTCTCTGGAGAGAAGGATGTTTTCGATCCGGAAAAACTAAAAAAGAGTCTTACTGAAGCAGGAGCATCTCATGCCCAGGCTGAAAAAATAGCAGGCACAATTCGCAAAGGTCTTTATGAAGGCATCACCACACGTGAAATCTACAAGAAAGCCCATCGGTTGCTTAAAAACAGGGAAAAAGCTAAGGCGTCTCGATATGGACTTAAGAAATCCATCCTACAACTTGGTCCAACCGGCTATCCCTTCGAACTTTTTGTAGGCGAACTCATGCGCAAGGAAGGTTTTGAGATCACCGTTGGTGAAACCATGCAAGGTAAATGCGTATCACATGAAGTAGATGTGTTGGCAGTCAACAATAAGCTAGTGAGAATGATGGAATGCAAATTCCACAATCGACTGGGGTACAAAACCGATGTGAAGGTGCCCATGTATATTAAATCCCGGTTTGAGGACTTGTCTTCAGTTTGGAAAGACGATCATCGATTCCTAAACAGAAAACACGAAGGTTGGGTGGTAACCAATGCACGTTTTACCAAAGATGCCATTGATTTTGGACAATGCTCAGGGTTGCATTTGTTGAGTTGGGACTATCCGGGACATAACCTCAAAAGCCTGGTCAATCGGCATGGGATTTATCCAATAACCATCATTAGCAGCATACCTAAAAATATCCGGGAAAAACTCTTTGAAAAGCACATCATACTGGCCAACACCCTCGTAAATCATAGAGAGGTGTTGCTCGAACTGGGAATGGATCTAAAAAAGGCAAACACCATCATTGATGAAGCAAAAAGTATTTGTGAAATATGAAACGTGTTAAACTCTTTATTGCTACTAGTCTTGATGGCTACATTGCAAGAACCAACGGAGATGTGGATTGGCTTTATACCGATCAGGATTATGGTTACACCGACTTTCTAGAGAGCATCGATACTGTTTTGATGGGTGGTAGAACTTATCGGCAGGTTCTTGGATTTGGAGACTGGCCTTACAGCACCAAAAAGAGCTACATCTTCACACATGACTTGCAGTCAGAATCTACGGATGAAGTCACTTTTATTCATCATGACATCCCTGGATGTGTCAGACGACTCAAAGAAGAGAAAGGGAAAGACATCTGGTTGGTTGGTGGTGCAGAAATTAACACCATTCTTTTGGAGACCGGTTTAATTGATGAGTTGTGGTTATTCAAAATGCCTGTCTTATTAGGATCAGGAGTCCCATTATTTAACGGCAGCAAGTCCGAAACCTGGTTTCAGATCAAAGACATTGAAGAGTTTGACTCTGGACTGGTTAAGATGATTTACCATAGAAGATAGAACTAGCAATTGAGAAACACATTGATCGCTTTTGCTAATGCATCATTCCTAATAAGTTCCACCTCAGCACTAGTTACAGACACTTCTACATTGAATTGAATAAATGCTTCGCTTATTTTCTCAGGTGAAATGTAACGATTATAATCTTCCAGGAAATCTTGAGAGATACCCACACAAAGGAGGTGTTGGGTATCACGATCAAGATTTTCAAAAAGAGTAATCATTGAGGGACGTTTGTTGATTAAACGCATCCTTTGAGTACATTTGGATTAGTTAAACATTATGGTTCCGTTACACAATATAAGTTATAAATAATAACAATTGCAATTATTTATAACATTATTGTCACATAAAATATGCATGACAGAATTAAAGTCTGAGATTGGTAAACGAATGGCATCCACTCGAAAAGAAGCTGGAGACTCTCAGGAGATTTGCGCTCAGAAGCTAGGTATCAAAAGAGGTACACTCGCTGCATATGAAAAAGGCATCAATGGTGTGCCAGATGTGGTTAAGAAGAAATTCGCAATGACCTATGGAGTTAGCATTCAGTACCTACTATCCGGAATTCATTTGGTAGAAGAACCTCCGGCTAAATACCAAAAATCAGATATTCTATCCCTATTGCAAAAGATGGAACCATCACCATTAACTGAATCGATCATCAAGAAAGTGCATGAACTAATTGCTGAAAACCGGGCTCACAAGGATAAGATCATTGAACTATTAGAGAAAATTAACAACTCCAAGAAACATTAATCTTCAATTCTCAAACCATCGTCCAGCTCGTTGTAATCAGTTGATTTTCGAACAAATCCATGTTCTAATAGAAGTTCTTTACAAAGAGCGATAGCAGATACCATTCCTTTAGCTATTTCATTGGATTTGATTCCTTTCACCACCTCATCAACCACGTGTTGCCAATCTTCCGGTTTTAGTTTTTTACTGATTCCTTCATCCCCTAGCACCATTACCTGATGCTCCACTTTGCTAACGAAAATAAGTATCCCAACCCGTTCTTCCGTTTCAAAAACCTTTTCATTCATAAAGGCCTGAAGGGCTCTTTGGTTGACTCGTTCTGCCTGACTGTCACGAGAAATGATTAATCGCTTTGATTGAGGCAATATCACAGGGATTAGAAATCCTACTACAAAGGCACCTAGTATGAATAAACTGATTTCAAAAGGAGTAACACGCATTGGCAGAAGCCAGGTATAGGACAATACGGCTAGAATGGCGGATGTACCTCCACCTAAAATTCCTGCCGTATACCAGGAAGCTTCCGCATAGTCATCACTGGAATTAACAAAATAAGGAACAATCTCACCGCAAGAAACAGTCTCCAGATCTTTCACTGCCTGCTTTACCTGTTCTTTTTCAGTATCTGTAAATGTATATTTAGCCATTGAATTCTTAATATTTTGAAATTACCAACCACCAGAAGCTCCGCCGCCTCCAAAGCCACCACCTCCACCGGAGAAGCCACCGCCTGACCAACCTCCACCACCGCCAGAGAAGCCTCCTCCGCCTCCCCAGTACATACCTCCGCCTCCTCGACCGCCTCTTCCACCAGAAGGAGCTGCCATAAAAATGGAAACTATAGCAGTAATAAAAATAGCTGCTCCGAAGCCAAGGAGTAACCACGATACCAGAAAGACAATCACCGACATGATACCTGTAGATCGCCCTTTCCCTAATTTCTTGTTCATAATGGACTTAACGATTATCAAGAAGACTACCCCGATAATCAAGATCACAGCCCCTAAACCAACAAATGGATCACTACTAGACGTTTCCTCACGTACGGCCGGAGGAAGTTCTTCACCTGCTATAGCACTCAACACCACATCTACTCCACTATCAATACCACTGTAGAAATGTCCAGATCTGAAATCCGGAGTGATCACATTGGTAATAATTCGCTTACTCAAAGCATCCGTTAATGCTCCTTCTAAGCCATATCCTACTTCTATGCGCATTTTTCGGTCTTGCATAGCAAAGAGCATGATGACCCCATCATCTACCCCATTTCGACCGATCTTCCAGGCTTCTGCAAGTCGAATGGAATATTGCTCGATGGTTTCATCACCCGTAGTAGGAATTAATACCACAACCACCTGGCTTCCTTTGCTATCCTCGTAGCTTTTAAGCTTATTTTCCAAAGAGCTAATCTCACTAGAGGTTAAAGTACCTGTTTGGTCTGTTACCCTGGTTTCTAACTTGGGTAGACTCTCCTGTGCTATTAAAACACTGGAAAACAAAAATATTATTAAGGGAAAGAGTATCCGAATTTTCACAATATCGTTAGTTCTTGTATTCTTGTAATTATACAACATACTAAAAGTAATTAAGTAGAATTATGAATAAAAAATGGATAACCATAATCGTTGTTGTTGTAGTGATTTTCTTCATCTACAATTTCTTCACAGGAAAATACAACAACATGGTCGCTAAAGATGAAGCGGTAAATACAGAATGGTCCAACGTGGAAACACAATATCAAAGAAGAAATGACTTGATTCCTAACCTTGTCAACACTGTGAAAGGATTTGCCAATCAGGAAAAAGAAGTTTTGGTGGGAGTCACTGAGGCTAGATCTAAAGCTTCCAGCATCAATTTGGATGCGAGCAACCTAACTGCTGAAAACATGCAACAGTTCCAGGCAGCGCAAGGACAATTAAATTCGGCGCTTTCAAGACTATTGGTCACAGTGGAAAAATATCCTGAATTGAAGTCTAACCAAAACTTTTTGGAGCTTCAAGCTCAGTTAGAAGGCACTGAAAATAGAATTGCTGTGTCTAGAAAGCGATTCAATGAAGTTACGCAGGACTACAACACCTACATCCGAACTTTCCCAAACAGCATGATTGCAGGATGGGGTGGTTTTGAACGTAAACCGTTATTTGAAGCCGAAGAGGGTGCTGAAAAAGCCCCAGAGGTTCAATTCTAAGAAACGCATTATTTCAACCAAAGCCCTGACTTAACACTCAGGGCTTTTTCAATTACAGCCATGTCTAAAATCAAAGCCAATAAAAAGACCTTTATCCGATGGAAGGTCTATATCGATAGGGCCCGAATGTACATCGGATACATCCAGTTCTTAATGATTGCATTTGTCCTGCTTGAGGCATACGAAGACACTACTTTCGGGAGATTGATCTTTGACAACCTTTTGATTTCCACTCCAATCATCTTCATTGTATTCATTGTTGGCTCACTGATTATTGGAAGGATAGACACATTATTAGGTTTCAGAGAAGAAGAATTAAGAAACTCCTCTACCTCCAATCCTGTAATGCGTGAATTACTCACTAAGATTGATGAGCTGACTGAAAAAGTGAGGGAGTTGAAAGAAAAAAACTAATCAAAGCATCCGCTTCGCCTTCACTTCAATGTATTTGTTAATCACATCCACGTTCAGGTTTTGTGGTGTGGTATAGAGGGACAAGATTCCCGCTTTGTTGAGTTCGTCTCGAATTAGCAGCTTTTCTTCCAGCATTTGCCGACCAATAGCCTGGTCGTAGATTTCACGTGTTGAGTTAGCCTTATCTTCCAGCAACCGGTCAACTTCCGTATTCCGGAAATAGATTACAATCAACAAATGCTTCCTATTGATCAACTTCAGATAGGGTAATTGCCTATTGAGACTGTGAATGGACTCAAAGTTGGTAAACATCAGCATCAAGCTACGCTGATTCACATTTTTGACTGCATGAGTATAAACAGCAGCTATGTCTACTTCATTGAAAGACGTCTGCTGATGATACAAGGCCTCCATGATGTGATAGATCTGAGCACCTCGATGATTGGCCTTAATGGTAGTGTCAATCTTATGTTCGAAAGTGATCAAGCCAGCCTGATCTCCCTTTTTCATCGCAATGTCAGAAATCACCAACGATGCATTGATAGAATAATCCAGCAACGTCATTCCTTCAAACGGCATTCGCATCGCTCGGCTTTTATCGATCAAACAGTAAATATTTTGTGCACGCTCATCGATGTAGTGATTCGACATTAGATGACCCCTTCTAGCTGTTGCTGCCCAGTTGATATTGCGTGGATCATCCCCCATCACATAGTCTTTGATGGTATCAAACTCCTTACTATTTCCCACTCTTCTGATAAGCTTTTGTCCCTGCATGGTCAGATTTTGGGAGATAGCCATCAACTCGTATTGATGCATTTTGATGAATGACGGATAAACCTTTACCTCTTCAGGGCTAGCTCCTTTGATCTTTCGCTGTAAGAGCCCGATACTTGTTGAAACCAACAGATTGGTGAAGCCAAATTGATACACCCCTCTTTCTGTAGGTCTCAATTGATAATTCAGTAATTTGGCCTCTTCTTTTGCCAATTGTATATCAAACTGAAATGCTCTTAACTGAAACTGAACAGGAGCCTCATCTCTTACCTGAACACTAATAGCCATATCGTAATGACTATCCAGTTCTATGAGCACTTCATTCTCATCACCATTGGAAAATCGATCACTACAAATTCGTTTGACGTCAATCCTACCTCGCATCCAAAGCATGTACGCATCCATCAGCAGGGCCACTGTCGTCGCAGCAGCAGCAACTTTAGCTATCAGGAAGATCAGACTTACATATTGCCCAATGAGAAACGCAGCAATCAATCCAACGAGGACTGTATAAAATCGATTGGTGAGGAATACTTTCACTTAGTTTGGCACTTCTACTTGCTGTACAATCTGCTGAGACACTTCTTCAATACTGATACCTTGAAGTTCGGCCTCTGGAGTCAATTGAATTCGATGTTCAATGACTGGTCTGAGTAAATATTGGATATCATCTGGAGTAATAAAATCACGCCCCTTCATCGCCGCATATGCTTTGGAAGCATTCAGCAAATCTATAGACGCCCTTGGTGATGCTCCCAAATAGAGGGATGGATGATTTCTCGTTTGAGCAATCAACTCCGCTATGTATTTCAATAAGGAGTCCTTAGCCAGAATGTCCTTTAGATTCTTTCTTAATTCAATAGCTTCCTCTTTGGTAATTACTTCACTGATGAAATCCAGTTTCTTGAATCCTGCTGTTTGGTTCTGTAACATCAGAATCTTCGTTTCGTCATCAGTAGAAGGATAGCCTACATTGATTTTGAATAGAAAACGATCCAATTGCGCTTCCGGCAAGCGATAGGTGCCCTCCTGCTCAATAGGGTTTTGTGTAGCCATCACCATGAACAGCTCTTCCATCGGGTAGACAGTACCATCATTAGTGATTTGCCCTTCCTCCATCACTTCAAACAATGCTGACTGAGTTTTAGCAGGAGCCCTGTTGATCTCGTCAATTAGCACCAGGTTGGAGAAAATTGGTCCCGACTTGAATTCAAATGAGGTATTCTTAGGATTGAAAACAGATGTTCCTAAAATGTCTGATGGCATCAGGTCTGGTGTGAATTGGATTCGTTTAAACTCTGCCTTCGTCATGTTGGCCAACAATCTGGCTGTGAGCGTCTTCGCCACCCCAGGCACCCCTTCGATCAATACATGTCCACCAGCAAAAAAGGCCGTCAACAATAAATCGAGCATTTGCTCTTGGCCAACCAGCGCCTTATGTGCTTCACCTTTCAACTGGCTGATCTTATCTGAAAACCCTTGCAGGTCTACACGGCTTGTAAATTCTGACATCTTATTTAATATTAAATTTTTCGATCTTCTGATTTAGTTCGGTCAACATCTGCTCTGAGACGTTGCCCCCATTTTTAACATGTTGGATGATTTCGAACGTCTGAATAACTTCAGACTTCTTCAATCCAGTTTTTACTGCCAATGTCTGATAGGTTGAATCCTCAAACAAATTGGAGATATAATAGCGTTCTTTCAGTGATTTCAAGAAATGGCTGACCATTTTCTGAGCCGCAGAAACATGTCTACCTTCCCGATGATACAGCCCACCCATCGTTTTGATAAACTGAATGGTTGTATTCGTCCTGGGGTCCAGTAAATCAATTTTAGCTTGCTTCCTACGACTTCCAATGAACAATAATAACAGGATACTCAACAGTGTCAGGTTTAATGCCCAACGAAGTGATGGCTGAGAAATGAAATACCTGAAGACAGATGTGGATTCCATTCTACCGCTATGATAGTATCGGTTGTAAATAACCTTATCAGGATCCAGGTGATTCAGCATCATTTCTGGCAGCCCTAATCCTCCCGATTTTAATATTCCATAATTCGTAAATGCCAGGGGATGTGTAGAAAGAATCAATCGGCCTTCACCAAACTTTCGGTGAATCACAATGGGCTGATCAATAGTCGCATCAATACTCCAATCCAGACTATCACCAATATCAAAAACGGCCAGCACCTGACTTTTTGGATAATAAGTAGACTGATCCCGATAACTTACTTTTAACGAGTCCGCAAACTGCAGTGTAGCTTCCTTAAACTCTTGATCCAGCTTTAGTCCTAAAGTATCCAGAAAGTTTTCAGAGAAAATACTAGAAGCTATAATGACGTTATTGCCTTCATCGAGTATCCCCATTAGTGCTTCCAAATCAGCTAAGCCCGGTTCGAAATTCGAAGCAAGAATGATCATGTCTGAATTAATCGAATCTCCGTGCTCATACAACGTTTCAAATGAAATACTCTTTTCTTCAAAAAAATCATCTAACCGTTCGTACAACACATATCCACCATACGGCTGTTTGTCCTTTTGAGCAAAAGTTGGAATCCAAACCAATGGCTCGGGTTTGTATTGCTCTACCACAACATAAAGCACAAAAACCACTGCTAGAAATATGTATAGCCTTCGTTCTTTCCTACTCATGCGTATATCGCTTCTAGCAATTTGTTGGATTCATTAAACTGCTCCTCCTGGGCATCATAATCACCATACCACGTGATTTCAAAAAGTCTAACCAGCGAGGAAAAGGCATCTTGCTTGCCATCAGGTAATTCATCCACATAGTCTAGAGGTGCCTTCCAGGTAGTGATTTTTATTTGATCACTTTTGTGTAGATCATGAAGACATTTTAAAAACTGGTACCGTATGGCCAATTTATAATCCCCTGATTCCCTGCTCTCTTTGATCAATGCATCGTAATCGATTTTTTGGCCATCGACTGTAGTCACACCCATGGGTACAAAACTTTTCGAATTACGCTCCCAAACAGACCCGTATCGATTCTTGAGAATGTAATAAAGCACCATCAACACTACTCCAATAATCAGTATCCGAAAAACAAATGGCCAGATATCCTGCATCCCCATTGATCGGAAAATGGAATTAAGCTTATCCAATATCCAGATCAAAAAGAGAGTGACGATGGAATCAGATACCGCATAATCTGTACTGTAATCAAATGCTGGGTCGGCTTGATATGCTTCTATTTTTTCTTTATCAAATTGACGCAAGTCCTCCTCCCCTGACAAATGAAATGCCGATGCCCAAAGAGTAAGCGCAAGAAATAAAAAGGTATTAACTAAGATTCTCAAAATCCTCAATTTGACTTTTTAGCCCCCGACCCTCAATTCGCTCAGACAAATTGAAATATTGAAAAGCCATTGCTACTATTGGAATGGAATAACATAAATAAGATCCCACCATGGATACAGCCATTCCAATGGTTGTTGTCCAGCTTGTGAAGATGTCAAATACCGCAGTAGGATCTCCACTCTCCATCTTTTCCACATTGGAGAACATCTCGCTAAACATTAGGGCATAGGTAGGAATCAAGAATACATACGAAGCCACTCCCGCAATGATGGTCGTAATGATTATTAGACCAAAAGTACTCCACCACTTTTCTTTGATGAGTTTGAAGGATTTACTAAGCGCTTCCCCAATTCCCTCCTGTTCAAACATGTAAATTGGGATGGATAATGACATTACCACGCTCAAATAAATGCCTGGTAAAATGAATATAAAGAAACCAATAAATGAGGCAAATCCTATAATAATCATGAGACCAACAAGACCAGGAACATACTTGAAAGAGCTTCTTAAGACCTCCATATAGTCCGGATTTGGGTCTTCGTTTTTCGTTTTGATGTAATTATAGATGGTAGCTATCAGCAAGGAGTAGGTGATAATTGACACTCCGAACATCAACATATAAGTACCTCCCATTTGACCCAGCACACCCATTCGTTCTATGTCAGAGGAGTTGGGGTTGGCAAAATCGCCCAACGTGCTGAAGTAGTTCCCAAGAGTTAAAGACGAAAGAATACCCATAGGAATAGCAATGAGTAGTATCATTTTCATCAATGGTCCAAAATTGTATCGGATATACTCAATGGTGATGTTAATTTTTTGACCAAAATCACGCTTTTTGTAAAGCTCGATGTTCTTTTCCGACATATCGGTTTAGGTTAGGTAAAAAGTATAAATAGAAAATCACAATGGCAGAAGAGATTCCAATGATCACCAACTTGATGAATAATGGCCATTCTGTATGCCGGGTAATAAATGACTCAATAAAGCCTGCAACAATAAAAAATGGAATCAAACTAATGACAATCTTCAGCCCTTTTTTAGCTCCATTTCTAAAACTATAACCTCTGGGATAAGTCCCAGGAAATAAGATACTGTGTCCCATCGTCAATCCAGCTGCACCAGCAAAAACAATAGCACTTAATTCCAATGTACCATGGACCCAAATGGTCAATATGGTTTCATCAAACAATCCCTGCTCGAAGAACAGGTAATGAAAGGCTCCTACCATGACCCCATTCGAAAACAATACATAGCCAGTACCCAGTGAGAAGAAAATCCCTAAAGCAAAAGCCAAAAAGGACACCCTGATATTATTAAAGGTAATTCCCAGAAACATCATCCCTTCACCTGAACTTCCATAAACTCCCATCGGGTCACCATCCTTGATATTATCCAAAGTCATATTGACATACTGATCGCCTAAAATCAACCGTACAAAGGTCTGGTCATTGGCCGCAGATAGCACTCCAATGGAAATTCCAACAGCGAAGATGATGAAAGAGTACCATAAGTATTTTTTTGATGATCTCAACACTTCGGGTAATTCATATTTCCAGTAATGAACAAATCGATTGCTCTTCTCCGGTTTATTCCGATAAATAACATTATGCACTTTTAACGTCAGGCCATTCAAATAAATCATGAGGTCAGACTCTGGGTATTTTGCTTGTGCATAAGCCAAATCTTCCGTCAGATGGACGTAAATCCCCGACAACTCATCAGCCGTGAGTGTTTGGATATTGGCCAACTTCTTTTCAAAGTCCAGCCATTTGTTCTCATTTATTTTTACGAATAGTCCCTGACGCATATCTTTAGCGTTGAATGCGACAAAATAGCAAGGCTTTCATTTATGACAAAATTTATTACCAATCAAAACATAGAAATTCAGCTGGAACTCGCGAGCCTTGGGGACCGCATTCTCGCAACCATCATCGACTTCTTCATTATGGGGTGTTATGCTTTAGTCGCAGGATTGATAAGTAGTAGTACCGGAGGTGGTGAAGTTTTGGCATTCCTTATCTTTATTCCATTAGCATTTTACTCACTGCTTTTTGAGTACTTCATGCATGGTCAGTCTCCAGGAAAGCACGTTCGTGATATCAAAGTGGTCAAACTAGATGGAGGAGCTCCAGGCATTGGCAATTACCTGTTAAGATGGCTTATCCGACCAATAGACATCTTGTTTTATGGGGCCGTGGCAGTTTTAACCATTATCATCAGTAAGAAAGGTCAACGCCTCGGAGATTTAGCAGCTGGCACTACGGTCATCAAGGTTAAGCGTAGAGAGTCTATTGAAAGCATTAAGTCCATTAAGAAAGAAGAGGATTATCAGATTCAATTTCCACAGGTCAAGCGTTTAAGTGACAAACAGGTCGGGTTGATTCGAAAGTCTCTAAAAATGGGTGTTGATGGATTAAATTATGAGGCCATAGGTCAGCTGACTGAGAAAGT
This sequence comes from Rickettsiales bacterium, assembly GCA_002729235.1. Taxonomy (GTDB): domain Bacteria; phylum Bacteroidota; class Bacteroidia; order Cytophagales; family Cyclobacteriaceae; genus Marinoscillum. The sequence goes on along the minus strand of PBTY01000069.1, from coordinate 6,262 downwards.
AAAAGAACTGCTCCAGGTGAAATCTGACTTACCAGATGTAAAGTTTCTCTACACCATCATTGCCGATTACGAACACCTGGACGAATAAAAAAAGGCCAATCTGAGAATTCAAATTGACCTTACGCAACGTGCTCTTTGCAATCCGTCTGATTGCTTCATAAGCTTAACTGTAAGTCAAAACTACGATTGAACCATTCCGTTAGCAATACCGATTTCGCGGTATATTACTATACCAATTAACGCTTAACTGATTAAAACCGGTAGTTAATTCCTGCAGTGAAACCGATATACAATCCATTAAAGCTATTGTCGTTGTTATCCTTCCACAAATAATTATCTACAGCTTCATAAGTATTGTCCTGATCGCTGTAAACAAAATTCAGCGTTGGGGCTGCCATAAACTCAAAATGACTGGTCGCAAATGATGGCATAATTCTCAAGGTGGATTTGAAGTAAGTATCCCGATCTCCGATTTCATAAGTCGTATTGACCAATTCCAGTCTCAGTCGTACTTTCTTAGGCTGAAATAGGATTGCGCCAAGCCCTGCTTCCAATGCCAAATGGTTAAACTCATCATCCAAAACATAACCCGCACCAACAATTCCATACATCACCCGTCCGCCTGATCTGAAGGAAAGCATTGTTGTATTGGTTTCGTCTACGGTTACCCCAACACCTTTTTCTCCACTTTTGATGATGTTGATCAAGCCGATACAATAGTCACTGGTGTCCGCAATATTTATCAGTGGAGCAATCTGCATCCCTTTCACAGATTTAGCAATGTTCATTAGACCACTTGCCTGAATACCATCTACATCTTCCGCAATATTGAGTGTACCTGCTAGTTGTCCACCATCCATATTTTCACTTCGATTCATAAATCCAGACATCATCAATCCTCTCGTCTGTCCGCTGTAGTTGGCATATCCAGCCATTTGAATTCCCGAAGCATCCAATAAAGTAATGTTGGCAAATCCTGACCCAAGTACCCCATGAGATGATTCTGTATTGACGTTGAGTGCACCAGACAATTGGACGCCATTGACACTTCCCTTATTCACATTGGCAAAACCACCTAATTCAATTCCATCTACACCTCCATTCACACCATAAATCATGTTGATGGAGATACGATTAGCGTAATTAGGGGAATTCACTCCAGCAGTTCCAATGGGATATGCCAGAGATAGCTGAATGGGCTGTAACGATTTTTCTTCTGCTTCCTGCGCAAAAGCTGATAGGACACATAGTCCAATTACTGTGAGAGATAAAAGCTTTTTCATTTTCTTAGTCGTATTATTTCAATAATTGATCAGACTTATCCAGTCTCCGACTATAGGAAAACCAACTAGGCTTTTACCCCCACGTGACAATCATAATTTAACTTTGGTGAATTACTTTGCATTCATCTATTGGATATGACTCCCCTAAAATCTATGGACATTAGGACGCCCCTTGTTCATTTTAGATTTTTTGGAGTTCAAAGCAGATAAAGATAAAATACTGTTTGAGCCATGTTGAGTCATATTCTCAATTGAGACGACTTATAATAGGCGAGTTTATTTTATCCCTGTTTTGCAATTCAAAAAAACGTTAAGAAATGAACACAGGGCCGAAGCGCGGAGCTTAGATTTTTGGCGGTTCGCCGCTGCGACTACTTTTCATCGATGGAAAAGTAGGGAAGAAAAGTAATACTGAAGTTTGGCCATAAGGATACCTTTCGAAGAAGGACATTGATCTTTCGATAGATAGCAATGATTTTAGAAACTTGTCAAGTCGCTAGTAGAAGAATTTTAGTTCGACTCTAAATTTAAAACAAAAGCCCTCCTGACCTGGCGTCAGAAGGGCTTTCAAAAGATTAATCTTTTACACTACAAGGTCTCAACCACCAGGTTGTGATTCGTATAAATACAGATGTCTGCCGCAATATTCAGGCTTTCTCTAACCATTTCTTCAGCGGTCAAATTCGTTGCATGACGCTTCAATCCCATAGCAGCAGAACGAGCATACATACTCCCCGATCCAATTGAAGCTATGTCATCATCTGGTTCCAATACATCGCCAGTGCCTGAGATCACAAGGATCTCATTTTTATCCGCCACAATCATCATTGCTTCCAATCTTCTTAAGTAACGATCAGTACGCCAATCTTTCGCTAACTCTACGGCCGCACGCTTCATATTACCTGTATAGGTCGCTAACTTTTCCTCCAAACGCTCCAACAGCGTAAATGCATCCGCTGTAGATCCAGCGAAACCAGTGACGATTTTTCCGTCCTGGAGTTTTCTGATCTTCTTCACATTGCTCTTCGCTACAGTATTACCCATAGTGGCTTGCCCATCAGCACCAATAGCAATCTGTCCATTGTGTTTTATAGCAACGACGGTTGTCGATTTAATCTTTTCCATAGTTCAATTAGTGTCAGACTTTATAAAGTAAAAAGTCATTCCGAAGTATTTCGGAATCTTAAAATGAAACGATCAAGCGAATCAAAAAGATTCTGAAACATGTCAGAATGACCCAAGGACTTATTGTAAAGTCTATTTCTTAATTCTTAAATCAAAATTGTCACCGGATTCTCGATGTATCCTTTCAACGTTTTCAAGAACGAGGCTCCTACTGCACCATCTACTGTTCTGTGATCGCAAGTAAGTGTTACTTTCATTCTGTTGCCAGGAACAATCTGTCCATCTTTCACCACAGGAACCTGATTGATCGCACCAACAGCCAGGATACAAGATTCTGGAGCATTGATGATGGAAGTAAACTCTTCAATACCGAACATTCCAAGGTTTGATACGGTGAACGTATTGCCTTGCATCTCTTCCATTGAGATTTTCTTAGCTTTTGCCTTACCCGCAAAATCCTTCACCTCAGCAGAGATTTGTGCCAAACTCTTGTTGTCAGCAAACTTCACAACCGGAACGATCAATCCATCTTCAATAGCCATGGCTACTCCTATGCTGATGTGATCATTCTTTCTAATACTCTTAGTTTCTTCAATCCAGTAGGTATTCACATCCGGATGTTGTCTCAATGCCGCCGCAACCGCTTTGATCACGATATCATTGAAAGATATTTTCACAGGAGACAATTCATTGATTGCAGCACGTGCTTCAATGGTTTTGTCCATATCGATATCCATCGTCAGGTAGAAGTGCGGAGCACCAAACTGACTGTTCATCAATCCTTTTGCTATCGCCTTTCTCATCTGAGAAGCTGGCACGTCTGTGTAGCTCTCCTCACCTACCACTTTCGGGAAGTTGTAAGTTGGAGCAGCAGCTTCAGTTTTGGCTGCTGGAGCAGACGCCGCTGGAGTGCTAGCTGAAGGCGTGTAATTTTCTACGTCTTGCTTCACAATTCGTCCACCATCACCAGATCCAGAGATCTTGCTTAGGTCGAATCCTTTATCCGCAGCAATTTTCTTAGCCAATGGAGAAGCTTTAATCCGTCCATTAGAAGTGGTCGTATCTGCCGTAGGTGTCGCAGATGGAGCTGCAGAAGATGCTGCTGTGCTTTCTTCTTTTTTCTCCTCTTTTGGAGCAGCAGGCTTTTTAGCTCCACCGCTAGACTCAGCTTTTAGCAAAGTTTCCCAGTCAGCACCTTTCTCCCCTACGATAGCAATCACACCATCGATAGGAACAGATCCACCGTCAGGAATAGCAATGTGAAGTAATGTACCATCTTCATAAGCTTCCAATTCCATGGTTGCTTTATCGGTCTCTACTTCAGCTAATATATCTCCAGATGAAATTTCATCACCTTCTTTCTTCAACCACTGAGCAATGACACCTTCTTCCATGGTATCACTCATTTTTGGCATTCTGATGACTGTTGCATTGATATCTGAAGTATCAACTGCCTCGCCAGAATCCTCAGCAGCAGCCTCTTCTTTCGGCTCCTCTGATTTAGCAGCTCCATTCGAACCACCTTCAAGATCTTTAAGCAAAGAAGAAATATCTTCTCCTTTTTCACCGATGATCGCAATTACGCCATCAACAGGTGCAGCCTCTTGTTCTTTAATTCCTATATATAACAGCACACCATCCTGGTAAGACTCCAGTTCCATGGTTGCTTTATCAGTCTCTACTTCAGCCAGTACATCGCCAGATTCTACTTCGTCACCTTCTTTTTTAATCCAAGACGCGATCACCCCTTCTTCCATGGTGTCACTCATCTTTGGCATTCTGATTACTTCAGCCATTTTATAAGCGTTATTTTTACCCTAACAAATCGAATTCAAAGTTAATCCATGTGGAATTTTCTCCAACATATCTTAATCTTTTAATTTGGTTTTTAAATCTACTCCACCAATTACAGCGTATTTTGTGGAGTATCCTGACAAAATGGATGATTTCATTTGCCAGAAATAAAAGTACAAAAACGGAGATATTGTTTTTAAAATTCCATAATGCCAGCCATTCATAATAAATCCTACAAACGTCCTGCTACATTCGTTTCCAGTCATTTGGAAACCATCTACCCCGCATTGTTTAGAAAAGTAACTGGTTTAGTACCCCCAGAAAGAGAACGATTGATTCTATCTGATGACGATTTTGTAGACTTAGACTGGCGAAGACAAGGAAGTAATAAGCTGGTCATCATTCAACATGGTTTAGAAGGTAGCAGCGATCGACCGTACATATTAGGTATAGCTAAGCACTTTTACCATCATGGATTCGATGCGTTGGCATGGAATTATCGGGGCTGTAGTGGTGAAATGAATCAAAAAGTCCGGTTTTATCATAGTGGTGCCACCGACGATTTGGATGAAGTCATCCAGAGAGCACTTCAGGATTATGATCAAATATATCTGGTCGGCTTTAGCCTGGGTGGTAACATGACGCTCAAATACCTTGGTGAAGAAACACGTTCCGAAAAAATTAAAGGGGCGGTAGCGATCAGTACACCTTTAGACCTGGACAAAGGATCCGATCAGTTGAGTACTCCACGAGGAATGATTTATGAAAAACGCTTCTTAAAAAGTCTTTTGAAGAAAGTGAAAGCCAAGGCCGAGTTGATGCCGGATCAAATAGACACCGAGCCGCTGAGCCAAATCAAAACGATCCGGCAATTTGATGATTACTTTACCTCTAAACTTCATGGGTACAAAGACGCTCGTGATTATTATCAGAAGTGTAGTAGTAGATATTTCCTAAAAGGAATTCAAGTACCCACCCTGATCATCAATGCGAAAAACGATCCTTTTCTCACACCTGAAAGCCTGGATCACTCATTGACCATCAACTTACCCAATGTCACTCTGGAAACCACTACTCATGGTGGCCATGTAGGTTTTATCAGTCAAAACAAAGACAAAGTCTACTGGTCGGAAGAACGCGCATTACAGTTTTGTTTGAGCATTTGAGTTTCACACCATTCGTCATTCCTGCGCAGCTTGGCTGCCGTGGCAGGGCAGGAATCACATCATGTTATAAGATATTTGCTAGTACATCCAAGCTACCCCTCATATCTCCGACTTGCGGTGCGACCCTCATAGACCGATTGTCAATAAATTGAATACGTCACTCCCCGAATTTCTCAGATAATTTATCTTAAATATGAAATATAAAATGAAATTCTAGGGGAGTCTATATTAGTACGTCATTCCTGCGAAGGCAGGAATCGCATCATGTTATAAGAAATTGCTAGCACATCCAAACTACCCCTCTTATCTCCCACTGGCTGTGCGCCCCTCAGAGATGAGGAGACCAATTATCAAAATATTTGAAAATCACTTCGATTTGTCATTCCAATTTACTACTGTCATTCCCTAGTCGGGCACCCCTGGTTGGGCACCCCCGAATCACCTGATACATTTACAAAACATAGTCACTAAATAATCTGTGATTCTAAGGGAATCTCAGTAGCGAATCACAAACAGACTCCCCTAGAATCAACAGTATAACTTAAAGGGTAAACACTCTTCCACTGATTCGGGGAGTGACGTTTGTTCATAATTCTACTATATCCAACGTCATTCCTGCGCATGCAGGAATCGCATCAAAACTTTTTTTTAACCCCCTCTAAATCTCCCCCTTAGTAAAGGGGAGACCTGTATCGCTAAAAAAATGAATCAGTCACTCCGTATGTCACTCCCTGGTCGTGGTAGGACAGGAATCGCATCGGAATGAACTATCCAACCTCAACCACAAAACCTCATTGTCATGCTGACGCAGGAAGCATCTCCTAACTAATATCGATTGTCATTCCCTAGTCGGGCACCCCTGGTTAGGCACCCCCGAATCACCTGATACATTTA
>PBTY01000068.1 GCA_002729235.1 Rickettsiales bacterium | reverse complement strand
CCCAGACTTATCCGTTCCAATCCATCATCTCGAGTCAAAACGATACTGTAATAGCTCAGCCCCTCTTGAACCAACTCTACGTCCGTCGGGTTTGCAGCAACATATAATTCCGTGATGGATGGACTAGCATACAATGAAGACCCAAAATCCAACATCAATACATTGCCATTCCCAAAGGAGGTCAAAATACCATACCAGCCTGAAGGTGTCTCTATAAAACTCATCCCGCGTGGACGGGAAATACTCGCCGAAGTGATGTCTATGGTCTCCGTTGGCGTGGAGGTAATACCCCCCGCAAAACGTATTAACGTTACTGTATTGGTGCCATCACTACTAACTCCCAAAATCCAGTCAGCTCCATCTGCTACCAACTCAATACCACGTAAATCAACCCAGCTCTTCCCAAAATTACCCAGATCCTCTACTACTGCTGTCCCCGAGGGACCCCCACTGAAGGTTAATCGGTAAACCTTCTCTGTCTTGTAACCGATACCTATACCGTACCATACTCCATCCTCTTCGATTAAACGTATATCGTTAAGATCTGTAATCGTAGAACCACTCAAACTAACATCTGATATACTCGGAGTATTCGTCAGTGAAGACCCAAAATCCAGGCGCTTGAGCACTCCTGTGCTTCGATCATTAATGAACCCATACCAAACTCCCTGCTCATAGACCAACTCTATTCCCTCTACGTTATTCACTCCCTGGGATCCCAGATCCGCGTATTCTCCATCCTGTATCAAGGACTCAAAACAATAATCCCATAAGTAGCTAGTGGCATCGGTGGAAGTATTAGTGATACCTACATTCTCGTTTATGCAAAAACCATCTTGATCAAAACTAAACATACTCGATGGGTCTTGCCCTAGAGTGTTGAGCACTAAACCAAAATAGAGAAATAATATAGGCGTATTTTTGATCACTAGTACATTATCAATTTCTGGCCAAGGAACAAATTTCGGAATTATCAATTAAAAGCTAACGGAAATATCGTTCTAAGAGTATTAATAGTCGATGATTAAATATTTCACTAAAGAACTATGGCTAATGAAAGTAGATAAGATAGGGTAGAAGCCAGCATAACGAAGAAAATCGAACTAATAATAACATTTCGACTCGTTGTAGGCTTTAACAAGAGTTTAGACAATTTATAATGCATAAACATACTGCCCAGAAAAGAACCTATTGAAATTAATACGATAAATAAATGTTCGGATAAATGGAAAAAGATAAAGATTAAGGGTGAATACCGAAATAACAGAGAAATAATATTATTACGCAGTAACTCCTTTTCCTTTTTAAGAATTCTCCAAAAACTATCATAGGGAGCGATCAAGGCAGAAGCGAAGTATTGAATCGACATTAAAGGAACAATCATTCCAGCACTTGCCCATTTATCTCCAAAAACAAATGGGAAAATCAAGTTTGCAAAACCCGACAAAATAAAAATCAATCCGCCACTTAAAATGGGTACAATTCGTAAAGTTTTTAGATAATAATAGCCTAGATCACCACTGTTCGTTTGACTAACTTCAACAGCTTTCTGAAACAGGACTGGTCGTATTGAGTTTTCAATTAATGTAATCGGAATATTTAGAATTGTTGCCGCAAATACGTACAATCCAAGAACTGTCTCAGAATATATTAAACCAATTCCTAAGATGACTAAATCACTTGTCCATTTATTAAGTACTTGAGATGGGAACAAATAATAAACAACCCCTTTATACTCTTTTAGAGTATTCCAAACCTCTTTCCAATTGTTCCTAATCAAATATCTTAGAAAAGAGATAACATTACTCATTCTAACCTGTATAATTAGATTATAGAAAGACCTAACAAGGTCACCAATTAAAAGACCTAACCCTGTTGCAAAGCCATTTAAACCACTAAATACTACACTACCTTTTGATATGATTGTACCAGTTAGGTGAACAAAAGCATGTCTTCTGAATCTCTTGTTTCTGGAATTCATCGCCCCTAAAACCGCATTAAATGGGCCTAATACTGACCTTATTAGGACTACAATAATCACAGAAGTTACAATAGAATAGTGTAGATACTTATTAGAAATCGTATATCCAACCAATAATAAAGCGATGCTTATTAATATCGTACTAACAACAAATTTTCCTAGTGCATAAAACTTGTATCGTTCCTTAGGGATTAAGTAAACTTCAGGTAAAGAAAGACTTCCCAAGAATATAATGTTCGTAATGATAAGATTATAATAAGAAAATTCTCCGTAAGCTTCAGGACCAAATATTCTACTAATAATAGGCGTTGATCCAATTTGAATCAAAAAATTTAATGCGTTCCCAGAAAAAACGATTGATACATTTTGAACAAAAGAGCCTCCTTTAAAAATACTCTTCAAGTAGCCTTTTAACTCCTTATAATTGTTCATTTGATATAATTTCCTATCGGAAGTATAGTTAATTTCTTAGTGCCAGTATATTAGCTAACAAAGAAACCTGTGAGATTTAATTTATTGTATTTAATTGATATCGAAGTAATGTTAAAATCATTCGGATAACATCATCAATCTATCGAGTTTCATCACTTTTTAATGTCAGAATAAATCCTAACCAAATACTCACCAATCCTATCCATAGATCTGTATTCCAACCCCACTTCTCGACACCTTGACCTAAGAGTGTCTTTATTCTCATCTAAAAGTCTATTTATTTCCAATATAAAAGAATCGTTCACAACAGACTCATTGAAACTATCAACAACCACTCCAACCTTGTTCTGTTTCGCTACTACATCATCTTCTGACACCCCCAGGGTAGTGATGTAAGGTAAACCACACAATAAATATTCTGCAACCTTTGTAGGGGATCGGAATTTTTGTGATTGAGAAGGGGGCACACCACTTATGCCAATATCGGCAGCACTTATATAATCTTTAACTTCGTCGTATGTTAAATTACCAGTTACTATGAAATCATCCGAATCCAGGTAATTCCGATACATTTCTCTTATTTCATTGTGATCATTGGAAGTAACAACCAGAAAAAAAGTATTTGGTATTATTTTATTTATTGCAGAACACATCATTGGTATTTCGTGAGTGTAATACAATCCTCCAAACTTACCTAAATAAAGAAATACCTGTCGATTTTCAATCCCATACTTTTGTCTAATCTGTTGCCGGCCTTCTGGTTTAAACAGAAATTCACGAGGGTCGACGGCTGTTGGAGCACGATAAAGTTGTGCCTTCGAGCCTTCCTCAGTAAGCAGTTCCACCATATATTTTGTGCCCGTCATAATATAGTCAGCATCACGACCAGCAAGATTCTCTAGATATTTGAGCACCTTATACTTCATATCCGATCTTTTCCAATCACCTAGGTCAACCATAAATTCGCTATGAGGCTCATAGGAATAAACGATCATTCGCATCCCAAGAAGCTTCTTTAATACAATAGCAATTGCTGCTGCAACATTTGCAAAAGCGAAGATCACTCTAGTCCGATATTTCAATCTAATTCTCAGAACCAGCCATAAACTTTGCACAAAGTCCCAAAGCTTTTTCACAAGTAAGAACCTACCTGTATGAAAGGTCAAAGGATACCAATAAATATTGCTAGCGTTGAGTTCTTTTTTAATATCAGCTTTGGTTGAATCATTAATTCTGTATTGATCCTGCTCAAAAGTGATAATATGAAATGATCCATTTACTTTTCCACTCAGAGACTTCACATAGCGCAAAACTAAATTTTGAAAAAGTGGATCATTGAAACTATTGTAAATAAAAACTAAGGTGTTAACTGATCTTTTCATACTCTTAGTAGTCTAAAGATCAGCCTTGTTGCTGCTATAGGATTACGCCCGTCAAACAAATGTGATAAAAACATGATTCTCAAAATACGCAGTTTCAAAAATCTAAATTGACTGGGTAAATAGTTGATTTCTTTTTTAATCTCTCTCAACAAGTTCAAGTATCCAGCTTCCAATCCATCTAGATTTTTCATAGCTGAATTCGGGTGTTGTCTGTATTTAAGTATTGGGTGATTCGTATAGGCATAGTTGGAATCATATTGATTGCAAATGGACAGATAAAAATATAGATCTTCCGCATGAGTCAAATCCTTATTGAATCTATAAATAACATTTTCATGTCTTCTTATCATCCAGGTATTACCGAATAAACACCTTCTATCCAACCTCAACAAAAGAGGCATAGGGTTTCCTTGAAAATCAGGAGTATACTCCTCTTTTAAAGGCTTCAAATCAGTTGAAACATACAGGACTTTTCCATCAACAAAATCCAATGACGGATTCTCATAGAATATGTTTAAGCGAGACTCGACGGAACGATCCGGCATAATATCGTCAGCATCTAAAAAGCAAAAAAAGTCACCTTGAATAGTTAGAAGAGCCATATTCCTGGCGGAACTCACACCTCCATTTACTTTTTGTAAAGTCTTTAATCGACTATCGTCAATAGAATTGATTATCTCCCAAGTTCTATCCGTACTACCATCATCTACGACAATGACCTCAATCTTTTCATGTGACTGATCAAGAGCAGAATTAACCGCGGCTTTTACAAACTTCTCAGAATTATACGCAGCAATAATAATACTTACCAATTGATCATTCATTCATTAAACCTTCAATGTGAGAAATATGCTTTTCGTACGTATTCATCATAGCCAAATCAATTCGTTTTTGAGAATATATCTTATGGGACAAGTGCTTAAGAGATTGGATAAATTCCCCAAACTTTTCATGCCATTGTCTATGTTGGTAAACCATGCAGATCACATCATTATCAACTGTTTCATATTGGATAGTATGACTTGCAATTATCGGCTTCCCACTTCCCAGATATTCTAAAAGTTTGTGCGGATTGGCTAGTTGATCTTTGTGATGCTCTACGTCATAACAAATCAATAACCCATCTACTTGATTGTAAAAAGAATAAAGTCTCTCTTTCGGAAGTGGACCTACCCAACTTGCATTGGGGCATTGCTCAAAAAATTCTAATTTATCCGGATCCGCACAATGACCGGCGAATTGAAACCCAATTCCTGGATGTTTGATGATAGATTGTCTTATGGTCTCCCAATCAATGTATTTGATATCCAGATTGCCAGCATATCCAATATTAATTTCATGTTGCCAATCAAATTTGTAATTATCACTTTGAAAAGTAGAATAACCGTGATTGATAAAATAACATCTATCATTATACTTTTTTAGAATCTGCCCTATGGGTTCGGAACAATAAAAACAGATATCAGCCGAACCAGCCAATCTTCCAATATTTGTGGTTTGGTTCAGATCTACAACATGCAAAAATTTTGTTACTCCATTCCCCAAATAATTAAAGTCAAAAAATGTGGTAGAATCGAACTGCCATATGATATCTACAGCTGTGCCGACCGATGCAGTAATTCTTTTAAATACTTTATTAACAAAATATTTTGAGAGTGAGCCTGGCATTTTTCTTACTCCTTTCACAAAACCTGGGTAATCCAGAATCCTCAAATTTTGAAACTCCGTCTGATGCAAGCCCCACCTACTACCAGGGGGATTCAAAAAAATCACCTGATATCCTCTATTCGCTAAATGGACTGCATAATGGTGTTTAGAAACCCACATATGGTCCCAGCTCTCTGGGGAAACAAGCAATATGGTCGATCCACTTTTTATCATTTAACCACTGAAAAAATCAGATTATCCGAATCAATGTCCATATAGTAATCATTCCAGATATTCCTGTTCTCCAGGACTAGGTAAGCAATTATATCGCGATAATCCAGTATACTATTTCTTCTTTTATAAAATGTTAGATCATTGACTAACAAAACCGGAGAATCCACTCTTTCAAGATTTTTGTTAATCCAATTCAATAAATTAACCAGTTTAGATTTCTCATTCATGGAAGCTTCTGTTCCCTGAATGAGAAATTTTAAGATATCTCCGGTTTTAGCATTATTAATCTTTTCCATCATCTTAATCAATGCAAGATGAACGGGTAAACCTTGAAGGTTTATTGTATCCTGATCAGAACCCAAATCAAGTAATAAACGATCCTCATCCTTGATAAGCTTTCCCCAATTGCCCGATTGATTGCGATTGACATCTTCTCGCATTTGAAATTTATAGTTGACCAGAACCTCTTGCCACCTTGACGGTAAATTAAATGATCTTGGTCCACTTGTGGCATGCCATTGATGGTACAATGGTGGAGTATTAATATCAAGCCATTTTGTTTCAATCCCTACTCTTTTGAGCCGCTCATTGAGATCTTCATCTTCAGCCCCCCAAATACAATAATATTCATCAAAACCACCAACTTGTTCAAAAACTGACTTAGCTACTCCTTGCACCAAACCAAGTGCCGTGTTTCCTCTTTTTTTGCCATAAGTTCTTTTATAATCCTTCAGATGGCCCCACCGATCAAATTTTTCAGGCAAATTATTAGCCACTACATGTAGTTCAAGATCAGGGTTAAGGTTTTTTTTAAGCAGACTAACAAAATGAACTGGAAAAATTAAATCAACGTCTGAAGTGACCACAAAGGCTACATCCCCGGCAATCCGTACTCCAGTATTCAGCGCATGTGCTCTATTCCAAAACCACCCTTGTGTAAACGAATAGTAATAATCCACAAATCCATATTGAGCAACAATTTCCTTGATCTGGTCAGAATAGATCTTTTCTGATCCATAATCAACAAACACAACTCTAAAATCAGAATCAGTTTGTTTGGACAATGATTCAAGGCATCTCTTTACTCTAATAGGCTCTCGATTTCTATAGCCAAATACAATGGCCAATTCGTTCATTTCTAGAATGGTTTAAGATTAAACAATTTTCTAAACTGATACTCCACCTTGCGCAGTGTACTAACTTTGCCTCCCTCCCAAGGTGCCAGATTCGCCTTAAACTCAAATGACTTTCGATCTTCTTTCAAAATGTTTTGATCAATTAAATTACTCAAAAGAGGGAATAGCTGATATTCATCTAAAATTTTATTTCTTGCCTCTTTCAATACTTCCATCCGATCCTCCCATCGATCGAGGTGAAGAGTTTTCAATACTTTTATGACCTTGTTCAAATCAGGCTCAACCTGAATAAATGACCCTTGAGGTAAATAATCCGCAATATTTTGAGCACCAATGTAGATTGGAATTGTGAAGGACAGCAAACAATCTGACAGCTTCTCGGTCCAATAATGGGGATAAAAACTGTTTTCAATGACAATACTATATTTATAGGATAAGTGGGCATCCATTTTATCATCTATTTGATTGAACCCTCTTCCATATAAATCAAAATCTATCTCGGTAACGCCTTTCAATGCGTCAATTAATTGCAGTCTGAATGAATGACCATTGGTATAATTGGCATTACTTGTGATCATAGAAATCTCACAAGGTTTATTTGGCACTTCCATGACTTTTAACTGGTCATAAGTGCGATCTACATGCCAAGGTAAGGCTCCGTGCGAATAGATATGTTTTGATTTTTTCACTCTCCAGTCAGGAGCAATAATTCGATCAAAAAACTTATCCGAATTCCTATACCATCGATGAGCGGGAGTTGGAGGCTCCATCTGAATCAGCCACCTTCCACCTGGTCTACAGAATAGTTGACAATCTTCTTTTATTCTATTAGTAAATACGACTACATCACATTCTGTTACAGGATCAAGGGTAAATTTTATATCCCCCCACTGTCCGCTTTCACCAGCGGTTTGCGTAAGGAGCTTGTCCTGTTTATCCCAGTCTTTAATGATCCTTACTAGCATTCATCAAAATTTTTTGATACAACTTGGTATACTGAGTAGCTTGTTGCTCTAATGTATATTTTTCTTTTGTTGAGCTAGATATTGATTCTCTGTTAAATCTGTTCCAACTTTTATTATGTAGTATTTCATTCAGTCTAAAGCTATATGCCTCACTAGTTACTTCTTTAACCAGACTACCATTTACTCCATCGATAATAGTATCTTTCATACCACCAATGGAAAATGCCAATACTCCTAAACCACAAGCCAAACTTTCAATAATGGTGTTCGGAAAATTATCCTCAATACTAGGCATAAGAAATATATCTGCAGAGTTGTAAGCCATACTCAACCGAGAAATAGAATCAAGGTGACCTGAATACCTGATGTCACAGTTTAATGTATCAAGTTTATTTCTAACTGTCTCGGTAGTTCTACCAACAATTAACAGAATTATCTGATCTAATACTGCAGATCCCAAAAGTGTCATAGCCTTGAGCAATAAATCAAATCCTTTTAACGGATTGTCAATGTGATTAGCTAAAAATAATAATACCGGCTTTGTAGAATTTTCTATCCCAAAACTCAACTGGCATTTCTCTTTATTTTGAACTGTAAACGAAGCAACATCNATCCCATAAGGAATTACATGATGATCAAATCCATTCATCACCCTACTATTCAAAGATTCATTTGCCAACCACTGGGANGGAGAAACAATTTGAATAGAAGATANNCCTCNACTNAACGCTTTTNTTTTGAAATTNTCTGTTTTCCTTAATAATNTCTCATTTTCGGAGGTATTTAAACCAGTTAAATAATGATAACCAGGAGAAAATGGATTCATNTCATGNAATGTCCAGACAATCGGTTTTTCATTTTCTTCAAAAAAAGTTTGATAGTCCAGAAAATCAGCNACCCAATGAAGATTAATAATATCAGCCTCCTCTATTANCGGATGCCTTGAAACCCTGAATATTGTTTCAGGAGAAGAGAATTTTTGGACTGAAGAAAATTTATTTTGAACGAATCTCTTTTTCTTTTGATCTATTCTGAATCTAATAGAGTTCTTAAGCCTATCTAGAAAATTGCGTTCTGGGAGCCGAAATTGATAATGGTTAGGAATATCATCTCTGCTTTTATATAATGATAAGAAATTAGATTTTACACCTATTTNAAGTAACCCTANATGCAAATTAATTGCGGACTTNGCAGCTCCACCTGAATCAAGAGTCGATATATGTAGTANTTTCAAAAGATTTAGGATTTTTTTTGAAGTTCGCTAAGACATTGTCGCACCTGTATCGTTTCTAAGAAATTTTGCTTAAAGGGCAGACTTGAATTTGTCTCTTGTTTGAAGAGTGATTCCTCAAAAGCATGATTATAGCTATTTGATAAATCCAANCCAAATTTCTTATCAATCTGAAAAAGATATNCNTGTGGATTTTCAATAAAATTCTGGATGTTTATTANCAGATGGGACTTCTTTTTTTCCGCAAAACGACAAATGCTCTTATTGTANATCAACCAGGATTGAATGGTTAACTTCTCNCGTCCAGAAAAAAAATCAGGATTCCTTCTTAANAGAGAATCNACCACCTGAAAAGGATCTCGGTACAAAAACAAATAATGCAATTCAAACCCCGAAAGTTTCCGATTCCAATAGTCTAAAAACAAACTGGTTCTTGGGTCTTTGAAACCCCACACCTTNTCCTTGCTATACTTTTCAATTATTTTNTCTGCTCGATATTCTAGTTTACTACTTATTCTAAATGACTTGATCCCCTTTGATAAAAAAGGATATCTTCCATTCTCCAACAACAAGTCGTTATGAAAATTAATAATGTCCTGGTCTTCAAAATAACCTTTGGAGTTAGAGGGATCTGCTGGCAACAAGCTTTTTTCATCCATATAAACACCCAAATCATACAAGGTGTTAGCAACCATGGAGGTCCCACTCCTATGCATACCGGTTATTACAACGACCTTATTCACAAGCCTAAACTATTTTTAAGTTTTTCTTTAAGAGAATTTTTTGTCTTAAAATACCTTCCTTTCGGTGAGAACTTTTCAGTACTCAAAAAATGATCTGCCGCTATATCTGCAGTTATATTTTCTGGGTGGTCAAGTGGAAAACTAAGCTCCTCAGTATCCAAAAAATGCTGGATAGAAGTTGAATCTGTATGGGTTGCGTCCACACCTACACCTATATTTTTAATCAGATTTACATTAGGAACTATACTCAACTTTTGTCTTTTTAAAGCCTGATAAACCCATTGATAATCCCAGGTGTTGACTTTATTGAGATGTGAATTTCTAAAATTCATTCTATGGTAATACCACTCAAATTTATCAGTATTCAAGTAGTGCTGAATGTTCTTCTTCTCCATTGGCCAATCACTAACGAAAAAGTCATAAAAATTCCAGCGATCACTCCATGTTGCCCACCCCCATATGGATGGATATTTTGAAAAGTAATATGAATGATCACCTCTAACTACTCCACGCTGAAGATTCAATCCAGATATGTGGAGGATTTTCTGTTCATCAGCATATTTTACTAACATTTCGCTTGCAAAGTGAAAAAACGATGATTCTGGCAAGCAATCGTCCTCTAAAATGATACCTTTCTCAACCCGCAAAAAAAACCAGGTGATAGCCTCGCTTACCGCCTTGCCACAGCCTAGGTTGTGCTCCCTAAAAAGAGTTTTAACATCACATTCCCAATCAACGTTCTCAACAATTTGGCGGGCTTCAGAGCTCTTAATAGCATCAAACTGATTGCCATCTCTTGGTCCATCTGCCGCAATAAATAATTGTCGTGGTTTCACCTCACGAATTCGTTCAAACACTTTCCTGGTAGAATCCGGTCGATTGAAAATTAACAAAAGTACTGGTGCCACTTCTTTCATATTTCTAACGAATTCGTCTATAGAATTTCTTGATCGGAGCTGGTATCATATGATAAATTTTTCTCAAAATACGATCTCTCAGGTTACTTTCCCAAGTAAAACATTTTCTTAGTGATGCTACCCATACTCTTTGAGCTAAAGTATCGTTGACACGTTCTGCAATTATTTTCAATTCATCCTCGGTGGCCCTCCCATGAATAATTCGAACCTTCTCATTTTCAAGGAAGCCAACATTAAATAAAAATCTAAAATTAAAGCTAGAATGGAGAATGTACATTTTTATATTATGTGTAATCAATGCCTCCATGAAGGCTGGTTGATCACTCCAATATATGTCTAAGTTTTTCTCATAACACTCTTTCCAGGATTTAAGGAATCTACTTACTTCATTATTCTGTCGATATACCAGCATCCCTGTATTATATGGCGTATAGTGTGGCATATTGCTATTGTTGTAATTAATTTTACTTTGATCATAATAATCAAGACAAGCAAGAATATCAAAATGGTCAAGAAGCTTAAATAGATCATCTACTGGATGAACGAAATACATATCTGTATCAACAAAGATTGTATGCTCAAAAGGTGTATTGATTATTCCTAATACCTTATACACCAGATTTGCTTTCCAGGATTGCTCAGTGATCTCATCAAATGGAATCAAACGAATTTCATCAAATGCCGAGCTTTCATAAACCTCATCAGTAATTAAGCATATTTTGGCCCCGGGAGAGCAATTACGAAGTGATTTGGCCGATAATTCAGCTTCTTTCAAGTATTTCTCGCCTGTAGCTACATAAACAAATCCATTCACCATATCTGGTTTTTAAGCTGTTCATAAAATTAGTCTACTCGATGTATCACTAAGCTTAATTAGCAATTATTGATCCTCTAGTAGTTGAAAACTTGTTTGCGCTTGCTACTAAACAAATACCATAGAAAGGAAACATAGGAATCTTATATCGCATTAAAGTTCCAAAATTCGCTGTGCTAACCCCTACAGCAAATGCAAACAACAAAGCAAAGAGAAAACAAAAAACTAGAAATGGATCATTTAATAAGCCAATAATACCTTTTTTGTAGATGAACAGATAAAGAGATAAGATTAACACCACAATACTTTCAGCCGCTGCTAACAGCATTAAAGGGTTCTTTACCTCCCATATGTAAGGTCGAAATAAACTAACGTTTATTGCAGCTGGGAGTAGCTTAATCATTCCTAGAACAGTACCATCCGGTATTCCTATGTCATATCCACCATCTCCACCTGTACGAGCACCCCAACCATATCGAATGTCATACGCTGTTATGGCTGCTCTTTCTGCCAGGTTCTCCAAAGCATACTTCTCATTGTATTGACTCACCTGATTCAATGCCAGAAATCCCGCAATGCCAAATGAACTCAAAAGAATAGGACCAATAATAATTTTAACAACTGTGTTCCGTATTTTAGACTGATACTTCCAGTACAACCACACAAAAACCATGGGTAGATAACAAATCAAAATGTAAGACTTGATGGATAAGATGAGGTAACAATTAATTAGTAATACCAATAGGTAGGTAATCCGAATTCCTTTCAAATCAATTATCCAAATACACGCCCAGGCAACCCATCCAAGTGCCCCTAAGGTCACAGTATCCTTCAAAATTCCAGCCCCCCAAAATATAACCGACGGTACAAACAATATTGCTAATGACAACCATTTAGCATTGCCTGGATATTTTTTCATCACAGCAGAATAAAATGCCCACAAACCACTAAAACTAAAGCAGGCAAACAAAAGGCTTGTAGCACTATAGGTATGTAAAGTGAATATATCCAAAAAAGCAGTTATCCTAACTACGAAAAAGGAATGAGGGTCCCTATAATACCAAATATGTTGAGTGTAATTGTAAGTCTCAGCAAGACGATAGCCACCTGACTCCAACAAAATCTTAAGCCCAACCACCGGATCATCAAGAAAAGCCTCCCAAATCCATCGACTACCATGAGTAAAGTAGTTAAAGGTGTCTCCACCGCCATAATAAAACTGGTAGATGACACCCAACATAATTGCCCCAAAAAATCTTACCCACAAGGCAGGCAAAAAATACTTTCGTGTTTCCTTGGTTGTGACGTATGGTCTAATGAAATACGCGATCAAAGAAAGCAGAATGATATAAATTGGCGTTATAATTAAATCTTTGATCTCCATTGACGAAAATTCTCATCCTTGCTCCATACCCACAAAACGAAGCTCCTTCGCAACGCTTCCGGTTTGAGCATTTCCTCAAATTTATGGAAGAAAAGGGGTTCGAATATGATTTTCAATCATTCCTTTCGATTAATGCATGGAATAACCTGTATAAACAAGGTAAAGCGCTCCAAAAAGTAGCAGGCGTAATTAGTGGTTTCCTCAGAAGAATTACCAGATTGCTTTCAGTATCCAAATATGATTACATTCTAATTCATAGAGAAGCTACCCCACTTGGACCACCTTTCATAGAATGGATAATAGCCAAAGTCTTAAAAAAGAAAATCATCTATGATTATGATGATGCGATCTGGATGGCTGATCAAGGAGGAGAAAACAAAATTTGGTCCACCCTGAAATGGCGATCCAAAGTTTCTTCCATTTGCAAATGGAGTTACAAAGTAACAACAGGGAATGAATTCCTCGCTCGTTTCGCACGTCAATACTGTCCGAATGTCGTTATTCTTCCGACAATAGTGGACACAGACAAGCACACCATTTCCGAACTTCTCCCCAAAAATGATCTGATCACCATTGGGTGGACTGGATCACATTCCACACTGTTCTATCTCGTTTCGTTGATTCCAATTCTCCAGGAACTTGAGAAATCCTTTGAATTTCAATTCTTGGTCATCGCAAATAAAGACCCAGAACTACCACTCAAAAACCTTCAATTCATCAAGTGGACAAAAGAAACAGAGATAGAAGACTTAGCCAAAATGGATATTGGTGTCATGCCATTGGAAGACAATGAATGGTCCCAAGGTAAATGTGGCTTTAAGCTGATCCAGTATCTTTCAATGGGTATTCCCGCTGTTGCCAGTCCTGTAGGGGTCAATGAAGACATCATAAAAAACGGTGAAACAGGTTTTCTGGCTAACAATCAGGAAGAGTGGCTAGCTTCGCTTAAAAAATTACTCTTCTCACCTACACTTAGAAAAAAAATGGGAGAAGCAGGTCGAGAATTGATAATTAGTGAATACTCAGTAGAAAGTCAGAGGGAAATCTTCTTCTCTTTGTTTGCAGACTAATCTACAAACAGCTCATTGAGAGAAATTTGGAAATCACTGAACAACTCAGACTTTGCATTTCCTCCCTGAAACACCATGCCTGGATTGTACTTACCTTGACTATCTAAACTGAAGCGCTCCACAGACTTCTTTTCTGGATCTACTAACCAATATTCTTTCACCCCAAACTTTTGGTAAAGCAGTAATTTGGTTTTCATGTCTTTGGAGGCAGTAGATGGGGAGAGTATTTCTACAACTAAATCCGGCGCTCCTACAGCACCTTTGTCATCCAACTTAGTCTTATCACAAAAAACACTCAAATCCGGTTGCACCACATTTTCTATCAAATGATCATCTGACATATCTTCAGACAACCGAACATCAAAAGGAGCGGCATATACCTGACAAGGTCTACCTTTTAATAAATTGAAGAATGCAGAAAACAGAACACCTGAAATATACTGATGCCTTCTAGTTGGAGCTGGGCTCATATTATATGGAAATCCTGAAATAATTTCCCAGCGTTCATCATCAGACCAGTTGAGGTAATCTGCGTAACTATACTTCTGACTATGATCAATTGCTATTGCCATAATCAAATTTACCTAATTCACTTATAAATTACTCAATCGCTCCCTCGCCTCTCTATTGGCTGAATGTGAGCGCTTAGTCAATTTCTTCACCTTTTTGAAATACTGCTCTGCCAACTCCTTGTCCTCTTCTCGAAGAGCTATTCTTCCTAAATGCAACACCGCATAGATATAATAGCCCATATCGGTTGCCTCCGCATACTCTCCGTATTCCATAGCCAACTTAAAATACTTCTTGGCCTCATCCATATTGCCCCTCATCTCATTGATATGGCCAATAAAAAATGCTGCATATCGTCCTGAGTTGTACTCGTATCCGGCCATAGTACTATCAATCCGATTGATCATACTTCGCGATTCTTTCACCGCTAGGTCATATCGTCCTGACTGATACAACAAACGCGTATAAAAGCGATGAAAATAAGCATTGTGAGGGAATGTCTCATGCAGGTATTCCGCAAGCTGCATGGCGTGCATCATATCATGCTCCTCAAAATATGAGATACGCATCAAATAATACTGCGCTTCCGTTCGGGTATAAAAAGCATTCCTCGCCACCAACTTCAGCTGTTCCATGCCTTTTTCCTTATCGCCATCAGGGAAAATCGCCATGATGGGTTTTAACAAAGGGTAGTTTTCTGGCACCCACTCTGCGTAATAATTGAACAAGGCATCACCAAACAAAAGCTCTGGGCTCAAATCTCCATTTCCTCTGCATTCCTCGAGATAATTCATCGCACTCTTTCCTGCAGCAGCGGCTCTTCCCCAATCATGGCGCTCACTATGCAGTCTTCCTTTGAAAGCATGCGTAGCAGCAAGAAAAAATGCCCCTTCCACCTTATTATAGTCTTCATGAAGCCTTTCAGCAAGCACCATGGCAGTGTCCATGTAGGCATAAAAAGTATCATCGTATTGATAATTATTAAAGTTTGGTAGAATACGCCACCAATAATTGAGACCCATCAAAAAGTAAGGCAACGGATGCCAACCATATTCTTTTTTCAAATACCGAAAATGAGACATGGACCTCTCGAATTTGAAATTGTACATATCATTGATAGCCTGAGTAGACTCCATTTGTACATATGGATTGGTCAACAAACCATAAGTACTATCTATTGGGATAGCCGGAAGTCCCTTCTTCTGCCCAGAAACAGCGGTGAAAAGACCAATCAAAAGAACGATGAGTATGTATTTTTTCATGTATTCATCACTTAAACACTTTTCGTATGACAACTATTGTTCCAAACTCCCGTGTCTAGTAAAAATCATCAGTACAAGATTAGTTCTTAGCAATCAATTTTCTAAGAAAATGACCAACTTAGCCTCAATGAATTGGATAATCAAAGGACGTGAACGATTTATCAATGACTGGTATAGCATTGACGGAAAAGCCTTCTTCATTGTTTTATGTTTGCTCTACTTTGCTGCCTATTTTATCAAAGGCTCATTCATTATTGATGGAATAGCAGCATTCGAAGTGCTACAAGAACGTGGTGAAATGTGGATCATGAATGTTTTCTTTGGCCTTCAGTACTTTTCAGTGCCACTTTTCCTGGCATGGAAATTTACACTTACAGCTTTCATTCTTTGGGTAGGCTGTTTTCTATTCGGTTACAGAGTGACCTATGCTGAGCTGTGGAAGATGGTGATGATCATGGATCTTGTTTTCATTATTCCAGAGTTATTGAAAGTTGTTTGGTTTACCGTTTTTGAAACAGATCCCAACTATCATGATTATGTAGCTTTCTATCCTGCCAGTCTGATGAACCTTATTAACTATGAAAATATCCCACAGAAGTTTCATTATCCGCTGAAGGCATTTAACCTGTTTGAAATCATTTATTGGGGACTTTTGATATGTGGAGTATACTGGTTGAGCAATAAGAAATTAAATAGGTCAGCAATCATCGTTGCCTGTTCTTACATCCTATTCTTTTTAATCTGGTTAGTTTATTTCGTTATCATTCATGACTAAAGGAGCGGTTCCTTTTACATTTTTCGGAGCAATACTTCACCTCATCCCAAACTTTTGACCATTTCTTTCCCCAGGTGAATGGTCGATTACAAACCAGGCAAATTTTGGTTGGTAAATTGGACTTATTGACTTGTTTCATGGCCAGCGATTCTTCACAGTATGCTTTGCTAGTATTTTTGAAGCGGCTTTCTTGACTTGTTCTGTCCCCTTCTTTGAATACAGCATCTTACTCGCCTGTTTGTATGTCTCTTTGATATCAACAATTGGATTAGGATAGGTTTCTTCAGGAATAAAGTCATAACAGCTATGATCGATTGGAGTCATTTTCCACGGTTCTAAGGCAAAATGAGTTGGCAACTCTCGTAATTCAGGAATCCATTGTTTAATAAAAACCGCGTCTGGATCATGATCCAGAGCTTGCTTCACTGGATTATAAATTCGGATGGTATTAATTCCTGTGACACCCGCCTGCATTTGGAACTGAGGAAAATGTATACCTGGTTCAAAATCCAGGAATTGCTTTGCAAGATATGCAGCTCCTTCTTGCCATGGCTGCCACAGATGATGGGTGAGAAATGACACCACCATTGAGCGCATTCTGAAATTCAAATAGCCTGTTTCTTTTACACAACGCATGCAAGCATCCACCAGTGGATAGCCAGTAAAGCCATTTTTCCATGCTTGGAATTTCCCCTCATCCAAATCAATTCTGATGTCATTGTAGCCAGAATTAATATTCTTATGCTCATAAGCAATCTCCATTTCAAACTTTTGAATGAAATGACAATGCCATCTGAGCCTTGAACCAAAAGCGGTAAGATTCCTTTTATTGCCCCGATTTTTGGCTTCCAGCATAGCCTGGTAGACTTGTTTGACACTCAGATTGCCCCATGCCAAATAAGGACTAAGTCGACTACAACTCTTTCTGCTTTCTGAAGGCTTAGAAATATGTTGATTGTATTGATTACTTCTTTTATTAAAGAACGAACTCATATACCGATGTGCAAGTGTCTCTCCTCCCTTTTGCATGTCATGAGTTGTATCGTCAAGTTGTCTCTCATTAGTTAATTTAAATCCATCTTTCAGGCTTTCATTAACTATAATTCTTGAGATATCTATTCTAGGTTGGACCTGAGGCTGACTCATGGTTTTGTACCACGACTTACTCCAACCATCTCGATTATGTCTTCCTCGCTGAACTCCATTCGACTGGAATTCACACCACTCAATTCCATTAGAATCGAAATGATATTTTAACATTAAATCTCGATCATACGTCAATTGGATTCCAGTCTCTTCATAAGAGAATACCGTTTGAATATGATAATCAGAGATTAACTCATTAAAAACATCCACACACTCTCCTTCAACTATATGAATAGTATGATTGATTTTGAGTTGCATGTCTTGCAAGCTTTCATAGACAAATCGCCAATGCCGGAGATCACTTACCGAGGCATTCATTAGTGATGGCTCGAAAACATATAAAAGAACTACAGGTAGATCATCCTCGAAGGCTCTAGCCAGAGGCTCATGATCTGACAATCTCAAATCACGTTTGAACCAAACGATGTTTACCTGTTTTTTACCCATGCCTCGCCAACAATTCGTTGATACAGAATGTTGGCAGTCCGATGAAAATATCAGAGAAATATCAACTAACAGAAAGAGACATTGATCGAATAATTGAAATGGCCTGGGAAGACCGGACCACATTTGACGCCATAAAGGATCAATTCGGAGTTCCAGAAAAAGATGTAATCAAACTAATGCGGCAAGAGATGAAGCTGAGTAGTTGGAAAATGTGGCGAGAAAGAGTGCAAGGCAGATCCACCAAACATAGCGCTCAAAGAGCCTTCAAGGAAGGAAAATTCAAAAGCAACAGGCAGCGCGCCATTACCCACAATAAAATCAGTAAACGCTAATTCTTAACAATCTTTAAGATCCCATCAAGTAAATATTGCACTACTTGGAGAAAGCTAAGTGTATATTCGATTCCAATCCTAAGGATTATAGCGCATTATTGCTAATTTCGCCAAGTTGACTCAAAACTATTGAGATGGGATATCAAAAAATTAATGTAATTGCTGGTTGGATCGTATTTTTCGTATCGTTTGTCGTTTATGCAATGACGATCGAACCGACCGCCAGTTTTTGGGATTGTGGTGAGTTCATCGCCTGTTCTTATAAACTAGAAGTACCTCACCCTCCAGGAGCACCATTCTTCCTGCTGACGGGTAGAATATTCTCACTTTTTGCTGCAGGAAATGTAGAAAGTGTTGCTTACTGGGTGACCATGGTCAGTGTGGTGAGTACTGCATTTAGCATTCTATTCTTGTTCTGGTCAATTACCCACCTGGCCAAGCGTGTACTAGGCATCAAAAAAGGTGAAGAAACATTAGCGCAAACTATCTTATTGATGGGTGCTG
The DNA here is from genome assembly GCA_002729235.1 of Rickettsiales bacterium. Taxonomy (GTDB): domain Bacteria; phylum Bacteroidota; class Bacteroidia; order Cytophagales; family Cyclobacteriaceae; genus Marinoscillum. Next base: position 30,982 of record PBTY01000068.1, on the reverse strand, counting down.
GTGCTGTCGGAGCATTCTCTTGTATGGCATCTGATTCGTATTGGTTCAGTGCTGTTGAAGCAGAAGTTTACGGTATGTCCGCATTCTTTACTGCATTCGTTTTCTGGGCAATCCTTAAATGGGAAAACATGGAAGATGAGGCTGAGAGAAACAAATGGATTATCCTAATTGCCTACATGATTGGTCTGTCAATCGGTGTTCACTTATTGAACCTTGTTACTTTACCTGCATTAGGTTTAATCATTTACTTCAAATACTATGAGAAAGTAACTGCTCAGGGAATCATTCTTACGCTTGTAGCTGCTGGCGCTGCTATCTTGATCATTATGCTAGGTGTCATTCCTGGTCTTCCATCATTGGCAGGTAGTCTGGAGATTTTCTTCGTAAATGGCCTTGGTCTTCCATTTGGATCTGGGGTAATCTTCTTCTGTTTGGCATTTCTTGGAGCATTGGTTTATGGGATCTTCTACTCCATCAAGAAACAAAAGCTAACATTGAACACCATTCTGTTAGCCTTTACTTTCATCATGATCGGTTACTCTTCTTACACAATCGTATTGATCAGAAGTAGCTACAACCCTCCAATTGATGAAAATAACCCGGAAGATATTCTTTCATTCGTTTCTTACCTGAAACGTGAACAGTATGGATCACGTCCATTGTTCCACGGACAGTACTACACAGCATCTGTAGAATCACAGAAACAAGGTGATGCCATTTACATGCGCGGTGAAGAAGAATATGAGATCAAAGATTACAAACTAGATTACGTATACGACCCTTCTCAGACGACTATCCTTCCAAGAATGTACTCTGCGGCGGAGCCACACAAAAGAAGGTATATGGAAATCACCGGACTTCAGCCCGGTGAGAAGCCAAGTTTCAGTGACAACTTATACTTTATGTTCTCTCATCAGATTGGTACGATGTACATGAGATACTTCCTATGGAACTTCTCTGGACGAGCCTCTGATGAGCAAGATGCTAGTTGGGTTGGGATTAGAGATGCCTTCCAGTCTGATTTACCATCAGCATTAGCTAATAACAAAGGAAGAAATATCTATTACTCTTTACCTCTTTTGTTAGGTCTGTTAGGATTGTTTATTCAATACAAGAAAGACGTTAAGTACTTCTCGGTAACCTTATTGTTATTCTTCTTGACAGGCGTGGCACTGGTACTTTACCTCAACTCACCTCCTATCGAACCGAGAGAAAGAGACTACATTTATTCTGGATCCTATTATGCATTTGCTATTTGGATTGGGTTTGGTGTGTTGGCTATCTATGAGTTGCTTGGAGCTATCCTTAAAAACAAACAAGTCTTAGCTGTAATAGCAACCGCCGTTGGGCTCCTGATACCAACTATTATGGTTGCTGAGAACTGGGATGATCATGACAGATCAGATAGATACTTCTCTGTGGACGCAGCGAAAAACTATCTCGATACTTGTGCTCCAAACGCTATTCTATTCACAGGTGGAGACAATGACACTTTCCCACTTTGGTATGTTCAAGAAGTTGAAGGCTTCAGAACTGATGTACGTGTGGTGGTATTAAGTTACTTCAACACAGATTGGTACATCAGCCAAATGATGCGTGATGCGTATGAATCTAAGCCGTTGCCATTCTCTCTATCACTTAAGAATTATCAACAAGGTGGTCTAAACGATTACTTGCCTGTAGTGGAGAATCCTAGTATCAAAGGAGCAATCAGTGCCAATAGATTCTTGCAACTGATTGCCCAGGAACATAAGGCTCTTCAGATTCCATTGAGTACAGGTTCTTTCTATAACTCAGTACCAGCAAAATCTATGTTCTTAAGCGTGGATGTGGATCATGTGAAGTCATTAGGAATTATTCCTGATAACCTTAAGGATCGAGTAGTTGACAGAATGCAATGGAATGTTAAAGGTCGTGGATTGGAAAAAAGTGATCTGGCGGTGATTGATTTATTGGTGAACTCTAATTGGGAAAGACCAATATACATGAACACCACTTCACTAGCTTCTGTCAATTTCGATATTAGAAGATATGCTGTACAGCAAGGAATTGCCTATAGAATCCTTCCAATAAGTAATCCTGATCCACAAGATTATCAGGTTGATCTAGAAACGATGTATGACAATGTGATGAACAAGTACCAGTGGAGAGAACTTGATAATCCTGATGTGTACTACTCTGAAGATTATAGAAACTTTGTTCTTAATCATAGATCTGCGTTCAACTCATTAGCGATAAGTTTAATGGAAGATGGACAATACAAGAAATCGGAAGAAGTAATAGAAAAGTGTCTTCAAGTAATGCCAAATAAAGCTATCCCTTATGATTACTTCAACATGCAACAGGTTGGGATCTTATTAGAATTGGATCAGTACGAAAACTCAAGTGAAGTTGGCGCTCCATCTAAATTGAAGAGCATGGCTGATGATATTGCTGAGATTACGGTTCAGAACACCTCAGAAATGTTGGACTACATGATCAAGACAAAGAATTACAACATGACTCAAATGCAGCAGATGTTGATTTCTTTGAATACGATTACAAGGGCCTACAGAGCGAGCGGTCACAAAGAAGAGGCTGCTAAATATGAAGAGTTGTTCAACAAGTATTACCAGGAATTCCAAAACGCATCGAAGTAGTGATGTAAGAATCAATATTGACAATTAAAAGCACCCATTGGGTGCTTTTTTTTATGCTCCCTTCTTTCCCGAGTAAATCACTAGGGATCAATCAATATACAATAAGACACTGTAAAATAGATTCATACAGTAAGGGCAATGGTGTCAACCACAGGTTCTGTTGGATATGATTTAAGATCATCCAGTTCAGCAAAGCCATTTATGGATCATCTCCAAAGAATTAACCCAAACCTCAATCCGGCGACAACAAAAACTTACGTTCTGGTAATTGGATTGTATTTATACAGACACAAAAAAGCCATTCATGATGAAGAATGGCTGCGACTAATATCAATAAAATAATCTGATTCTAATTTTTCAGAAAACGGAAGGCTTTCTTAAATCTTGTGGCCTCATCTTTCACTACCACGAAGTAATATCCAGTAGCATAATTTTTAACTGGAATCTTGTAACGGCCATTCCCAAGATTCTCTGCGTCTATCTTGATTTCGTTACCAATTAAGCTGTGTAGTTCGAATTCAGCATTTTCTAAAGTAGAATTGTTGATTTGAACAACCACATACTCAACAGCAGGGTTAGGGTAGATTTCGATACGATTCTTGTTGAGATCTACAGATGAATTGTAGAAAGAAGTCTCAGCGCTCACCACATTGGTATTCACCTCCTGTGCCATGGCAGTCATGGAAAGGAAAAGCGCAAACGTCAGTATGATGAGTTTATTGTACATATCTTCATACAAAGTACGCAAAAAAAACACCAATGTTTACACTTCGACTTAAAATTTTTATACAAAATGTTCGTTATGTAACGTTTTTTAACAAATCAAAGCAGTTCTAACTCGTCTTACTTTTGAATGCCTGAGGTAAATAATCGATGATGTCGCTTGCAATAAGCGAATACTGACCCTTATCGTTTTCAGCCAGATCTCCGGCCAGTCCATGTAAGTATACTCCAGTCTTCAATGCCTCAAAAGGCTTCATTCCCTGAGCCATTAAGCCACTTATAATACCGGTTAATACATCTCCACTGCCCGCCGTGGCCATACCAGGATTCCCTGTTGGGTTGAAATAAACAATTCCATGATAATCACACACTGCTGAGTGAGCTCCCTTGAGAACTACATTGAGTTTGTGCTTTTTACAAAGATTTCTAAGTAATTCCAGCTTTTCAAAATCATCAGACCAAGACCCGACCAGTCTTTCAAACTCTCCAGGGTGCGGAGTTAATACACTTTCAGGAGGAAGTATATCCAAAAGCTCCCGATTCTCGGCAAGAATATTTATCGCGTCAGCATCAATAACCATTGGTCTCGAGGCTTTTTCTAAAAGTGACTTGAATGCTTTGACAGTTAAACTACCCGTCCCGATTCCAGGACCAACAGCTATCACACGAATATTATCTGCTGGAAGGACTTCCGTAATTACCTCCGTATGTTCATCTTCAATCACCATTGCCTCTGGTATGGCGGTTTGTAGTACATCCAGACCACAACATGGAGAATGCACAAATAACAACCCACATCCAGCTCGCATAGCAGCTCTGGCACTCAATACAGTGGCCCCCATTTTGCCTTTACTACCTGAAATCAGCAGCATTCTACCGGCATCTCCTTTATGGGCACTTTTAGATCGCTTGGGAAGTCTTATATCCTTTGCTTCGGTAAAGAAAAAATTCGTTTTCTGAAGAGAAATAAACTCTTTACTCAGGCCTATTCCTACCAGATGCCAGCGGCCTACCTGATTGGCTAAACTTGGCTGAAATAAAGAAAGCTTCGGAATCTCAAAAGAAATCGTATGATCTGCAGTGATCGTAGCTCCGTCACTTGTATTGTCCGAGAATATTCCTGATGGAATGTCAACAGAAAAAATCTGTGCCCAGGAATCATTTATGGTATGGACTAATTTTTCAATGAGTCCCTCTATTGGTCTGGACAAACCGCTACCAAACAACGCATCAATGACGACATTATCATTTGGGATGAATGGAATCTTGTCTTCATTATTGATTTGACGAACCGGGAAAGATCCTGAAGACCGATCCATATTAATGATAAAATCTTCGGTCGCTTTTTGCAAGTCTCCGATGTAATAACCCAGTACGTCATAGCCTCGATCATGGAGCAATCTGGAAATAGCCATCCCATCTCCTCCATTGTTTCCTACTCCACAAAAAACCATGATTCTGGTTGATTTAGGCACAATGGATTGAAAGCATTCTACAAAAGCTTCGGATGCTTGCTCCATCAAGGCAGCGGAGCTTGTCGACCCTGTTTCAATAGTATATTGGTCGACCGATTTGATTTGGTTAGCGTTGAGTACTGGAATCATAGTGAAATAAATCTAACACTATTCCGGTTTACTTCAAGGTATAATTCAATGAAACTCCAACGCTAAATGGTTTTACATCAATTATTTGATCACTTTTCCATCGAGTCAATGCGTATCTGATCCCAGGTATTACAAAGAAATCTCCATTCTTTAATTCGAATAATTTCTTTCTCAATCCTAACTCAAGTAAATATTGATTCCTAGAAGACAATTCATATATCTGTCCATCATAACTTAAAGATGGGCCATCTGAAATTCGGCGATGATATTCCATGGAAACGAACAAAGAATTATAGGACGATGGAAAATTCCAGGTGGATTGGAATTTCATGCCAAGTGTTGAAACTCGCTTATTGATCTGGACAGTATCTCGATTAAACACCGGCTCAACAAACTCATTGGAAACAATCACGGAATCCGGTTTGGTTTCCCGAATCGTAAAAGAGTAACTCTGATTGTAATTATTGAACAGAAGCCCTAGTCGAGTGCTTAATTTTTCATTCCACTGTCTTTCAAAACCAACCGATGCTCCCAGTCCAAACCGTGAAATGGACATCCCGAATGGCGAGTCAAAATCAGCTATATAAATATCGTCAGTCAGATTAGGTTTGAGTCGATTGTACATGAAAAAGCTACCAAGCTCAAAGTAAGGCTTCAAGAACTTCTCTTTCGTTGGAATTATTTTTTCGATCCCTTGCTCCTTCTCCAGTACGATCAAATTAGTTTCTACGGGAATCACATTGGAAGAATAGCCAACCCTTGATAATCCATTGAAATCCATCGTCTTGTCAATAATAGTATACTCCTCAATTTCTTGATTATCAACAACAATAGCATTCTCACTTTCTAGATGTTCATTTTGGTGATCAATCAATTCTATTGAAGGATGACTCTCAATGGTTACCAGAGAACTAGCAGCAGACACCTCCGCTTTATCATGGGCTGATGAAAAGTTTTTAATGTTATTTGAGTCAGTCTGTGATGGTCGTTGTGAAACAATTTCAGTTGACTTTAGAGCATTCGCAGATTCATTCGAAATTCTGCCCATCATGAAAACAGACAATAACAATAATCCACCTCCCAGATAATGATAAATCCAGGTAAAGGTTGAATTACCAGAATCAAGCTTAGCAAATATTGCTTCCTTTGAATTAGGTGCTGGAGTAGAACTATACCCACTCAGACGACCTTCTATTTTATCATCAAATGACTTGCTCATATCTAGTTATTCCTAGTTCATTCAAATGCTTCTTCAAAACTCTCCTGGCACATACCAATTGAGACCGGCTGGTACTCTCTGATATACCCAGTTCATTTGCTATCTCCTTGTGAGAGAAGCCATCCATTACCGACAGATTAAAAACTAACCGATATCCTTCAGGTAGCTTGTTAACTGCATCCAGGATTACCTCATTGGAAAGTCGATCGATCAATTCCGAATAGAATTGATCACTTAATTCGTGGCCAACATCATCCACATCATCATCAAACCGAATGGTCTTAAGATGATCCAATGCCACATTGACTGTAATCCGTTTTATCCATCCTCTAATGGCCTTTGGGTCTTCTAATTGACCAATCCTTTGAAATATTCTAATAAAAGCCTCCTGAAAGACATCATCTGCAGTATCTCTATCGGATACATAGCGCACACAAATCCCCATGATCAGTGGACTGAACATATCATAGAATTGACTTTGGGCCTTTCTATTTCCCTTTTTAAGCTTTTTTATTAGGCGGTCCACTATTCTTTAAAAAGAAGAATAACCCAGCGAACGAAATCGCTGGGTTAGTATCATTTAACTGTTTGTTCGATTAGAGTCTTTCAATTGAAAGCTGAATCAAAGCAGTATCACATTTCACTCCATCACAGATTTCATACAGCATCTCTGTCTCCTTCTTTCCGAGAAACTCCTCTGAAACGAAATATTCAATTTGATGGCTGTTGGAGACACTAGCCGAACCAATAGATGGATCGGTGATGATTTTTATATCCCAATCACCACATATATCATCATTATCGGAAGGTGTCAAATAATAAGGATCAGTTTGTGTTCCCGTAGAGTCTGCAACGATCATCAGTTCATAATAATCATCATGTGCCGCTCCACAAATAGAATCTAGCGGGATCATATCAATATCCACATAGCTAGACACTTCATGTCCATCTGCAAAGGTGACCGAATAGCTTATCAAATCAGTTGCCGAATCGCCCGGGGTGTAGTAAATCATATTGTGATAACCTGGTATTAACTCCACTGATCCAAAAAGCACATCATCTATGCTGACTTGATAGTCCTGAGACCCACAGATCAAAGGGTCCAAATAAAATAATTCAATAAGATAGCTATCTGGCCAGCCTCCTCCCCAGTCACCCCAATCTTCAATCTCTACAGACATAGGCTGGATAAGAGAGTCACAAGGTGTATTTGAAGTACTGTCCTGAGAAATAGTCACATTCACTTGAGCCAGAGAATAATGCTCTTCGCCCTCATTATCAATGAGCGTTAACTCATACATGAAATCATCTTTTCCTTCAAAGTCAGCATTTGGAGTGTATCGATAAGTAAATAACTCAATCTGCTCAATCGTGCCATGTTTCGGGTCCTCGGTAAAGTCAAGGACTGCTCCAGATGTCTCGTCTGCACAATACCCGTCATTGTCCAAAGGAGTAAGGATAACCGATTCGTTCACTATTGTATTGTAGTAATCAGTTAATGCGCCGTTTAGGCAAGGCAAACTATCAGCACTGGAGGCCATGTTAATGTAAATCCCATCAGTATCTATGGTATTGCCATTACGATCTAATAAGTTAATTGACAAGAAATCCTGACCGGTCTGAAATTCCGACTGAGGGTTATACTGCAAAATGGCTTGATCATTAATGGATGCGGTTCCCTTTTGAGGCTGATCTCCAATTGAAAACTTGACCACTTCACTCGATTGAATCACTGTTTTCAAATCAATAAATAATGAGGTATTTGGCAATGCCGAAATTGCATCTTTCAAGACAAGTTCCTCTTCACCAGTTGGAGCAACATCATCCTGAAATGAATCACATGCTGAAAGGCTTCCAGCAAGAATAGTTAAGTAAAAAAAGTATTTCTTCCAGTTCATAATTAAGGCTGTTTGCTAATAAGACTGAAGAAAGATTCAAAACGCTGTATGAGGAATAAAAAAATTATCGATCCACCTCTCCCATTACAAAATCAATCGATCCTACAATAGCAATTAGGTCTGACAACATGTGACCCCTGGATATTTCAGGAAGCACAGAAAGATTAACAAAACTACAGCCACGACACTTGCATCGAATAGCTTGATCAGATCGCCCATCAGCTCTAAAGAAAAATCCTAATTCTCCCTTCGGATTTTCTGCTCGGACATACAAATCCTGAGCTTTTGGACGGATTTTCTTTGGAACAATAGCCCTCGGATCAAATTCTTTATCTCGTTTGTGGTCTGTTGTGAGCCTTTCTAAACATTGATCAATGATCTTAATGGACTCTTCGCATTCTCTAAACCGAACCCATGTTCTATCCCAGCAATCACCTACAGTCCCAACCTGGCCCTTACCAATCGGAATGTCAAAATCCAATTCAGGATATACACTGTAACCATCTACACGACGTAAGTCAAACTTCAAACCTGACCCACGTAGCATGGGACCTGTTACTCCGTAATTGATGGCTAAATCGCGAGGTAGTACCCCAACATTGGCCGTACGGTTTATGAAAATCTTATTGCTGATAAGAAGGTTTTTGAGGTCCTCCAACTTAGGTTTTAAATATTTAGAGAAGCTTATGCAGCGCTCCTCAAACCCAACAGGCAAGTCGTAAAATAATCCACCAATCCAGATGTAGTTGTACAGCATTCGAGCTCCAGAAGCCCATTCGAGTAATCTCAAGATATGCTCACGATCGCGCATCATCCAAAGAAATGGAGTAAATGCCCCAATATCCAGACCATAGGTTCCAATGGCTACAAAGTGGGAAGCCAGACGATTCAACTCAGCTACTAGTACTCGTATATATTCAACTCGCTTAGGAATCTTGTCAGTAATCCCAAGCATCTTTTCCACCCCTATAGCATAGGCATGCTCGGAGTTCATGGCTGCTACATAATCCAGTCGATCGACGTAAGGCAATACCTGATTGTAAGGAACAGACTCGGCGTGCTTTTCAAAGCATCGATGAAGATATCCCATGTGCGGGACTACATTTTTCACAATCTCTCCATCAGAAATTACCTCGAGTCTTAATACTCCATGAGTAGATGGGTGCTGCGGACCGATATTTATCAGCATTTCCTCCTTTTGTAAGGAAGCCTCATTGTAAACCGTAGGTTCGGAGTTCTTTAAATGATCCTTGTCGTATATATATTGAATATTCAAAATTGAAAATTGCTAATGGACAATTGAAAATTACCTTCTGGACGATTTGATGATTGATATCAACAATCGTTTTAACTCCTCACATTCAGCTAGATATTGAGCCACATCAATATCAAACTTATTACTATCTCTAATTAATCTTAGCCAATAATGAGATTCATGAGCCTCCTTATTTGCTATAGATAACTTATGGATAAAATCAGCCTTAGACTCTGCCTGTTGCGCCTCCTCAGATAATGCACCAACAGATGTTCCGCTTCTGAGAAGTTGTTTAGACAAAATATACTCTCTGCGCTCATCTTGCAAGGAGTAACATAAGTTAACAATACTCAGAGCAAAAGCATATGACTTATCTAATAAAGGATTTGGTTTAGTTTTCATAGCCAATTCTACATTATCCATTATTAATTGTCAATTGCTTGCAGGTTCGTCGCGATCATAGACGACTGTCATCCCATGATACTTTTCTTGCTCCTGGTAATCCTTTCGAAGCGGGTATCCTTCCCAGTCGTTGGGCAACAAGATTCTTCTTAGATCAGGATGATTTTCAAAACGAATCCCAAGCAAATCAAATGTCTCTCGCTCATGCCAATCCGCTGTTTTCCATATAGAAGTTAACGAATCAATAGTTGGGTTTTCTCGATTCAACTCCACCTGCACCATCAAATGATGATTGTATGGAATGCTATACAGGTTGTAAATCACTTCCATGGTGTTCTTCTCAGGCCCATTATCGATTCCTGTCACACAAGAAAGTGAATCAAAATACAATCCTTCAGTACTGTGGAGAAATTCACAAACGTTTAGAATAGCTGATTTATCAATGATTAATGTCTCTGGAGTGGAGTTTAGGTCCTCCCCTATGACAGCCTCAGAAAACTGTTCAGCCAGTACCGATTTAATTTCATTAAAATCCATTAGGCAGTCTGCTTTTTCTTTTGCATCAATTTTTTCAGGGCTTCTGGTTTCATCAGCGACTCCCCACGGATTTTTTCTTGTAGCTTCATGAATCCTCCAATCAACGCTTCTGGTCTTGGAGGACATCCAGGCACATATACATCTACAGGAATGATCTTATCTACGCCTTTCACCACATGATAGCCATGCTCCCAATAAGGACCACCACAGTTACTACAGCTACCCATGGATATGACATAGCGCGGCTCTGCCATTTGCTCATATAATCTTCGAACCCGATCTGCCATTTTAAAAGTCACTGTTCCTGCGACAATCATCACGTCAGATTGTCTAGGAGAAGCTCGTGGCAACACACCGAAACGGTCCATGTCGTAACCTGAAGTATAAGCTCCCATCATCTCTATGGCGCAACAGGCAAGACCAAAACCCATCGGCCAAAGACTCGAAAGCCTTGCCCAGTTGAGAAGATCGTCTGCCTTGGTAACAATGATGCCACCTTGCCCAAATTGATGATCAAGTAAACCCATATTATTTTTCCGTCTGGTATGTTTTCTCGTTGATATGATCGTATGCAGTTGCTGGTATTTTTGACTTAAAGTCGGAAGATTGAGGTTTGGGTTTAGCCCAGTCCAACATTCCATTGGCCCAAACATAGATCAGCCCTATTAATAGGATTCCAATAAAAATGAAAGTTTCAATTAAGGAAAAAGCACCCCATAGTCCATCCGTTTCTGCCATCAACTCTTTGTCTGCAAAGACAGTCGCCCATGGAAAAAGGAACACCAATTCCGTTTCAAAGAGCAAAAAAATCAAGGCCACCACATAAAATCGCACATTGAATACACCCCATGCAGATTTGACAGGATCCTCTCCAGATTCATATGTCGTTTGCTTTTCCTCGTTTGGTCTGACCGGTCTTAAGAACTTACTTACCAGCAGGGTGATTGTTAAAAATCCTACTCCTCCAAGTATGAATAAAAGTGCCACCCCAAAACCACTGATTTCAATCATGATGGAAAATTACACAATGCTCAGAATTTTAAGGGGTTAAAATGCTTGAAGTGTCCGTTCATTCTTATTTTTTCCTTGGCTTTCTCAGCTCTTTCTAGCGCTGGAATCAACTGTTCGAGATGTTCTATAATGAATGACTGTCTCTTCTTATGAGATTTCATCTTCAGCAAAATGTACTCCTCTTCCGGTTTCAGACCAAGTTTGTGAATGACAGCATACATACTAGTTTGATCATTGATTGGAAGTTCATCCTCCATATGTAGCCATTCAAATAACTCCTGGCAAAGTTCAATAAACTTTAAATGCAATGCAGGATCCAAATCATCCTCAAAATCAACAAACTCAACAGGTCCACCAGCATATTCTTTGTCCTTCCATGGATTATTAAAATCCTCCACATGAAAAACATTCAAGCCTGTGGTTTTGATATCCATTCGACCATCCGCATACGTCTTGGTGACCTCTGTTATTCTAACTTCCGTACCAAACTCTACCTTTGTAAGAACGTAGGAAGGAATACCAAATGTGCTATGAGTGGCTAGGCAATCGTTGATCAGCTGCTTATAACGAGGTTCGAAAATATGCAGATTCAGTTCCTCTCCTGGAAAAACAACAAGGTTCAACGGAAATAAAGGAATTTCTTTGATCATAGTATTTTTAACTGAGATATATTCTCAGAGTTTTAGGATTACCATCTTTTTTTTGAAATCATATGTCTAAAAAAGTCACTATCAACCAAGGTCGAGTTGTTCCAATCCAATTTAGATTTGCTGGATCCATATTCGTATTTATGGTCATGGCCTTGTCCCTACAAAATCTACCTGAATATGTAGCGATAGTAATATGCGTACTCGTATCGTTCTTTCTACCATTGGTTTGGTCCACCTATTCTGTCATGGAGATTCTTCCTGAAGAACACTTAATTAAAGAAGGTTACTGGATTATGGGAATCAAAAAAATGGATTCTCAAAAATATACTTCCTTTGATAAGGTATTCATCAATTCACATCTGTCATCGGAAACAATGCATGCGAGAGGCGGTCAAAGCAGTACATTTACGAATAAGGAATTTCACGCCTTCCTTAAAACCACAGAAGGAAAAAAATATGAGTTAATCTCTTCTAAATCGGAGGAAGATATTGTCAAAAGACTTGAACCCATTGTCAAAAAACTAGAATTAACCATTGAAAAAAACTATTAACAAATGACGAAATAATTCAATTTCCTAGAATTATTTGTCAGGATTACTACAACGCCGGACCGACCTAATCTAGCAACTCTTTTGTCAGCCAACTATCCAATTATACTTTACCGAATATCCAAAGTAGTAAAGCCATCCCGACAGTATTGTCACGATGGCTTTGTATAATCAATCCTCGAAAAATCTATGTCTTATGTCGCCCAGGTTTTACCATTACCGGTCTCTGATAGTGGCAGGCAACCATGTTGTTCGGTAGGAATAGCCATGTACTGAAGCTCTTCTGTAGCTCCATGCTCTGAAGTATAGTACCCAACTATAGTCAACTCCTTCAAAGACCAGAAAACAGGTTTATCTCCCCACTGAGCAGCTTTTGCTTCCTCATCTTTCTTTTGACAAAATTCTGTGCGTTTGGCCTCATCTAAAGCCACAAAGTCATCGCCCATGTCTTTTTTGCATTCCTCATTGAACTTCATCAGACCATCAGTAAACTCCTTGCGCTTATCCTCATCCCAAACGATACTCACCATCTCTTCAATGAATCCAGGAACACCTATATCTTTTGCTCCAGGAGTATCTGTTTTAGGTATAATCGTTTCAGAAACCTCCATCACTAACCTTGCTTGATCCTCCTTAAAGAAACTTGGTGTCCAGGTAAGTTCTGGTTTTGGTGTACATCCATTGAGAATACCTGCAATAGTTGGTGCACTCAAGACACCTCCCATAATCCAGGCTGTTCTTTTAATTGCTTCTCTTCTTTTAATATTTTCCATGATTAGAGGTTTCCTTTTTTAAGTTCTTTAACTGCAAAATCTGCTGCACGAGCGGTTAACGCCATGTAGGTAAGTGACGGGTTCTGACAAGCAGATGAAGTCATAGCTGCACCATCAGTTACGAAAACGTTTTGCACTTCATGTACCTGGTTATTTCCATTCAATACAGACGTTTTAGGGTCACGACCCATTCTGGCTGTTCCCATTTCGTGGATTCCTAAACCAGGACCACCAATGTTATCATAAGTACGAACATTTTTCAATCCAGCTTTCTCTAGCATCTCTGCTGCCGAGGACTGCATATCCTTACGCATTGCCAATTCATTGTCCTTAAACTCACAATCAAATGTAATGGTCGGCAATCCATGCTTATCCAGCATATCCGGGTTGATTTCCATTTTGTTTTCATGGTATGGAAGCATCTCACCAAAGCCCATTAGGCCCATTCTCCATTTTCCAGGAGTTTTGATATCTTCTTTTAGTTCTTTACCAATTCCTAACTCGGCAATAGCTGCTCTCCATTCCTCACGGCTTGCTCCTCCTTGATAACCGTATCCTCTTACGAAATCAGGATGCTTTTCGGTGACGTTTCTAAATCTTGGAACATAAATTCCATTAGGTCTTCTCCCATGATAATACATGTCCTCAAACCCATCATAGTCACCTTCAGCACCAGCTTTGAAATGGTGATCCATCAAGTTTCTACCAAGCTCTCCTGATAGATTACCCATTCCGTCTGGATGGTACTCACTTTTCGAATTCAGTAAGATATAAGTAGAAGCAATCGCCGATGCATTCAAGAAAACAATCTTTGAATAAAACTCCTGAACCTCACCAGTCTCAGCATCTTGCACACGCACCCCAGTCGCTTTTTTAGTCTCAGGGTCATACATCACCTCGGTAACGATAGAATGAGGTCTCAATGTCATATTACCAGTTGCCATGGCAGCGGGTAATGTACTACTCTGACTACTGAAATATCCGCCAAAGGGACATCCACGCATACACAAGTTTCTATAGTGGCAATGTGCGCGACCATTATGATTTTGTGTAATATTAGCAACCCTTCCGATAGTAAGTAATCTACCCTCAAAGTTTTGTGATATAGAATCTCTCACATGCTCTTCCAGACAGTTCAGCTCCATTGGAGGCAAAAAATTACCATCTGGCAAATGAGCTAAACCATCCCTTCTTCCACTCACACCTATCCACTTTTCAGCATAATCATACCACGGCTCCAAATCCTTGTAGCGTATTGGCCAATCTACCGCAATACCTTCCTTAGCGTTCGCCTCAAAATCCAGATCACTCAATCGATAGGATTGACGACCCCACATGATGGAACGACCGCCCACATGATATCCGCGAATCCAATCGAAACGCTTCGTTTCTGAATAAGGGTGCTCTGAATCTTTGATCCACCAGTGCTTGGTCGATTCTCTAATGGTATAACCCGTTCTAAGCTGCTTTTCGTAATCCTTACGCTCTTCGGCAGGCACCTGGTCATTGTGAGGAAGTTCCCATGGATTCAAATTCATGGTTGGATAATCCTTCACATGCTCTACATTTCTACCTCTGTCAAGGACGAGCGTTTTCAGACCCTTTTCAGTCAATTCCTTAGCAGCCCAGCCACCACTGATTCCCGTACCTACCACTATCGCGTCGTACGTATTCTGAGCCTTTGCCTTATTATTAATGTTCATCTGGATTTTAATGTTTCTTGAGTTTTCTAATCTAAGCAATATTGCGTCACATAGACGCATGTCCTTTAAAAGAATTTCAATGAAAACGTTTGCGGTAGTAGATTTAATAAAAGATGCTATCTTGGTATAATGAAAATGACCAGAAAAACAGCTCTTAAAAACATGGCCGGCATTTCCGCTGCAGCTTTGACAGGACTACCTTCTTTAGCCTCTGCTAAGGACAAAACACCCTACAAACTGAATGGAAAAATCAATCATTCAGTAACTAGATGGCCATTTGGAAGCAAGACTGTTGAAGAGCTGTGTGTGTGGGCTGTAGAACTGGGAATCAAATCTCTTGAGTTGGTAGATCCGGAAGATTACGCCACCATCAACAAATATGGCTTGACCTGTGCGATGTGCAACAGTGTACCGCTACACCATACAGATAGCTTCAACAATCCTAAAAATCATGCTGGTCACAAAAAAGAGTATTTTGACTTAATGCCTAAAGTTCAGGATGCCGGTTTTCAGAATATCATATGTTTTTCTGGAAACAGACATGGTATGGATGACGAAGTAGGGCTAGAAAACTGTGCAGTGGGCTTAGAGCCAATCGTAAAAGAAGCGGAAAAGCGTGACCTTACTATCTGCATGGAGATCTTCAACTCCAAAGTCAACCATCCAGATTATATGGCTGATAGTACTGAGTGGGCCGCTAGATTGTGTGAAAAGCTTGGTAGTCCAAATTTTAAGATCCTTTATGACATCTACCACATGCAGGTTCAGGAAGGAGACATTATCGCAACCATCCAGAAGTATCATCAGTACATCGCTCATTATCACACGGCTGGAGTACCTGGAAGAAATGAAATAGGCAATGATCAGGAACTCTACTATCCTGCTATTATGCACGCTATTTATAATACTGGATTTACCGGCTTTGTGGCTCAAGAGTTTATCCCAAAGAGGGAAGATCAATTCGCTTCGTTAAAGGAAGCTATTCAGATCTGTGATATATAAGTTTCTAGATGCTAGATGCTAGATTTGAATATAATCTATGAAAATAAAAAAGCTGATCTACTTACCATAAATCAGCTTTCTACTTTTATCTATTTCTTAGGATTAAGCGATTCCGCCTAAGATTCCATTCAAAGTAGCACTTGGTCTCATAGCCGCAGATGTCAATTCATCACTTGGCTTGTAGTATCCACCAATCTCTACAGCAGCACCTTGAGCAGCAATCAATTCTTCATTGATTTTTGCTTCACTAGCTTTCAACTCATCAGCAACACCTGCAAATATGTCTTTCAACGCTGCGTCTTCATTTTGAGAAGCAAGTGCTTCGGCCCAGTACATTGCCAAATAGAAGTGACTACCTCTGTTATCTATTTCATTTACCTTTCTAGAAGGTGATTTATTTTCATCTAAGAATTTACCTGTTGCAGCATCTAAAGCATCTGCCAGAACCTGAGCCCTTGGATTAGAATCCACTTTACTCAAGTGCTCCAACGAAGCTGCCAATGCCAGAAACTCACCTAATGAATCCCATCTCAAGTGACCTTCTTCTACAAACTGCTCTACGTGCTTAGGAGCTGATCCACCAGCACCAGTTTCAAACAATCCTCCTCCGTTCATCAATGGAACGATAGAAAGCATTTTCGCACTGGTTCCAACTTCCAAAATTGGGAACAAATCCGTCAAGTAGTCTCTCAATACGTTTCCAGTTACGGAAATAGTATCCAAACCTTTTCTAATGCGCTCTACAGAGAACTTAGTCGCCTCAATTGGAGATAAGATATGAATTTCGATATCTGAAGTATCGTAATCTTTCAAGTAAGTGTTTACTTTCTCGATTAGCTGAGCATCATGCGCTCTGTTTTTGTCTAACCAGAAAACAGCAGGCACTCCTGTGGCTTTCGCTCTTGTTACTGCTAGTTTTACCCAGTCTTGGATTGGAGCATCTTTCACCTGACACATTCTGAAAATATCAGAAGCTTCTACAGCTTGCTCGATCAACACATTGCCAGCAGCATCTGTTACTTTTACAGCACCTGCGCTAGCAATTTCAAATGTTTTGTCATGCGAACCGTATTCCTCCGCTTTTTGAGCCATCAAACCAACGTTGGATACACTTCCCATAGTTGTTGGATCGTAAGCTCCGTTCGCTTTACAGTCTTCAATTACTGCATCGTAAACACCTGCATAAGATCTGTCTGGAATAACGAACTTGGTGTCTTTTGGCTTACCATCTGGTCCCCACATTCTTCCTGATGTTCTGATAGCTGCAGGCATAGAAGCATCGATGATCACATCACTCGGCACGTGAAGGTTAGTGATTCCTTTATCAGAATTAACCATTGCCATAGGAGGCTGAGTTGCATAGCATGCATCGATATCAGCTAGAATCTCTGATTTTTTAGCATCATCTAGTGTATTCACTTTAGCTAAAACATCACCCATTCCATTGTTTGGATCAACACCCAAAGACTTGAACGTCTCGCTGTGCTTTTCGAATACTGATTTGTAGTATGCAGATACTGCATGACCGAAGATGATAGGGTCTGAAACCTTCATCATGGTTGCTTTCAAGTGAACAGAGAACAACACATCCTCTTCTTTCGCTTTTGCAACTTCAGCTTCTAAGAATGAGCTCAATTTAGCACCACTCATTACAGCCGCATCGATCACCTCACCAGCTTTCAAAGAGACTTTATCTTTCAACACAGTCACCGAACCATCCGCTGCTACGTGCTCAATTTTCACATCCGTAGCCTCAGATACAGTTACTGATTTTTCACTTCCGTAGAAGTCACCTTCACTCATGCTAGCCACATTTGACTTACTGTCAGATGCCCACGCGCCCATAGAGTGTGGATTTTTCTTTGCGTATTCTTTCACAGCACGAGGAGCTCTTCGGTCAGAGTTACCTTCTCTCAATACTGGATTTACCGCACTACCTTTTACTTTGTCGTATTTGGCTTTGACCTCTTTCTCCTCTTCATTTTTCGGCTCTACCGGATAATCAGGAAGATTGTATCCCTGCGCTTGCAATTCTTTGATCGCTGCAACCAACTGAGGAATAGAAGCACTAATGTTTGGCAACTTGATGATGTTGGCTTCAGGTGTTTTAGCCAAATCACCTAAATAAGCCAGGTCATCACTGATTTTCTGATCATCAGACAATCTTTCAGGGAAGCTCGAAATAATCCTTCCAGCTAATGAAATATCGCGAGTTTCTAACTGGATACCTGCAGGAGCAGTGAATGCCTGAATAATAGGCAAGAATGAATGAGTAGCCAACATTGGAGCCTCATCCGTTATCGTGTAAATGATTGTAGATGCTTCTTTTGCCATGTTCTTTTAAAAATGTTTAATGACCGTATGTCATTATGTGTGTTTCTATATCGATTAATAACTTTCTTTCTCGTTCGGGAAATTTCCTGATCGGATATCCTTAATGTAATTGGTCGTTGCCTCACGCATTACTGTATTGAGGTCTGCGTATTGTCTTAAAAACCTTGGTTTGAAATCTTGGGTAATCCCCAACATATCATGTACCACCAATACCTGACCATCAACATCTGGTCCAGCTCCGATTCCAATGATTGGAATGGAAACAGACTCAGCAACTTCCTTCGCCAACTGTGCAGGAATTTTTTCCAACACAATTCCAAAACAGCCTAGCTCTTCCAGAAGTTTGGCATCTGATTTTAATTTTTCTGCCTCCTCTTCCTCTTTTGCTCTTACGGTATAGGTACCGAATTTGTAAATAGACTGAGGAGTCAATCCTAAATGTCCCATTACCGGAATACCTGCAGACAACACTCTGGAAACACTTTCTTTGATTTCCACTCCACCCTCCATCTTCACGGCATGTCCACCTGACTCTTTCATGATTCGGATACAAGAGCGAAGCGCTTCGCTACTGTTTCCCTGGTAGCTACCGAAAGGAACATCTACCACCACCAGTGCTCTGTGAACTGCTTTCACCACAGAGGTGGCATGCCAAATCATATGATCCAAAGTGATAGGCACAGTGGTTTCATTCCCTGCCATCACATTAGATGCTGAATCTCCAACCAATATTACATCGATACCAGCATCATCAAGAATTCTAGCCATTGAGTAATCATAAGCTGTGAGCATAGCGATTTTTTCACCACTAGCCTTCATCTCACGCAAACGGTGAGTTGTTAACTTGTCAAAACTTCCTTGTGCTTTGCTCATCTGCTGTAATTATGATTGGGACATATTGTTTGGGACGCGCAAATTAATAAAAAGCTACCTCAAGTAAAACGATTGCGCTACTTCCATTTGATATTGCAGCCCATGCTTGGAAATTGATCCTCAGAAATAGGGTTTCCCTTGATCAAAGCGTCAAGTGNCTCCCTCAAATCCTTACCATTATTTGTCTTACCATTTCCTGGAGTTGATTCATCCATTCTTCCGCGATATACCAATTGATTGTTTTCATCAAAAAGGAAAAAATCAGGTGTACATGCAGCTTGATACGCTTTAGCAACTGCTTGATCTTCGTCGTATAAGTATGGAAATGAGAAACCAACCGTCTCAGCTTGCTCTTTCAGCTTTTCGGGGCTATCACCAGGGTAATTTTCCACATCGTTGCTTGAAATAGCCACAAAATCAACTCCAAGATCTCTATATTCTGCAACAATTTTTACAATCTCATCCTGNACATGTATTACATAAGGACAGTGAGCACAAATAAACATCACAAGAGTTCCTTTCGCTCCACGTGCATCGGCAAAAGATATTGCTTTACCGGTCACCACATCAGTCAATTCGAAATCTGGTGCCTCAGTGCCCAAATCAAGCATACTAGATAGTGTCTTCGCCATATTTGGAATTATCGTTTTTGATCCTTAAAAATCTTTTATATTGAAGCGCTAAATTATGCAATTCAATATGAGGTACTTCTACACACTACTAATTGTTTGTTTTTTCTCACTAAGTGTCATGGCTCAGACTCCTGCTCCTGATAGATCAGAAGGAGATGGTCCATACAGTCAACTTATCATACGGGGTGCTACACTAATCAATGGCAATGGTGCACCTCCAATGGGTCCGGTAGACATTGTTATTGAAAAGAATAAAATCACGAATGTTCAAGTAGTGGGATCGCCAGGTGTTGACATCTCTGAAAACAGAAGACCTAAAGCTAAAGAAGGTGCAAAGGAGATTGACGCGGCTGGAATGTATGTTCTTCCAGGTTTTATCGACATGCATGGACACATTGGATCAATTAGAAGCATTCCTGCAGAATATGTATTCAAACTATGGATGGGACACGGCATCACCACCATTCGTGAACCAGGAAGCTTCAGAGGAAGAGATTGGACACTAGAGCATAAAAAGCGTTCGAGTAAAAATGAGATTACTGCTCCTAGAATTTTTTCTTACACAGGATTTGGAATGGGAACAGACGGGATCAATACTCCTGAAGAAGCTGTAAAATGGGTAAAAGAAAATGCTGAAGCGGGTTCTGATGGTATCAAATTCTTTGGCGCACGGCCTGACATCATGAAAGCTGCTCTTGAAGAAAACAAGCGTTTGGGATTAGGCTCAGCATGTCACCATGCCCAAACAAATGTTGCCTGGCTAAACGTATTGAATTCATCTGAATGGGGACTCACCAGCATGGAGCACTGGTATGGGTTACCAGAGGCGATGTTTGCTGATCGAATTGTACAGCAATATCCGGTAGACTACAACTATCAAAACGAACAACACAGATTTGAGGAAGCAGGAAAACTTTGGGAACAAGCGGCTGAACCAGGTTCTGACAAATGGAATGAAACGATGGAAACGCTCCTTGCAAGAGATTTTACTCTTGACCCGACTTTCAACATCTATGAAGCCAACAGGGATTTGATGAGAGCTCGAAGAGCTGAATGGCATGAAGACTTCACCTTGCCAGTGCAATGGGAATTTTATGCTCCAAGCAAAGTATCTCATGGATCTTATTGGCACTCATGGGGGACGGAACAAGAAGTAAGCTGGAAAAACAATTACAAAATCTGGATGCAATTCGTGAACGAATACAAAAACCGTGGTGGTCGCGTTACTACAGGCTCAGATAGTGGTTATATCTACCAGTTGTATGGATTTGCATACATCCGAGAACTGGAGCTTCTGAGAGAGTCAGGGTTCCATCCTTTGGAAGTTATCCGTTCTGCGACGCTCATGGGAGCTGAAGCCTTGGGAATGGAAGATCAAATTGGGACCATTGAAGTTGGTAAACTAGCTGATTTGGTAATTGTGGAGGAAAATCCATTGGCCGATTTGAAGGTTCTCTACGGAACTGGGGCTATCCGTTTAACTGAAGAAAATGAAGTAATCAGAGCCGGTGGAGTAAAGTATACCATCAAGGATGGAATTGTTTATGATGCTAAACAACTACTAAAAGATGTAAGGGAAATGGTGCAAAAAGCCAAAGAAGAAGAAGGAGAAATCGTTCAGCCAGGTTATCCAAATTGGGATTGATTCCCATTTTGGATAATTTTATGCTGAACCGAACACAACTCATGAAAAAACCACTCGCCATAGGTTTACTCATACTGGTCTCAGTTACAGGTTGTCTTGAAACTCAAAGTAGCAAAGGACAGCTCGTAGAAGAGACCGTTCAGGATAATAGCGCTCCTGCCACAAATCCCAATCAAGTAATTTCATTATCCGGCCTCATTTTGCCAGCTAAAGAAATGAGTGATCGCACCAGGGAACAGCGAGAGGAACAACTAGAAGAGGCTCGAAAGCGATATGAATCCCAACCAGATAGTCTAGAAAATATCATTTGGTATGGAAGAAGACTTGGATATTTGGGACGATATAATGATGCTATCAGAATTTATTCTGTAGGTCTTGACCTATATCCAAACTCGTACAAACTACTGCGACACAGGGGTCATCGATACATTACTACCCGTCAATTTGACAAGGCTATTGAGGATCTGCAAAAAGCTGCATTCTATGTGAGGCCTGTTAAAAATGCAATAGAACCCGATGGTCTTCCTAATCGGCTGAACAAGCCACTCACCAATAACAAATTCAATATCTGGTATCATCTGGGGATTGCTTACTATCTAAAAGGGAACTATGACAAAGCCATCTCTTCCTTCAAGCAATGCATGGCTTACTCCGATAATGACGACTTAAAAGTAGCTACATCCAACTGGTTTTATATGACCTACAAGAAAAGTGGCAATGAAGCCGCTGCAAAAGAATTATTGCAACCGATTACAAAAAGGATGGATATCATCGAATACACCTCTTATCATCAACAACTCCTTATGCACAAAGGAGTCTATAACGTAGCCACCATTTTGGATTATGCATACAGAGAAGACAACAGCTCTATAGATCCGACCTTAGGATATGGAGTAGCCAACTACTACTCATACAGTGGGCAAGTTGATTTAGCTCGTGATTTATTCGATCGAATTTTGAAAAACCCTGCATGGGACTCCTTTGGATACATTGCTGCCGAGGTTGACAACATGTCTCTTCAAGGACTTTAGAGATTTTCTATATCCTTTCGGATTTTTACCAATATATCTGGATAATCTGTAATGATTCCGTCCACACCCATGTGAAGCATCTTGATCATATCGGATTCTGTATTGGGAGAGTAAGTATATACCTGAAAGCCTCTTGCATGCATACGGAAAACTCTTCGGGTACTTAAAGTATGATACTCAGGATTCAATGCTTTCATGCGATCATCTTCCTTCGCTCTACCCATGTGCATTTTAGTTTCAATATAAAATGCTAAAAGTGGAGTTGAATCTTCGCCGATCATCAATTTTTTAGTCTGTACATGATCGTCATATTCATGTGCTGCTTCCAGATACTCAGCCTCCTCAGATTGAAGGATGATCCATTCATAGCCATTCTTTTCCTCACGAATTACATCAATTAATTTCTCTGCGAAATCATGATAATGGGGATGGTCCATGTGTTTGATCTCTATGAGCACCTGACATTTTCCATCAACCAAATCCAAAACTTCTTTCAGTGTTGGGACTTTTTCACCGGCATATCTGGCATCTCCAAACCAGGAGCCAGCATCCAACTCACGAATTTCTTCTAACGTGTAATCATGAACGAGACCTGTACCATTTGTGGTACGGTCCAAAGTAGCATCATGAATGACCACAATCTCTTCGTCATGCGTATTTCGCACATCGATCTCGATCATGTCAACACCCATATCCAATGCTAGCTGAATAGCGGCAATAGTATTCTCAGGAGCAATTCCAGATGCCCCTTTATGAGCTATGATGTCAAAATGTTCTCCTTTAAGTCGATCATCAATTTTATCACTTGTAATAAGCTCCCGATAAATCCAAGGCTCAAACAAGGAGATTGTCATGAATAAAATGACAATTGGAGACGAATAAAGGAGAAATTTCCTGGTCATATGATTGCTCTAAGAATTACTCAATTTAACAAATTATTCACTTTTAGACACAGGAGTCAACTTCAAGTGAAGTTCTTCCAGCTGAGCACCATCGATCAAAGATGGAGAATCGATCATCACATCTCTTCCAGATGTATTTTTCGGGAATGCGATGAAATCTCTGATACTATCCTGACCACCAAATAGTGCACACAATCTATCAAAACCGAATGCAATACCACCATGTGGAGGCGCNCCGTATTCGAANGCGTTCATCAAGAAGCCAAACTGNTCTTGTGCTTCTTCTTTAGTGAATCCTAATGCATCAAACATAGAAGATTGAATTCCACGATCGTGAATCCTGATAGACCCACCACCTAACTCAACTCCATTCACCACCATGTCATAAGCATTCGCTCTTACCACACCTGGATCAGTTGCCAGCTTGTCTAAATCCTCAGGGTTTGGTGACGTGAATGGGTGGTGCATCGCATGGAATCTTTCGGTTTCTTCATCCCACTCCAATAATGGGAAGTCTACCACCCATGCCGCTGCAAATGTATTTTTATCTCTAAGACCCAATCTTGTTCCCATCTCAAGTCTCAGCTCATTCAATTGCTTTCTTACTTTGTTAGTATCTCCTGCAAGAATCAACATTAAATCGCCCGGTTTAGCACCAAACTTCTCGGCCCATGCTTTCAAAGCTGCTTCATCATAGAATTTATCAACTGAGCTCTTCAATG
Organism: Rickettsiales bacterium; assembly: GCA_002729235.1. Taxonomy (GTDB): domain Bacteria; phylum Bacteroidota; class Bacteroidia; order Cytophagales; family Cyclobacteriaceae; genus Marinoscillum. Next base: position 6,879 of record PBTY01000068.1, on the reverse strand, counting down.
TACCGTCTTCGTTGTACTTCACATACACAAGACCTTTAGCACCGATTTGTGGTTTCTTCACAAACTCAGTCAGCTCATCAATCTGCTTACGCGTGTAGTCTGCACAACCCTCTGCATTGATACCAACTACTAACTCCACACTATCAAAAACAACAAAGCCTTTACCTTGAGCCAAATCATTCAACTCAACGAATTCCATTCCAAAACGCAAGTCTGGCTTATCAGAACCGTATTTAGACATAGCTTCACTGTAAGGAATGTGAGGCAACTCACCTAGTTCTACNCCTTTCACTTCTTTGAACAAATATTTGATCAACCCTTCGAAGGTGTTCAATATATCTTCTCGAGTTACAAAGCTCATTTCACAGTCTATCTGAGTAAACTCAGGCTGTCTGTCTGCTCTTAAATCCTCGTCACGGAAACACTTTACAATTTGGAAATATCTATCAAACCCAGAAACCATCAACAACTGCTTGAAGGTTTGTGGAGACTGAGGAAGTGCGTAGAATTGATTTGGGTTCATTCTAGATGGAACCACAAAGTCACGAGCACCCTCTGGAGTACTTTTGATCAAATAAGGAGTCTCCACTTCCATGAATAGGTTGTTGGAAAGGTATGCACGAGTTTTTTGAAGCAACTCATGTCTCATCACTAAGTTCTTTCTTACAACTTCTCTTCTAAGGTCAAGGTATCTATATTTCGCTCTGAGGTCCTCACCACCATCCGTATCATTATCAATAATGAATGGAGGAGTTTTTGACTTGTTGAATATTTTTAATTCACCTACTTTGATTTCGATATCNCCAGTAGNAATTTTATCATTTTTAGCCACACGTTCAACTACCTGACCAGTTGCAGAGATCACGAATTCACGACCAACTTCTCTAGCCGTTTCAATCGCATCCTTACTTGTCACGCCTTCTTCAAAAATCAGCTGAGTAATACCATATCGATCCCTTACATCAATCCATATCATTCCCCCTTTGTCTCGTACCTTCTGTACCCAACCAGACAAGGTTACTTCCTGACCAATATGCTCACTTCTAAGCTCTCCGCACGTGTGTGTTCTTAACATTATATGTTTGTTTTGCTTCCTTCAGATTAAAACAGCGGCAAATTTATACAGTTTGGCCAATCGACAATTGGAAACTAGTGATTTTCAGCCGCTGAATATCCAATACGAAATTAGCAAGCTAAGTCATATGTTGCACCTTTTTTCGACACTCTTTCACCGATACAAGCACATAAGTCTTAGCTTTGGCACAAAAAACAACCCAGTTTAATGGATATCAAATACATTCTAGCTGTAATAAGTGTGGTTATTGGCTTTCAAGCCAGCTCTCAATACCAACTCAAAAGAACCAAGGTCAACGATCATATTTCCATAGAAATCCCTGAAGGTTTCAGAGCATTGGAACAAGGTGAGATCATACAAAAAAACGTTTCTTCACGTCCTCCAATCGCGATGTATACAGATTACAATCAGCANGTGGATATTGTTGTAAANGAAACAAGTAACACCTGGCAAGGTGGTGACTATGAAGTAATTCAGAGTCTATATAAATCTACGATCGCCAATCTATTTACGGAGATTCAATTCATTCAAGAAGGAATTGTGGAGAAGGCTGGTCGGAAATTTATCGTTTTCGAGTTTGTCTCCAGAGTTTCTGACGAAGATGCGACGTTTGGAAATAACCTGGCTATTTCAAAATATACTTATATCCAGTACACACTGTATCAGGACAAAATTTTGCTCTTCAACTTTACTTGTCCTGTGAAACAAAGAGAACGCTGGCAAGACTCTGCCCATGAAATCATGAATAGTGTACGTGTAAAATGAGTGACCTAAGCATCCATAGTGACGATCACTATATGAAGCAAGCTTTGAAAGAAGCACAAAAAGCTTTTGAGGATAGTGAGGTACCGGTTGGTGCAGTGGTCGTTTGTCAAAATAGAATCATAGCCCGAGCTTTTAATCAAGTCGAGCGACTAAATGATGTTACCGCACATGCGGAAATGTTAGCCATCACAGCTGCTCAAAATTATTTAGGTTCTCGGTATTTGGATCAATGTACGCTCTACGTGACTTTAGAACCGTGCACCATGTGCGGCGGGGCATTGTATTGGTCACAGATAGCTCGAGTAGTTTATGGCGCACAAGATGAAAAACGTGGATATCGCCAATCCAATCCAAAAATCCTCCATCCTCAAACGGAAATTTCGGGTGGTTTGCTAGCTGAAGAATCGTCAATGTTGCTAAAATCTTTTTTTAGTCGCATGCGTGGAAACAATTCCTAGTTGCTAGTGTTTTATATTTGAATACGAAACGAATTTTTTAAACCTAAATAGAAAGCAAAAAATGGCATTTGAATTACCAGATTTACCATATGCTCATGATGCACTTGAGCCACATATCGATACTCAAACCATGGAAATCCACCATGGCAAGCACCACGCTGGATATGTAGCTAAATTGAACGCTGCAGTAGAAGGCACTGACATGGAAGGAAAGTCTCTAGAAGAGCTTTTGAAAAGCCACAGTGATAATGGTGCAGTAAGAAACAACGGAGGTGGACACTGGAACCACTCTCTTTTCTGGACAATCCTTGGTCCTGATGGTGGAGGGAATCCTTCGGGCGTGATCATGGATGCAATCACTGAGTCATTCGGTGATTTCGAAAAATTTAAAGATGAATTCAGCAACGCAGCTGCAACAAGATTTGGTTCTGGATGGGCTTGGCTATGTGTAATGCCAGGTGGTAAGCTAGAGGTATGCTCTAGCGCTAACCAGGACAACCCATTGATGCCAGGTGTTGGGTGTGGAGGTACTCCTATCCTTGGTTTGGATGTGTGGGAACACGCTTATTATTTGAAATATCAAAACAAGCGTCCAGACTACATCAATGCATTCTTTGGTGTAATTAACTGGGCTGAAGTAAATAAGAGATACGAAGAAGCTAAATAAGAATTCTTTTATTCAAACATAGAGGCCATGCCGACATTAGAGTCGGCATGGCCTTTTTTATTCGTAAAAAATAAGCCCAGAGCATGTTGTCTCTAGCTTGCTCACTTTAAATCAATGAATCCTAAGGTTTGGCTGTTATGGTTAGAATCTTGCCATTCTCATCGTATTGAAGCTCAGTAACCTTCACACTCCTCAAATGAGTCTTACCATCTGAAAGTGAGCTATCATGATAAAACAAATACCATTTACCATCCACCTTCACAATAGAATGATGATTGGTCCACCCAAGCACAGGGTTTAACACTACTCCCTGATAGGTAAATGGTCCATACGGATTGTCTCCAATGGCATAGACTATTTTGTGAGTATCGCCTGTACTGTAGGAGAAGTAGTATTTTCCATTGTACATATGCACCCATGCTGCTTCAAAAAATCTTCTTTCATTATCTCCAGTAAGCAAAGGGTTCCCGTTTTCATCAACGATAACCACATCCTTTGGTGTTTCCTCAAATCTCATCATGTCACCCGATAGCCTCGCGATTTTTGGAGTAAGTGCCGGCGCTTCATCCGTCGGATACACATCCTCAGGATTGTATTCACCAGAAGCCCATCGCTGCAGCTGTCCTCCCCATATTCCTCCAAAATACATATAGTATGATCCATCACTGTCTTCAAAAACCGCTGGATCAATGCTGTAACTTCCAGGGATTGGTTCTGGTTGTGGCGTAAACGGACCAGCAGGAGAAGAAGAGGTCGCTACTCCCATTCTGAAAATATCATTCTTGTCCTTAGCAGGGAAATACAAATAGTAAGTACCGTCCTTATAAGCAGCATCCGGCGCCCACATCTGTCGGCCCACCCAGGATACATCTTCCTTGTCAAGGGCAACTTTATGAATAGTCACATCTCCACCAACTGAGTCCATGGAAAGCACATGATAATCTCTCATATCAAAATGACTTCCCAGGTCATCCTCAGGAACACCTGCCTCATAATCATGAGATGGATAAACATAAATCTCACCCTCAAAAACATGGGCAGAGGGATCTGCTGTAAAAATTTCTGTGACTAATGGTTCATTGTCAACAACCAATCCATCTCCAGTTTCCTGAGGAAAGAAATTACTATCAACTTCTTCCTTTTTGTTTTGAGTTTGACATGAAGCTAAGACAAGAAGCAGTGTTCCTGCCAGAATCAAATTAGCACTTTTCATCATTTACGATTTTGGGGTTCAGAAATTCTACAATTTGAATCTATGTCAAATAATCTGATCGATAGAACCTCAGAACCAATCATGGAGATTTGATACCCCAACTAAGACAAAATGATGACGTATGAGGGAGGATAAGTAGGACTAAACCCCACTGAATGAACTAAATCCTCCATCAACCGGAATGATCGCTCCGGTAATGAATGCTGCTCCTTCCGAACATAAAAAGTGAACTGCTCCTGCTACTTCCTCAATCTTACCGAATCTCCCCATAGGAGTTTTTTGAATGACTTTTTGACTCCTTTCCGTCAATGTACCATCCTCATTCAGAAGTAATTTTCGATTCTGCTCCCCAATAAAAAAGCCTGGAGCTATAGCATTTACACGGACCTTATCTCCGTATTTTTTAGCCAATTCACAAGCCATCCAGCTAGTCAAAGAATTAATCCCCGATTTCGCCATCGAGTAGCTCATCACTCTTGTAATAGCAGAGTAAGCAGCCATTGAAGACACATTAATGATAGAACCAGAGCCACCCTCGGCCATTGTTCGTCCAAAAATAAGTGATGGGTAAAGGGTTCCCTTTAAATTAAGATCAAGCGCGCTATCAATAGCAGAAATATCCAAATCAAAGACCTGCTGATCCGGCTGCTGTGTGGCTCCAGAGACATTGCCTCCCGCAGCATTGATGAGAATATCTATTTTACCAAATCGCTTAATGATTTCTTTGTTGGTCGATTCCAACGTTTGTACATCCAGCACATCACACACTAAACCAATACATGATGGATTAATCGCCTGCAATTCCTCAACCTTTTGATTCATCTTTTCCTCATCGCGATTAAGGATAACCACCTTGCAATTCTGTGCTGCAAAATGATCAGCTAATGCTCCTCCCAAAGCTCCTGAACCACCTGTGATTACCACTACCTTATCCGTTAAATCAAAAAGTTGCGTCTCCATTCTAGCCAATTAAAGTTGTCTCAATTAAATGATCATCTGATCCTATGAGAGGATTCGAAGATAGGTGTATTAAATAATTAGCGCAATCGATTGTGTGTTTTTCAAGGATATGAAATCCTTCATATCTTACCTGTACAAACAGCAACAAATGTGAAACTGATTACCCAGATACTCCATAAATTCAAAGACAACCTTGGACCGGATTATGAAAGCTATCACAATCATGCGCAAAGAGTGTATCATTTTGCCACAACACTTTTGCTGATGCGCGAAAGCAAAAAGGTAGCGATATCTGCAGCCTTTCACGATTTAGACATCTGGGTAAATGATAACATGGATTATCTAAATGGATCAGAAAATCTGGCCAGACAATACCTTCTCCATACTGACTATGGATTACTACCTGATGAAATTGCTTTCATTATCAATCAACATCATAAGCTAACCAAAATCAAAGGCAACATTGAAGCAGAAGCTTTTCGAAAAGCTGATTTAATGGACTTAACCGCAGGCAAAATCCGATTTAATCTCCCTTTAAGCTTAATTCGAGACCTGGAAAACCAATATCCTAGAAAAGGATTTACCAAAATGATCTTTGGCAAAACGTTTCGTCATGCAGTCAGCCATCCGTTAAATCCCTTTCCAATGATCAAATGGTAACTATTCGTAACGCAAAGACTCCACCGGGTTGTTTTTGGCAATTCGATTGGTTTGGAGTAAAACTGTAAAAACACATAGTCCCAACATGAGAAATGCGGACAGTCCAATCACCCACCACTCCATACCAATACTGTATGAATAATCTTGCAAGAAACTTTGAATAGCGAAATAACTTAGAGGTAAGCCAATTAGAGATGCAATTAGTATTAACAAAATAAACTGACCACCAAACCTGGATAGCAATTGTCCTACATTAGCCCCAAGAACCTTCCTGATTCCAATCTCTTTGGTTCGCTTTTGCAAGGTCACCAAAACCAATCCATACAACCCTAATACCGCCAAAATAATGGCAATCCCAGTAAGTCCCGCAGACATCACACCTATTAACTGATCTGCCTGATAGTTAGCGTTGAAATGTTCTTCAAGGAACAAATAGTCAAAATAATTACCAGGATAGAACTTCGCAAACTCGTCCTGAGCCAAGGTTATTGCTTCTTTTTCTTTTCCATCCACATATTTCACTGTTATGAAATGGCTGTTGTCATGAAATGGGAAGAAAATAATTGGTTCGATGGTCTCTTTTAATATTCGCTGATGAAAATCACTTACCACACCAACAATACGATATTCTCGACCAGAATTTTTTACAATGACTCTTCCTCCTATTGCATCTTCTAGAGATTCGAATTTGAATAATTTAAGTGCCGACTGATTTAGCATAGCTGTGTTCACCTCTCCCCCATTGGTGTGATAGTCTGATCGATCAAAAGACCTCCCTGAAAGCACATCAATACCAAACTGCTCCACAAATTGATGATCCATCGGCATCCAATTACTCCCAAAAGTGTTCTTGTCAGGATCGGCTGAAGATTGGAAAGTAAATCCACGAGGCATTTTATCTCCAAATAAACGTCCTGTTGAACTAACTGAAAGAACCTGAGGATGCCTTACTAATTCATTTTTAAAACTTTCAAATTTGGCAATATACACACTGTCAAAATCTGTTAAGTCAGGCCCATATAGAACTAGATTATTCTCCAGATCCATTCCCAAATCCTGAGAACGCATAAAGTCAATCTGG